>JAFOVD010000052.1 GCA_017392525.1 Lachnospiraceae bacterium
CGGAAACGATTATTATCATTTGCAACATCAGGTTCTGAAAGCATATTCATAACTTCCTGATAATGCATTACCATACCATCTAATTTATCAAACATATCTGCCATTTCTATTTCTCCTTACTTTACGGTTTATAGATGTCCAATAACCACACGGTCATTGCCACTGTAATCTTTCTTGACACAAATATCGGTAAAGCCTGCTCTCTCAAGCATGGCACTCACCGCTTCTCCCTGATCAACGCCGATTTCATATATGAGATAACCATTACGATACAGATGTTTCGGTGCTTCCTCTGTAATCCTCTCATAAAACCATAATCCATCATCTTTACCATCCAGGGCTATATATGGATCATGCTCTCTCACTTCCGGCATCAGCTTCGGGATAATACCCGTAGGAATGTAGGGTGGATTGGAAGTGATTACATCATATTTCTTTGAAATATTCGAGAAAAGATCTGTCTCTATAAACTGAGCCTGCACACCCAATCGATCTCTATTTCGTTTTGCAACCTCCAGAGCTTCTCTGGAAATATCCGCGCCGGTTCCATTTAACAGTGGTCCCAACTTCATAAGAGACAATAAAATGCAACCGGATCCTGTACATAAATCAAGTACAGAATCACCATCCTTTAGGATTTGAAGCGCATGCTCCACCAGGACTTCTGTATCCTGTCTCGGCACCAGTACATGTTCATTGACTTCGAATTCCAGCCCCATAAACTCCTGTGTACCAATAATATGCTGAAGTGGAATACGTTCTTTTCTTCTATCAACCAATGCAAAGAATTGATTTTTCAGTTCTTCCGGCATAACAGAATCTTTTTCCATAAACTGTCTGGCTCGATTCCAACCGGTCAGATGCTCCAATAGATATTCCGCATCCAAATCTGCATTGGGAACTTCCGACAAACGAAGTTTTTCACCTGCTGCCTTCAGCGCACTCCCATATGTAGTTTTCGTCATTTTAATTACTTCACCCATATTTAAAACTATTTATTATCGTCTTCTTTCATCTCCTCCTGGAATTTCTTCCAGTCAAAGACTGCCTCTACTGAGGCGATGCCGACTTCTATCATATCATCATCCGGTTCTCTTGTGGTCATATTTTGAACCCACATTCCGGGTTTACTTAAGATATTCACAACCGGATTTTCTGTTCTCCCTGCCAACTGAATAAACTCATATGAGACACCCGCAATCACCGGCACCAAAAGTAACCGGAGCAATAATTGTAGCACATGAGAATCCACATGAATAAACATAAATACAAATACACTGATCAAGAATACGATAAAGATAAAACTGGTACCACAACGCTTATGTTGTCTGTCGGACTTTCTGACATTTTCCACATTCAGTTCAAGACCATGTTCTATACAATTGATACACTTATGCTCAGCGCCATGATACATAAACACTCTCTTAATGTCTTCCATCCTTGAAATGAATGCAATATAACATAAGAATAATGTCACTCGAATCATACCTTCAACAAAGGCCATAACACTGTAGGAGCTGATGTAATATGCAAATGCCTTGGAAAGATAATAAGGAAATACCATAAATAATCCCAGGGCAATAACAAAGGAAACTACTAATGTCGTTCCCATCTCTGCTTTTTCTTTTCGCGCCTTTGCCGCCATCTCTTCTTCTGTCAAATCTGCTTTTTCTTCTTCCTCTTCCTCAAAGAAAGATGCCGAGTACATAAGAGCCTTCATCCCAACAATCAAAGATGCAAAAAAGGACACCACACCTCTGACAACAGGAATTTTCTTCCATACTCCCAGATCTAACTTATCCTCTTTAATATCAATATGAATCTCTTTATTTGGCAGGCGTACCGCTACTGCGTACTTATCTTTGTTACGCATCATAACGCCTTCCATAACCGCCTGACCACCGATGCCTGAAAACTTCATAATAGTCCTTCTCCCATATACATAAAAAGACTGAGATTAAAATTGTTAACCTCAGTCTTCCATAGTCGTATTCGATTCTTATTTTGCTTCGAAACCGTACTTCTTGTTGAACTGTTCAATACGTCCACGAGCCTTGTTAGCCTTCTGCTGGCCTGTGTAGAATGGATGACACTTACTGCAAATTTCTACGTGGATGCTTTCGCTTGTAGAACCTGTTGTAAATGTGTTTCCGCAGTTACAAGTTACTGTAGCCTGATAATAATCTGGATGGATACCCTGTCTCATGATTTCACCTCTCAAATATTTTTATATTTTAAAGTCTGTTCCCACTTAATGTGGACACGATACTATTTACATCCCGATAAACAGCTTAATCATTGTAGCATGTCTATATAGTTTATGCAATACTTTTTTGCCCAATATGTAAAGATTGTAAATTTAGATAACACGTCTCTGTATCACGCGATGTACAAATTCATTGTTATCCTGAGTATGCGTAAACAGATTCAGAACTGACTCTGTGGCATCGTCTTTTCGCATTCCCGTAAGTCCCTTTCGAACAATATCCATTGCTTCCATTTCCTTTGGTGTAAGAAGCAAATCATCTCTTCTTGTGCTGGACTTTGACAAATCAATAGCAGGGAATACTCTCTTTTCAGACAGCTTACGATCTAAAACAAGTTCCATATTACCTGTTCCCTTGAATTCCTCAAATACCACATCATCCATCTTAGAACCTGTATCAACCAATGCAGTAGCAAGAACTGTAAGAGAACCACCCTCTCTCATATTTCTTGCAGCACCAAAGAAACGCTTTGGCATATGGAGCGCTGCCGGATCCAAACCACCGGAAAGTGTTCTACCTGATGGTGGAACAGTCAGGTTATAGGCTCTTGCAAGACGGGTAATACTATCCAGAAGGATCATAACATCCTTCTTGTGCTCTACCAGTCTCTTAGCTCTTTCAATAACCATCTCGGATACACGTTTGTGATGCTCCGGAAGTTCATCAAAGGTAGAATAGATAACTTCTACATTGTCACCTTCAATAGCTTCCTTCATATCCGTAACTTCCTCCGGTCTTTCATCAATCAGAAGAATAATCAGATGCATCTCCGGATTTGATTCTTTCACCGATTTTGCCACTTCTTTTAACAATGTGGTTTTACCTGCTTTTGGCTGCGATACAATCATACCTCTCTGTCCCTTACCAATAGGAGAAAGGAGGTCAACAATACGCATTGCCACTGAACTGTTTTTACGTTCCAGAACAATTCTTTCATTTGGGAATACCGGAGTTAAATCCTCAAAGTTGGTACGTTTTACTGCTTCTTCCGGATCATATCCATTGATGCTCTCAATGAAAAGGAGTGCACCAAACTTATCATTCGGATTATTCTTTCTTGTCTTACCGGTGATAATATCACCTGTTTTAAGATTGAACTTACGAATCTGTGAAGGTGAAACGTATACATCATTCTCTCCAGGCAGATAGTTTTCACTACGGATAAATCCATAACCGTCAGATAGTACCTCTAAAATACCGCTTACTGTCTTCGCGTCATCATAATGCGGAACCTTCTTAACTTCATCCTTTTTCTGCTCTTCCTTGTCAGCTTCAGAATTCTGTTCAGATGCCGTCTCTTCCTTGCTCTTTCTATAAGTCCTTGGAGCACGTTCTGCCTTATGTTCTGTCTTCTGCTCTGCTTTCTGCTCTGTCTTTTTTTCTGCCGCATCGATTTCATCCTGCTTTAGCATCGCTTCGATTAATTCGCTTTTTTTCATTTTCGAAATTCCCTTAATCTTACGTGTCTTAGCCAAGTCTTTTAAAACAGCCGCTGACAGAGATTCATATTTTGCTTTCATGTTTTCCATGATATGCGCCTCTCTATAATTAAACTTTTATAAAATTATTAACTCATCTTATTGGAAATATTGTCGAAATCGACTAGTGATTTGTCTCATACATTCTGTTTTTATTCACAAACAGATTAAAGATGCATATTTTTATACGATATTATACTCCAAAACACATCATTTGAAAAGACCTTTTTCCTATGATAAGATAATAGTCAGTGTGATTTCACCTTACCTAGGGAATTCATACAGGAAAAGGATAAATGAAAAGAGGGTTTACAAGATGACAAATGATGAAAAAGCCATCGAGCTTCACCGTCAATGGAATGGTAAAATTGAAACTGTTGCAAAATCTCATGTAAATACAAGAGAAGATCTTGCACTGGCATATACACCCGGCGTTGCAGCACCATGCCGCATTATAGCCGAAGATAAAAAAGAAGTTTTTCACTACACCTTAAAAGCCAATACTGTGGCTGTAGTTTCTGACGGCAGTGCCGTACTGGGGCTTGGAAATATCGGTCCGGAGGCTGCTCTTCCGGTAATGGAAGGTAAATGCGTCCTCTTTAAGGAATTCGGGGATGTGAATGCATTTCCTATTGTTCTTTCCACTCAGGATCCGGATGAAATCGTGGCAGCCGTCAAAGCTATCGCTCCTACCTTCGGAGGAATCAACCTGGAAGACATCTCCGCACCACGTTGTTTCGAAATCGAAGAACGGCTGAAAAAAGAGCTTGATATCCCGGTATTTCACGATGATCAGCACGGAACTGCCATCGTCGTATTAGCAGGTATCATCAATGCCCTAAAAGTTGTAAAGAAAGAAAAGGAAAACTGTCGCGTAGTCGTAAATGGTGCCGGTTCCGCCGGTATTGCAATTACAAAACTTCTACTGCGCTACGGATTTAAAAATATCCTGATGTGTGATCGTTTGGGCATCATCGGACCTGACTATCCAGACCTAAACTGGATGCAGGAAGAGATGACCAAAGTAACAAACCTGAATCATGAAAGCGGTACTCTTGCCGATGCACTTAAGGGCGCCGACATCTTCGTCGGTGTATCCGCTCCCGGCATTGTATCCCAGGAAATGGTACGTTCCATGAACCACGACGCTATCCTCTTTGCAATGGCCAATCCGACTCCGGAGATTATGCCGGATCTTGCCAAAGAAGCCGGCGCCAGAATCATTGGTACCGGACGTTCTGATTTCCCCAATCAGGTAAATAACGTGGTTGCATTTCCGGGTATCTTTAAAGGCGCCCTGGAAGGACACGCCAGAGAAATTACAGAAGAAATGAAACTTGCGGCTGCAACAGCACTGGCCTCTCTTGTTCCTGAAGACAAGTTATGTGCTGACTTCATTCTTCCGGAAGCTTTTGACCCTCAGGTTTCTGAGGTAGTTGCAAAGGCAGTCAAAGATCATATTAACTAGAAAGGATTCTAAACTTTGGCAGAATTAGATTTATTATATAAAATTACAACACTGGAACTCTTATCCAGGGTGGATTTTCCACTTACCAATACACAGATTACGGATTTCTTTTTGAACGCCAACTACACTGACTGGTTCCGTGCACAGGCAATCATCCATAATCTGGAAGAAAACAAGATGATTACATCAGAGACCTCACATAACAGTACACAATATAGAATCACCAGTGAGGGGCTACATACACTTGATTTGTTCAAGGATAAGATTACAGAAGGTATTCAGCAGGATATCGAAGCATATTTCAAAGAAAACAAAATGCAGATTAAGGCAACCAACGCCATCACAGCAGATTATTATCGTGCAACCGGCGGCGGTTTCCTGGTAAACTGCAAAGCCCAGGAAGAACAGACAGAGATTCTATCATTGAATCTTCACGTTGACACCAAAGAACAGGCAGAAGCAATCTGTTATAACTGGAAAGTAAAATACGAAGATGTCTATATGACTATCCTGGATCAGCTGGTTCAGTAATTCCGTATGATATTGTAAAGGCGATGCTTGAAAATCAAGCACCGCCTTTTTCCTTTAATCTTTATAAACCATCTTGTTTCGACCGGTTGTCTTCGCCTCATACAAGGCATCATCCACTCTCTTAAATACAGACTCCAGAGTATCTTCTCGACGAAGCACCGTAACACCACCACTGACTGTAATATGACCAACTTTCTCGAATTCCATTTCTTCTACGCCCTTACGTATGGATTCCGAAACCCTTAAAGCCTTTTCCTTGCTACTGTAGGGAGAAATCATGATAAATTCCTCTCCACCCCATCGTCCGATAATATCCTTCTGTGAAACAAATCGCTTAACCTGGTCCACACCATCTTTTAGAATCATATCTCCCACATCATGGCCATATGTATCATTAACATGTTTAAAGTGATCGATATCAACCAGAAGCACCATAATTTCGCCTTCTGAACCAAAGGCGTCAATCTGCTGCTGCATGAAATGATTCAGCGCCCGTCGATTATAAATCTGCGTCAACTCATCCATACTGGCCACTCTAAACAGCTGATCCACTGCGCTTCTCAGATCCGACGTCGTAGACTCAAGGAAACGAACCAGTCGTTCAGAAAGAGGTTTATACCCAATCAAGTACTCCTTTGGTATATCCAATTCCTTAAACTCACGTTTCTTCTCTTCTTCTGTTACTTCTCCTTCCCGAATTCCTACCGCCACCAGAGAAGCATTCAAAAATCCACGCAAACCTTTCGCATGCAAAATCTCACCATAACCATGAGCCCAGGTAGCATTGGGATTGATTTTTCATAAAAATCAAATTCCAGCTCCGCAAGATCGTCTCCCATAAGCATACGACGACTCATACAGGCATAAATCATAACTGCCTGCGGATAAAATCCGAACATTCTCTTTGCATTATGATAGGATTCATCCAACAGATACTGGCTGGTTGCATAACCGAGGCTGACAGTACTACCCACCGGAATTTGACTGGCAAATCCCAACGCACCATCCTCCTTCCTGTAATTCAATGCAACACGAGCCAGATAATGACCATTCTGTCTTAACATAAAAGGAAAGGAACTGGTATTCTCAAAAAAATAATCATTTTTCTCAATACCAAGATGTTCTCCATAGATTTCAAAAGCCGGTTTGTTGTCAATTTCATAAACCATTCCAACTTCATCGGATTTTGTTACCACTAATTCCTTACCCAGTGAACGGAATCCCAGGTTATAATCACATGCGAAATGTAATTTCTCACCGCAAAAACAAACCGCCAGAATCGCACGATTATAAATCTTATCATCAACAAAAATCAAGGACTTATCATCCCCCATCTTATTTGTGCCGGCAAGAGCACCAAATGCAATCAATTCATGATTAAATTCATTGATGCAATCAATAAAAGGTTCCGGACAGAGACTAAAATCCGATGACATCATAAGAACAGCCCTGGGAGATTTATATTCCTTCAATACGAGTTTATACTCTTTTCCCGCTTCTAACGGGGATTTCCCATGGCAATCAAACACTTCAATTTCATATGTGCTTTCTTCAAAGAAAAGGACAGAACATACTGTATATCGAATAGAGTGGGTCTCCCTACTGAGAGCACCATGACTAGTCATGCCAATTACCCGAACTCCCGGTAACTTGGCATGAATTAGATTTAAATCTTCTTGGATAGGCCCCGGAACACAATTTGGCTCCACAATCTGCAATAGCGCTTTCACCCCCGCCTTGTATTCCGGTAATTGTTGAATCTCTTGAATCATTCCTTCAAGAGACAAGTTTCGATTTAGAATATAGCGATATTGTTTCATAACTCATTCCCCTTTTACTATATACTAAAAAAACAATCTATTAAATTTAATACACTATATTTTTATTATAATCAGCCCTTTGTCTGTACACAACACCTATATCTATTTCTTCTTTCGCGATTTCTTCCAACGAGGTTTCGTTCGTGTTGTCTCAGTGCTCTTTTTCTCTGCTTTAACACTTCTTATCGTTTTTTCGTTGGGTTTCTTTACGGAGTAACCAAATGTTCCCAGTTCCTCTCCCATAGTAAAATATGTTCCATGAGAATAAACTATTGGATTTGCATTCTCCAAACAGAATTTACCCTTTTCATTCATATATTCATCATTCACGTGAACAGCCAAAACATCTGCAGTAAACATGGTATGACTTCCGTATTTATGAGCTTCTCTAACTTTACATTCAATATTTACCGGAGACTCCTGAATCATAGAAACAGAAACATGACTTGCCTCTTCTTTCGTCAGTTTACACTCTTTGAATTTATCATAATCCCTACCTGATCTGACACCACAAAAATCTGTTGCATATGCCAGTTCTTCTGTGGTGAGATTAATTACAAATTCACCGGTTTCTTCTATCGCCTTATAGGAATATCTCTCCGGACGGACGGAAATCGATACCATTGGCGGATTGGTACAAACCGTTCCAACCCAGGCTACTGTAAGGATATTATCCACACCCTCTTTATCTCGCACCGATACCATAACTGCGGGAATCGGATACACCATATTCCCCGGTTTCCATTCAATTTTGCTCATGTATTTGTATTTCTCTCTTTCTAAATCTATTACATCGCTATAGTCAAAATATCGGCGCCCCAACCGGAAGCGCCGATATCCATTTACATTAACACATAAATCCTATGCTACAGTTGCTGAATGCCCTCAATAATCTTCGGAATCATCTGTTTCTTTCTTGAAACAACCCCTGCCAGGCCATAGAGGCCTTCTTTTTCTTCCTTGCCCGGGAATGCCATACGCATAACATTCTCTGCCTTTTGTCCGGCAAAAATCACGTCAGAACGCTGTTCTAAGATATTGGTAAGCATTACAAAAACCATATCCAGGTTCTTATCAACCATAACCTGATTCATATAATCCTGTAAATCTCCACTGATCTTCTTCAACTGATTCTCACTGACTGCACTAACCTGTGACACGCCAAAGGTCATAGATTCCGCTGAGAATGTCTTGAAATCCTGATAAAAGATTTCTTCCGTTGTACGATTCTTGAAGTTCGAACCGGCTTCAAACATCGACATCGCAAGTTCCTTATAATCAACCTCTGCAATCTCCGCGAGCTCTTTACCAACACGAACATCCATCGGTGTACAGGTAGGGGATTTAAACATCAGAGTATCGGAAAGAATTGCTGATAACAACAATCCGGCAATCTTAGGTGTCACTTCTACCCCTTTCTCCTGATACATCTGATAAATAATGGTAGAAGAACATCCCAGTGGCTGATTTCTGAAGAAAATCGGCTGAATTGTCTCCAATGATCCGATTCTATGATGATCGATAATCTCCAGAATTTCTGCCTCATCAATTCCGTCTACCGCCTGGCTCTTCTCATTATGATCAACGAGAATCACCTTCTTTTTCTTCATGTTAAGTAAGTTTCTACGGGAGAACATTCCAATATAATGACGTTCCTGATCCAGTACCGGGAAGTCTCTATGACGAATCTTCGAAACAACCTCCTGCACATCATCAACATAGTCGTCCAGTTCAAATGTTACCAGCTTATCCTTGGACATAAACGCTTTTATTGGAATACTCTGATGAACCATACGGGCAACCGTAAATGTATCATACTCTGTAGCAATCAGAATACATTCGATAGATGCCGCCTTCTCCACAACTTCCTGATCCACATTTCTAACTCCGGAAACAATCATACAGCTCGGATTCTGTTCCAGAGCCACCAGCTGACGTTCCTTTACATCGCCCATAATAACAAGGTCATCTTCTTCGATTTCCTTTCGAATACTGCAGGCACCGGATGCGATTACCACTCGTCCCTTAACAAAGTACGCGTGCTCATTTCCAGTAATCAGATGACCATTAATGGTCTCTACAATATTACGGTACTGTGTACGCGCTCTGGACATAATTCGATTGTCATAAATATCCATATAGGAATATGCAATATCACCATTGACAATCAGACCCTCCAGGCGATTGTTAACCCCTACAATCGGAAGCGTTACAACATCTTCCGTCTTCATCAGCTCCCATGCCTTTTTCAAGGAAATGTGACTGCTGACACCGTCTGTACGTCGAAAATCAATATCTTTTAACTGTGTACCAACATTTGTCACCGTCTCCGGTTCTTTCACGTCAAATCGGTCCAATACATATTTTGTCTCTTCACTTAAAGATCCTGCCTTTTTCGGAACAAAGTTCCCCGGCTCAATCTGACTCTTCAGATTTGCATAGGTAATAGCTGCACAGATACTGTCTGTATCCGGATTCTTGTGTCCGATTACCCATACCACTTGATTATTCTTGTTTTCCATAATCTGCCTCACTAAACAAACACCTAATTTAGATTCATTATACTATCAAACATCACTCTATAAAAGTGTTTCATATTGTAAAAAAGCCCCCTCAAGAGTTACCTTGAGAGAGCGCTTGTGATTATTTCTATTATTTCCTGTATCTAGATAATACCAATTAATACAAGAATTATTACAGCGGATAAAGCTAAATTAAACATGCTAAATAACGTCAATACGATATTCTGTGTGTGGAGAGTTGAAATCTTACGTTCCATCAAAGTATTCTTCTCTTCCTGATCCTCAGATCGATCCATCTCTTTCATCAGGTCCTGAATATTACGATAAACCTTGACATTCTCATCATGTACTTTGTCACCAAGATCGCCCTTGATTCCATCCAGGCCTTTCAGCATCTGCTCAAGAGTATTCTTTACTTCCTGAGACTGCTCCGCCGCAGAGCCCTCATTGTTGCGAATCTGCTGCTTAATCTGTCCCTCCAGATTTGCCATGTTCATCTTAACATCCGACAACAGGCGATCCACCTGAACATTTACATCAGCAACGATGCTATCGGCTTCTTTCTGCTTTTCTTCCAGGCTCGCCTGAAGACGTGCATTCTGCTCTTCCTTGGAACGAACCATAGCCTCTAATTCTTTTACTTTTCTTTCTTTTGCATTAACCAATGCCTGAATCTGTCGTGCCTTCTCACGAAATGCATCAACCTGTTCAAGCAACATATCCTCTCCGGAAATCGTATTCTGATTTAAACTCACGTCTCTATCCTCTGTATCATACATAGTAACTTCATAACCCCCACACAAAGTCTTTAATTTAATTCATTCTAGCATTTCTAAAATTATAAGTAAAGATAGGGATTTGCTTTTTCCATCGCATCATGACACAATGATAGGACGAAATATGACTCTAAGAAATGAAAACGCAGGTGATAAGATGTATCTAAACATGATCAATGACGAACTAAAAAGAATCTATGGCGAGAAAGTCTATCGCATCGCCTTAAACGGCGGTATGACCTGCCCCAATCGCGATGGCAAAATTGACACGCGGGGCTGTATCTTCTGCAGCGCCGGCGGTTCCGGAGACTTTGCTGAAGACTATCGATGTGATATCACAACACAAATCGAATCCGGCAAACTACGAATCCAGTCAAAGGCGCCAAAATGCCGAAAATTCATCGCCTATTTCCAAGCCTATACCAATACTTATGCATCCACTGATTACCTTCGCAAGATATTCACAGAGGCCATCCAACATCCCGACGTTGTGATATTATCCATCGCCACGCGTCCAGACTGCCTCCCACCGGAAGTTCTTGATTTATTAGAAGAATTGAATCAGATCAAGCCCGTATGGGTCGAACTTGGCATGCAGACTGTTAAGGAAGCCTCCGCCCAATTTATCCGCCGTGGCTATTGCCTCGAAGTGTATGATCAGGCTGTTCAGGCGTTAAAAGAACGTAATATCAAAGTGATTACACATATCATCCTCGGATTACCGGGCGAAACAAAAGAAGATATGTACGCCTCCGTTCGCCATGTCGCTTCCCAGCATGTATATGGTGTAAAACTGCAGCTACTCCATATCTTAGAACATACGGATCTCGCAGATTATTACCGCGCGCATCCATTTCCTGTGTTTACACTTGAAGACTATATCGAAACGGTAGCACATTGCGTGGAACTACTGCCAAGGGATATCACCATACATCGTCTGACCGGTGATGGACCAAAGAAGATTTTGATTGAGCCAAAATGGTCCGGGAATAAGCGGATGGTGCTGAATACGATGAATAAATATTTACGGGAGCATGATGTGGAACAAGGAAAAAGAGGTTAGGCCAAACGGCCTAACCTCTTTCATTTCTTAATTCTTATCTCGAATTAGTCTTCTGCTTTATAAAGCTTAACCAATTTCTGCAAGAATTCATATCTTTCTTTGTAGTTCTGTTCTGTCTTAGCATACAGTTCAGCAGCACGTTCCTTATCAACCTTCATCAGTGAAGCATAACGGTTTTCACCCTTGATAAATTCCTGGAAGTCCTTAGTAGGAGCCTTGGAATCAAGTGAGAATCCGTCCTTACCTGTTGCTACAAGTTCTGGGTTGAAACGGAAGTTGAACCAATATCCTGACTCAACAGCAAGCTTCTCTTCTGTCTGAGCCTTTGCCATACCCTTCTTGATACCATGATTGATACATGGAGCGTATGCAATAATCAGAGATGGTCCTGGATAAGCTTCTGCTTCTGCAATAGCCTTAACACACTGGTTCATATCAGCACCCATAGCGATGTGTGCTACATATACATAACCATAAGACATTGCGATACCAGCAAGATCCTTCTTCTTAGTCTCTTTACCACCTGCTGCGAACTGAGCAACTGCTGCTGTAGGTGTAGACTTAGAAGACTGTCCACCTGTATTAGAATATACTTCTGTATCGAATACCATGATATTGATATCCTTACCGGAAGCAAGAACATGGTCTAATCCACCGAAGCCGATATCATAAGCCCATCCGTCACCACCGAAGATCCACTGTGACTTCTTAGCAAGGAAATCTTTTTCCTTTAATACATTCTTAGCTACATCTGAGCCTTCAGCTTCAAGAGCTGCTACTAACTTATCTGTAGCAAGACCGTTTGTTACACCATTTGCAAATGTATCATTCCATTCTGCAATTGCAGCCTTAACATTTGCATCACTTGTTGATTCTGCAAGTGTTCCTAATTCATCATGTAATCTGTCACGAATAGCTCTCTGAGCAAGTAACATACCATAACCGAATTCTGCAGCATCTTCGAAAAGTGAGTTAGACCATGCAGGACCATGACCCTTAGCATTTACAGTATATGGTGTAGATGGTGAAGAGTTACCCCAGATAGATGAACATCCTGTAGCATTGGCAATGTACATTCTGTCACCGAATAACTGAGTAATTAACTTAGCGTAAGGTGTTTCACCACAACCACCACAAGCTCCTGAGAATTCAAGGAGTGGCTGTACAAACTGTGATCCCTTAACTGTGTTGATCTTGAACTTCTCAACAACATCATCCTTCTGAGGAAGGGATACTGCATAGTCGAATGCCTTCTGCTCGTCTTCATTTTCTTCGAAGCTCTTTAATGCAAGTGCATCTACTGGGCAGACATTTGCACAAGATCCGCAACCTGTACAGTCATAAGCAGAAACTGTAATAGCGAACTTGTATTCCGGCATCTGGTTCATATCCTTGCTCTGAAGTTCTGCTGGAGCTGCTGCTACTTCGTCAGCTGTTAATGCAACCGGACGGATTGCTGCATGAGGACATACATAAGAACACTGATTACACTGGATACACTTTGTAACATCCCATACAGGAACGTCTGTTGCTACACCACGCTTTTCATATGCAGCTGTACCAGAAGGTGTAGAACCATCCACATACTTCTTAACTACAGATACAGGAATCTTGTTACCTTCCTGAGCGTTAACCTTAACCTGAATATTCTTAACGAAGTCAATTACTTCTTCACGACCTTCACCAACTGTCTGTGTAAGATCATCATCTTCGCAGTTCTTCCATGATTCTGGAACATTAACCTTAACGAATGCTGTTGCACCTGCATCGATAGCATCATGGTTCATCTTAACAATGTCGTCACCCTTCTTAGAGTAAGAAGCTGTAGCAGCATCCTTCATAAGCTTGATAACCTGTTCCTGAGGAATAAGACCTGTAAGTGAGAAGAATGCAGACTGAAGTACTGTATTAATTCTCTTTCCAAGTCCGATTTCCTTACCAATCTTAACACCGTCAATGATGTAGAAGTTGATATTGTTTTCTGCGATATATCTCTTAACCTGTCCAGGAAGCTTCTCATCTAATTCTTCTTCAGACCACTGTGTGTTGAATAAGAATGTTCCGCCCGGTACCAGATCCTGTACCATGTTGTACTTGTAGATGTATGCTGTACAGTGACATGCTACGAAGTTTGCCTGGCTGATTAAGTATGTAGAACGAATTGGTGTATGACCAAATCTTAAGTGAGAAATAGTTACACCGCCGGACTTCTTAGAGTCATAGTCAAAGTAAGCCTGCGCGTACATATCTGTGTTATCACCGATAATCTTAATAGAGTTCTTGTTAGCACCGACTGTACCATCTGCTCCAAGTCCCCAGAACTTACAGTTTGTTGTTCCTTCTGGAGTTGTTACAGGATTTTCCTTTACTTCAAGAGAAAGATTTGTTACATCATCGTAAATACCGATTGTAAATCTTTCCTTTTCTGTATTGTTGTATACAGCAATAATCTGTCCAGGAGTTGTATCCTTAGAACCAAGACCATAACGTCCTGTAAATACAGGAACCTGATCAAACTTAGATCCCTTAAGAGATGCAACTACATCCAAGTAAAGTGGTTCACCGATAGAACCAGGTTCTTTTGTTCTGTCAAGAACTGTAATCTTCTTAACTGTATCAGGGATTGCTTCAATAAGAGCTTCCTTAACGAATGGTCTGTAAAGACGAACCTTAACAAGACCTACCTTCTGTCCCTTAGATGCAAGATAATCGATTGTTTCATCGATTGTTTCGCAAACAGATCCCATTGCGATGATAATCTGTTCTGCATCAGGAGCACCAGAGTAGTTAAACAGCTTGTAATCTGTACCGATCTTAGCGTTAACCTTGTCCATATATTCCTGAACGATTGCTGGAAGTTCGTCATACTGTGTATTACAAGCTTCACGGCTCTGGAAGAATAAATCTGGGTTCTGAGCAGATCCCATTTCACGTGGATGATTTGGATTCAATGCATTCTGACGGAATGCTGTAACTGCATCCATATCCATCATGTCTTTTAAGTCTTCATAATCCCATGTTTCAATCTTCTGGATTTCGTGTGATGTACGGAAACCATCAAAGAAGTTGATAAATGGTACTCTACCCTTAATTGCTGCTAAATGTGCAACTGGAGTTAAATCCATTACTTCCTGTACAGAAGATTCACAAAGCATAGCTACACCAGTCTGACGGCAAGCATATACATCAGAATGATCACCGAAAATATTTAATGCATGTGTTGCTACACAACGAGCAGATACGTTAAATACACCCGGAAGTCTCTCACCGGCAACCTTGTACAGATCAGGAATCATCAAAAGAAGACCCTGAGAAGCTGTATATGTTGTTGTAAGCGCACCAGCTGCAAGAGAACCGTGTACAGCACCGGCTGCACCTGCCTCAGACTGCATTTCTGTAATCTGTACCTTCTGTCCGAAAGCATTCTTACGACCTGCAGTAGCCCATTCATCTGTTGCTTCTGCCATAACAGATGATGGTGTAATTGGATAGATAGCTGCTACATCAGTAAATGCATAAGAAGCATGAGCTGCAGCATGGTTACCATCCATGGTTTTCATTTTTCTTTTCATCTTTTTCCCTCCTACAAGATACTTGACTTGAAAATGATATTTTTATACGCGTAAAATGCAGACCAAACACAAAGTCCACATGCGTCGCCACAATAAAAATTGTAGGGTTTCCGTTGGGAAAAATCAATACTTCTGACCCCCTTTGGCTGTTCTATTTTGAATACATTTCACAATTAATATCTATTCTCTTCAAAAACCTTGAAAAGTTTAGTATTTCTAGTAAAATAAAATAAGTATGCCTATTATGGAATTACAGAATTTTCATAAAAGAAAGGATAAAAAATGATTCAAGCTAGTAATATTACGCTTCGTCTTGGCAAACGTGCTCTCTTCGAAGACGTAAACATCAAATTTACAGAAGGAAACTGCTACGGCCTGATTGGTGCCAATGGTGCAGGTAAATCTACCTTCCTTAAAATCATGTCTGGTGTTTTAGAACCATCAAAGGGTGAGATTATCATTACACCGGGCCAGCGTCTCAGTGTTCTGGAGCAGGATCATTTCAAATATAATGATTACACTGTTCTGGATACAGTAATTATGGGAAATGCTCGTCTCTACGAGATTATGAAAGAAAAGGACGCTATCTATGCAAAGGAAGATTTCTCTGACGAAGACGGTATCCGCGCTTCAGAACTGGAAGCTGAATTTGCTGATATGGACGGCTGGAACGCAGAATCCGATGCTGCTCAGCTTTTAAACGGTCTTGGAGTTGATACTGAATATCACTACTCTATGATGGCTGATTTGAATGGTGAGTTAAAGGTCAAGGTTCTTCTTGCCAAGGCACTGTTCGGTAATCCGGACATCCTGCTTCTCGATGAGCCTACTAACCACCTGGATTTGGATGCAATCGCATGGCTGGAAGAATTCTTAATCAACTTTGAGAATACAGTCGTTGTTGTATCCCATGACCGTTACTTCTTAAATAAGGTCTGCACTCATATTGCAGATATCGATTACGGTAAGATTCAGCTCTATGCCGGAAACTATGATTTCTGGTATGAATCAAGCCAGTTGCTTCTCCAGCAGCGCAAGGAAGCCAACAAGAAGAAGGAAGAAAAGATTAAGGAATTACAGGAATTCATCTCCCGCTTCTCTGCTAACGCTTCCAAGAGTAAGCAGGCTACTTCCCGTAAGAGAGCCCTTGAAAAGATTGAACTGGAAGACATTCGTCCATCCAGCCGTAAGTACCCATATATCGATTTCAGACCACAGCGTGAAATCGGAAATGAAGTTCTTACTGTTACAAATCTTACCAAGACAATTGACGGCGTTAAGGTTTTAGACAATATCAGCTTCACTGTTAATCGTGATGATAAGATTGGTTTTGTAGGTTCAAATGAGTTAGCTAAAACTACACTCTTCCAGATTCTTGCAGGAGAGATGGAACCGGATTCCGGTGAATATAAGTGGGGTGTAACGACTTCTCAGTCTTACTTCCCTAAGGACAACACCAAGATTTTCGATACAGACAGCTCTATCGTTGACTGGTTAACAGGTTATTCTGAAATCAAGGATGCAACTTATGTTCGTGGATTCCTTGGACGTATGTTATTCGCCGGCGAAGAAGGCGTAAAGAAAATGCGTGTATTATCCGGTGGTGAAAAGGTACGAGTTCTTCTCTCTCGTATGATGATTGAAAACTCTAACGTGTTAATCATGGATGAACCAACTGACCACCTTGATATGGAAAGTATCACAGCATTAAACAAGGGTATGACTAAGTTCTCCGGCGTTATTCTGTTCTCTTCTCGAGATCATCAGATTGTTCAGACAACTGCAAACCGTATCATTGAGTTTATGCCAAACGGAACTATCATCGATAAGATTACAACTTATGATGAATATCTTGAAAATGATGAAATGGCTCGTAAGCGTGCTGTATTCTCTACTACAGAAGATGAGGAATCAGACGACTAAACATTTCCTAAAACAAAACCCCGAAAGAGTTTTTACTCTTCCGGGGTTTTATTTTCTTCCATCCGCGTTATCATTTCCTTAATTACAGGATAATAAAAGAAAGAACAAAGATACGAAGGCAATGACAAGCCAAGAACAAATAGTATCGGATATAACTTCATATTCATGATAAGCACTCCCGGAACCAGAACCGTGATTACCATCATAAAGAATGTTCTTGGAAGTTTGCCGATTGCCAGAATAAATGCATTTCTAAATACGGCGCCTGTGCTGTAGATAAACTTTGCCCCCAGGGGCAGGATCCACACAAACAGTGCAAGCCAGAGTACTGTAAGTACATAAAGCACAATTACCAGACCTCTCTGGACCCCCGTATTCGTCTTAAGCATGTAGAAATCCAGGGCTATAAATCCTCCAAGGATTAACATAATCAGCCAAGGCAATGTCGCCGTCTTAAGATTTCCCTTAAACTGCGCAAAAAAGAGCGATATTACATGTCCCTCTCCTTCATTCATCTTCATAATACAGTAATTCATGCTTGTCAACGCCGCACCGGCAGTTACCACCGGAATGCAAAATACCATTGTTATCAGATTTAGAAACATCAATGTCGCCAAATCACTCAGACCTCTCATCAACGGTCCGTCCATGGAGAAAAAACTACTCATAACATACCTCACAAATAAAAAGACTGCATCTATGATACCATACATGCAGTCTTTTTTTCGAAATTTTAAAATGAAGAAAAAAGTTTAACCCTTAACCGCTCCTTCGATCATACCGTTCATAATCTGCTTCTGAGCAAATAAGAACACAATAATCATAGGAATGATTGCAAGTAATGCTGCTGTTAAGATCAGGTTCCACTGCTTTACATAAGAACCGACAAAGGCCTGAACAGCTACAGGTAAAGTCTTTACTGCACCATTCTGTCCTAACATCATGGATGGAAGCAGATAATCGTTCCAAATCCACATACCGTTAAGAATTGTAACTGTTGTTATTACCGGAGTTAACAGTGGGAAGATAATTCTAAAGAATGTTCCCTCCGGCGAACATCCATCAATGGATGCAGCTTCTTCCAAATCATATGGGATACCCTTAATGAAACCAACAAGGATAAACACTGTCATCGCTCCACCGAATCCGCAATATGCAAAGACAATACCCGGAACAGACTGTAACATCGCAATTCCTACGAATTTACCGGTATCACGGAATGTAGATACCAGTGGAAGCATAACTACCTGGAATGGAATTGTCATGGATGAAATAAACAAAAAGTAGATAAATCTTGACCACTTTGTATGATTTCTACAGATTACCCACGCTGCCATTCCACCGAATACAGCCAATAAAACAAGAGAAACAACGGTAATGATTGCTGAGTATCCAAAGGCCTGCCAGAACATGAAATGTGTATTGTTAACAACATCATTCATATTTGAAATCAGCTGCTGGAAACTCACACCATTTAATCCGATTGGATTGGCTGTGATATCCTGTGTTCTCTTACATGAATTAATTACAACTAATGCAAATGGAAACAGAACATATACTGCAATAATTGTAGCAATAATAACTTTTGCTATTAAACTGAATTTCTTTTCTTTTGTATGCATTACAGTTCCACCTCCCTCTTATTAGAGATACGTACCTGAAGTACAGATACAGTTGCCAGGATAATAAAGAATAATACCGCTTTAGCCTGACCCAAAGCATAATTGCTCTTAATAACAGCTTCATTGTAGATATTTAACGCCAGCATCTCTGTACCATTTGTCAGATATGAACCCATGAAGCTTGCAATTGAACCCTTACCACCTGTCAATGACAAGTTTACATCAAACATCTTAAATGAGTTTGTAAGAGTCAAGAATGTACAAATTGTAATAGATGGTGCAATCATCGGAATCTTAATATTAAAGAGTGTCTGAAGTGGACTTGCGCCATCAATTGCTGCTGCTTCCAATACTTCACCAGGTACAGTATTCAGACCTGTGATGTAAATCAGCATAATATAACCGGCATATTGCCAGATGTAAACAACAATAATACCAAGGAAAGCTGTATTTGAGCTTGCAAGAATTGAATAATTGTTGTTAAATACCTTACTTGTAAATTCAACCAAAACATTACTGAAGATAAACTGCCAGATATAACCAAGTACGATACCACCAATCAGGTTTGGTACGAAATACGCTGCACGGAAAAATCCGATTCCTCTAAACTTATTTGTGCAAAGTAATGCCAATAAGAATGCGATCAGATTTACCATTACCATATTTAACACTACAAATAAGAATGTCAGTACGATTGACCATACAAAACTTGGCTGATGGAACATCTTAGCGTAATTATCAAATCCAACATAATTTCTCATTCTGATTCCATCCCAGTCTGTGAAGGAATAATAGAAACCAAGCAATAATGGAATAATTACGGTTACTAAGAATGTGAATAATAATGGAAATAAGAAAATAAAATTAATAATCTTTCTATGGTGCTTTTCTGTTGGGAAGAGATACATTCCAAAAAGAATTGCCAGGATACCGATGACTAATATAGGTCCTCTACCCTCAAAAGTAGAGCCCATAAAGTCCATTGCAAGTGCTCCTATTAACATGGCAATTCCGCCAAAGAAAGCAATTACTGCAATTAACCCCTGTAACTTTTTATCGAGCTTCATCTCTTTTCCCCCTTTCCTCTTTTTTAACAAAGGGGGCAAAACCATAAGGCCTGCCCCCTATACTTCTGCTATTTAATATCTTGTAATTTGTAAATTATAGATTATTCTGCATAGTAATTTGCAATTACATCCTTCATTGTCTTAACAAATCCGGCTGCATCAAGATCACCCTTAGCATAGTCATTGAATACTACGCAAGTTTCATTCTGAAGACCGTCCTTCTTAAGCATTGTGTGCCATCCAGAAAGCTTGTCTGCCTGCATGTATGTGTTAATGCTGTTGTAGAATGGATCAGTTGGTTCATATGCGCATGAGTCGAATGGGCTGATTAAGTTAGCTTCTTCAACTAAGATCTTCTGAGCAGAATCACCAGATACCCACTGTAAGAATTCCTTAGCAGCGTCTACCTGACCATCGTTATATACTGTCCAGAATGATGGAGCACCACCAATAATTGTGTCGATACCATCTTCAAATGCATATGGAGCAATTCCCATAGCAAATCCTGAATAATCATCAGAAGATGTTACTGTAGCACCAATCCAAGAACCCTGTGTTACAAATGCATACTTGCCAGCTGCAAAGTTAGCAACCTGATCATCATATGTACCATCTACAAGAAGGTCTGGATCTGAATATTGATTTAACATTCCAATAAAGTTTGCAAAATCTGTCATTCTGTCTTCGTCAATCTGTCCGCCATCGTTCAGAAGATCAAGATATTTTGTATCATCCTGAGCAAGACCAGCATCAAGATACTGAGCAAATACATGTGTACCTGAAGACCATCCTAAGTTATTTGGTTCTGTACACCAGCCAACAACTGCTGTAAGTCCAAGTTCATCCTTCTTGGAATCAAGTGTCTTGAAAGCTTCTTCGTAAGCTTCAGGTGTTGTTAATGTTGTAGGATCGATTCCTGCTTTGCTAAGAATGTCAGCATTGTAAGAAAGACCAGTAGCTTCAACTGTGTATGGGAAGCCGATTACTGTATCATCATCCTTTAATGCGTAGCTTGTGTCAGAAACCCAATCCTCATCAGAAAGGTCTGCTAACATGCCATCCCATGTTTCTGCCTGATTTGCTTCGATTACGAAGATATCTGGCATGTTATCTGCCTGATACATCTTCTTCAATTCATCAGAAGCACTTGTGTCACCACCGATTGTCTCGATTGTAACTTTGTTACCAGTTTCTTCTTCATACTTAGCTGCAAGTTCCTGCAACTGATCATCAATCTCAGGTTTACCATTCAATAAACGGATACCCTCTGCTTTGCTACTAGAGCTATCCCCACTGGAGCTACTAGAGCCACATGCTGCCAAACCGAATACCATTGCTCCGGCCATAACTAATGCTAAAAGTTTCTTTCTCTTCATATAAATTTTCCCTCCTGTGAAACTTTTCCCTTATGCGCAAAAGTTCCAAAACCCCTTTGGAATTTACCAACCTTTTGCGTTCAAGTTCATAATTAGATGATAGCTCTTTTTGCAAAAAAAACAAGAGAATTTAACCAGAAATTCCCTTGTTTCGCATTATTCGGCACACTATACAATATTGTCTGACTACTTTTTGTTTATTCTGCTGATTGCTTTTTGAAATCGAATACACTTTCCCTAACAATCAATTCCGGTTTTAGTACAATTTGACGTCTCTCCAATTTCTCGCCATTTAACATTCTGATTAAGGCTTCCGCTGCAAGTCGTCCCTTCCTGCTAATATCCTGATGCATTGTTGTCAATGCAGGTCGATATATCTCCGCAATTTCATAATCATCAACCCCTACCACAGAAATATCTTCCGGCACACGAAGTCCCTGATCAAAGCACTCTCGAATGAAATGGATTGCAAATAAATCAGAACTACAGAACACTCCATCATATCCATATTTTTTTGCCTTTTTTACAAGGCTTGTCATACTTGTCTTCATCTCATGCTTTGTGGAACGAAGGGTGAAATAATCACGGTCACTATACTCTATTTCATGGGCATCCAAAGCCTTCTTAAATCCACGGAAACGAGCCTTATTTACACCATCCATATTATCCGCCAGGAATGCTACTCTATGACATCCCGCCTCTGCCATATAACTGGTTCCATCATAAGCACATATTTCATCATCCAGGGCAATATTAATAAACTGGTCCCCAAATGCACTTTCATTCTCTTCACTGATATAAGCATCCACACATGCTATAGGCTTATGATATCTCTTACGAACTCGTATTGCATCATCATCCAGCATACAAAACAGAATCAAACCATCTACATTCCAGGTAGACACATAGTTTAAAATCTCTGCAATATCATCTGAGATATAGGTCATCATAAAATACCCCGCCTTGCGGATTACCTCTTCAATACCGGCAAGCATTTCTGCCACAAAAGGATCTGTCAGAATATGACTATATCTATCCTGTCGAACCTTAAGCACAACCCCCACAATTTTAGAGGTGTTCTGTGCCAGATTTCTCGCATTGATATTTGGAACATATTCCACTTCTTCCAGAAAATCCTGTACCCTCTTTATGGTTTCCGGAGAAACTTCCTTGGTCTTTCCATGAATAACATTTGAGACCGTTGTTGGACTCATATTTAACTGTCTCGCGATTTCTTTAATCGTAATCATTGTACATTTCCTACTCCAAATTTATTTAAAACCCAGGTTCTAATGGAAGAACCCGGGCTTTATATGCATACTTTAACGCATCAGCTATTAAAGTATAAATCTAAATTTTTTAAAAGTATAGTTGTGAATAGTTCTAAGATTTCCCATTAAAATTTATGAATTAATTCTTAAAACTATGAATTGGGGCAGGGATTCTACCTGCACGAGAAACAAACTCATCACACTTTGCAGTATTTACCGGCATAATTGGAGCATGTCCAAGTAATCCACCAAATTCCAAAGTATCTCCAACCTTTTTACCTACTGCCGGAATCAATCGACAAGCCGTTGTCTTCTGATTAATCATACCAAGTGCTGCTTCATCTGCAATAATACCTGAAATCGTTTCAGCGCTTGTATCTCCAGGGATAACAATCATATCCAGACCAACAGAGCAAACGCATGTCATTGCCTCTAATTTTTCAATTGTAAGCATACCCGCATTGGCAGCATCAATCATACCCTGATCTTCTGATACCGGAATAAATGCACCGGATAATCCACCTACAGATGAAGATGCCATAATACCACCCTTCTTCACCTGATCATTTAACAATGCCAATGCCGCTGTTGTTCCAGGGGCACCAGCGTACTCAAGTCCCATCTCACAGAGAATATCTGCAACAGAATCACCAATTGCAGGTGTAGGAGCAAGAGATAAATCGATAATACCAAATGGAATATCCAGCATTTCAGACGCCTTTTTAGCTACTAGCTGTCCTACACGAGTAATCTTGAAAGCAGTCTTTTTGATTGTTTCGCACATTACTTCAAAACTCTCTCCATGGACATTCTCAAGAGCCGTCTTTACAACACCAGGACCACTGATACCGACATTAATAACCGCATCAGACTCTGATACACCATGAAATGCACCCGCCATAAACGGATTATCATCCGGCGCATTACAGAGCACAACCAGTTTTGCAGCTCCGATACAATCACGATCTGCAGTAATTTCAGATGTCTCTTTGACAATCTGACCCATAAGACGAACTGCATCCATATTGATACCGGTCTTTGTAGAACCAACGTTAACAGAACTACAAATAAACTCTGTTTCATTCAGTGCCTGTGGAATAGAACGAATCAACATCTCATCATATTTTGTCATTCCCTTTGATACAATAGCGGAATAACCACCGATAAAATTGACTCCAAGTTCCTTGGCACAACGATCTAATGTGTGAGCAATTGTCACATAGTCCTCAGGGCACTTACATGCGCTAGAACCTACAATTGCAATTGGAGTAACAGAAATACGTTTGTTGACAATTGGTATTCCATACTCTCTTTCTATTTCCTGACCAACCGGTACAAGATTCTTTGCAACGGTTGTAATCTTCTCATAAATCTTCTCATTGACCTTCTTCAGATCACTATCCATGCAGTCTAACAGACTAATTCCAATGGTAATAGTACGAATATCAAGATTTTCATGCTCTACCATCTTATTGGTTTCATTTACTTCAAGAACGTTAATCATTACTGGCTCCTTTAGATTCTATGCATCATTTCAAAGATTTCTGCCTTCTGGCACTTAATATCAACACCGAGGTCCTTGCCTACCTGTGCCAATTCTTCCTGGACTTTGTCAAATCCCTGATCTACATCTGAAAAGTCAGCAATCATCATCATATTAAAATATCCCTGCACAATTGTCTGGGAAATATCTAAGATATTAATCTTATGTTCAGCCAGATAGGTACATGTCTTTGCAATAATACCTACTGTATCCTTGCCTACTACTGTAACAATTGCTTTGTCTGTGTTCTTACTCATTTGTAATCTCCTTCTTTTTGGTTCATGAGTTCCCTTTTCATAACTTCACTACACCCAATGTATCCATTAAAACAATCTTTTCCAATTGTTTCAAGTCCTAAGATACTTTTATTAGTCTTGAAACCTCGGATCTTGGAGCAACCTCTATCGGGAAATCATTTCCTTTATATGGATTTTCTCCCATAGTAACCTCGAGACGAACCGTCTCATAGGCTAACTCCGGAAGATTGTTTTCTTTACTAAGATGTCCTAACAGAATATGCTTCATATTGTCATGAAGCAATTCACCCAGCAACCGGCCGGACAATTCATTGGAAAGGTGACCATACTCTCCTAAGATACGCATCTTCAACTGATATGGATAACTTCCCACCTGTAACATATTTACATCATGATTCGCCTCTAACAGCATGGCATCTAATCCCTTCATCTGATGAATAATATAATCATCAAATGTCCCAAGATCTGTCAGCACGCCAATCTTATTATTATTGTGTTTTACCACATAAGCCACGGGATCATTGGCATCATGACTGATATGTACCGGATGAATCTCCAAGTCACCTATAAAAAAGGATTCATCAGGGACAATCGGATGAAATAATTCTGTATCAATCTTTCCCACAGATTTCGAACTCAAAATCCCTTGAATTGTTCCCTCTGTAGCATAGATTGGAATGCCGTATTTTCTGGCAACTACTCCCAGTCCACTGATATGATCACTATGCTCATGAGTAATTAAGATACCCTGCATATCTCCGGTTGTAAGATCATATGCATTCATACCGGCTTCGATTCTCTTGCCGCTAATGCCTGCATCAATCATAACATGTGTTTCATCCGATCCTACGCAGATACAATTTCCACTGCTGCCAGATGCAATACTAAAAAATTCCATTAGCTCTCTTTCCAGTAGATTTCAACCTGATCTCCATCATTCAACTCAGATGAATAGCCACATTTCTGTCCATTCAGATTTGTAACAACTCTGCGGCCACCGCCTGCATTAATGTCGAAATCAATTACATTGAAAATATCTACAAACATGTATTTCTCTTTGTTTTGAAGTCTGAAGTTCTCTCCGTTAATTTTAATATCAATTCCGGAACGTAAATCCTTCTCTTCCTCTACGGTTTCTTCGGAGTTCTCCTCGCTGGAATTCTCCTCGCTAAAGTTCTCCTCGCTGAAGTTCTCCTCGTTGGATTCATCTACTTCAACTATATCTTCTGCGTCCTGAAGGTCTTTAAACTGTTTTTCAAATTCTTCCTTCTCCGCCTGAATAATCGGACTGTCCTCCACCTTTTTATAGGTGCTGTCCATATCCGCATATCCCAATGTTGTCCACTCAATATTAAAGTTTTCATAGACTAACGTCTCCATAGATGCCGGACGATTATTTACCATAATCTCTCCATCCGGATCCAGTTCAACATCCATAAATTCCTTTAACTGTCCCAGAGTATAATAATTTCTGGTCTCAATGGCATCTCCTTCCTGTATCTCATAGGATCCAGGTTCCAGGCTTCCATTGACCTCTACAAATTTCGGGCAAGTCACATAGTGTCGGTTTACAATAAATGTCACTGTATCACTTGTATATTCATCAAGTGATTCGATAGTACGAACCGCTCTCTTTCCGGTTGTAGACGCCTGAATATCAATACGGCAATTTGGAATCAACGGTGTATTCATACCAACCACCGCATCATTCATAGTAACAACTGCAGACTCACCCTGCTCTCCACGAATCATACGATGTGTTCCATTCACTGTGAAATGAATATCCTTTCCGCGTCTAGGGAAAAGTTCCTCCGTGGAATATCCTGCCTGAAGCGCTGCATCTACAACAGTCAAATGACCATTATCATATAACTTCATCATTTCATCATTAAAATGAATCACAATGAAGTTGTTCTTCTGTTCATAATAATTGAGGCAGATACCGATTGGTGTAACCAATAGCGGATCTTTCTTAATACCGCCCTGTTCAAATGTTACATCCTTCATAACCTCTTCACCACGAAGAGCCACACGTTCCTCTACGATACCAAGGTCATTGGCCAGAGACTCACAGAATCCCTGTATCTTACCACCGCCACCGACAACGAAGGTTGCAGCAACCGATGTATCACCATTCAGTTCCTTAATCTTCTCCGCAACAGCCTTGGTAATCTTGTTACGTGTTGGTTCTGTCAGCTTCCATACCTGTTCAGCCGGAATCGTATGTTTGATTCCCATAATATCTTCAAATGTAATCTCATTTTTCTCTGTAGAATCTTTCTTGATCTGTTCTGCAGTCGCAAAATCCACCAGATATTCCTGAACAATCACTTCTGTCAGCTCATCGCCTGCGTAAGGGATCATACCGTAAGCTGCAATGCTTCCTTCTTTTGTGATACAGATATCGGATGTACCTGCACCCACATCCACAAGTGCAATATTCAGCATACGGAAATTCTGCGGAATAGCCACATTAATTGCCGCAATAGGCTCCAATGTCAGATTGGCAACCTGAAGTCCCGCCTGTTCTACAGCAGAATAAAGTCCATCTACAACGTCCTCAGGCAAGAAGGTAACAATAATATCTTCTTCAATAAAATCCGCTTTATGACCCTCTAAACTTGTAAACAGATCACCATTCAGATAATAGTGCATCACAGAATAGCCAACGCAGAAGAATTTGTATTTCTTATTCTCCTCGTCCTCATTCTTAAGCTCCTGCTGTGCCTTGTCTACACCCAGCAGATTCAATGTATGTAAGTCTTCTCCGGTTACAACCGTCTCTTCTGAAAATTCATATTTCACCCTTGTAGTAACAGTACGAAGTACTCGACCCGCAGCAGCAATGCAGACATTGGACAATGGCATTTCTATCTGCGCCTCTAAGCTTTCCTTCACTTCTTTTACTACTTTTGCAACTCTAGAGATATTGTGAATCTGACCATCAATCATGGCACGAGTCTCATGCTCTTTTGTACACTGGGCAACTACATGAAAACCGTCTTCCTGTAAACGTCCAACTGTACCAACTACATTTCTGGTTCCAATATCCAAACCAAATACAAAATCGTTTTCCTGATGATTCATCCCTTTTTCTCCCTCATCTAAACACACTAACATGTTCTATAAGCGCTGCATGGCGCGTTCAATCTCGTCCTTTGTCACTGCAAAGTCACCATCATTATTAATCCAGACTTTGCAGTATTCACGAAATGTGTCTTCGGATTTTTGGCTGGCAACTATAGAATCAATCTTCTGATCCGTATATCCTCTACTTTCCTTCAAGCGATTACGTCGAACCTCTAAGGATGCATAGATATACCACAATTCATCGCAGATTTCATCATAGTGCTCTTCTATAAGGAGGGCAGCCTCCACAAAAAGCCACTCCACATGATTCTGTTTCGCAAGTTCTGCTCTACGCAAAACCTCTTTTTTCACAGCAGGATGCACATATGCATTTAGCTTTTCTCGGAGATCTTTCTCTGTAAACAAAACTTTGGCAAGATTCAAACGATGTAATGAACCATCTTCATTCAAAAAAACCGTTTTCTCTATCCCTGCCTCTTGAAACATGGAAATGATTCCTTCGTAACAGGCACCACCCGGCTCCATAAGGTCCTTTGCCACCTGATCTGTAAGGATAACTTCCACTCCTTTTTTCTGCGCCAGATACTCCAGTACCCGACTTTTACCGGCTCCAACTCCACCGGTAATTCCTATAAATCTCATAAGTCATATTTCCTCGAAAATTATACCATATCTAGTATGAAATGAAAATAAAGTCCACCACTTATAGATAGGAACTATTTCGCATCATACCAGTTCTTGCCTTCATGCATATCTATATCCAATTCAACACTGAGATTGGCTGCATGAACCATTTCCTCTTCCATGATTTTCTTCACCTGATCCAGTTCTGATTCCTTTGCTTCAATAAGAAGTTCATCATGCACCTGAAGAATCAGCTTGGACTCCAAGCCTTCCGCCTTAAGTCTATCATGCACCCGAACCATTGCAATCTTAATAATATCTGCAGCTGTTCCCTGAATCGGACTGTTCATGGCGATTCGCTCACCAAACTGTCTCTGCATGAAATTGCTGGATGAAAGTTCAGGCACCGGACGTCTTCTACCAAAATACGTTAATGCATAACCGCATTTCTTGGCATCCTCTACAAGCTTATCAATATACTCATGGAGTACAGGATAAGCCTTGAAATAATTGTCGATATATTCCTGGGCTTCCTTTCTGGAAATATTCAAGTCCTGGGATAAACCAAAGGCACTGATTCCATAAACAATACCAAAGTTTACTGCCTTGGCATTGCGGCGCTGCAAATCTGTTACTTCCTGAAACGGTGTATGGAACACCAGGGAAGCTGTGGATCTGTGGATATCCTGTCCCTCACGGTAGGCCTTTAACAGGTTTGGATCCTGGGAAAGATGTGCCAATACGCGAAGCTCAATCTGTGAATAATCCGCATCCACAAATACATATCCCTCCTTGGGATGGAACACCTTACGTATCATCTTGCCCAGCTCCATACGAATAGGAATATTCTGCAGATTTGGATCCGTAGAACTGATTCGTCCTGTAGCTGTCACCATCTGCTGGAATGTGGAATGAACTCTTCCATCCCCCTGGAGGCACTCACCCAAGCCGTCTACATATGTAGATTTCAGTTTTGTAAGCTGGCGATAATACAAAATATCCTTCACAATAGGGTATTCCACGGCAAGCTTTTCCAAAACATCCGCTGCTGTTGAATATCCTGTCTTCGTCTTCTTACCGTTTGGAAGGCCTAATTTCTCAAATAAAATCGTTCCCAGCTGCTTTGGTGAATTAATGTTAAATTCCTCTCCGGCAGCTTCATAGATATTCTTTTCCAGTTTTTCGATTTCCACCAGAAGTTCTTCACCAAACTTCTGGAGAGAAACATTGTCCATTGCCATGCCTTCTTTTTCCATATCTGAAAGAGTAAATGCAAGCGGAAGTTCAACCTCAGAATAGAGTTTATCCATACCCTGAGACTTTAAGTTTTCAAGAAGAGGACTCTTGGCACGCTGGGAAACCATAGCATCATAGCAAACGTACTGAGCCGTCTTTTCTTCATCTGCAAGGTATGCCTTCTCCCCCTTTAATTTACCAAAGAAATCACTGTAGGATGGAATCAGCAGATTCAAGTGATCCTTGGCAATAAAGTCTGCCGGATATTCTCCGGACAATGGATAAATCAGGTAGGAAGCAATGGCTGCATCAAACACCTGATTATAATTCTCTACATGAAGTTTTTTTAGGTATGGCTTCAAATCACGAATTGCCAGTGTCTTTCCATCATCCAGTAACTTCTGTGCCGCACCGACAAATGCATCATTCATAAATGCCCCCATTTCATTTTTCACAAAATAGGTTTCTGTTCCATCTGAAACAGCCATGCCGTATACATCCTCATCCAGATTCAGCATAGAAAATCCCAGTTCACCTGCCAGATTTTCTGCTGTACCTGACCATTCTTCCAAATCCGTCAGGATATGGAGATGTTTTTCATGATCTTCCTTTGGTGTATCCTTGTCTGTAAAGTTTGAAAGCAGTTTCTTAAACTCCCATTCCTTACAGAGAAGATAAGCCTCTTCTGTATAAAAATCAGTCAGTTTTGCATCCTCAACATCAACAGCTACCGAAGCATTAACATCAATAGTTGCAAGTTTCTTTGATAGTATCGCCTGATCATGATACTCCTCCAGCATCTGTTTTGCCTTGGAAGCCTTGATTTCATCAAAATGCTCATACATATTCTCAACGGAGTGATACTGCACAATCAAGCTTGTTGCACGCTTCTCACCAATAGACGGAACCCCCGGAATATTATCCGATGTATCTCCCATAAGAGCTTTGACATCAATAAATTCCTCCGGAGTTACCTGCTTCTGCTCTAATACATCCGATGCATAATAATTCTCAATTTCTGTCCCTGTCTTTTTTGTCTTCGGAATACTGATTTTAATATGCTCCGATGCAAGCTGTAAAAGGTCACGGTCCCCTGAAACAATTGTAACTTCAGCGCCATCTGCTTCCGCTCTCTTTGCAAGGGTTCCAAGAATATCATCCGCCTCCAGTCCTGCCTGCTTAATAATCGGGACGTTCATGGCTGTAAGCATCTGCTGTATCATTGGCACCTGAGCCTTTAATTCTGGATCCATAGGCTTTCTTGTGCCCTTATACGCCTCATACATCTCATGACGAAATGTAGGCGCACTCACATCAAATGCTACCGCAAAATGCGTCGGCTTCTCCATTTCAATAAACTTGAACATCATATTTAAGAATCCAAGAACTGCATTGGTATGCAGTCCCTTGGATGTTGTTAAATCCGGAAGTCCGTAATAAGCTCTATTTAATATACTGTGTCCGTCCATCAATAATAATTTAGATTGCACGTGTGGCCTCCTTCAACCATGCGTTCTCTTCCTCCGTCATAAATGGAGAAAGTGTCTCATATACCATCTTATGATATCTGTTTAATTCTTCTTTTTCTAAATATGTCAGCATCTCAGGCTTAACCGCATCCAAATCAAATGGTGCATATGTGATTACCTGGAAATCATAGAACTGTCCATATTCTGTCTTTTCTGCCTTACGGCAAAGTAATTCATTTTCATGACGAATACCGAATTCATCCTCGATATAAAGTCCCGGCTCATTTGTTGTAATCATTCCAGGCTTTAATTTCCAGATTTTGGCACGATCCATAACTCTCCAGCGGAAGGACTGCGGGCCCTCATGAACGTTCAAAATATGGCCGACACCATGTCCTGTACCACAACGATAATCAAGTCCCATATCCCATACCGGTCCACGAGCCAGTACATCGAGATTCTGTCCAACGGTTCCCTCCGGGAACTTGGCAGCAGCCAGACGCAGATTGCTTCGAAGTGTAACTGTAAAGTATTCCTTCATCTTCTCTGTAAGTTCACCCAGCACAATTGTACGAGTAATATCTGTTGTACCTTCCAGATAATGTGCACCGGAATCCACCAGTAAAAATCCCTCCGGTTTCAAGTCAGAGTATTTTTCCTTGGTTGGTTCATAATGCATCATAGCCGCATTTGGTCCATATGCAGAAATTGTCTCAAAAGATAAATCCAAGAAATGTTCCTGCTCTCTACGCTTCATTTCCAGGTAATCCGCTGCGGAGATTTCTGACATAGGAATCTTACCGATATTCTTCTTTAACCAGTAAATAAACTTGGTAACAGCTACTCCATCCTTGATATGAGCCTGAATGGTATTCTTTACTTCAGTCTCATTTTTCTGGGATTTTCTGTAGTCTGTCGGATCTGCTCCGGTAATCTTCTTAACTCCATCAGGAATCGCCTCCACCAGACTGTGATTTACCACTTCCGGATTGTATAAAACAGACTCTACACTGATTGATTTTAAATCCTCATAGATGTCATCGTATTCGCCAATTTCAACACCATTTTCTGAAAGATATGACTTCACTTCATCCGTCAGGCTCTCACCTGCAACATAGAGACGAATCGTATCTTCTGTAATCCATACATAAGACATAAATACAGGCACATACTTGATATCATCCGCTCTTAGGTTAAACAACCAGGCAATATCGTAAAGAGAAGTCAGAAGATATGCCTTAGCTCCCTGCTTTTCCATTTCCTCACGCAGCCATGAAACTTTAGATTTCATGGTTTCTCCAGCATACTGATCTTCTAAAACCCAAATCTTAGTCTTTGGAAGGCATGGTCTGTCCTCCCAGAAACGATTCAGTAAATCAAATTTTGAATTCAAAGAACCATTTTTCTTCTTTGCGATTTTTTCAAATTTCTCGGCAAGTTCTTCATAAATGCACTTTCCATCAAAACCGATGACACCGGATTCCTTCAGGTGTTCCTCTAAATACTCTTCTACCGTTGGAACTCCTTCTTCACCCATTTCAAAGAGCTTTACATAGGTATCTTTCATTTCTCTTCTGGCCTGGATAAAATAACGTCCATCTGTCCAAAGTCCGACCTCATCCTGAGAAATAACTACGGTTGCATTGGTTCCGGTAAATCCGGAAATATATTGTACTCCCTTAAAATAATCACCTACATACTCTGATGTGTGATAATCCGCCATAGGAATTAAATAAAAATCAATATTTTCCTTTTTCATTTCCTGTCGAAGTGCATCTATTCTTTCGTTAACTGTCATTTTGTCCTCCTAGTATTGCAATCTATTTTCTTATTATTTTTCAGATAAAAAATGACCTTCGCGAAAAAACGCGAAGGCCAGTAAGAAACAACTTTATTTTCTAGTATTCTTTAAGAAATCAGGAATCTTGATATCCTGTTCCTTGACTGAGCTAGATGGCTGTGCCGGCTTCTGTAAACCGGAAAAACCGTTAGCAGCTGCACCGACCGTACTTGTTGCTGGTTTAACAGTTGGTCTAACAGGTGTAGTTGTTGTTGCTGTAGAATGAAGACCGTTTGTTGTAACATTTCCAGTTACCGGACGTGTTACAGGTCTTGGTGATACAGATGGTGTTGGATTTGCATACTTCAATGCTCCCATTCCAGATAACATACCTGTTGAACGATTACCGTCTGTCTCTAATCCTGTTGCAATAACTGTAATTGTAGCTTCATCAGTCATTGTCTCATCATATTTCGCACCGAAAATGATATTTGCAGATTCTCCAGCAAGATCCTGAACATAACTTGCCGCATCATTTGCATCCATAAGAGAGATGTCACCTGAGATATTAATGATAACGTGTGTAGCACCATCAATTGTTGTCTCAAGAAGTGGGCTGGCAACCGCAAGCTTAACAGCCTCAATTGCTTTTTCATCACCCTTTGCTGCACCGATACCGATGTGAGCCATTCCCTTATCCTTCATTACAGTCTGTACATCTGCGAAATCCAGATTAATGAGTGCAGGCAGATTAATAAGATCAGTAATACCCTGTACCGCCTGCTGTAAAACTTCATCAGCCTTCTTTAAAGCGTCTGGCATAGAAGTTCTTCTATCAACGATCTCTAAAAGACGATCATTTGGAATAACAATCAATGTATCAACGGCTTCCTTTAATCTATCGATTCCGGAAATCGCATTCATCATTCTTGTTTTAGCTTCGAATTTAAATGGTTTTGTGACAACACCAACCGTCAGAATGCCTTGCTCCTTGGCAATCTGTGCTACTACAGGAGCTGCTCCTGTACCAGTTCCGCCACCCATTCCACAGGTAACGAATACCATATCGGCACCCTTTACTGCTGCAGATAATTCTTCAGCACTTTCTTCAGCTGCCTGCTGTCCAATCTCAGGTTGAGCGCCTGCACCAAGACCCTTGGTAAGTTTCTCCCCAATCTGGATTAAAGTAGGGGCCTTACATAATGCCAGTGCTTGCTTATCAGTGTTCACTCCGATAAATTCAACGCCGCCAATATTTTCTTCAATCATTCTATTTACAGCATTATTTCCTGCGCCGCCAACTCCGACTACAATAATCTTTGCGCTAGAGTCCGCTTCGTTCGTCATAATTTCAAGCAAGGTTTTCTCCTCCTTCTAACCCTTCAAGCCATGCTACTATCTTCCTAGCTACATAACTACAATTTATAATATAGTTTTTCCGGTCATTTATCAACCTATTTTTGGAAGTTTTGTGCAAATATTTCATATCACTACTGTGCCTTTTCGAACACAATATCTGTATTTTCAGGGTTCCACCCTTCTAGATGTAGTGTACCAACCATACCTTCCAACTTAGGCAGAATATAGCTTAAACGCATAACTTTCTCTGCCATATAGTTACTATTACCAAATTCAATCTGGATTCCTTCTCCATATGTAATATAGAGATTACCGGACTCATCATAATATATTGATGCAGGCTCAATATCATACTTTTTCACATTCTTAAGCATAGATAAAAGTGCCTCTAACTGATCGGCATCTATGTCCAGTTGCTTTCCAACTTTGGCATCATCTACTGTAATGCCACTTATCATCAATGCCCCCGGTACATTCAGATTTGAAACTTCCTGTACAACTCCATCCTCATCGAAATAAACATTATTTGTTCCATCTGAGGAAGGCACATAAGCCATGATACTCTTCTCTTTCACCTTAATGGTGATAGAGGTTGGCGAATTAAATTTCACACTGTAAGACTCTACAAAAGGTACATTTTCCACCGGTTTAAATATACTCTTACAATACACATATACCGAATTAAAGGAATACTTATCATTTAACAGAGCGTTCTTTAAGTCCTCCTCTGCATAGACCGTATTGCCTTCAAATGAAACCTTCTGAATCCTGCAGCCTGCATAGATAAAAATTGCAGCCAAAATCGCAATAATGGCAATTCCCAGAAATATATTGATAAAATAAAACCGAAATTTTGAAATTTTCTTTCTCTTTGGACGCTTCGGGCGAAGCTCCTCTTGTTCATCATTTTCGTGCTGAAGATCCAGCACAACATCATAATTTTTTCTCATAATCACTCTTCGTCATATTTCATGCTTCTTGAAACTCCTAATACGATTCCAATCTCCCCAATCAGAATAGCAATTGAAGAACCACCATAACTGATAAACGGCAAAGTAACACCTGTGTTCGGCATGGAGTTTGTAACAACGGCAACATTCATAATTACCTGAAGGGCAATATGCACCATAACTCCCGTCACCAAAAAGGAGCCAAATTTGTCCTTGGCATTCAACGCAATAATCAAACATCTCCAAAGTAATAAAAGATAAAGTGTAATAATACAAATCGCGCCAAAAAGCCCCAGTTCCTCACAGATAATAGAGAAAATCATATCATTCTGAGCTTCCGGAACAAACCCAAGTTTCTGGGTACTCTCTCCAAGACCTTTGCCAAACAGACCACCGGAACCAATTGCATATAGCCCCTGTAATGTCTGATAGCCCTTTTCACTCTCCTCCGGATGTAACCATATGGAAATTCGTTCAAATCGATACGTCATACCCGGAAGCAGCATCATAATAAACGCCAGCAATCCACCACCGCATATAATCGCCACAAACACCTTATAATTCGGGTTTGCAACAAAAGCCATAGTAAATGCTATGCCGGCAATAATAAGCGCAGTACTCAGGTTATTTGCCGCTACAATACCTCCAATGGGAATCATTAAAAAGGCCATAACCTTTAGCATCTTGATATTATCGCGAAACAAGTCCTGATGTTCACTGATAATCTTTGCCATACAGACAATTACCGCAACCTTAGCCAGCTCTGAAGGCTGAAATGAAAACGGTCCCAAACGAATCCATCTACTGGAGTTATTAATAGAGGTTCCAAAAAACTGTACATACACACAAAGTGCAAATGATCCTATATACAAAAGTGAAGCAAATTTCTTAAGCAAACGATAATCCTTGAATGTAAAAAGAAACAAGGCAAAAAATCCCAGCACTGAAGCATATATCTGTCGTTTTAGATAATATGCACCATCACCCTTTGCAAGTGTTGCCATATAAGCACTGGTACTATACAACATGACATAACCAACGCCCAACAACAAAAACAAGAAAAACAAAAGGCTATAATCAAAGTATTTTACCGTATGAAGTTTTCTTCTTTTCCTCTGTTTTCCCTTTCGTTTCGCCATACTAAGCTTCCTTTAAATTTCTCACATACTCTTTAAAAATACGACCACGTTCCTCGTAATTCGGGAACATGCCCCAGCTTGCACATGCCGGTGATAACAACACTGCTTCTCCACTCTCTGCTGTTTCATAGCAGATATCAATTGCCTCCTCAAGCGTCTCGGCAAAACAATAATCATGAAAATCATGTTTATCACAACATGCTGCAATATCTTTTCTTGTCTGTCCAATCAAAACAAGCTTCTTTACCTTACCATCAAAGCTCTCAATCCACTCATCATATGTATTCTGCTTGTCATATCCACCGCCAATGAGACAGGTTTTTCTATCCATCGCCTGGATTCCCTTAATAGCTGCATCCGGATTTGTTCCCTTGGAATCATTGTAGAAACGGATACCATTCTTCTCACACACATATTCAATACGGTGTTCTACCGCCTGGAATTTGCGAAGCGCCTCTCTGATTTCCTCCATAGGAACTCCCATAGATGCGCCCATTGCTACTGCAGCCATAACATTTTCATAGTTATGAAGTCCAAGAATCTGCAATTCAGAAGTCTTAATCACTTCCTCCACTTCTCCGCCTCTGCTCCAGTAAATTGCACCATCTTCATAGTATAGGCCTTCATCCAGTTTCTGGCGGCTGGAGAAATATACAACCTTGGGTTTTGCAGACTTACCAAACTCTCTTAATACTTCATCCTCATAATTTAATACGACCACATCATCTTCTGTCTGGTTACATGTGATATTTTCCTTTGCGGCAATATAATTCTCCATGGTGTGATGGCGATTTAAGTGGTCCGGTGTAATATTAAGTATTGCAGAAACATGCGGATGAAATTCACAGATTGTCTCCAGCATAAATGAACTGATTTCCGCAACGGAAACCGACTCTTCCAATGTCTTATCTGCAATAGATGTATACGGAATACCAATATTTCCAACTACAAATACGCTCTTAAAGTGTTCCTTCATAATCTCTCCGGTCAGAGCTGTAGTTGTTGTTTTACCGTTAGTTCCTGTAATACCTACAACCTGTCCCTTGCCAAGTTCATACGCAAGTTCAACTTCACCCCAGATTGGGAGATTATGTGCACGGAATTCCTCCACCATCGGTATATCCGTAGGGACACCCGGACTTAACACAACAATATCAATCTTCTGTAAAAGTTCCTCTGAAACCTGACCTTTGCACATCATAACCGAAGCTAACTCCGGATGTTCTGCTTTGATTTTCTCAAGATCAGCGTCTTCATTTCCATCAAATAAAATAGGAGTCTCCCCCATTCGCTGAAGCAATTCCGTGGCAGCGATACCACTCTTTCCTGTACCAACAATTAAATACGTTTTACTCATTTTTGCCTCTTATCTAGCCATATATCCAATGACACAAACTAACATTGTAATAATTGAAAAAATACAAACGACTTTTGTCTCGGACCATCCGCCCAATTCGAAATGGTGATGGATTGGAGCCATGCGAAATACTCGCTTGCCGTGAGTTAACTTAAAATAAGATACCTGAATCATTACGGACAGAACCTCTATCACATAAATGATACCAACAATAATAATGAACAGCGGCATGTGAAGCATATATGCTGCTCCTGCCACAAATCCACCAAGTGCCAAAGAGCCGGTATCACCCATAAAAATTCTGGCGGGATAACAGTTAAATACTAAAAATCCCATCAGCGCTCCTGCCATTGCAAGGCAGATACCGGTAATACCTGAACCCTCTTCATATGAAACAATTGCAAAAAAGATTGCAATAATCATTGTAACTGTAGTTGCCAGTCCATCTACACCATCTGTAAAGTTTGTACCGTTTACCGTTCCAATAACAGCAAAATAAAGAATCGGAAGAGCAATCCATCCGATATTAATTGACATTCCACCTGTAAAAGGAATCAGAATATCAAGACCTACACCGGAAAACTTCACGATATAAAGTGCAAATACAGATGTAACTGCAATCTGAAGAATCATCTTCTGCCATGCAATCAAACCGTCGGATCTTCTAAGTACAACCTTTAAGAAATCATCGATAAATCCAATCAATCCAAAACCGATTGTCAGAATCAAAACCGGATAAATCTGTGGATTTTTCACTGCAAAAATCAGAGATGTAATCAAAACCGCGCATAAGATGGCCACACCACCCATAGTAGGTGTCCCTGTCTTTGCAACATGTGACTCCATAATCTCTCGCTCTGTCTGCTGTGCTTTTAATTCCTTTAATTTCTTAATCAGCACAGGTCCAATGATTAAAACAATGATAAATGAAATAAATAATGGTGCAAAATTCAAAACAAATGCCTCTTTTCTATAATATTATTCTAAAGCTATTATTGTGCCGCAGTCTCTGCCGCTTCTTCTTCAGCTGTTTTAATATTCAAATACGGTAATATCTGTTCAAAAATACTATGTGCAATCTCCTGGGCATAATTACTGTGGGCCTGATCTGCCACATTCGGCTCATCAATTACAACATAGACAAGGACCTCCGGATGATTCTGCGGTGCATATCCAATGAAAGAAACCAGATACTTACCATTTCCTCGAGGGAGCTTCTGCGCCGTACCGGTCTTACCACCGATATTGTAGCCCTCAACTGCTGTCGTTACACCGGTACCATTTTGAACAACTCCAAGGAGATATTCTTTCATCTGGTTTGACACTTCCTCGGAAATCGTCTGCTGTTCCACCACCGGATCAATCTCTTCCACCACATTGCCCGAACTGTCCTGGATAGCAGTAACAACATGTGGCTGATAGAGTTTTCCACCGTTGATAATTGATGCAAAACCGCTGGCCAGCTGAATCATGGTCGTATTAAAGTTCTGTCCGAATGAGTTCGTTGCAAGATTGACTGCCGTATTGTTAAGGGAAGTCTCATCATAAATCAGAGTTGCTGTACTTGCCTCACCCGGCAAATCAATATTTGTCTTCTGTCCGAATCCAAAAATGGATTGATATTCCGCGAAGTTGGATCCTCCGATTCGATATGACATCTGCATCAGGGAATCGTTGCAGGAATTTGCCAGTGCATCAGCTATTGTCTGCACGCCATGAGAAGACTCACAGTGAACATAGCTTCCTGAAACCTCTTCTCCACCATCACAGTAGAAGGTCTCATCTCCGGACAGTGCTCCTGTTTCAAGTCCCATAGCTATTGTAAATGGCTTAAATGTAGAACCCGGCTCATATGTAGATGTAATCGGAAAATTCTGCCAAAGGGCATTTAACGCATCCATCTTCTCATCTTCGGACATATTCTGAAGTTCTTCCCCAGAATAATACGCCGAAAGATCCCTCGGATTATTCAGATCAAACGTCGGATATGTTGCCATAGCAAGAATCTCGCCGGTATTCGGATTCATAACAAGTGCTGCAGTATTCTTACTTCCGGTACCTGTTCCATCCTCATTCAGATGCTGACTGTTCCATGTGGAAATCGCATCTTCAACAATCGACTGAATATTCACATCCAAAGATGTTACCAGTGTGTTACCATCCGTTGCCTCTATAACCGTCTGTTCCAGGTCGCTGTCCTCATTCTGATATCCATAGGAACGTCCATTAACACCGTTCAGAACAGTGTTGTACTTATTTTCCAAACCGATAACACCGGTTGTACTTGTGGAAAATCCGATTAAGGAAGACGCCAGACTTCCATATGGATATTCCCTCTTATACTCGGTTTCAAACCAGATTCCGGCAATACCGCTTCCTGTATCCTCGTCATTTAACATATTCTGAAAGTTCTGTTCTTCTTCTGCAGATACCTTCTTGGCCAGGATTACATACTCGGAAGATGGTTTATCCTTGAGGGCGCTTCGTATCTGATCCTCTGTAATCTCGGGAATACACGTTGTAATAGCCTGAATAGTCGAATCTATTTTACTTTCATTGGCATTCAACACTTTGCAATCCAAAATAACATTGTAGACGTCCACAGAAGTTGCAAGCACCGTTCCCTTGGAATCCACTATATCTCCACGCTGATAGGGAATAATCGTACTTGTATAATCCTGCTGAGACAGCACAATCTTGGTGTACTTATCTCCGCTTGTATACTCAATGTACATAATTCTGCCTATCAGAACCACAAAAAGAACGCAGACAAACCCAAATACGATCCATAGTTTGCGCTGCATTCTTTTAAGTATTTTTCCGCTTTTTCTTCTTTTTTTTCTGTTTATTCTATCTCTACGTCTAACCACGTCAAAATCCTAACTAACATCCTTTTGTTAAGGAATTTCATTATACTGGCTCATATAGTCATCATTATCCATACTATAATACACTATTTGGCCACTATTTGCATAGACCATACCCAAACGATTCATAGCCGCATCTTTAACTGCCTGAAGATTAGCCTCGGAATTAATGCGATTCTCTGTCGCCTGATTTGCTGATTTTAATTCAGATGTCTGTTCTTCGATAGAAGAAATATTAGACATACTTGTATTGATTTCATTCTGCAAGTGAAGATATCCCATAAAAAATGCGCCAAGTACCATACATCCAAGTGTTAAATAGATTGTATGAAGTCTGTTTCTACGCATTGCACGTGCCTGTTTTCTCTGACGCGCACGTCTTCTTCGCTTTTCTTCTTCACGTCTCTTCTCTTCGAGTTCACGCCATTCACGTTCCGGCAGAAGATTTTTTGCTGTATTTCCTTCTTCGTAATAATATGTTCTAACTAACGCCATAATTTCTCTCCCCTACCTGCATTTCCAATCATTTCCGGAAATGCTACCGTCCTGCAATCCAACTAGTCCACAATATGTCGTTCAAACACTCTGAGCTTTGCGCTCTTAGAACGACTATTTTCTGCTAGTTCCTTATCACTTGGTAGTATAGGTTTTCTAGTAATAACTTTTCCTTTAGATTTCTTACCACATACGCAAACCGGGAAATCCGGCGGGCAGGTACATGGGTTTTCATTTGTTCTGAAATTGTTCTTTACAATTCTGTCTTCCAGTGAATGGAAAGTAATAATACAAATTCTTCCATCCTCATTTAAAAGATCAATCATATCTGTAAGATTCTGTCTAAGGACATCTAACTCACGATTTAACTCAATTCGAATCGCCTGATAAGTTCTCTTCTCCGGGCGACCACCTGTCACCTGAATCTTCTTTGGAATCGCAGCCCGGATAATTTCGTTTAACTGGCCTGCCGTTTCAATTCTTTTTTCTGCTCTAGCCTTTACAATATGCTTTGCTATATTTTTAGCGAAGCGGTCCTCTCCAAAATCACGAATAATATGAAACAGTTCCATCTCGCTGTATTCATTGATAATGTCTGCAGCTGTCTTCGGATTTCGCTGATCCATTCGCATATCCAGCGGAGCATTCTCATCTCTATATGAAAATCCACGTGATACAGTATCTAACTGAAATGATGAAACCCCTAGATCAAGAAGTATTCCATCCACATGGTCATATCCTAAAGAATGTACCACCTGCACCATGTTCTCATAGTTGCTTCGTACAATCTCAACTCTATCCTTGTATGGACTAAGCTTCTCTGTCGCTGCCGCAATTGCATTGGCGTCCTGATCAATTCCAATCAATTTACCGGTTGTAAGCTTTTCGGCGATCCTTGATGAATGCCCTGCTCCACCTAATGTTCCATCTACATAGATACCATCCGGCTTAATATTCAAATTATCTATAGTTTCCTCTAACATTACGGAATAATGATTGAATTCCATATCTGATGCTCCTTAAATACTAAGTCCGAGATCTGCCATATGTTCTGCAATCTCGTCCATATCGTCGTAACTGTTACTATCTTCCCAACGATTTTTATCCCAAATTTCAATACGATTCAGTACACCTACAAGCACAACGTCTTTCTGTACCTCTGCGTATTCTCTCAGGACTGCCGGAAGTAAGATTCTTCCCTGCTTGTCCAACTCCAAAGATGCTGCACCAGCAAAGAAAAATCTAGAAAACTTACGAGCATCCTTAGTGGTAAGTGGAACCTCGCGGAATTTTGCTTCGATGTTTTGCCATTCCTCCATTGGGTAAACAAAGAGACAGCCATCTAGTCCTTTTGTTACTACAAACTCAGTGCCAAGCTGTTCTCTGAACTTTGCCGGCATAATGAGTCTGCCCTTCGCATCAACGCTATGGCTGTACTCCCCCATGAACATATGCAAAACACCTCCTTCCACTTCGTACCACTTAGTACCACTTTTCACCACTTTTGTTTAATTTTACATTCAATACAGATAAAAATCAACGTAGAAATCGCCTATTTCCAAGGCTTTCAGCGTGGTGGAGGATTGTGGCGACTTGGTGGGAGGTTTTTCGAAACAATATCTTGTGTTCTATTTTTAATCACACACTATATATAGTTTTAATAATCACCAGTGCATCTATTTGAAATTTACATGAAAATTTTTCATCTTAAAAATGAGCAAAACAAAAGACAGGCACATTGCCTGTCTCAAATTATCTTATTTTCTTCATTCTTCTAAGCTGAATCAGATGAAAACCTACAGATATTATCACTAATACCGCAGCCACAACCATGGAAACCGGAATTGATGAATTCGGCAACATCAACTGATCCGTACGAAGAGATTCTATCCAGAACCTTCCCACTCCATATGCAAGTAAATATGTAAAGAAAATCTCTCCATTATACTTTTTACGTTTTATAAGCACCAAGAGCAGGATAAGCACTCCCACATTCCATAGAGCTTCATATAGAAATGTTGGATGAACACTGATATATTTCACTCCATCGATTACCACCACATGGTTCCACATTTCCTCTGTAATATCCGATGTAGAACGAACCGCATCTGTAGGAATCAACATAGCAAATAATCCGTCTGTATACTGCCCAAAGGCCTCTCGATTAAAAAAATTACCAAAACGTCCGAGAATCTGCCCTGCCGGTACTCCAAGAATTCCATAATCTGCAAATTCCAAAAATGGTATCTTCTTAATCTTCGTGACAATATATGCAGTTATAATTCCTCCCAGGATTCCTCCGTAAATTGCAAGTCCACCCTGTCTGAGATTAAATATTGATAACAGATCATCCTTATAATAATCCCATGCAAAAATCACGTAATAGATTCTCGCTCCTATTACCGCAAAGATTACTGTAAAGATAATCACATCTAAATATGCATCTTCGTCTTTGCCTCCCCGTTTTGCCATCTTAAGCACCAGGGATCCACCGAGGAGCATGCCCAGGGCAATTACAATTCCATAAAAAGCAATGGTAAAATTACCAATGGTAATGTTCTTACCAACATTTTCCAAAAAGATATGCAGATTTGGAAAATAAATCTGTGTATGAGTCATAATAAATCAAGTCCTATTCCTTATCATTGAACATCTGGTATACCAGAATTCTAAGCGCTTCACGATCTTCCATACCAATAAACACAGCCCCATACTCATAGGTATCATCCGATTTCTGTTCTGCACGAACAATCTTCAAGATGCAGTTTAAGTCCTGCTTGGTCCATAGAGTAATCGTTGTTTCAAAGATATTTCCAACCATCAACTGCTCTCTGCAATGAAATCCAATTCCATCGTGAGAAACATTCGTAATCCGAACCCCTTCTACCGTCTTATTACCGCCATCATTTAATAAATTTAAAGTCACTGTAGAGTCGAGATTCGTTCTCTTATATGCACGCTTTTCTTCCATAACAATCTCTCCCTTCTATGATATGCAAACGTGTCATTCTAACTCTATAAGGGACGCTTCTTTGGCGCGTACCTATGCTTATCATAGCATTTTTTTCAACGAAAAACAGCCCTTAATTTCTGTGGAAATATTTCCACGAAATTAAGAGCTGTCTCTTCACTTTCTATTTTGGATCAATAAACATCGCATCTCCAAAGGAGAAGAAACGATATCTGGCTTCTACAGCCTCTTCGTAGGCGTGAAGCACATGCTCTCTACCTGCCAGTGCAGATACAAGCATAATCAATGTTGATTCCGGCAAATGGAAGTTTGTAATCAAACCATCGATTGCCTTGAACTTATATCCCGGATAGATAAAAATCTCTGTCCATCCACTGCACTCTCGAAGAGTTCCATCTTCAGCCGCTGCGGATTCCAGTGTTCTGGTACTTGTTGTACCAACAGAAATGATACGTCCACCATTTGCTCGGGTTTCATTAATCAAATCCGCCGCCTCTTTTGAAATCTGATAATACTCCGAATGCATATGATGATCCAGAATATTGTCCTCTTTTACCGGACGGAAAGTTCCCAAGCCAACATGAAGTGTAACCTCTGCAATATTTACACCCATATCGCGAATTTCCTGCAGAAGTTCCTTAGTAAAATGAAGTCCTGCTGTAGGCGCCGCTGCGGAACCATCATACTTTGCATAAACAGTCTGATAACGGTTTCGATCTTTAAGTTTATGTGTAATATATGGTGGTAAAGGCATCTGTCCCAACTGGTCCAGAATTTCTTCAAAGATTCCATCATAGTGGAACTTTATGATTCGATCGCCCTCTTCCACAATATCCATAACCTCTCCAACCAAGAGGCCATTTCCAAAGCTGATGCGAGCCCCGGGACGAGCTTTCTTACCGGGTTTTACCAGTGTCTCCCAGGTATCGTCACTTTTTCTCTTCAATAGAAGAACCTCTACCTTGCCATGTGTATCCTCTTTTTCACCAATTAATCGAGCAGGAATAACACGCGTATTATTTAAAACCAGGCAATCCCCCGGTTTTAAATAATCCTTAATATCATAAAAATGTTTGTGTTCTATATCACCCGTATTCTTATCAAGAACCATCAATCTGGATTCTGAACGCACAGAAAGCGGATCCTGTGCAATCAGTTCCTCCGGCAAATGATAATCATAATCAGATAACTTCATTCCAATTTCTTCTGACATTTTACTACCTTATTTCTAATTTATTTTCTCAGCTCTACGCCAATTTTCTCTAAACCATCCAGAATACGTTCCATAGCCTCATTGACATCTGTATCTGCAAGGTTCTTATCAAGTGCTCTAAATACCAATGAGTAAGCCACTGACTTAAATCCAGCCTGAATCTGATCACCCTCATAAAGATCGAACAGTTCATAGTTCTCAAGGTACTGTCCACCCTTCTTTTCGAAGATTTCTTCCAACTGTCCAACAAGAACATCCTTAGGTACAACCATGGAAATATCTCTTGTAGAAGCCGGGAAGTTAGCAATACCTTCATATTTCTTATCGAAATCAGCCATTTCTACAATATATGGCATATCGATAACTGCTACGTATACACGATCCTTAATATTGTAATTATCAGCAACCAGTGGATGAACCTCTCCAAGGTAACCGATTACCTGACCATCATATACAACGTTAGCCTGACGACCCGGATGCAAATAATTCTTACCGGAATTCGGATCATAGTTAACTTTGTCATCCATACCAACACGTGTTAACAGTTCTTCTACCACACCCTTCATTGTGAAGAAATCGCCATCTCCATAGAATCCAAGTGTAAACTGCATACGCTCATCAGGAAGTTCTGTAAGTGGTAAGCTCTTTGGAATATAGATATTACCCATTTCATACAGACGAACATCCTTATTTCTACGGTTATAGTTTGTAGAAAGACTTGTCAGGATACCATTCAGAGAAGATGTACGCATGATAGAATAGTCTTCTCCTAAAGGATTGGAGATTTCAATTGCCTGACGAAGCTTATCATCAGCATCTAACATAAGCTTATCAAATACCTTTGGACTTTCGAATGAGTAAGTCATACCCTGAGAGAATCCGCAGAATTCTGCAACCTCTCTTGCAAGTTTTTCAATTTCAAGCTTGTAAGAAAGTCTACCTGCTGTGGCCTGACCTGATGGCAAAGTTGTAGGAATTTTGTCATATCCAAAGAAACGAGCAACTTCCTCTGCAATATCAGCGTAAGAAAGCAAATCCTGTCTCCATGTAGGAATTACAAGTTCCTTGCTTTCAACATCATATCCAATCTCAAGTCTCTTGAAATATTCAAGCATTGTTTCTGCTGAAATATCCGTTCCAAGTAATCTATTATAACGCTCTGGTTCAAATGGAATTCTCCAGCTACTTACCTTTTCCGGATAAATATCAATTGCTCCGCCTACTACTACACCGGCGCCAAGTTCTTCAACTAACTGGCAGGCACGGTCCATTGCTTCCATAGCATTATTTGGATCAAGTCCCTTTTCAAAGATTGAAGATGCATCTGTTCTCATTCCCAATCTCTTAGATGAAAGACGGATATTGGTTCCATCAAAACATGCAGACTCAAATACCATAGTCTTCACATCATCTGTAATCATAGAGTTTTCGCCACCCATGATACCGGCAACTCCGACAGCTTTTTTACCATCACAGATTGTAAGCATGTTCTCATCCAGTTCTCTCTCCTGGCCATCCAGTGTCACAAACTTCTCACCTGCAGATGCGCGTTTTACGACAATCTTGTGATCTGCAATAGTATCTAAGTCATAGGCATGCATTGGCTGACCATATTCCACCATTACATAGTTTGTAATATCTACGATGTTATTAATTGGACGGATTCCCTGAGAGCGAAGTCTCTCCTGCATCCACATTGGAGACGGTTCAACCTTGATATCCTTAACAACTCTTGCAGTATAACGACTGCATAAATCATGGTCTTTTACTTCAACACTAATATAATCATTTACATCTTCGTTATTTCCAGTCTTCTTAACCACCGGAGGAACGAATTCCTTTTCAAATGTTGCTGCCGCTTCTCTTGCGATTCCCAGTACTGCAAAGCAATCTACACGGTTTGATGTAATTTCATATTCAACAATTACATCATCGAGGCCAAGGTATGCTACGCAGTCTTCGCCAACCGGTGCATCCTCCGGAAGGATATATAATCCATTTTCCGGTGCATCCGGATACATTTCTCTATCAGAACCAAGTTCTTCGATGGAGCACATCATGCCGTTACTTTCCACGCCACGAAGTTTACCCTTCTTAATCTTGATTCCACCTTCAGTCTTTGTACCGTCATGACCTCCCGCTACGCGTCCGCCATCCAGTACCACCGGCACCTTAACACCTTCTGTTACGTTTGGTGCACCTGTAACAATCTGAGTTGTCTCATTTCCAATATTCACCTGGCAGATAACCAGCTTATCCGCATCCGGATGCTTTTCAATCTTTTCTACCTGACCAATTACGATTTTATCTAAATCCGCGCTAAGATCCGTGAAGTATTCTACTTTGGAACCTGAAAGAATCATAGCATCTGTGTATTCCTGTGGTGTCACATCAAGTCCTGGCACCAATGCTTTTATCCATTTTAATGATGTTCTCATTTTATTCTCCTATTCTTTCTAATTAAAACTGGCTGAGGAAACGATCATCGTTCTCATAAAGTAATCTCATATCATCGATTTCATACTTCAATAACGTAATACGTTCCAGACCAACACCAAAGGCGAATCCTACATATTCCTCAGGATCAATACCGCTCATACGAAGTACATTTGGATGAATCATACCGCAACCGAGAATTTCAATCCAACCTTCGCCCTTACAGAAACGACATCCCTTTCCATGACACTTAAAGCAGGAAACGTCAACTTCTGCACTTGGTTCTGTAAATGGGAAATGATGAGGTCTGAACTTAACCTTAGTATCCTCACCGAAAAGTTCTTTGGCAAATGTTTCCAATGTACCCTTTAAATCTGCAAAAGTAACATTTTTATCAATAACCATTCCTTCAATCTGGTGGAATGATGGAGAATGTGTCGCATCCACTTCATCTGCACGATATACACGTCCCGGAGCAATCATTCTGATTGGAAGATTACCCTTTTCCATCTCATGTGCCTGTACAGAAGATGTCTGTGTACGAAGCAGAATTTCCGGTGTGATATAGAATGTATCCTGTTCATCCTTAGCCGGATGGTTTGCCGGAATGTTCAGAGCTTCAAAGTTATAGTAATCCTTTTCGATTTCAGGACCTTCTACTACTTCATAGCCCATACCTACGAAGATTTTTTCTACTTCTTCCAATACAGAAGTATTTGGATGTGCATGTCCAAGCTTATTCTTCTTTGCCGGAAGTGTAACATCAATCTTTTCAAAATCAAGACGCTTTTCAAGAGCTGCCTTCTCAAAGCTCTTCTTGGCTTCTGTAAGCTTGCCTTCTATCGCTGCTCTTGTTTCATTCACCATCTGACCAACCTTAGGTCTGTCTTCCGGAGATACATCTTTCATACTCTTTAAGATTGCTGTAAGTTCACCCTTCTTACCGAGAATGTTTACTCTGATGTCATTCAATGCATCCAGATTCTCTGCTGAAGTAATCTGGGAGAGAGCCTTCTCTCTGATTTCCTGCAATTTGTCTTTCATACGTTTCTCCTTTTTCTATAACGAATCTTTCCGGGACGATTTCTTATTCAGGAATTCCTGACAATAAAAAAACTCCGTCCCTACTCATAGGGACGAAGTTACTCCGCGTTACCACCCTGATTTCCGAAGTCATGTTTATATTAAGAAATGCTTCTGCACCTCCACTTCGGACACTCAATTATGCTTAACGTGCACTACCCGTCAAAGCCTACTAATCCATATACCGGATGTTCAGCTTTGCAGCTCCTGCGAGAAATTCATCCGGGGTCTGTCTCCAAGATTGCTCTCAGCGTATCGCAATCTCTCTCTCCTGGTCAGTATCCCAGACTACTAAGCGCATTCGTAGCCTTTTTCAAAACACTTCGTACATAATAGCATAACCGCTAAAAAACATCAAGAAAAAAGAGGGAGTCCTACGACTCCCTCAAACAATTAAACATTGCCCAGCATGCCGGTCCTGCGATTTTGACTCCTAGCAAAGCTAGGTGGGATACCGCATTCAAGGTTCTGTCATCCTCCTGTAGAGGCCCGACATTACAATGAAGATCTAGGATTCCCATGAAAAAAGATGTAGGTTCAAAATACAACAGGTTATCGCACATTCCAGGTTACTTGTATTATACCCTATTTTTAACAAATAATCATCCCTTTTAATATTAAAACTTTCGAAATTCCACACTTCCTGCCCTCCGGCACCCTATGCCCCGCACAACCATCCCCAGCGCTTCGCAAGAATATTATATTTTCCATATATGCAACCGACACACGCCTGATGCTCCCTATTGCATATAGGAAAATTATAATATTCGCGAAATTGCGCTTGGGGGATGGTTGCGCGGGGCATAGGGCGCCGGAAAGCAGGAAGTGCGGAAAAACAAAAGGTTTCTTGTATACAAAGGTAGAAAATGATATGATAGGTGTGTTGTTTTATAAACAAAAATGGAAAAAGGAAATCCTATCCCCATAGGAAAAAGAAAAAAGGAGGTTAGAGACTTGTCAGAAACTAACTTTAGCGAGATTACTCCACAGATCAAAGCCCTGGCCGCAAAAACAGAAGAAGCTTCCAAAGTTGAACCGGAACTATATTCTGAATACGGCGTTAAGCGCGGACTTCGAGATTTAAATGGTAAAGGTGTACTGGTTGGCATTACTAATATTTCAGAAGTCAATTCAGCGCGCGTTATCAATGGAAAATCCGTTCCAATTGACGGCGAACTATTCTATAGAGGCATAAATATTCAGGAATTAGTTGAAAAACATCCTCATGACAATCACTTCGGTTTTGAGGAGGCCGCGTATCTGCTTCTCTTTGGTAAGTTACCAAATCAGTCAGAATTAGATGAATTCATCGAATTATTAAGTGAATACCGTACATTGCCTCCAAACTTTGTACGAGATGTTATTATGAAGAAACCAAGCATGGATATGATGAACTCCCTTGCTCGTTCCGTTTTAACATTGTATTCATACGACGAAAAGGCAGACGATACCAGCAAGGAAAATGTATTACGTCAGTGCTTAATACTGATTGCAACATTTCCTCTGCTTTCTGTATATGGTTATCAGGCATATCGTCATTATCATTTAAATGACAGCTTGATTATCCACCCACCAGTCAAGGGATTCTCCACAGCTGAGAACATCCTTCACTGTCTCCGTGATGATAAGAAATTCACTCCTCTGGAAGCTCAGCTTCTGGATATCTGTTTAATTTTACATATGGAACACGGTGGCGGTAACAATTCTACCTTTACTACACATCTGGTTTCCTCATCCGGAACAGATACATACTCTGCTATCGCTGCTGCCCTCGGTTCTCTTAAGGGACCTCGTCACGGTGGAGCCAATTTACGAGTAGTAAATATGTTTGCAGATTTAAAAGAAAAGGTAAATGACTGGACCAGTGAAGAAGAAGTATCTGATTACCTCAGAAAACTGCTTCACAAAGAAGCTTTTGATAAGAAAGGTCTGATTTATGGTATGGGTCATGCCGTTTATTCTCTTTCCGATCCAAGAGCCGTTGTACTTCGTTCCTTCGTTGAAGAACTTTCAGAAGAAAAGGGATATCAAAAGGAATTTGCTCTCTATGGTTTAGTAGAGAAACTTGCTCCAAAGATTATCGCTGAAGAACGTAAAATCTATAAGGGTGTATGCCCTAATGTGGATTTCTTCAGTGGATTTGTATATCAGATGTTAGATTTACCAATCGAGTTATATACTCCAATCTTCGCCATTGCACGAATCACCGGTTGGAGTGCTCACCGTATGGAAGAAATCTGTCACAATGATAAGATTATGCGTCCTGCCTACATGACAGTAACAAGTCACCATGACTTTGTTCCATTGGAAGACCGCGAATAAAAAACAGACCATCTTGCCACATGCAAGATGGTCTGTTTTTATTTAAAAGAATTCATTCTTACCTTTTCTAAGCTGAACTGAAAACCAGATCCAAACAGATAAAAATCCAAGTAGAACAATAATATTAACTGCTGTATTTACCTTTGGCAAAGATTCATTCCATGCTGTAAACCCATCATCATAGAGTCCCTCTAAACCATAGACAATATCAACAACACCAAATATATTGGCTTTTGAATACAAGAAATTGATAAATCCCTTTCGATTCCTGCAATGTCTCATTTCCTGCGCGGACACAAAAAGCGATGGAACCTCCTGATTCACCTTCATAAATCTTGCCTGATACAAAATATATACCCCCAGAACAAGGACAATCACATCAAAAATCAACATCATATTTTTACTGTTCATAGTAAGCACCTCGTAAACATTTCTTTTTCCATTATAACTATTCCAAATCTTAAAAGTAAATAAACAATCACAAATAGTCTGACTTTTTGTTGTACATATCTTGAAAGGTAGTGTAAAATCAAATTATCAATTAGAAGGGGTGAAAAATATGAGTTTATCAAATGTTAGTATTCTTGTTTGCGATGATTCGATTCTCGCGCGTAAGCAATTAAAAGATGTTATTTCCTCATTTTCTCAGGAAATAACCATTAAGGAAGCTGCGAACGGACAAGAAGCTGTCGATTTATATAAACAAATCAATCCGGACTTAATCTTCCTTGATATTGTAATGCCTGTAAAGGATGGTATTTCAGCCGTTCAGGAAATCATTGATTATGACAGCGACGCCGAAATCATCATCGTTTCATCAACCGGAACACAGACACAGCTTAAGAATGCAATCGAGGCTGGCGCCAGAGATTTTATTCAGAAGCCATTTTCAGATGCACAGGTTAATAAAGTATTAAAGAACCACCTGGGAGAGGAGTAAATTATGTATGCTCAGTTTTTTGGTGCGTACCTCTTAAGCCAGGGTGCTATTACGCCAGAGCAATTAACCGATGCAATAAAAGCACTCAGTGATGCCAGAATCAAACTCGGTACGCTAGCAATTCATCATGGCTTAATGACAGCCAGTGAGGTTGAAGAAGTATGTTTCCTGCAAACCAGAGAAGACAAAAAGTTTGGCGAGATTGCCGTTGACCGCGGTTATCTTACCGTCGCACAGGTTGAAGAACTGTTGGAAACCCAGACACCGGATTTTCTGTTACTTGGCCAGAGTCTTGTTGATTTAAATATTCTGGACAACGCTTCACTTGAAGATTTATTGATTGACTATCAAAATACAACAGAGATTTGCAACATGGAAGACGAAACAGATCAGGATTCTGACGAATTAATTGAACGTTTCTTTAAATATGCCAACTACCCGATTACAAAACCGGCAGCCACATATCTAAGATTACTGTTTAACAACCTGATTCGTTTTATCGGTCCGGATTACACGCCTCTCTCTCCTGTTATTTCTGATGAAGTCGCAATTGACTTCTGTGTTACCCAGGAGATGTCCGGCTCATCCAACTTCGTAGCCAGCATTGATATGTCTCAGGATTCCGCTATCGATTTTGCTTCTCGCTATGCCAAGATGGATTTTGTTGATTTCGATGAGTATGTTCAGGCTTCCATGGAAGATTTCTTAAATCTCCATAATGGACTATTTGCCGTGAATATGTCCAATGAATATTCCGTCGAGTTGGATTTGGCCCCACCATATGTGGAACAGGGATCCGTATTACGATTACCTCCGGTTTCCTACGTTATACCGGTTATTTTCCCATTTGGCACCATTAATCTGATTATCACAATCATGGAAGAAAACGAAGAGTAAACTTATTTCTTTAATCTATAAAATAAACTCGGATTGGAAGATTCCAATCCGAGCTTTCTTATTACTAATTCTTATATCTAATTAAATTCCAAGGAACTTCTTAACTGTCTGTGGCATCTCCTCCACATCGCAAACTGTATTATGAAGTATCTCTGCATTTCTGATTTCCTCAATTGCATTCGGCACAGATACATTAGCAGCCTTGGCAAGGGCATCCACAAGATCTAAATCTGATACCGAAGGATCATCCTGACCAATAGCCTGCATAACCGCTCTTGTAAACTTAAACGGACTTGCTGTTGATGCAATCACCGTCTTGGTCTGATCGCCGGTCTCATGCTTATATTTCTCATATACTGTTGTTGCAACTGCTGTATGTGTATCAATCACATAACCTGTCTTCTCATAAAGAGAACGAATACTCTCTGCTGTCTCTTCTTCAGTCGCGAAGTTTCCATAGAAGTCCTGAAGTTTCTCCTTCATCTCTTCTGTAATTTCATACTTACCCTCTGTCTGAAGGGACTTCATAAGTTCTGAGTTCTTATCTGCATCACATCCGCATACAAGATAAATCAATCTCTCAAGATTTGAAGAAATCAAAATATCCATAGATGGAGATGAAGTTAACTTAAATTCACGATTTCTGTCATAGACACCTGTCTTAAAGAAATCAAACAGAACTTTATTCTCATTTGATGCACAGAGTAATTTCGCAATAGGAACTCCCATATGCTTTGCAAAATATGCTGCCAGAATATTACCGAAGTTTCCTGTTGGAACAGTAACATTCACTTTTTCCCCTGCTGCAATCTTTCCTGCATTTAAAAGCTTTGCATATGTATTAACATAATACACAACCTGAGGAATCAGTCTACCGATATTTATAGAATTTGCAGATGAAAACTGGTATCCCGCCTGATCCAATTCCTTCGCAAGTTCACGATCATTAAACATCTTCTTTACACCGGTCTGTGCTTCATCGAAGTTTCCGCGAATAGCAACTACATGTGTATTCTCACCCTTCTGTGTTACCATCTGCTTTTCCTGAATGGCACTTACACCATCCTTTGGATAGAACACAACAATCTTTGTACCTTCTACCCCTGCAAAACCTGCCAGAGCAGCCTTGCCTGTATCGCCTGATGTGGCTGTTAAAATAACAATATCATTCTTTACATGATTCTTACGCGCACTCGTAATCATAAGATGTGGCAAAATAGAAAGTGCCATATCCTTGAATGCAATTGTAGAACCATGGAACAGTTCAATATAATATGCTCCATCTGCATAAGTTAATGGTGCAATATCTTCTGTATCAAACTTCTCATCATAAGCCCTCTTGATACATGTCTTTAACTCTTCTTCCGTAAAATCCGTAAAGAAAAGCTTCATAACTTCATAAGCTACTTCCTGGTAGCTCATCTTGCCAAGTTCCTCAAGTGACACCTCTAGCTTTGGAACACTTGTTGGAACAAACAGTCCGCCATCCTCTGACAGCCCCTTTAGGATTGCTTCAGAAGCTTTCACCTTCTTCTGACCATCTCTGGTACTCACATAAAATAAATCCATTTTTTTACCTCGTAATCTTTTCATTTTCCCGGCCACGAAAGACCTATTTCTGTTAATTATATGTTACTTCAATTTCTCTTGTCAACGCAGTTTCCTATGTTACAATATTAGTATGATTTTACATTCTTGTGAAGCATGAAACACATGCGGGGAGGTTCAATATGCAAGGAGTCTATCCATCTAAAAAGAAAGACGGTACACCCTACTATCGTTCCAGTATCCACTACCTTGGCGTACATGTAAGCCTAGGCAGCTATGATACCGAAAAAGAGGCTCACCGAGCATACAAGGAAGCTTCCAAGCTCTATTATAACCCGGATATCAAACTTACGAATTTTCGAAAATATATCCGCGTTCTACCGCAGGACAAAGTGGTCACAATTCTAAACCATCGTGACCATAAAATTTACATCAAGACACCTATATATCTTAGAAATGGTTACTTTTCCTATTATTTAGAAAACCGTCGGGAATTGAAATTCGATAATGACGATTTATTCTACTACAGCAGCCACCGGATTCTAAGCAGACAGGGACATCTCTACGTCAATGACTACGGTATGCAGTACAGCATTCTGCAGCGATTCGGTATCAAAAACTTCGCCGTACGCGACAGAGATTACCGCTTTGCCAATGGTGACTACAATGACTTTCGCTATTCCAATGTCATCGTTATTAACAAATACCATGGCGTTACATTAATCGAAGGAAATGGTGCGCCCTATCATCTTGTTAAAATACATATAAATGGCGACTACACCATTGGAAAATTCAGAAATGATTCCATTGCTGCAGTCGCCTACAATAAAGCTGCGGATTATGCCAGAGACCACGGTCTCAATAAGCAATTCATCCAAAATTATGTTGTCGAATATTCTCCTAAGGAATACGCTGAAATCTACTCGCAGATTCAGCTTCCCAAGAAATATCGCGATTACATTAAAGACATCACCGGGTAATTATTTCTCATTAATATAATTTACGAGTCCGCCACAATCAATAATCTTTTGCATAAACGCAGGGAACGGCTGCCCCTGATATGCCTTCCCTGTTGTCTTATCTGTAATAACACCCGAATCAAAATCCACCTCAACCTGATCCCCTTCAGAAATCTCTTCAGCTGCAGCCTTGCACTCAACGATTGGAAGACCGATATTAATTGCATTTCTGTAGAAAATACGGGCAAAGGTATCCGCTATTACGCAGCTAACCCCTGCTGCCTTAATGGCGATTGGAGCGTGCTCTCTGGAGGACCCACATCCAAAGTTTTTATTGGCTACTATAATATCGCCCTCTTCCACTTTATTTACAAATTCCGCATCTATATCTTCCATACAGTGTTGCGCCAGTTCTTTCGGATCTGATGAGTTCAGATATCTTGCCGGAATAATAACATCCGTATCTACATTATCCCCAAACTTAAATACTCTACCATTTGCGCTTTGCATATCTACCTCCTATACGTTTGCTGGATCAGTAATCTTACCGGTAATCGCAGAAGCTGCAGCCACCGCCGGGCTTGCCAGGTAAACTTCTGACTCTACATGTCCCATACGACCAACGAAATTACGATTTGTAGTAGAGATGCAACGCTCTCCCTGTGCCAATACACCCATATATCCGCCTAAACAAGGTCCACACGTTGGTGTGCTGACAATTGCACCTGCTTCAATAAAAGTCTTCAGTATACCAGCTTCCATAGCATCCAGATATATCTTCTGAGTTGCCGGAATTACAATCACGCGAACTGATTTTGCCACATGTTTACCCTTTAAAATATCAGCTGCAATCTTAAGGTCGCTAAATCTTCCATTTGTACATGAACCGATTACCACCTGGTCAATCTTTACATCTTCTGCTTCATCCACCGTCTTTGTATTCTCCGGAAGATGAGGAAATGCAACAACCGGGCGAAGTTCTGACAGATCCACCGTATATTCCTGAACATACTCTGCATCCTCATCCGGTTCATATACCGTATATGGTCTACTTGAATGTTCCTTTAAATAAGCCTCTGTAATTTCATCTACAGGGAAGATACCATTCTTTCCACCTGCTTCAATCGCCATATTGGCAATTGTAAATCTATCATCCATGGAGAGATATTTGAGTCCCTCACCAACAAATTCCATGGACTGATATAACGCTCCATCCACACCGATTTTTCCGATGATATGGAGAATAACATCCTTGCCACTTATGTACTTTCCCGGTTTACCAACGATATTAAACTTAATTGCTGCCGGAACCTTGAACCAGGCTTTACCCGTTGCCATACCGGCTGCCATATCCGTACTTCCAACCCCTGTAGAAAATGCTCCCAAGGCACCGTATGTACAAGTATGAGAATCCGCACCGATTACTACATCACCTGCAACTACCAGACCCTTTTCCGGTAGCAGCGCATGCTCAATTCCCATCTCTCCTACATCAAAATAATTTGTAATATCATTTTTACAAGCAAATTCGCGAACGCACTTACAGTGCTCTGCAGACTTGATATCCTTATTAGGCGCGAAATGATCCATTACCAGCGCAATCTTATCCTTGTGGAAGACTCGATCCACCTTCATCTTCTCAATTTCATGAATTGCCACCGGAGAAGTAATATCATTTCCCAATACCAAATCCAGATTCGCTTCAATCAGCTGACCTGCTTTCACAGATTCTAAAGACGCATGAGCGGCTAGAATTTTCTGTGTCATTGTCATCCCCATGAAAAAGTACCTCCTGTTTTTCTTTTATCATACCACTGTATGATTTTCTCGTCATCTGTACAACTAGTTCGTGTGAGCTTTATCTATAGTAGCATTCTAACATGCAAATATGTATAATTGAAATATATAGAATTGATATAACTCATAACTTTAGGTTATGGGAAATGATAACTTTATCCTTAAATATAAATTGCGAGGTATTCCATGAAAGAACCATTGTCAAGCTATCGCATCTTCCTAGAAGTTGCCCGACAAAAAAGTATGTCCAAGGCTGCTAACAACCTTTATATCAGCCAACCGGCCATCAGTAAATCCATACAAAAACTCGAGGAGCACCTGGAAACCACTCTCTTCTTGCGAACTCCAAAGGGACTAACCTTAACGGATGACGGTCAGTTGCTCTATCGCCAGGCCACAGTTGCATTTCAAGCCTTAGACGGCGTCGAATCCGAATTAAAACATAGAAATGAACTCGGTATGGGACTACTGAAAATCGGAGCCAGCTCCACCCTATGCAAATACCTTCTGCTCCCTTACCTACAGGACTTCATCGCTGCTTACCCCAATATCAAAATCAGCATCACCTGCCAGGCAACCCATGAAACACTAAAGCTTCTGGAAGATGATCAGATTGATATCGGACTTGTAGGCGAACCATCTTTCTCCAAAGATCTGACCTTCCAGACGTTAAAACAGATTCAGGATACCTTTGTAGCAACTCAGAGCTATCTTGATAATCTAGATCGCCTGGGAGTAAAAAAGGAGGATTATATCACCTCCTCCAATCTAATGTTATTGGACAAAAAGAATATGACCCGACAACATATCGATGCCTACCTGGAGAGAAAACACATTGAAATCAAGGATGCAATAGATGTGTCCAATCTTGATCTTCTAATTGAATTTTCCAAAGTCGGTGTTGGAATTGCCTGCGTTATACGGGATTTCGTCTCTCATGAGCTAATGAAGCATGAACTGGTGGAAGTGCCCACTTCACTCCATATTCCTCCAAGAAATGTTGGACTGGCATACAAAAATCATCGATTGCAAAATCCCGCCCTGGAAAAATTCATATCTTTCTATAATAAACGAAAAAAAAGCGACCTGCCGGTTTAAACCGGAGGTCGCTATTATTATTCTATGACTAGTTATTGATTAACTTGCCGCTTTCATCATTCCAGCTATAGAGCTTACGGATTTCTTCTCCAACAGCCTCTGATGGATGCTCAGATGCCTTCTGACGCATAGCCTGGAAATGTACCTGACGTCCTGCAGGTGACATATCCTGAAGGAATTCAGAAGCGAATGTACCATCCTGAATATCAGCAAGTACCTGCTTCATAGCCTGCTTTGTCTCATCTGTAACAATCTTAGGTCCTGTGATGTAATCACCATATTCTGCTGTGTTAGAGATAGAATATCTCATTCCTGCAAAACCTGACTGATAGATTAAGTCTACAATAAGCTTCATCTCATGGATACATTCGAAGTAAGCATTTCTAGGATCATATCCTGCTTCACAAAGTACTTCAAAACCTGTCTGCATAAGCTTACATACACCACCGCAAAGTACAGCCTGCTCTCCGAAGAGGTCAGTTTCTGTCTCTGTACGGAATGTTGTCTCTAAGATACCTGCACGAGAACCACCGATACCAGCGCCATAAGCAAGTGCCATATCAAGAGCCTTACCTGTTGCATCCTGATATACAGCTACTAAACAAGGTGTTCCCTTTCCTTCCTGGTATTCAGAACGAACTGTATGTCCAGGAGCCTTAGGTGCGATCATTGTAACATCAACATCAGCCGGTGGTACGATACACTTGTAATTGATATTGAAACCGTGAGCGAACATTAACATGTTGCCGGCTTCAAGGTTAGGAGCAATGTCCTTCTTATACATATCTGCCTGCTTCTCGTCATTGATAAGAATCATAATGATGTCTGCCTGCTTTGCAGCTTCTGCTGCAGTATATACTGTAAAGCCCTGCTCTTCAGCTCTTTTCCAAGACTTAGAACCTTCGTAAAGACCGATGATAACATCGCAACCACTTTCACGTAAGTTCAGAGCATGTGCATGTCCCTGGCTACCATAACCAATAATTGCAATCTTTTTACCCTGCAGTAATTCTAAATTACAGTCTTCCTGATAAAAAATTCTTGCGTCTGCCATAATCTTTTTCCTCCTAATAAAACAATCAAAATATATCACTCAATCATGACTACATCTTGTGTACCACGACTAAGACCCGTAAGGCCTGTTCTTGCCAATTCAAGGATCTCATAATCAGCCAACATATCCAAGAAGCTATCCAGCTTCTCTGTATGACCTGTGACTTCCAAGACCATAGAATCATGAGTAACATCAACTACTTTTCCGTGAAAAATCTCTGTGATTGTAAGCACGGACTGTCGATCTGTCGCCATAGCATGAATCTTCACAAGCATCAATTCTCTTGTAACCGATGCATCAGATTTCAACACTTTAATGCTGACAACATCTTCTAACTTGGCTAACTGCTTCCCGATTTGTTCGAGAACCAACTCATCGCCACTTGTAACAATTGTCATTCTGGTAAAACGTGGATCTGCTGTCACACCGGCTGAAAAGCTATCAATATTGTAGCCTCTGCGGCTAAACAGACCAGAAACATGGCTCAAAACACCGGAGGTGTTTTCAACCAAAATAGATAAAACCTGAGTTCTCATTTGTAATCTTTCCTCTTTCTCACACTAGGTTCATTCTAACACACTCTGTTTCTCTGTCAACAAAAAACTTTTTAACTTTAAAGTTACCACATATTCTTTCCGAAAGAGAACATATTGTTACCATCACCCCATCCTTCTCAAGACGAGCAATATGTTCAGACAACATGGTAACATCCGTATTTTTCATCACCTCTACCAGAGGTATGTCCAAGCCCTTTGCCACAGCTTCTTTAAAAGTCCAGACTTTTAAAAATCCCTCTCTGCCACCATCCTCAATAAATTTCTTATCCTCTTCTGTAAAAAATCTATCTGCGATTTTAAGACAGCGTTTTTCCTCCGGAACATGTTCCATACACTCTACGTCCACCCCAATCATCTGCTCTGACACAGCGACAAATACATGAGGTCCGCTATGGGTAATACAGAATTCCACCTCCGGATGGTGTAGAAGATACGGTTTTCCGCCTTCGGATTTTCCATATGAATAGGGTGGTTTAATCCCATTCTCCTGAAAACAGCGCTCCAACAGATATCCTGCCGCCAAGCGCTGTTTTTTAGGTTCTTCATGGACAAAGCGAAGTGCCTTTTTTCGCCTCTCATCACTTAGATAATCCAAAATTTCCCGACACTTCTCCTCACTGTCAAGGTACCTTATATCCATATATAACAACTGAATCATTAAAAAGCTCCATTAATCATTTAATTCTGATGTACAATGAGGGCAACGTGTTGCTCCGATTGCAATCTTAGACTTGCAGAATGGGCATTCCTTTTCTGTTGGATCTGCTTCTTCCTGAGCTCCCTTTACTCGATCCATCAATCTATTTACACACTTGATTAAAATAAAAATCACAAGTGCCATCAGTACAAAGTTGATAATGACTGTAATAAAACTACCGTAATTAAGTGTTGCAACACCAGCTGCTTCAGCCTCAGCCATTGTTTTATAGTGGTTTCCATCTAAAGCGAGGAAATAATTGGAAAAATCCAATCCCCCAAATAACTGACTGATAACCGGCATAATAATGTCATCAACCAATGATGTAACAATCTTCTGGAATGCACCACCAATAATTACTCCGATTGCCAGGTCCATTACATTTCCACGCATGATAAACTCGCGGAATTCACCTGCAAACCCACGACTTTTTCCCGCAATTTTCTTTACATTCTCTGTCATAATTCCCTCCTCAATTTTTGTAAATCTAAAAACATACAAATCTATTATAACTCATATTATTCAATTATTCTCACACCATTTCTACCGTGTTCCTTAATGTAATAAAGATTTTGATCTGCACGATTCAAAACAATATCATAGTCATCCCCTCTACGGAACCTGGCGGCTCCCAGGGAAATTGTCACCGGAATCTTCCGGTCTTCGTACCAGATTTCCAGTCCCTCAACAGACATTCTAAAATCTTCAAGTTTATCTGCCACCGCAGCCTCATTTCCTTCCAGTACGAACAGAAACTCTTCGCCACCCCATCGACCGGCATAGCGAAAATCCTCTTCCAGCTTGTTCAAAATCACCTTGGAAATGCTGGACAACACATAGTCTCCAGCCTCATGTCCATACGTATCATTGACCTTCTTAAAATAATCTATGTCCGCAATAGCAAGCACGAAATCCCGTGAAAGCATATTGGCTCCCTCAATTTCATCATCAATCAGTGTCTGCAATGCATGACGATTATAAAGTTTTGTCAGTGGATCATGACGGGCCTGCTTCATCAACTGTTCCTGATTTTTACGAAGTCTGCCAAGTACAATCAGCGTATAGCAAATCACAAAGAAAAATGTGACCGCTGCATTGAAGTAATAAGTGTTCTCCAGTACACCCTTTGGCATGTCCATGGAAGTATATCCCAGAATTCCATGATCCTGCAGATAATAGAGCACAAAAAACAATATTGCAGCCATTACGCCTGCAAATACAGCTTTCGTGCTCTTTATCCAGTTCATGTCACGACTGGTATCACTGATAAAATACGGGAAATAATAACAGGCTACTGCACCAATCAGCCACAGCTCATATCCTGCATCCCATCCCAGAAATATCGTGGCAAACACTGCCTGATACAAGACCTCGCCATAAATAAACCTACCATACGTCAGATACTCTCTATTACGAATCGTAATAAACAGATTAAAATAGATAAGCATACTCGCCGCATTGATTGTAATCAGCGGAACGCTTCCAACCATGCAGTACAGTATTTCTAAGAAAAAATGAATCCCCAGCAAAACAACATTCAGCAAAGTAAGGCTTTTCCTCCGATCCTCATCCCAATGCCGAATAATATATAATATTTTCTCCATACCAAACCTCTACCTATGCTTTTTCAAGCCAAACAAACCCTGTATTTATCATACACGAATGCGTGGGAAATTTACACCACTTTTTTTCATTTGTTCTATTCCGCTAAGGAAAATTTCTCTGTTGGTGGGGTAAAAGTGAGTAAAAAAAAATGGACAAAAGCACGAATGCTTTTGTCCATTTTGGATAATCATATCTAAAATCAAATTGATTCTTAGAACTTACCAGCTTTAGCTGCTTCTTCGATAGAAACGGCTACAGCAACTGTCATACCAACCATAGGGTTGTTACCAGCACCGATAAGACCCATCATTTCTACGTGAGCAGGTACAGAAGAAGAACCAGCAAACTGAGCGTCAGAATGCATACGTCCTAATGTATCTGTCATACCGTAAGAAGCAGGACCTGCTGCCATGTTATCTGGGTGAAGTGTACGACCTGTACCACCACCTGAAGCTACTGAGAAGTATTCCTTACCCTGCTCGATACATTCCTTCTTGTATGTACCAGCTACTGGATGCTGGAAACGAGTTGGGTTTGTTGAGTTACCAGTGATGGAAACGCCAACCTTTTCGTGATGCATGATTGCAACACCTTCCTGAACATCGTCAGCACCATAACACTTAACAGATGCACGAAGACCTGTAGAGTATGGAGTTTCAGAAACGATGTTAAGCTTAGCTGCCTTGTAATCATACTTTGTTTCAACATATGTAAATCCGTTGATACGAGAGATGATCTGAGCAGCATCCTTTCCAAGGCCGTTAAGAATAACACGAAGTGGCTGCTTACGAACCTTGTTAGCCTTTTCAGCGATACCGATAGCACCTTCAGCTGCAGCGAATGATTCGTGACCAGCTAAGAATGCGAAACATTCTGTTTCTTCTTCAAGAAGCATCTTACCAAGGTTACCATGTCCAAGACCTACCTTACGGTGATCAGCAACAGAACCTGGGATACAGAAAGACTGAAGTCCTTCACCGATTGCAGCAGCAGCGTCAGCAGCACGACGGCAATCCTTCTTAATTGCGATAGCAGCACCTACTGTGTAAGCCCACTTAGCGTTTTCGAAACAGATACCCTGGATACCTTCTACCTGATGATAAACATCAAGTCCAGCGTCCTTTGTAATCTTTTCTGCTTCTTCGATATCTTTGATACCATACTTATTTAAAGCGGCATTAATCTGAGCGATTCTTGCCTCATAGTTTTCAAATAAAGCCATTATCATTATCTCCTTTCAAATTATTCCTGACGTGGATCAACGAACTTAACAGCGTCATCAATACGACCATACTGACCCTTAGCCTTTTCCCAAGCTGTGTTAGGATCATCGCCCTTCTTGATGAAGTCAGTCATCTTTCCGAGGGAGACATACTTATAGCCAATTACATTGTTATCAGCATCAAGTGCCATATCTGTTACATAACCTTCTGTCATTTCAAGGTAACGAACACCCTTAGCCTTTGTTCCGTACATTGTACCAACCTGTGAACGAAGTCCCTTACCAAGATCTTCAAGACCAGCACCAACAGAAAGACCATTATCAGAGAATGCAGACTGTGTACGACCGTAAACGATCTGTAAGAACAGTTCTCTCATAGCTGTATTAATAGCATCACATACTAAGTCAGTATTTAATGCTTCAAGGATTGTCTTACCCTGAAGGATTTCTGCTGCCATAGCTGCAGAATGTGTCATACCTGAACATCCGATTGTTTCTACTAATGCTTCTTCGATAACACCTTCCTTAACGTTAAGAGAAAGCTTACAAGCACCCTGCTGAGGAGCACACCAGCCTACTCCATGAGTAAATCCAGAAATGTCTTCGATTTTCTTAGCGTGTACCCACTTTCCTTCTTCAGGAATTGGAGCAGGTTCATGCTTTGCGCCCTTGTTGATTGGGCACATGTTTTCAACTTCTTTTGTGTAAATCATGATACAAACTCTCCTTTCACGCAAATTTTGCGTTTTAGATACTTTTGAGATACTTAATTATTTTTAAAATACCACCGTTGGTATTTTCGCACATTTTTTCAAGATAGTCTAGAGTGCCTGACAAATTTATCTAATTCTTTTTTACAACATGTTCTGCATCCTTGAATATTGAGTGCGGATGAATCACTCCACGTACAGAAGATGTAGGATAAACATTGGAATCCGGACAGATCACAGTACCCGGATTTAATACACTGTTACAACCAACTTCTACATGATTTCCAAGCATGGCACCAAATTTCTTAAGACCAGTTTCAATCTGTTCTCCGGACTCTCTGTCCTTTACAACTACCAGAGTCTTATCGGATTTCACATTGGATGTGATAGATCCTGCTCCCATATGAGAGAAATATCCAAGCACAGAATCTCCCACATAGTTATAATGAGGTACCTGAACATGGTTGAATAATACAACATTTTTAAGCTCTGTAGAGTTGCCGACAACGCAGTCATTTCCAACCAGGGCATTGCCTCGTACAAAAGCACACTGGCGAACCTCTGTATTTTCACCGATAATACATGGACCTGTGATGGAAACCGTTGGCCAAACCTTGGCAGATTTTGCAATCCAGATATTCTCGCCCTTATTTTCATAGATTTCAGGATCAAGTGTTGGGCCCAGCTTCTTTATGAACTCACCGATTTCCGGAAGTACTTCCCATGGATATTCCTTACCTTCAAAGAGTTCTGCAGCCATTGTCTGCTCTAAATCATACATGTTCTTAATCTTACAATCTTGCATTTTTAAACCTCACTTGCTACTTTTTCTTTGCACCGGATTTTTTGGTGCTTTTTGCACTGTTTTTTGTATTGCCGGAACCGTTCTTGTAAAATTGTGATATCTTCTGGAACTGTCCGTTTAGCATATAGGAATTATTCAGCTGTAATACTTTTGCAGTCCTTTGTCTGATATAATTTTCCAACTTAACCATATATTCATCTGCTGAGAGATTACCATCAGAAACATAACCCAGACCCTTTTCCCAACTTGCTGTAAAGTCCGGATTCAACATAGACGGCATTGAAACTGTCACCACATCATAAATCATCTCACCAAGAAATGTCGGTGTAATGATCTGCGTCTTCTTATTCATATTCAGATACTCATTTTTCACCAGCTTTTCGAGAATTCCCGCTCGCGTAGCTGATGTACCGATTCCGGAACTCTTAATCTGTTCTCTTAATTCTTCATCCTCAATTAATTTACCGGCATTTTCCATAGCCAGAATCATAGAACCTGAGTTATAACGCTTTGGCGGTGATGTTTCGCCCTCTCTGATGCCCATAGCCGTAAAAGTAACTTCATCTCCCTTTTTTATCTTGGAAATGATTTCGACCATGTTTTTATTATTATCCTCTTCCTCATTATCCTCATCATTGTCAAGGTCATCGGAAGATCCATCCGCAGAATCATCTGACTTTTTCTTTTTAAAGGAATACTCCATCAATGCCAGATAACCGGGATCCACCAGGTATTTATCATTTGCAAAGAAAAACTCACCATTTTTCTCTACTGTCATGGATAACTTCTCATAGACAGCCGGTGGATAAAAAATCGCCAGAAATCTGCGTACAATCAATTCATAGACATTGATAACCAACCTGCTGCAACCCTGCAAATTTTTAAATCCCTGTCCCGTTGGTATGATAGCATAGTGGTCTGTAATCTGCTTGTCATTGACATACTTCGTCTTTGCAATATTTTCATAGAGTTTCTGATCGAGAATATTCTGTGCAAACTCTCTTACACCGGGAACATTTAAAAGACCACGAATGTTCTTGTCAATTTCTTTGGAAATTGCTGTCGATAAAACTCTGGCATCTGTTCTTGGATATGTTACAAGTTTCTTCTCATATAACTCCTGAATAATATTCAGTGTCTGATCCGGACTGATTTTAAAGAACCTTGAACAGTCATTCTGAATTTCTGCAAGGTTATAAAGAAGCGGAGCATTCTTTTTCTCCTTCTTCTTTTCAATCTTTGTAATTACAGCCGGCACATCCTGAGCAGGGGTGTTCTTATCCTCGTCAAAAACAAGTTCACTGTCATCCTTTCCAAGAGTCTCGGCAATGAGATGTATAGCATCTTTCTCTTCTTTAAAACCGTTTTCCTTGTATAGAAGCGGCGAATCAACATACTTTGATCCTACAACCGCCTTCCACTCCATGTTCAGCGTCGCACCTAAGACATTGGTATCTGCCATCACTCGATAGAACGGTGTCTTTACGAAATCTCTGATTTCACGTTCACGTTTCACCACCATACCGAGAACACAGGTCATAACTCGACCCACAGCAATTGCGACATAATTTTTGTTCATAAAGCCGGCAACAGCATTGCCATATCGAAGGGAAAGCAATCTGGAGAAATTAATTCCCATAAGATAGTCCTCTTTCGCACGAAGATACGCACTATCACTCAGATTATCATATTCACTGATATCCTTTGCTTCACGTATTCCGCGCTTGATTTCCTCATCTGTCTGAGAATCAATCCATACCCGTCGCTCATCCTTGTCATGCACTCCTGCCATCTGTCGAACCAGTCGGTAGATATACTCTCCTTCTCGTCCCGAGTCAGTGCAGACATAGATTCGTTCAACATCATCGCGATTTAAAAGCTTTGAAACAATTGCAAACTGTTTCGCAACCGGCTTAATCACTTCATACTTATATTCTTCCGGTAGAAATGGTAACGTATCGAGACGCCATTTCTTGTATTTTTCATCATAAACTTCCGGATAACTCATGGTGACAAGATGGCCCACACACCAGGTAACAATAATCTTGTCCCCTTCATTATAGCCATCATAGCGCTTCATATTAGTCTCAGAAAGCGCTGCAGCAAACTGCTGCGCCACGCTTGGCTTCTCGGCGATAAATAAATATTTGCCCATTGTAATTCCTATCTAGATTTATAATTCTTTCATGTCTACCAAAACAATCGAAGGATCTTCGGAAGCAAGCTTCACAAGTCTTGGATCAAAGGACTTTGCAGAAAACAGATATACGGTCTTGGCCTTAATCTTGGCCAGAGCCATATCATCCTGCAACTTCTCATACTGCTCATAGGATATCATCGGTTTCTCCCAGTTGCAGACTCCTACGATATGATTTCTCACTTCATCTTCACCAATTACATCGATTGTACCGGTCTTACCCAGCCATGTTCCCATGGATTTTACCTGAATCGGCAGTTTTCCCATCATGTTCAGAAGGGAGAGATATTCATGGCATACGTTCACAAAATAACGACGGAGATAGCCGTCTAATTCTCTGGAAATGTATGCGCTGTAGAATTCTTTTGGTTTCATAACATAAAGATCTGAAAGATGAGGGTAAACGAATCTAAACCAGAATGCGATAAAATGGTTTTTAATTCGATATACTCCCTTTTTCGCATTGCTCCATCCACCGGTCTCAAAAGAAACCACCTTTTCAATTACATCAAAAGCCGCCAGATTTTTCATATACACACTGATTTTCGCCCTGGAATATCCCGTATCCAGATAGAGATCATTTAACTTCTCATTTCCTCTTGCGATGGAAGATAAAATCGTATCATATACTGATAATTCTCTAAGTTCAGAACTTATAAAATCCTCTGCTTCCGTAAACAACGGTCCTCTGGTATCCAAAATCACCTCGCAGATATTGTCGCGAATTGATTTTTTTGGATTCCAGTATTCCAGATACTGATCCACCCCACCTAGAATTCCGTAGGTCTTTACACACTCTTCCACACTAAATGATGGAAACTGGCGCACCACATCAAGAAATGTTTTCTCCTGCAACTTCATCTTGGCATCAATTCTTTTATACTCTTTACCAAGACAGTCCTCCATATCCTTTCTTGTCCAGGAAATCGAAGAGTTGCATAGAAGAATCAGAATGCCGGAAGTACGATTCTTCTTTAATCTAACCAGGGCCTCAAAACAATCCGAACCTCGTTTGCAGATATTCTGAAACTCATCCAGTACAAGAACAAATTTCTCCTTGTTCCCGCTTCTAAGATGGTCAAAAATATCGTCATAGTTTTCTTCCACTTGCACATGAAATTTCTGCTCTACTTCTCGTTTTAGCTGACGTAACTGTTCCTGCTCTGAAGCAAATCTGGCACGATAATAAAATCCCTGCTTTCCCTCCAGAAACGATTGAATCATCTGCTCTTTATTAGAACGTGTAGATCCGTACATGAGAATAATTGCGTTTTTATCCTCCTGATAATAAGACTCAAGTTGCTTCTGCTCCGCATTTTTCGATACCAAAATTGTGCCCCCTTCTTCTGTGCAATGAAATATATATATCATCCTAAACGGATAAAAAACAAAAAATATCACGGCATATGCCGTGATATTCATTATAGTAAAAGTAATTTAAAATCACAATGTTAAATATAAATATAATTTATTGTTCTTTCTTTGTGATATATTTCTTAGCTGTTAAAAGCTCTGCACAGAGGACACCGCCGCCGGCTGCACCACGGATAGTATTATGAGAAAGACCTACAAACTTATAATCGTAGATGCTATCCTCACGAAGACGTCCGATAGAAACGCCCATACCGTTTTCAAAGTTTACATCCAACTGTACCTGTGGACGATTTTCTTCATCCATGTACTGGATAAACTGCTTTGGAGCTGATGGAAGATTTAACTTCTGTGGTTCTCCACTGAAATTCTTTAATGCTTCTACCAACTGCTCCTGTGTAGGATTCTTCTTAAACTTCACAAATACTGTTGCTGTATGTCCATAAAGAATTGGTACACGGATACACTGTGCAGTAATCTTCACATCATCTGCAGGAACAATCTTGCCATTTTCTACCTTACCCCAGATACGAAGAGGTTCTCTTTCGGACTTTTCTTCTTCTCCACCGATAAATGGGATGATATTGCCCTCCATCTCCGGCCAGTCTTTAAATGTCTTGCCGGCACCGGAAATTGCCTGATATGTAGATACCACAACTTCATATGGTTCAAATGAGCGCCAAGCTGTAAGTGCTGGTGCGTATGACTGAATAGAACAATTTGGTTTTACTGCAATAAAACCACGCTTTGTTCCAAGTCTCTTCTTCTGTGCTTCAATCACTTCAGCATGTTCCGGATTAATTTCAGGAACAATCATAGGAACATCCTCTGTCCATCTATGCGCACTATTATTAGATACTACCGGTGTTTCTGTCTTGGCATATGCCTCTTCAATCGCCTTAATCTCTTCCTTGGACATATCAACAGCAGAAAATACAAAATCTACTTCAGAAGCTACTTCTTCAACCTCGTTTACATTCTTAACAACAAGGTTCTTCACAGATTCCGGAATAGGATTTTCCATCTTCCAACGGCCAGAAACAGCCTCTTCATAGGTCTGTCCTGCAGATCTAGGGCTTGCAGCAACTGTTGTTACCTCAAACCATGGGTGGTTATTTAAAAGATCGATAAATCTCTGTCCAACCATACCTGTTGCGCCTAAAACACCAACTCTCAACTTGTCACTCATGTCTCATGTTCTCCTTACCATTTTCTTTTTTCTTTTCTTTTCCCAGTCGCCTGTCCGTCACTCGCGAACAATTGTGCGCCTGTCAAATATCATAGTATAGTATGCCTAAAAAAGCAACCCTATTCTTGTAAATATTTCTTATATGATTTGATTTCCTGCTCCATAGCCTGACGGCCAGGTGCACCAACAGTCAATCGCTTATTTATACAAGTTTCCATAGAAATCGCATCATAGATATCCTGCTCAAACAATGGGCAGATTTCCTGTAATTCAGAAAGTGATAAGTCATCTATTGCCTTACCGGCATCGATGCAGTATAAAACCAGTTTTCCAATAACACTATGGGCATCTCTAAAAGGCATTCCCTTATTTACGAGATAGTCAGCCGCATCCGTGGCATTGGTAAACCCATGGCGTGCGCTTTCCCTCATGTTATCCTTAAGGAATTTCATAGTAGAAAGCATGCCTGTAAACAATGCGATACAGCCCTTTGTTGTATCGATTGCATCAAAGGACAATTCCTTATCCTCCTGCATATCCTTGTTATATGCCAGAGGAATGCCCTTCATGGTCGTAAGAAGTGACATTAAAGCACCGTAAACTCGTCCGGTCTTGCCTCGAACAAGCTCAGCAATATCCGGATTTTTCTTCTGCGGCATGATACTGGAACCGGTTGAGTAAGCGTCATCAATTTCAACGAACTTGTATTCATTACTGTTCCAAATAATAACCTCTTCAGAAAATCTGCTTAAATGCATCATTACAGTAGACAGAGCAGCCAGATATTCTATCAGATAATCTCTATCGCTTACTCCATCCATACTGTTTTCTGTTGGTCCATAAAAATCCAAAAGAAAAGCTGTATAATGACGGTCCAAAGGATAAGTTGTACCTGCCAGCGCCCCTGATCCAAGTGGACAATAGTTCATTCGATCATAAATGTCTCTCATTCGAAGTCGATCTCGCTTAAACATCTCAAAATAAGCCCCCATATGATGTGCCAGAGTAATTGGCTGAGCCTTCTGAAGATGCGTAAATCCAGGCATAATTGTATCTACATTATTTTCCATAATAGAGAGAATCACTTCCAATAAACTCTTCAGAAGTTCATCTGTCTCTTTCACTTCTTTTCTTACAAACAGTCTCATATCCAGCGCAACCTGATCATTTCTACTACGTCCGGTATGCAGCTTTTTACCAGGGTCACCAATACGGTCAATAAGATTAGCCTCTACAAAGGAATGAATATCTTCATATTCGTCTGTGATTTCAATCTTTCCAGAGCAGACATCCTGCTCGATGCTATCCAATCCGTCGATAATTACCTTCATCTCATCCTCTGTAATAACGCCCTGCTTTGCAAGCATCTTTACATGAGCTCTGCTGCCGGCCACATCCTCAGCAAAAAACTTCTGGTCAAAACCGATAGACGCATTAAATGCATACACAAGTTGATCTGTCTCTTTGGTGAATCTTCCACCCCATAACTGTGCCATAATCTTTCCTCTTTTCTGTTATTTTTTCTTTCCTTTTCCCGCCAAAGACAATTTACAATTGCTCCGACTTTTGCCTCTCTCTTTCAGCCTTTGAAAATACGCATCCGCAATAATCCTGACGATAGAGATCGTACTCTTTTGATAATTCTGTGGAACGTTTAAAACCATTCTTCTTCTTAAAATCTGAAGGCAGATAGTTCACACCATATATCTCTGCCACTTCTTTACCGATTTGGTTCAGAAGTGTTGCATTCTTCATAGGGCTAATCGTAAGTGTTGTAGCGAAGTAATCCAGCCCAAGCTCCTTCGCCATTCTAGCAGCTTCCTCCAGGCGCATGCGAAAACAGACTTTACATCTTTCCCCGCCCTCAGGCTCCTGCTCCAGTCCCTTTACATTGGAAAAAAACTGTTCCGGATCGTACTTACCCTCCAGAAATGTTACTTTATGCTCCACCGGGAACTCGTCAATAAATCGTTTCATCTCGTCCGTACGTCTTTTGTATTCCTTTTCCGGCGAAATGTTCGGATTGTAATAAAAATCAGTTATGCTGAAGTATTTTGACAAATACTCCAAGACATAACTGCTACAAGGAGCACAGCAACTATGTAACAACAAAGTCGGAACTTTCTGAAGCTGCGCATTTTTATCAATGACTTTTTCCAATTCCTTCTGAAAATTGGTCTTGTTCATTATTCTACATCCTTTGTCCATACATATAATAATAACAGTGCCACAATATAGACAACTAACATCAATATGATGAAGACAATTGCATTAAAGAATAATCCAGCTGCTGCCTGTAATACAAGGATTGCAAAATGAACCCAGATTGGTGTGTTATTCAGTAATGCACAAAGTAAAGTCTCTAACACAACAAAGGCACAAACCGCTACAATTGGAACGTCCAATACAAGGAAACTAACCAAGATCATCACCAGTGCTGCAAGAACAAACGCTGCCAACATACAAACTTTACGGTTTGCAATGAACCATTCCTTATTAATGTTCTTAAAAACATCTTTGTTTATATTTACTTTTTTAACCTTCTCTTTTAACTGATGAAGTTTTTCATTCATTTTTGTTTTCAATTCTTTTGTATCCACAGTTTTACTCCTTTGATTATACAAAAACTGACACCATTATAGCATATTCCGCCGAAACCTCAATCTTTTCTTCCAAATCCCCTTCTCTTCCCCTCTCCCTCATCCATCCCACCACCTCCGGCATCTCCCGGTACTTTTTCGCGAATATTTACATTTTCCAATATGCAAAAGACACATGCAATAAAAGATGCGACACTCTGCATATATGGAAAATGAAATATTCTTGCGAAGTACCGGGAGATGCCGGAGGTGGTGGGATGGATGAGGGAGAGGGGAAAATTAATTTTTTGGTAAAAAGCGATTGAAAATCAAATGCACATTCATTATAATGGACTAGTCTGCTCCAATAGCTCAGTTGGTAGAGCACTTCACTCGTAATGAAGGGGTCATCGGTTCAAGTCCGACTTGGAGCTTTTTTTATTGTTTTTTTATAGACTTTTCTATTTTTTTAGTAGTTCTTATCCTTGGTAAATGCTACTATAAAGATGTTCAAATCTTCATAGGATTCTATTCTATCTCATAAGAATTCCCCATCTGTTTCAGAAAGAAAATCCATGAATTACGAAGAATTTAAAGAACAATTATTATTTCACGTCCAGAATCAGTTCTCTGAAGACACTTCTGTACGTATTCAAGAAGTACAAAAGAATAATGGTCTTATACTAGACGCTCTCATCATTAATGAACCTGAGGTCAATATCTCTCCTACGATTTATATCAATCCGATTTTTAAGGATTATGAAAAGGAGCCTACTGATAAAGAATTTGAAATTATTGTCCGGGATATTGTAAAAACCTATTATGATCACAAGAATGATTTAAATCTGGATATCCACATATTTGATCAATTCGACGAGATAAAAGAGCACATTGTCTACCGCTTGATTAACTATGAGAAGAATCGGGAACTTTTAAGCGAGGTTCCTCACATTCCATATCTTGATCTCGCCATTGTATTTGTCTGCCTCTTTCCATCAACAGATGCCGGTACAGGAAGCGTACTGATTAGAAATGAACACGCTGCATTCTGGCAGGTTTCAACCAAAGAACTGTTTAGAATCGCAAAGAAGAACACACCAAAACTTCTTCCTTACGACTTGAGGAATATGGGAAGCTGGATAAAAGAACTATTTCCATCCGAAATGAAGGATGACACTCTGCAGCAGTTACCACTCTACGTTTTAACCAACGATCTGAAGATTCACGGTGCCTGTTGTATCCTCTACAAGGAACTGTTAAAACAGGTGGCAGAAAGATTCGCAAGTGACATCGTTATTTTGCCAAGTTCTGTCCACGAGGTATTACTCATGCCATCCTACTACAGTAATACCACGGATGAATTAAATGCACTGGTTCGACAAGTGAACACCGATGAAGTTCGAGACGAAGAAATCCTCTCCGACCACATCTACTACTACGACCGGAAGACAAACACCGTAAGTTACTAATTCCTTGCCCCAAAGTGTCCTCTCCCCTCACTCCCCCTTCTTCCTCCGGCCATCTCCCGGCACATTTTCGCGAATATTTACATTTTCCAATATGCAGAAAGGGAGCATCTTGCATGTGTCTTTTGCAGGATGAACCGGTGCCTGAGGCTGTTTTTAAAAAGCGGACACTTATACTTTCATTAAAATTTTATAGTTCCCCTAAACTTAGGGGTTCAGGTAAAGTTTGTTAAGTAAAATCATAAAATCATCGTCTTATGTATCGTCACTGCAGTATATTCAACATCGTGTTTCAGATACTGCTTGCGCCGCCATCCATGGCGGCGCATGACAATACATAAAGTCGTTGATTTTGATTTTACTAAACTCACTTATATTCACCCTAAGTTTAGGGGAACTACAAAATTCAAAAAGACAGAAGATTGTGTCCGCTGCTTTTAAAAACAGCCTCAGACACCTGTACAGACTTACAAAAGACACATGCAATAAGAGATGCGACACTCTGCATATATGGAAAATGAAATATTCTTGCGAAGTGCCGGAAGATGGCCGGAGGAAGAAGGGGGGAAACGGAGGGATGGACATGCAGCTTTGGGGGCAAGAAAAAAGGAGGTCGGTATGTACCGACCTCCTTTTCTATTTTTCATCTTTGCAATTACATTTCTTCAGAAGTTTGTAAAGCAGGTTATAAAGAGTCTCCACTTCTTCTGGAGTCAATTTTACACATTCTCCCATTTCTACAGGGACAGACAATGCCTTTTCTCTAAGTGTTTCACCTTCCGGTGTAATAGACACGTTGATGCTACGTTCATCCTCTTTCGAACGGGATCTTGAAACATAACCCTTCTTTTCCAGCTTCTTCAGAAGAGGTGTCAATGTGCCGGAATCAAGAAAAAGTGCTTCACCGATTTCCTTGACATTCATTTCCTTTTTTTCCCAAAGAACCAGCATTGTTATGTACTGCGTATATGTTAAATCGAGCTTATCTAAAAATGGCTTATACTTACGAACAATTTCCTTAGAACATGCATATAATGGAAAACATAACTGATTTTCCAATCTTAAGCAATCATACTTATTTTCTCCCATGAGATTTCTCCTTGCGACTAAAATAATACCATTGAATTGTATGCAACGAAATGCGAATTGTCAAGGTATTTTTCGATTGCACTCATTCTAACAAAAAAATATAATGTAAATATATGATTCTATTAAGGAGATCGACATGAAAAAACTTGAAACCTTGAAAACAATTCAATTCATTATCTATATATTGTTTTCGATTCTTTGCTTTTTTACTGTTGTTACAAATGAAGACATCCAAGTAGCTGTTTCCAATACACCGGCGCTAAAACAGGTTCTGACTTTGTTATGGGGCATTCTATTTATATCTTTTCTTTTTATTTTCATAGATTTTACACTCTATGCGAAGGAAAAACGAGATGTAAATGAGCTGGCCTATGCGTTGAAATCGGATCCTGTTGCGAAAATTGCAAACCGCATTGGCATTGATGATGTTCTTGCAAAATTTCATGGAAAACCAATTCCGGATAATTTTGCGGTGCTTATGATTTCCCTTTCCAATCTTGCTGCAATCAATCGGGAATACAGCCGTCTGGATGGCAATCGAACTATTCGTGCGTTTTCAATGATTCTTCAGTCAGCCGCTATGAACAAAATGTATGTCGGAAGAAATAGCGGAGATCGATTTATTGTCATTATTGAAAATGCCAGTCCAGAAACCATCCAATTGTTTAAAGAACATCTGGAAGATCGTATCGCACAACGAAATAAAAATGAAAAAAATCCTAAAATAGAATATCATTTTGCATATGCATATCACGAAGATTCCCATATTGCTGATGTATCGGATTTCGTTGCACTTGCCAATGAACGTCTTAACGAAGTATAAAAAGGGGCTGTGAAAAAATGAGATAATCATTTTTTCCAGCTCCCTTTTTATATCTTTTTTTGTGTGGTAAGCTGTTTCTGGCAAAAATAGAGTATACTGCCCCTTTCCCCAAAAACTACAAACTTTTTTGATTAGGCA
>JAFOVD010000003.1 GCA_017392525.1 Lachnospiraceae bacterium
ATAAATATAATTAGAATAGTTGTGCTTTAATTTCAATGGAGAGAGATGTATGGGCAAAATAAAAAATCCTTCGAGATGGATGTCGAAAGGATTCTCCATAATAGAGGTCATATCTGCGATAATAATCCTATCTATTATGGCAACACTGTCTGTGAATATGATGAGCAGTTATAAACTGAGGCAGAATATTTCCAGTGCGCGGCAACAGCTTATGAATGCCATGACGAATGCCGCTGCGAGTGCTCTGCGGGACAATATACCCTATGTGGTAATTTTCGATAGTACCAAGCATAATGTTAGGGCGTGTCCTGCCGCTGCGTGTAAGTCTACAAGTGAATCTGATGATGCTTTCAATCATGATTTGACGATGTACAGTCAACCGGAGTTGTTTGCTGGTGGCGGTTCTAGTGCAATTTCTCTAGGTGATGTGGGCTCTAGTTACTTCATAAAATTCACCCCATTCGGGAAAATACAAGTCAGTGATAGATTGAAATCTACTAAACAAGGTGAATATTTCCGGTTGTTTTTAAAGGATAAGAAGGGAGATTTGATCTCTAAGAATGAACTTTGTCTTGGGGTTCAGTTTTCTATCAACGGAAATATAGAGTCATTGGAAACAGGACTTATAGATGGGAATTGCAGGTAATATGTTAAGAGTAAGAACTATAAACAGAATAGGAAAGACCTTCGGGTTTAACCTTATTGAATTGCTGGTTTCTTTGGTTGTTGTTGCTGTTTCGTTATTTGCTGTAGCAAAAATTCAGATTTTCGGATTACAGGCTGGTGAAGGTTCAAAACAATCAACAGCATCTACAGTGAGTGTGGTTAATTTGATGGAACGCTTAAGTGGGCACAGACAGGGTATCAGTAAGCTATTGAAAACATCATCAGACGGCTATATAAAATTCACTTTGGATAATGTAGAAGCCATGAATATGTCTGATTCGGATTGTTCAAAGGTGCCTTTGGCGGATGAGTATAGAAATAAAAACAGTGCCGAAACAGGTATTAAGTGTGAAATTGATGCATGGATATATTCTGTGTGGAATTCACTTAACCTTGAAGGTGAGAAAGATATATGTGCAAATATTTTAATTACCAGTGTGGATGATTACGAATACAAAACGGGTGAAAAATTTGATGTACCTAGGGTTGCAGTAGAGTATAAATGGCGGAAAACTCCATCAAGCGCCGCCGCTAAAATGCGTTGCACGTTGAACGACAAAAATAGATTGGAACCACCTAAATTCTCAACAAATGCAGATGAGGATGAAACGGCTGAAATTGGATTTTCATCAATGGAGTACTTGTTGCCATGAGATATTATAATTTTAAGAATATTGGATTCAGCATGATTGAATTGCTGATTTCCATGGTTGTAGCGTCAATAATTATTATAGGTGTTTATTCATTCCTGACCTCATCCCAAAGAAGTTTTACCATGGTTCAGGCCAATGACGGTATGAACCGCTCCATGCAGATGACCAACAGAAATATCACCGACTATTTGAAGATGGCGGGATTCAGAAACTATCACATGGTTGTAAAAGGTGCAACATTCAAGGAAGCAACATATAATTTTGGTTCCGGAGCATCGGATGTTCATTTTGCTAATAATTCATATATTGCCGCAGATGGAACCGATGGTTCTAAAAAACATGAGATTTTTCTTAGGTATTATGGTTCCAGCATAGATGATGATCTCAATATCAACGGTAAGAACTTTGATGAAAATAAAAACAATAATAGACGTATGTTCGACTGTGCGGGAACTTTTCTTAATCGTGATAAACTAGCTGTTATACGTCTATATATCGATGACAGTGTGACTCATCCGGGACTAATGTGTCAGCAGATTATTGTAGATGTTTCAACCCCTTCCAATCCTAAGGCAGGCGAGGTCGAGACTTTCCTTGTAAATCCGGATGTTAGGTTTATGATGTTTGCATTCAGATCGGATGACCGTTCTCAGTTCTTTTTACCGTTTGAAATGGACTCATATTCTAAGGACGTCGTGAAAAACTACACTACAGTAAACAGTATCAGGTATGGATTTATTATACAGCAGTCTACCCATCAGAAGGCCACTTCTATTAAGGGTAATACTCTTGAGTATCACCTTTTGGGTATGGATGATGCTAAGGATAAAGTTACCATCCCTAGTACTGGTGATTCAACGAATGATATGTATAATCTGATATCAGGATTGGCTTATGCCAAGAATCGTTTCTTTGAATAACGCGGTGAGGCATTAAAATGTTGAAGTTTCATAAAATTGAAAAAGGTATAGCTTTGGTTGCTGCCGTAGTGGTGACTTTGATTGTATCACTGGTTGCTTTAGCAATTGCTGATACTGCAATTGCTAATAGGCATTTATCAAGTGCTACATATGATCAGTCTTCCAGTCTTGTAAATGCTCAGGCAGGTCTGAACTTGGCCGAACACATCCTGCTAGAGATTCAAAAGACAGATAGTGATAAATTTAATACCAAGGTGACGGATTTTGATGATAAAGGGAGCGATAGTTCCATTGCTCAGTTGGTTTCGAGTAGTTGTTCAGATGATGTTGCCGATCTTGATTCTCCGAATGACTGTTTCTGGTGGCTTGGAAACGTTCTTGCTAGTGATGGTGCATATAATAAGGAAAATTTTTTAACCCATATTGGTGAAGGTTTTTATGATTTTGAGCATGCTGGAACCTATTTTAGGCTTGAAAAACGGCGCGAGCATCCACCGTACAAAGGTACTGATATGGAGAAACAATTTTTCCGTGCGACCGCAATTGGAACTGGAAACGGTGCCGGCCTGGTAAAGCTGCAGGGGCAAGTTGCTGTTTTACTACCTAAGGACATAGATACATCATATGATGGTGGTGGAAATGGCCCTGACGAAAAAATGGATAATGAATTGGATGTTCTTGGTGCTCCTCCTAGTGGTGAGTAGTGACGTTGTTTTTGTTTATAGTTGAATTTTGTTTGATTTGTAGATTTATATTACAGATCTGATTTGAAAAAAATGGAATTGATATGATAGGTAAATCTCGTTTAGTGAAAGGTTTTTCCTTAATAGAAATAATGGTGGTTATAGTTATTATTTCGATCCTGACTTCCCTGGCGGCTGTAACATACCGTTCTTACATTGTAAAAGCAAGAAGATCAGCGGTTCAGGAGGAATTGTTGCAATATCAGCAGCAATTGGAGGAATATTTCTCTCTCAATCACACTTATGGAATTAATATTGAAGGTCAAGAAGGAAAAGTTTGCGCTGGTTTTACCGGAGAAACTGTATTGAGCAGTGAGGGTCAGTATAACTTATCGTGTGAACTAACATCTGGATATAAATTGTCTGCTGTTCCTATTGGAGGTCAGTATGACAGTGATAAGGAATGTCGTTATATGTATTTATTTCGCAATGGTACGCGGGGCGGCGGTGAAAGCTCTTCTAGCAGTGATGCAAATGCTTGTTGGTAATTGGTGGGAGTTTATTTAATGAAAAAGTTATTATTATCTGCAATTGCAGCTTCTTGCTGTGTTGCTTGTGTAGGCTTGACAATTCAAACCGCAGATGCAGTTGTGGTTGATACTGATATTGCAAGTTATCCTCTGAATGCTGTCTTTGGCGCCAAGCAACCATTGATTATGTTGATGCTGGGTCGCGATCATTCTATGTACTATGAAGCGTATAATGATTTGACAGATTTGGATGAAGATGGATCTGTTGATGGAGTGTTTACGCCCCATATAATATACGACGGTATTTTTGAGTCCAATTGGTGTTACCAGTACACTGATAATATGTTTAAAATGTCTCGCTTGGCATCAGCTAATGATGCTTATAAGGGAAAACCTGTTTACAAATGCTCCGGCGGACTGTGGAGTGGTAACTTCTTGAATTACATCACTTCTTCCCGTATGGATGTTGTAAAGAGAATTCTCATTGGCGGCCAGCGATATACCAACCTTGATCAGTGTAAGAATAATACTATGAAAACAAATGGTTCGCAGCAGTTTAATACCTGCCGTGACAGTTCAGGGTATCCTATTTTGTCAAGACAGTATATTCCTCATGACACTCATGGTTGGGCAAAGTCGTATCACAAAGATGATATTAATGAGAGATGTGCGAAGTACCATTATAGTTGCAGCCTTGATAACTGGGCTCCGATCGGTGATGAATCAGCCATGTTCGGAAGTGTAGGGCGTCAGCTTCTCGTAGCTAAAGCAAAGGATATATATTCTGGTACCGGAATGAATATGGGGTCATATAAATGCCTCTCCAGC
>JAFOVD010000012.1 GCA_017392525.1 Lachnospiraceae bacterium
TCAGCTTCCCGCTCTAAGGATGATGAGAAAAAGCTTTGGAGCGATTTCATGAAATTATTTGAGAAAAGTGGCAAGCTTAAGGATTCCGATCCTAAATCTGCCGAAGCTCAGGCTATGGTAAAGGACCTTCAGAACTACATCACCCAGAACTTCTATGAATGCACCAATGAAATTCTTGCAGGTCTTGGTAAGATGTACGCTGCAGATGGCGAGTTCAAAGCAAACATCGATAAGGCCGGCGGAAGTGGTACTGCTGAATTTGTCAGCCGTGCAATTGCTGAATATGTAAAGTAAACAGACAGGAGGCACCAAAAGTGCCTCCTGTTCTTATATTGGTTCTCCTATCGAGTTATCTCCTGTGATGCATTCTCCTAAATGATTTGCCCATCTCTCTGGATATGCAGAAAAGTAAGATATCTTCTCAGCATCACGTTTCCTCGCAAAAACCGGTAGAAAACTCCAAAGAATAGATGGTAATCCAACAGCAATTAAATATAAAGGGCCAAATATTAATGATTGAATTGTGTGTCCATATTCATGCACCATTAGCATTGTAGAAAACGCTTCCTCGGAATAAATCTTTCTTTTTCCCTGGTAATAAAAAAACGGATCATCCGATACAAAAAGAAACATTCCTAATGACAAGCTGGACTTGCTCTTCCATTCGGTAACAATTGAACCTTTATACGAATAATGCTTACATTCTCTGTTTAAAATAAAAACAAAAGCTCCCGCCAATGTCTGAGGCAATCCCCAGGTACATTGCAATAATCTGTATAATATCTGCAATTAGCATTCCCCATTTGTGTAATTTCTTCATATTCTGCTTTATGCTTCACTTCATTCTTATTGAGCTAATTTCAATGTCACGTCCCCATTACTTAATAACTCTGTCAGCTCATCTTCAGACAGATTGATTTTGCCAAGCCTAGTATATGCCCATGAATTAGAGCCATAGAATACAACAATCTGATTTCCTGAATAGAGCACAATATCACCTGCACTTGTTGTAATCTGCTTATCATCTCTGGCAATACTCTGGCCGATGGAGCCCACCTGCTCAAATCCACCATACATAGACATTTGGATTTCCAGGCCATCAACTGCAAGTTCACGCAAAGCACCCACTGACGCATTATCTTCCCAGGTTACTGGTATTTCTTTTCCATCAATTTGTAAAATCATCCCTACCTCTTCCTCTGAATCTTCTTCAACAATAGCCTCCTGCACTTCTACAGTGTCAGGTACGTTTGCTGGCTGCTCAATTCCGCCATATGGCATCAGCGATACAACTAACCCCGCCAAGGCACACACCACTATCGCTAGCCCTTCGCCTATGAAAAATCCTTTGATATGAAACCAATAATCGTGATACTCGTCCACCATGTCCTCAGTGCCTTTGAATACAAACTGCGGATCATGACAAAACCATATGATATCCAGCACAATTGCATCATACGCATTTACGATAGTCCAAAGTAAAAAACCATATCCAAATGCCTGCAAGAACGTTGTATATCCATTGATAAATCTCAGGATAAATGCCAGAATCACCACAAATAAAAGTGACGCTCCTACCTTTGCTACCACCTTATTCTTCTTAGTAGGAATCTGATCCTTATATTCATCTAAGAACATTACACGTTCCTGAATCTTCGGCGGATAGTTGTACAATGTCTTGATTGGATTCCTAGACATGATGTAAACCATCAAGGTAAACAGTGCACATAAGACTATGCCTTCAATTATAAAAATCATAATACTCCCCCGTAAACTGTCAATTTTTATGATTCAATTTCAATATTAAATACTACAGTCTCTCCACAATCGATACACTGATAAGGTCCATTTTTTAAATTGCCCCCTCTTCTAAAAGCATAAATGAAAGGATATATTGCCTGCATTGCAACCATGCAAACATTATCACTGTTATCTTTATCAAGGTCACTGCCTATAAAACGAATAACATCTCCAACTTTGTACTTTGGACAATGACTTTCTACTACTGTAACCTTTACCTTGTTATCTGTATAACCCACTTCAA
>JAFOVD010000053.1 GCA_017392525.1 Lachnospiraceae bacterium
AGGCATCGACATTTCCAGACCATGTGGTAACATGATCGTAGATATCGGTGGTGGTACTGCAGATATCGCAGTAATCTCACTTGGTGGATCTGTAGTTTCTACATCTATCAAGATTGCCGGTGATGATTTTGATGAAGCAATTGTACGTTATATGCGTAAGAAACATAACATCTTAATTGGTGAAAGAACAGCAGAAGATATCAAGATTAAGATTGGTACATGTTATCCATTAGCTGAACCAGAAGTTATGGATGTACGTGGACGTAACTTGGTTACAGGCCTGCCAAAGACAATCCAGGTTAGCTCAGAAGAGACAGAAGAAGCGTTGAAAGAACCTACACTTCAGATTGTAGAAGCAGTTCACTCAGTACTTGAGAAGACTCCACCAGAACTTGCAGCTGACGTTGCTGATCGTGGAATTATCCTTACTGGCGGTGGCGCTCTTCTCCGCGGATTAGAGCAGCTTATGGAAGACAGAACAGGAATCAATACAATGACAGCCGAAGATCCTACACAGTGTGTAGCAATCGGAACAGGTAAGTTCATTGAGTTCTTATCAGAAGAACATCATATGGAATTCTAATATTAAATAATATATGTAGTATGAAGCTCGGTTTGCATGGAAGTTGTATCTTCCGGTAGACCGGGCTTTTTTGAGGGGGACGGAAGAAGACCATTCAGATTTAGATTACGACATACTGAGAATGGATGTTAAAAAAGCGATTAACGACGAAAAGGAGCATTGGAAAATACGGGGAGATGAAATTGTAATCTGGTTTGATGAAGAAGATATCAAGGTGATGGAGAATTTGCAGCAATTATTGAAAAATAGATGATTTAGGGGGTTAATTTTTACAACGAAATATCCGATAATAATATCGAAGTATTAGAACGATTAAGGAGTAGATTCGTATGGTAAAAGGTTTATATTCAGCGTGGACAGGGATGGTTAACGCACAAAACAGACTGGATGTCCTGACAAACAACCTGGCAAATGCTGATACCACCGGCTATAAGAAAGAGGGCGCAACTACGCAGTCTTTTGACGATAAGCTGGCCATTAAGATTAAGGATACAAGTTGGGCGAATAATACTCCTCAGCGAATCGGTATATTGCATCTTGGAGCAAAGATTGGAGAAACCTATACAAACTATGATCAGGGCAGCATTCAGGTGACAGATAATCACTCGGATTTGGCTTTGGCGGGAGATGGTTTCTTTGCAATTTCTTTTACAGATGCCAATGGAAATACTTCTATCAAATATACAAGAGATGGTGAATTCAATGTTGATGCAAATGGATATTTCCGTGATTCTGACGGTAACTATCTCTTGAATGCAAATGGCGCTTTAAATTCTATTAATACGCCTGCCAATTACGTACAAGTTGATCCAACTGCAGATTACTCAATTGATGAACAGGGATTTATTCATCAGAATAATCAGGTGGTTGGTCAGGTTGGTGTTGTTGATTTGGCAGACCGTAATTATTTCTCGAAATATGGCGAAAACCTCTATGATGTTTTGGATGGAGGGCAGATTATCGCCGGAACAGCTTCCGTTGAACAGGGATGTCTCGAGGCTTCCAATGTAAATGTAGTAGATGAAATGGTTCAGATGATTACTATTCAGAGAGCATATGAAGCTGCTCAGAAAGTAATTCAGACAGAAGATTCTGAACTTGGTCAGGCAACAGGAACCGTTGGTAGAGTTTAATTGATTCAGGATTAAAGGTTCACGGAAAGGGTATAAGATTATGATGAGATCACTTTGGACCGCAGCGTCCGGTATGAAAGGTATGCAGACTAGCGTCGATACTATCGCAAATAACATTTCCAATGTTAATACAACAGGTTTTAAGACAAAGACAACGCAGTTTAAATCACTCCTGTATCAGAATCTTCAATCTGAGACGACTTCTGCAAATGGAGAAACAAAGCCGGGGGCTGCACAGGTCGGGTTAGGAACACGAGTAAGTTCTACAAATTCGATTTTTACAGATGGTGCGCTTCTTGCCAATGATAGTAAAAGTGCATTGGCTATTTCCGGTTCCGGTTTCTTTGGGATTCGTGGTGCGGATGGAGAGACATATTACACAAGAAATGGTGACTTTGTCTGGACATTGAATGGAAATGGTGACTCTGTACTTGCAACATCAAATGGTAATCCGGTACTTGATAGTAATGGCAATAATATTGTTCTTGCTAAGAATATTCCGACAGATTCAGTTGCTATCGGCAAGGATGGGTCCGTTGCTTATAAGAATGCAGATGGAACATATACAGATACAAATCAGGATGTTGGCCTGTTCCAGTTTAGAAATCCTACTGGTCTGGAGGAGACGAATAATTCTCTGTATCGTGCTACGGATGCAAGCGGAGATGCATTGAATGAAAAGACAAATGCGAATCTTACGCCAAGTACAATTGCTCAGGGATACCTGGAGGGGTCAAATGTCAATGTGGCGGATGAGATGGTTAATCTAATTATTGCTCAGAGAGCATATGAATTGAACTCCAAGGCCATTACAACATCAGATACAATGCTTGAAACAGCAAATAATCTGAAGCGATAAATGGGATTGAGGTGTAGATTATGGATGGAATTACAAGTTATTTAAATTCACAATATACCAATGCAACAAATTCGGTTTCAACTTCGAACGCAAAAAGCAGCTTAAGCGGAATTGATTCTTCATCTTCAAAGGAAGATCTGGAAAATGCTGTAAAGTCATTTGAAACATATTTTGTTGAGAAGATGCTGAAGGAAGTGCAGGAGAATGTAAAGTCTGATGAAGAGAAGGATGGCATCATGAACCAGTATACAGATTTTTATATGGACTCTACATTGCAGACTTTGGCAGAGGATATTGTTGATAAGTGTGGTGGAAATCTCACAGACACGTTGGTATCTCAGATGGCAAGAAACTATGGCATTGATATTTCTGATGAGTCAAACTAGTCGTGAAACGACCAGTTACAAATAATTAAAAACATGGTAGAGTAAAGACAGACCGAATCAGGTCTGTCTTTTCTTTTCGGTATAAATTATCTGTTACTCTATAGATTAGCTTTATGTGTTAGAATAGATTCCATGGAAGAAATAAAAGGATACGTAGATCATATAATATTTAGAAATGCCACAAATGGCTATACAGTTATGAATTTCGTAGCGGATGGTTTGGATGTTACGGTAACGGGAGCATTTCCTGAGATTGCAGAAGGGGAAAACTATATACTGCAAGGGGAATTGGTAGATCATCCAACTTATGGCGAACAATTCAAGATGACAACCTACGTTGTGACTGCTCCGGAGGATGAAGAAGCGATGAAAAGATACCTGGGATCGGGCGCAATTAAGGGGCTTGGGCCGGCGTTGGCATCTCGTATTGTGAAGAAATTCAAAAAGGATACATTCCGCATTGTGGAGGAAGAACCGGAGCGCCTGGCTGAGATTAAGGGGATCAGTCAGCGAATGGCTATGGAGATTTCAGACCAGATGATGGAGAAGAAGGACTTGAGAGATGCAATGGTATTTCTCGGAAAATATGGAATTTCCACAAGTCTGGCGGTTAAAATCTATAACCACTACGGTCCGACGCTATATCGAATTGTCGAAGAAAATCCATACCGAATGGCAGAAGAGGTCCGGGGAATCGGATTTAAGATTGCGGATGAAATCGCGAGCCGTGTGGGGATACATACAGATTCAGATTTTCGTATACAGAGCGGGCTTATCTATACACTTAATATGGCATCTGTCAGTGGCAATACATTTCTACCGAGGGAAATGCTTGTCCATACATGTGCAAATCTACTGGGGGTAAATCCGGAATATATTGAACCTCATGTGGATAACTTAGAGGTGGATCGAAAACTGATTATTCGAGAAGGTGAGGTATATACGAGGACCTTCTACAAAATGGAAGAACGTTCAGCGGATATGCTGCTTCAATTGTGTCATCGGGATGCAATCAGTGAAAGTGAACTGGAAACGGATATTGCCAGAGTGGAACAGGACGAAGAGATTCAACTGGATGAGAAACAGCGATTGGCAGTGGAAACGGCCGCTGAAAACGGTATTATGGTCTTGACGGGTGGCCCGGGAACCGGTAAAACCACGACAATCAGGGCGATGATCAGTTATTTTGAAAATCAAAATCTGGATATCATGCTGGCTGCACCGACGGGGCGGGCTACGAAGAGGATGAGTGAGACAACAGGATATGAAGCAAAGACCATACATCGTCTTCTGGAAGTCAGTGGAGGAATGATGGATGATGGCGAATTGCCGGGAGAAAACCATAGTATGTTTGCCAAAAATCAGGAGAATCCGCTGGAGGCGGATGTCTTTATTATTGATGAGGTTTCTATGGTGGATATTCCGTTGTTCTATGCGCTTCTAAAGGCAATTCCGGAAGGGGCGAAACTTATACTGGTGGGGGATGTAAATCAGCTTCCGTCAGTGGGACCAGGAAATGTGTTACGAGATATTATCCAATCAGAGAAGATTCCGGTCGTGGTGCTGGATAAGATTTTTCGACAGGCGTCAGAGAGCGATATTGTTGTTAATGCTCACAAGATTAATAACGGAGAGAAAGTTGTCTTGGATAATCAAAGCAAGGATTTCTTCTTCTTGAAGAGAAGCCGGGGAGATATCATTACATCGGTTATGCTTTCGGTTATTATGAAAAAACTGCCTCCATACGTTGGCGTGGATCCTATGGAGATACAGGTGCTGACTCCGACCAGAAAGGGAATACTGGGAGTTGACAGTCTGAATCAGATCTTACAGGAACATCTGAATCCGCCGGACGGTCATAAGATTGAGATACAGTCTGGAGATCGTATTTTCCGAGAAGGTGACAAGGTTATGCAGATTAAGAATAACTACCAGATGGAATGGGAAGTCCCTGGAAAATACAATATTCCGGTTGATTCCGGATTGGGAGTCTTCAATGGTGACACGGGCTATATCAAGAGAATTGATAGTTTCGCCAAGTTGTTAGTGGTGGAGTATGATGAGGGTAGATGCGTAAAATATCCGCTGAATGGGTTGGATGAGTTGGAACTCGCATATGCAATTACAATTCATAAATCCCAGGGTTCAGAATATCCTGCAATCGTAATACCGCTTCTGCAGGGACCGGTGAAACTTATGAATCGAAATCTGCTCTATACAGCAGTTACCAGAGCCAAGAAATGCGTTATGCTGATCGGTGATGAGCAGGTATTTCAAAATATGATTTCCAATACAACAGAACAGAGACGTTATTCCGGCTTGAGAGATCGAATCGTTGAGATAGCAGAAGCTCTGGAAGAATAAATAAAACCCCTTATATATGGTGATGTGAAATACCATCATTCATATACAAGGGGTTGTTTTAATTATTGAGAACTGTCATCACTTGTGATTCTGGTTGTATTTGTTCCGGGTACATAGGTACTTAGGAACTCATCTACTTCCTGGAATGACTTTCCAAATGTCAAACCGAACTGCTCAGCAAGTGAATCCTGATAAAGTTTTACAGTTTCATCAGCATTGGTGGCTGTAATCTTAATGCTACCCGGATCATCTCCGTTAACCAGTATTCTATATACGAGTTTACCGGCATTGTAACCCTGATTATATGGGTCACAGTAGAGGGAAACCAAAGTTTTGCTTGCAATAGTGCTATCGGCAGAAACAGTTGTTGTACCGGTAGCTGTTGCAACAGAGCTTATGGTGTCAATCTGATCTGTCAGATAGCTGTTGGCTGAAATGAAAAATGCAGATGACTGGCTTGCTGCATAGTTTACAATTTCCTCTGTTGTAGAACCGAGTTCGTAAGATACCGGATCGTTGATATCTTGGGTCCAGTTATCTGAAATCTTGGCGGTACGGGCACTGTATATGGAATTTAATCCAAGGATGACATTGGATTCTCCTATGGATTCCACGTCGTTTTCTGTACCTTCTTTTGCGGAGTTTGCAACGGTCTTTTCACCACTGATTGTGGATCCGCTGGATTCCGTTTCTGAGCTTTCTTCGTGAGATGTGATGGCGGCTTCTGTGGAAGGAATTTCGTATTCTCTCCAAGGAATGCCTGCCTGATTCAGATAATCCTCAAGTATTTCGTTCTGGTAGATAGCGTTTGTATCTTCCGGACAATATAGTATGCCTACGGACTGCATATCCTTTGTAGCTTCGATTAACAGAGAAAGCTGTGCTGCAATTGGTGGTCGGGATGAGATACCTGTGACATTGGTACCTGTTTTTACATCCCATTCGCTGTCAGGTGTATGCAGGGCACTCTGAAAATCAATGACGTTGGCTCCGACAATTGGGATTTCATCTGTATAAAATGCTGCAGATGTTAAAGCAGAAGATCCGTTCGCAAAAATCAGCTGTGTGTTATCGTCAGATACATAGCTACTACTGATGTCATCAACACTTGTTTCGGCGTTGGCTACCTGAACGGTAACATTAAAGTGACCTTCACCAAACAAGTCAGTAAGAGCATCTTGAAATCCCTGCTGAATCTGATTTGATTGGTCATTGTCAGCAGACTGGACGACGCAGATGTTATATACTGTATCATCTTCTTCAGTTAGCGGTTTGTAGCTGATAGAATCAGAACCACATGCGCTTAACGTCAGCATAGATGATGCTAGAACCAGTGCACCAAATCGTTTTGGTTGCAATCGTCTTGTATGAAAATTCATAATTTAAACCTCCGAACAAATTAGTTGTTCTCGCTAAATTTTATCTATTACAGAATGTAAAGTCAAATTGTATCATCTTGAGAAAAAATGTCAAATCCAGAGAGGAGTTAAATATGTATAAAGTATTGGATGCAATTCTTACCGTTATTTTTCCGCCCAGATGCCCGTCTTGCGAGGATATTATATCTTATCGTCAGTTTCAAACCCGGGGATTTTGTGAGGAATGCGCAACGAAAATCACTCCGGTTCGAGGGCGGATTTGTGATATTTGTGGAGCGCCACTTCGTGGAAATGAAGACGGCGTATTGTGTGGAAATTGTGTGAGAAGAAGGAATAATATACATTATTTGCAGGGAAGGGCGCTTTTTGAGTATTCCGGACCGATGAAACAGGCGATGTATCGTTTCAAGGCTTCTCATAGAACGGGTTTAAGGAAGTTCTTTATTAAGTCGGTACGGAAAAACAGGAATCTATATCGATGGATTTCACGTCATAATTTCGATGCTGTTGTGCCGGTGCCGATGTTCCATGATAAGGTAAGGAGGCGAGGGTACAACCAGGCATTGCTTCTGGCAAGGGAAATCAGTAGGGAATTTGATATCCCCCTAAGAGATGACCTGGTGGAGCGTATTGAAGATACGAAACCGATGAAGGAATTAACAGAAGCAGAACGGAAGAATAATCTGAAAAATGCTTTTAAAAACCGAACAATTGGTGTAAAATTAAATAGAATTTTATTAATTGACGATATATTTACAACAGGAGGCACAATCGAGGAAGTTTCACACGCATTGGTTGATGCGGGGGTAAAACAGGTGTATTTCCTGGTGATGTGTATCGGAAGAACTGATAAAAAGCGAGGAACGAGTTATGGATGTACGGACATGTAGAAAATGTGGTAGATTATTTAACTATTTAAGTGGACCACCGGTTTGCTCTGCCTGTAGAGATGAGATGGAGAAAAAATTTACTACAGTTAAAGAATATATTCGTGAAAATCCCGGTGCAAGTATGAAGGAAATTGCTGAAGAGAATGATGTTCCACAGCAGCAGTTACAGCAGTGGGTTCGCGAAGAACGACTTGAATTTACAGAGGATTCTCCAATTCAGATGTCATGTGAAAAGTGTGGAACCAGAATTCGTACCGGAAGATTCTGTGAAGCTTGTAAGAGTAAGATGGCAGATGGCCTTAACAATGCATTTCGCAAGGAAGAACCGAAGCCGGTTGAAAAACCAAAAAAAGATGGAAATCATATGCGTTTCCTAAACAAATAAAAAGATTGGCGGGGAAAACAAAAGTTTTCCCCGCCAATCTTTTTTGCTGTAAGTTTTCAATGGGCGTACTTATACAAATCATGTGGATTGCACCCTAAAAATTTGTGTGGGAAAGTAAAGGATTTATGCGCTGTTATTTATTGAATTGAAGTTTAACTATGTTATAATTTAGAAGAATGTATCACTATGCTTAAATGAGGATAGAACATGTTAAATGAGCAGCGCGTTCGTCAGATGACAAAACTGGCGATGTTTGAAAAGGAAAACGGTCGAAAAATACAGCCGGCCCTTCAATATAATAAAAAAGATTATGTGAGTATGCGCCTTTCCCGTGGGTTTATCAGTGCAACGATTTTATATGTGCTTATTTATTCGGCGGGACTGATTTTGTTGTTTACAACTGTGTTGGCAAATCTGCATACGTTTATTCTGATATTGCTCCTTTTGATTGGGGTGATGTTATATATTATTTTCCTCTACTACTATCTCCATGGAGTGCGTAGAAGAGCGAGAAGAGATTTTCAGGTGGCAGCAAAAGATTTAAAGAAACTCCAGAGAGACTTACAGACATTGGAAGAGATTTATGAAGCCGAAGAGCAATCCAAGGCGCCTGGAGTAAAGGACGAAGACTTTAGAGGAAAAGATTATGAATAAGATTACTATGATTCGAGACCGTATACGTACGTTGATTATCGAACATGAGATGATGGCCCAGAGATTGTGGCGTGGAATATTAACATTTGTAAGTTTATTGGTGATTAACCGTTATTTTGGTTATTTATCCATCTTAAATCATAGTTGGGTTGCATTGTTGATTGCATTAGGTGTGGCATTTATCCCTACGAGCGGTGCCGGATTGGTACTCGCAATCTATCTTGTAATTCATCTGGCAAATCTTGCTACAGATGTGGCGATGATATTACTTCTTCTGTTTTTGCTTGGATATTTTCTGTGTTATTTCTATCAGAGCAAGGAAGATTACAATATGATTCTTCTTCCGGTATTTACTCAGCTTGGAATCCCGTTTGTCATTCCAATGGAGAGCGGACTGATGGGAGGATTATCAGAGGTGTGTTCTATTATTTGCGGCGGTACTATTTCCTTTTATCTGCAGGAGATTCGAAACAATGCAAGTAGTTTCCTGGAGGAAGGAAATGATATCTCGGCGGCGGATGTACTATTGCATCAGGTGCTTGGGAATCGACTTTTTTACTACTATATGGTCGCACTGATTGTTATGTTTTTAGTAATTAGTCTGGTGCGCTACCGCAAAGTGCCATATGCATGGATGGCAGCAGTGCTTTTGGGAACAGTTTCCGAGGTGGTCATTATGCTGGCCGGCTATCTGGTGACAAGCGTGCCTTCCAAGGTGCCTGCATTGTTAATCGGATCGGCTTTGGTTTTGGCATTTGGTTTTATATTGAATTTCTTTTTCCGAAACCTGGATTATACAAGAGTAGAGCATGTCCAGTTTGAGGATGATGAGTACTATTATTATGTAACGGCTGTGCCAAAGGTACATTTGGCTGCAGAGGATAAGAAGGTGGTTAAAATCACCGATGAAAAGCCGTCTAGAAAGGGGAGCAACGAGTGATGAAATTTCTAGATGACATTAGTGCTTTTGGAGAAGATTATTTTGGAATGACGATGCCAACGATAGGTTGGACAGACGTTATTGAGATGATAATTATCGCAATCTTCTTCTACGAACTATTAGTCTGGATTAAAAATACAAGAGCATGGATGCTTTTTCGAGGCATCATGATTATATTGGTGTTCTTTGGAATAGCCGCATTATTGGGCATGAATACGATCGTGTGGTTGGGTTCTCGACTGTTTAATGCGGGTATCATTGCATTGGTGGTTGTGTTCCAGCCGGAACTCAGGTCAGTGTTGGAGCAGTTGGGACGAAGAGATTTGATTCACAGTTTTGTTTCCATTGGAATCGGTCGCGCAATTACGGAGAGGTTTAACAACCGTACTTTATCCGATATGGTCAAGGCCAGCTTTGAGATGGGTGCAGTGAAGACAGGTGCCTTAATTGTAGTTGAGAAGGAAGTTGTGCTTACAGAGTATGAAAGAACCGGTATTCCATTGGATTCTATATTAACAAGACAGCTTCTGATTAATATTTTCGAGAAGAATACGCCGCTTCATGATGGGGCGATTATTGTACGCGGTGATCGAATAGTAAGTGCCACATGTTATCTGCCACTTACGGATAATATGGAACTTAGCAAGGATTTGGGAACAAGACATAGAGCAGCCGTTGGTATTTCCGAAGTATCAGATGCGTTGACTATTGTAGTTTCCGAAGAGACAGGCAATGTTTCCATTGCTGAGAATGGTAAGCTTTCGAGAAATGTTACGCCGGACGAATTAGAGCAGGCACTGAAGAAGATTCAGCAGCCTGAGTTAGATGAGAATAGCGAAGAAGAGACAAAACACGGGCTTCATCGTTTCCTCAAGCCTAAGAAGGGAGGAAGCCATGCTGAATAGAGTTAAGAGAGCATTTACAACAAATATCGGTCTCAAGGTTCTGGCGGCCTTCTTTGCAATGGCCTTATGGCTGGTTGTCATGAATGTTGATGATCCGAAGATTACTAGGACATTTACAGCGACAGTTACAATTTTAAATGACAGTGTGCTGACGGATCAGGGGAAATACTATACTGTTGTTAATGATGATTACACAGTGAGTTTCCGAGTTACTGCGAAGAGATCTGTTATAGAAGACCTTTCCAATAAGGACTTTACAGCCACTGCGGATATGAAATATCTGACGGAAGACAATACGGTGCCAATAGATATTGTGGCGAATAGTCATGCGAGTGCCATTACCATGTCAGCGAAGACATATTTCCTGGCACTGGAAATTGGTGATACAACTACAGAGCGTTTTGTAGTAAGCGGCAAGACAAGTGGAGACCCTGCGGAAGGTGCTGCTGTTGATTCTGTAGAGGTTACACCAAATGTGATTACAGTTACGGGACCGGAGGAAGTTGTATCTAAAATCAGTAAAGTCGAAGCGGTATGTGACATTTCCGGTTTGAGTGATGATATTACAGATACTGTGGTTCCGAAGTTTCTGGATGCCAAGGGCAACAAGGTGGATACATCGAACCTGACATTGAATGCGTCTACTGTAACGGTTTCAGTTACCATGGATAGCACAAAGACGGTTCCGATTTCGGTACAGACTTCCGGAACACTTTCCAGTGGACTGGAACTGGATGAGATTACAACAGATCCGGAGAAAATTGCAATTAAGGGTGATGCAAGTATTTTGAATGATATCACTGAGATTACAATTCCTTCTTCCGTTATTAATCTTTCGACAATTACGTCTGATATGTCGACAACTGTTGATATTACGTCGTATCTGCCGGATGGAGTTACACTTCAGGATAGCGTTGAGAATACCCAGGTAACAATTGCTGTTACCCTGGAGAAAGAGGTTAGTCAGTCGATTAGTGTAAGTACCGGTAATTTGACGATTCGAAATCTCAGCAAGGGATTAAAGGGAACATTTGATGACTCGTCGATTAGTGTTACAGTCAGTGGAAATGAAACTGCACTGTCAGCAGTCGACACTTCAACTATCACAGGATCTGTTGATGCCAGTGGATTAACTGCTGGAACGTATAATCTGGAAGTTACTTTAAGTACACCGGATGGCGTATCAGCTGCTGCTGTTACTGCGAAGGTTACCATCGCACAAGAGGAGGAGTAGATATGATTACGAGAAAGGTTAAAGTAGTGAATCCGACAGGACTTCATTTACATCCTGCCGGAGCACTGTGTGAGTTGGCAGATAAGTACGAATCTTTTGTACATTTCAAATATGGAGACAATGCAGAGGCCAATGCAAAATCTGTATTGTCAATCCTCGGAGCTTGCGTTCGCCAGGGAGATGAAATTGAACTGGTTATAGATGGCGTAGATGAAGAGGAAGCAATGGAGGCAATTACCAGACTTATAGAGTCAGGTTTTGTGCATTAATAGATTTAGGAAAAAAAGAAAAGAGAAATCTAAAGGAAGGAAGTAGCAAAATGTTAAATTACCAGAAGTACAAGAAAAACCCAGTGCTGGATTACCCAGAACGCCAGTGGCCAAACAAAGAAATTGAGAAAGCTCCAATATGGTGTAGCGTAGACCTAAGAGACGGTAATCAGGCACTAATCGAACCAATGAATGTAGACGAAAAGATGGAAATGTTTGAGCTACTCCTAAAATTAGGTTTCAAGGAAATTGAAATTGGTTTCCCGGCAGCATCTCAGATTGAATATGACTTCTTGAGAAAGCTGGTTGCAGAAAACAAGATTCCGGATGATGTAAAGGTTCAGGTGTTATCTCAATGTCGTGAGGAACTGATTGATCGTACATTTGAGGCGATTCAGGGAATCAAGAATGTTGTATTTCATATATACAATTCAACATCAACACTTCAGAGAGATGTGGTTTTCCACAAGGATAAAGAAGAAATTAAGCAGATTGCAATTGACGGAACACGTATGGTAAAGGATAGACTTCACAAGTTTTCCGGCAATTTACAGTTAGAATATTCACCGGAATCATTTACAGGAACAGAAGTGGATTATGCACTGGAGGTTTGTGAAGCCGTTCAGAAAGAATGGAATCATGCAACAGATGCGCCGATTATTTTCAATTTACCTGCAACAGTTGAGATGAATACGCCAAATGTCTACGCGGATCAGGTGGAGTATATCAGCTCAAAGATTTCAAATAGAGATAACGTGATTATTTCCGTTCATCCACATAATGACCGTGGAACAGGTATTGCCTGTACAGAACTTGCTCTTCTTGCAGGGGCAGATCGAGTTGAAGGAACACTTCTTGGTAATGGTGAACGTACAGGTAATATCGATATTTTAAATGTGGCTTACAATATGTTTAGTCAGGGTATTGATCCAAAACTGAATCTGGAGAATATCAAGGAGATTATCGAAATTTTTGAACGTTGCTGTAAGATGGATGTGGATATGAGACATCCGTATGCCGGTAAATTGGTATTTACAGCGTTTTCCGGTTCGCATCAGGATGCCATTAACAAGGGTGTGGCTGCAATGCGTGAACGAAACAGTGAAATCTGGGAAGTTCCGTATCTGCCAATTGATCCGGCAGACATTGGAAGAGAGTATGAACCAATCGTTCGTATCAATAGTCAGTCAGGTAAGGGTGGCGTAGCCTTTATTATGGATACGGTATTTGGATTTAAGATTCCAAAGAAAATGCAGAGAGAATTTGCGGATGTTATCCAGTATATTTCCGAAAAGGAAGGTGGCGAGGTAGAGCCACAGCATATTATGGAGGCGTTTAAAGCAGAGTATTTGGATATCAAGGATCCATTCGAGTTTGTGAAGGCAGAAATCGACGATGGAGATCACTCCGGTGATACTCATATGAAGTTGGATTTCAAATACAATGGAGAGTTATATCACAGTGAGGCAGACGGTAACGGACCGATTGATGCATTGAAGATTGCTATTCGTCAGTGCGTACCGGAAGTTAATTTTGCAGTTCAGGATTATAGTGAGCACAGTCTGGGAGTTGGTTCTCATGCCAAGGCTGCTGCATATATTGAATTGGAAGATGTGAGAAATGGCAATGTCATCTTCGGCGTAGGTGTAAGTTCAAACATCACAAGGGCCGGAATACGTGGTATTTTCAGTGCTATGAATCGTATGGTTGCAAAAAATAGAGAATACGTATAAAATAGTTAGCGGCTTTGTTCCATTTTATAAATAAGATGAGCAGGGTTAATAAATAGAATTTAGAAAAAAAGGCCTATATTCAGAACATTTAGGTGAAAGAATAAAGAGGTAATGAAATGAAAAAAATCTTAGTAACAGGCTGCAATGGTCAGCTGGGTAGAGCTATCCAGAAGGAATATGGTTCTTCCGTTGAATTTATCCTTACAGATATGATCGACATGGAAGGTATCATTAAGCTCGACATCTCTAACCTGGAACAGGTTATGGACGTTGCTAGAACACAAAAACCAGACGTTATTATCAACTGCGCAGCATTTACAAATGTAGATGGTTGCGAAGTACATGAAGACGTCGCATTCAAGGCAAATGCCATTGGACCTAGAAACCTGGCAATCGCTTCCCGTGAAATCGGTGCAAAGTTGATCCACGTTTCTACAGACTATGTATTCGAAGGAAATGGTACACGTCCATATGTTGAGACAGATGAACCAAATCCAATTTCTGCATACGGTCGTACAAAGCTTGCCGGAGAGAAGTTTGTTCAGCAGTTTGCTGATCGTTTCTTCATCTTACGTACTGCTTGGTTATACGGAGATGGTAAGAACTTCGTTAAGACAATGTTAAAGGTTTCTAAGAATCATGATGAAGTAACTGTAGTTGATGATCAGGTTGGATCTCCAACATCTGCAGTAGAACTTGCTAAGATGATTCATTTCTTAGAAGGTACAGAGAGCTATGGTATCTACCATGCGACTTGTGAAGGCTCAACAAACTGGGCTGAGTTCACAGAAGAGATTTATCGCCTGATGGGTGTTAAGACGAAAGTTAAGCATGTTACTTCAGAAGAGTACAAGGCTATGAACCCAGCAAGTGCAGATAGACCACACTACTCCATCCTGGAAGATCAGATGCTCAAGGCAACCACTGACAAGTTCCTGATGGCTGATTGGAAAGATGCAATTAAGGCATATTTAGATGGATTTGATATGTCTACATTAGATTAATTTAGAAAAGTTGTTTGGAGGAAAACAAAATGAGAACTTATTTAGTAACAGGTGGAGCAGGTTTCATCGGCTCTAACTATATTCATTACATGTTTAGAAAGTATGATAACGAAATCCGTATCATCAACGTTGACAAGCTTACCTATGCTGGTAACCTTGAAAACTTAAAAGATGTGGAAGATCGTGATAACTATACATTTGTACGTGCTGATATCTGCGATAAGGAAGCAATCGCTAAGATTTTCGCTGAAAATGATATCGACCGTGTTGTACATTTCGCTGCTGAGTCTCACGTAGACCGTTCTATCAAGAACCCTGAAGTATTCGTTCAGACAAATGTTCTTGGTACAGCAGTTATGCTTAACTGTGCAAAGAATGCATGGGAATTAGAAGATGGTACATTCAAGGAAGGAAAGAAGTTCCTTCATGTATCTACTGATGAAGTATACGGTTCTCTTCCAGATGATGGCGTAAGCTACTTCTATGAGACAACACCATATACACCACACAGCCCATATTCAGCTTCAAAGGCAAGTTCTGATATGCTGGTTAAAGCATATGTTGATACATATCATTTCCCAGCTAATATCACAAACTGCTCAAATAACTACGGACCATTCCAGTTCCCAGAGAAGTTGATTCCACTTATCATCAACAATGCACTTAAGGGAGAAAAGCTTCCTGTATACGGTGATGGTATGAACATTCGTGACTGGTTATATGTAGATGATCATGCTAAGGGAATCGATATGGTTCAGGAATCCGGTAAGCTTGGTGAAACATACAATATCGGTGGACATAACGAAAAGAGAAATATCGAAATCATTAAGATTATCCTTGCTACTCTTCAGGAAATCCTTCCAGATTCAGATCCACGTAAGGCAAATGTTTCTGAAGACTTAATTACATACGTAGAAGATCGTAAGGGACATGACAGACGTTACGCTATCGCTCCTGATAAGATTAAGAAGGAAGTAGGCTGGGAGCCTGAAACAATGTTCGCAGAAGGAATCAAGAAGACAATCGCTTGGTATCTTGAACATGAAGACTGGATGAAGAACGTTACATCCGGTGATTATCAGAACTACTACAAGGCAATGTACGCTGACAAGTAAGATTTATAAATAGTGAATTAAGAGGATACCTGTGGGCAAAACCATAGGTATCCCTTTACTATCTAATATGGAAAAATTACTTTTATCCGTTATAATTACGGAACAACAGGAACAAAATACAGAAAAATTGCTGGAACAGTTGGCGTCACAGACAATCTCTGAGGATTGTTATGAAATCATTCGTGAGACTGTATGGGATGACAATGTGTCAGCTGCCAGAAATCGTGGCATGAAGAGGGCTAAGGGTGAGTATATTATTTTTCTTTCATCAGATAACCGTCTGCAGCCCGAGGCACTTAACTATCTTATTGCGATGATTCAGCCGAATCTTGGAAATGATACGTATCCGAAATCGGATGATAGTGGACACTATCCGAGAAGACCGGTTGATATGGCAAGTTGTGGATATGTTATTCAAACAGAAGACACGCTTCTAGATTATTCTCCGGAAAGAAATGTTAAGGTGCTTGACAGGGATGATGCTATGCTTCGTCATTTCTATATCGAGAATTATCAGGGATATCTTTGGAACAAGATTTTTCGAAAGTCGATTATCGATGGAGCAAAGTTGCATTTCAGAGAAGACATCTATAGAAATGAGGACAGAGTGTTTATTATAGAATATCTTAAACATTCTAAATTCATTCGTATGGCACCGGAGATACTGGTAGGATATGAGATAGTAGAACGTGAACCGGTGGAGTCAACACTGGATGAAATGCAGTTCTTCGAGAGAGAAGTTACAGGAATAGGAGCTTTTAAACTTATGAGGCGAGCAATGCGTGGTCATGCAGATGCGAAATATATGTGTGATCAGAACATGGCTTATGAGGAGCTTCAGAAGTATTTTGAGATTCTACAGTCGGATTCTCCGGAGAATTATGCTAAGAGTTCCTTGCGTAAATACGCAAAGAAATTTAAAAAACTCGATTTTGAACCCGCCACAGAGGAGGATGCAGAGTTGTTAGAGAGTTATCTGCATTACGCTAAGACGGGAGAAATCGTTTATTAACAGAATTTGACAGTGGATAGGGAGTATTCGCATTTCCAAAAGGAGAAACGAAATGAAATACGATTATTTAGTAGTAGGTGCCGGACTCTTCGGTGCGACATTTGCCTATGAAGCAAAGAAGAAGGGTAAAACATGTCTTGTGATTGACAAGAGAGACCATATTGCGGGCAATATCTATACCAAAGAGCAGAGTGGTATTAATGTGCATGTATATGGTGCCCATATTTTCCACACATCAGATAAAGAAATCTGGGATTATATTAATCAGTTTGCAGAGTTTAATAATTACATCAACAGTCCGGTTGCTGTGTATAAGGATGAGCTTTACAATCTGCCGTTTAATATGAATACTTTCAGCAAAATGTGGAATATCAGAACTCCAGAAGAAGCTAAGAAGGTAATCAAAGATCAGATTCAGGAGTTAAATATTACAGAACCTAAGAATCTGGAAGAGCAAGCACTTTCTCTGGTAGGACGAGATGTCTATGAGAAGTTAATCAAGGGATATACAGAGAAGCAGTGGGGAAGAAGCTGCACAGATCTTCCTGCCTTTATCATCAAGAGACTGCCACTTCGTTTTACTTATGACAATAATTACTTCAATGATCGTTTCCAGGGAATCCCAATGGGTGGTTACACACAGATTATTGAGAAGATGTTAGATGGAATCGATGTGAAGACCTCCGAAGACTTCTTTGCATTGAGAGACCGTATGACAAGAGATGGAGATGTGATGAAGACAACTCTTTCCGATGGTACTGAGGTCTCCTATGAGAAGATTCTGTTTACAGGTCAGATTGATGAATACTATGATTCTAAATTTGGACCACTGGAATATCGCTCTGTACGTTTTGAGACAGAAGAACTTCCGGAGGAGAATTATCAGGGAAATGCAGTCGTAAACTATACAGAACGGGAAGTACCATATACTCGAATTATCGAGCATAAGCACTTTGAGTTTGGAAAACAGCCTACGACAATTATTTCCAGAGAATATTCATCAGAGTGGAAGCCGGGTGTAGAACCATATTATCCGGTAAATAACGATAAGAATAATGCATTGTATGAGAAGTACCAAGAGCTGGCAAAAGAAGAGAAAAACGTACTTTTTGGCGGACGACTGGGTATGTATAAGTACTTTGATATGGACAAGGATCTTCGCGCTGCTCTAGATCTATGCGCAGAGGAACTTGCATAAGAAATTGTGAGGATACATTATGAGAAACCATGACGATTGTTTTGATCGTTTTGTGCGTTGGGTTACGAAATATCGATATATGCGATGGTTTGCACCTGTTTATGCACGTTTTAAAGAGATGCTTCTGTATTCACTCTTTGGATTGGGAACGGTCATCATCAGTATTGGCAGCTATAGTGTTTTTACAGAATATCTAGGAATCCATATTTTACAGGCGAATGCCATTTCATGGATTGGAGCTACGTTATTTGCGTTCTTTACTAATAGAAAATGGGTATTTACATCCCATAGGAAAGGTGCTCTGGCATTTTTTCAGCAGTTGGGAAGCTTTAGTTTTGGAAGAGCTTTGACACTGGCATTGGAAGAATGGATGTTATACTATTTTGTTAGTGTATTGGAATTTTCAAATATCGGAGTTAAGTCAGTCGCACAGATAGTTGTGATTGCAACAAATTATTTTATCAGCAAGGTGCTGGTATTCCGTGGTACAGGTCGCGGTGGTAGAGCCGCCCTGTTAATCCGTCTGCATGACAGACGGATTAACCGCTTCCTGAATCAGCAGGAGGAAGTGGAATTAGATTAATCATTCGGGGGAAATTATGAACTTTAATGAAGCTAAGAAACTTTTAGAAGAAAGAAAACAGGCGCAGGTATTAGAAGGATTTGCAAATCTTTCAAAAGAAGAACAGGACACTCTGTTAGATCAGATTGAAAAAATCGATTGGGATACCATTGATTTGGTACAGGGTGAGACAATTGTAAAGCCAAGTATTGGAAAGATTGAACCACTGGCTGCAGTTGATATTAAAGAAATTGAAGCTCGTAAAGAGGAGTTTGATAAGGCCGGTTTGGAGGCCTTGTCTCAGGGTAAAGTGGCAGCACTTTTGCTTGCCGGAGGTATGGGAACAAGACTTGGTTCCGACAAGCCAAAGGGAGAACTGAATGTTGGATTGACAAAAGAAATCTATATTTTCCAGCGTCACATTGAATGCCTTCAGAAGGTTTCCGAATTATGTGGTAAAACAGTACCTCTCTATATTATGACTTCTGAGAAAAATGATGAAGAGACCCAGCGTTTCTTCAAAGAGAAAAACTACTTTGGCTATCCGGAGGAAGATGTAAAATTCTTCCAGCAGGAAATGGCAGTTGCAGTTGATTACAATGGTAAGATTTTAAGAGAAGAACCGGGACGTCTTGCAACATCACCAAATGGAAATGGTGGATGGTTCTCATCTCTTGCCAATGCAGGCCTTGTTTCTGATATGAAGAAACGTGGAGTGGAATGGATTAATCTCTTCGCTGTAGATAATGTTCTTCAGAAGATTTGTGATCCTGCATTTGTGGGTGCGACCCTTTTAAGTGGAAAGGAATCCGGAAGTAAGGTTGTACGTAAAGTAGATGCACATGAAAAGATGGGTGTACTCTGCAAGGAAGATGGTAAGCCATCAATTGTAGAATACTATGAGATGTCAGATGAAATGGCAGAAGCCAGAAATGCTGATGGCGAGTTGACATATGCATTTGGTGTAATCTTGAACTATCTTTTTAAAGTAGAGAAATTAGAGGAAATCGTTGCAACGAAACTTCCTGTACATGTAGTAGAAAAGAAGATTCCATACATCAATGATAAATTTGAAGTTGTTAAGCCGGAAGAACCAAACGGTTACAAGTTTGAATATCTGGTAGTAGATATGATTCGACTTTTGGATGATACACTTCCTTATGAAGTTGTAAGAGAATCTGAATTTGCACCAATCAAGAATCTTCACGGAGTGGACAGTTTGGATTCAGCCCGTGAATTACTTCAGAAAAACGGTGTGGAATTATAATTACTTCTCTTGTTCACAATTTTGACAAGTTCGTAGGCTACAGTAATAGTAAATGTAGCAAAAGGAGCAGAAGCCAATGTATCGTAAGCAGGCAAAAAGCTGGGCCAAGCACTTGGATTTTACATTGTTAGATCTTATGTGCATGGTTCTGGCCATTATCTCCGCATATTGGTGGAGATTTGATGGACGCTGGATATTCCACGATCCTATGTGGAGCCGATTAGTATATATTATGATGCTGATTGACGTGGTTGTAGTGTTCTTTACGGAATCCTATACAGGAGTCCTACGTAGAAATAAATATCAGGAGCTTCGGGCAACAGTTGAACACTGTGTGATTGTGTTCGGTGGCATGCTTGTTTATTTGTATGGAACAAAGCAGTCATTTCTATTCTCTCGAAAGCTGTTATTTGTATATCTGGTTCTTTCCATCTGCTATGAGTATATCGAAAGAGTTTTTTTGAAAAGATGGATTAGATATAACAAATTAAAGGATAGAAACAAGACAGAGATGCTTGTTGTAGCGGAAGGTGTCAATGTCGAGAAATGTCTTCAGGAGATTGCACATAATCGATATACCAATTTCAGAGTAATTGGTGTGGTGGTTGTAGACAAAGACATGGTAGGCGAAGAAATCCAGGGAATACCTGTTGTAGCTACTGCAGATAGTTTTATGGAATATATGAGAACTAATGTGGTAGATGAAGTATTTTTGGATGGAAATACAAGAGCTTCTACGGAAGAACTTGGAAGAGAGTTGATTGAACTAGGTATAACAGTTCATATGGCCATGATTCATATCGATAAGATGTTGCCAAACCGTCTGATTGAAGAGTATGGCAATTATATCGTTGTAACCAGTTCTATGAAGATCGCCAGTGTAAAACAGCTTTTTATTAAGCGAACCATGGATATCGTCGGTGCGATAGTTGGATTGATTATTACCGGTATAGCATTTATTATATTTGCGCCGATTATTAAGATTCAGAGTCCGGGACCGATTTTCTATAAGTCTATTAGAATTGGTCGAAACGGGCGAAGATTTAACTTCTATAAATTCCGGTCTATGTATGTGGATGCGGATAAGCGTAAAGAAGAACTTTTGAAGTACAATGAGATGGACGGCCTTATGTTTAAGATGGAGAATGATCCAAGAATCATACCGATTGGTCGTTTCATGCGTAAGTATTCTATTGACGAGTTGCCGCAGTTCTGGAATGTTCTAAAGGGCGATATGAGTCTGGTTGGAACCAGACCGCCAACAGAAGAGGAATTTGCGCAATATGAATATCGTCATAAGGCAAGACTTGGAATCAAACCGGGACTGACGGGGATGTGGCAGGCAAGTGGCCGATCTGATATCACGGATTTTGAGCAGGTAGTTGCATTGGATACAGAATATATTTCAAATTGGACCATTGGTTTGGATATTTCATTAATCATAAAGACCATTGGTGTGGTACTCACGGGAAAAGGCTCTAAGTAGGGGGAAGAGAATGCCGAAGGTTAGGTTTACAATTTTACTGTATGCAAATCAGACAGATGCCTTTTATTACAGAGAGGCAGTGGAATCTGTGGCTAATCAGGATAGAGATGACTATGAACTGATTATCCTGGATGATAATGACAGTACAATATTGGACCGAATTGCGGGCGAATTCTACCCGAATGGAGATAAGAGACTAAAGTATAAGAGATTAAAAAAACATATAGGGCGGGCCTATGCGTATAACATAGGCCTCCATTTTGCGTCCGGTGATTACATCGTGACTTTGGGGCAGCATGATCGAATAAGTTCGAACACGCTGTCCCTTTTGGCTTCCGAAATTGACAGGACAGAGACTCCCATTGATATTATCTATGTGGATCAGGACGAATTGGTGGGAGACTATCGTATGAATCCTCATTTCAAATGTGGATTTAACAAGGAACTCTTGCTGCAGGATAATTACATCGGTGAGTTTCTGTGCATTTCCAATCGTACATTTCGAAAGATGGGAACTTTTCGTGAAGATATTCTCTTGGCGGATTTATATGAGTTTCTGTTAAGAGGGTTGGATCATGAACTGGAGATACGACATCTGTCCTCTCTCTTATATCATCGTAGGATGATATCCGTTGCAGATGCAAATATCTATCGCCGTGTATTACGGGAGAGTTATGAAGCGCATGTACGTGTCCTGCGTGGGTATCTGAAGCGGGTTGGAATTGTGGCTGAGATAAAAACAGACGCACAGTATCGCTATTGGAAGGTGAACTATTTCGGAGATGATTACGGTTCTCACCGTAGGGATTATATTCTTCTCAGAGAGAAAGGTGTCCGGGTAAAGACAAAGAAGGCACAGGAAATATTGTATGGATATCTGAAACAACCGGATATTGGTGTAGTGGGTGTTCGTTTCCGGGAAGGATTTACAAAGATAGACAATTGCGGGTTTATTTTTGATAAGCATGGAGAAATATATCCGGCATGTAACGGTAAGTCACTTTATACAGATGGGTATGAGAATCGTATTGTACTGTCACAGGATGTGAGCATGGTGGATTTTGGTTATTGTATGCTGGATGCGACATTGTATCAGAAGTTAAGAGGTCTGGATACATCCCTAAAAGGTAGAGATGCGGTATTGGACTACTGTCTGCGTGTACAGAGAGCAGGTTATCGGGTGGTTTATGTACCGGAGGTAATTGCATATCGAAAGCACAAGGAAACAGTGAGCACCCGTTTGTCCAACGCCCGTTTATTGGAAAAATGGGGGAAGAAGTTGGCAGAGGGAGATCCTTTTTATAATGAGAATCTTCCAATGGGGCTGGATAATTACCAACTCTGGTAAATCTAAAGAATTATTAAGTTTGTATAAAATAGGGCTATAGAACGGTACATTTTCTTGACATATGTGTAGGAAAGACCTAAAATGGACTAGTTTTTAGTGCTTTATATTTTTTTGAAAGGAAAAGGATAAAGTTTATGTCAAAAAAGAAACATCTTACGAAACGTCAGAAGATGAGAAAGAGAAGAAAGAGAATTCTTATCACTGAAGTTATCGTGTTACTTTTCTTAAGCTTATTTTTATTTGCTTGGTTAAAACTCGGACTGATTAACTTCAATAAAATCGGAGAGATTGCTACAAACAATCTTGACGCAGAGACAGAGGAAATGTTAAAGGGCTACACGACAATCGCGCTATTTGGTGTAGATAACCGTTCCAATGGTAATTATGATTCCGGTAACAGTGATAGTATCATGATTGCAGCAATTAACAATGATACAAAGGAAGTAAAGATTGTATCAGTATATCGTGATACGGCTTTGGATGTGGATGGTGATAAGACAATCCGAAAAGCCAATTATGCTTATAACCATGGTGGCCCGGAAGAGGCTATTGCCATGTTAAACAGAAATCTTGATCTGGATATTCAGGATTATGTTGCAGTGGATTTTAATGCACTAGTTGAAGCGGTAGATGCCGTTGGCGGTGTGGAAATTACACTGACAAATGAAGAGATTGAGATTATTAATGAGAAGGGTTACATGAACGAGGTGGCTTCAGTAACCGGTCATGAAGATGAAGTAAAGACATTAAAAGCCGGAACACAGACAGTTAATGGTGTAGTTGCAACTGCATACTGTCGTATCCGTTATACATCCGGAGGTGATTTCGCGCGAGCAGAAAGACAGCGTACCGTTGTATCACAGCTTATTGCTAAGGCTCAGAACGCATCTCTTACAGAACTCAACAGTTTGATTGATGGTGTATTTCCAAAGATCAGTACATCACTTTCTTTGAATCAGTTGATTGGACTTGCAGCAGGTATGAAAGATTATCAGTTGGCGGATTCTACCGGATTCCCATTTGCACTTAGAACCGGAACTATCAGTTCCAAGACGGGATCATTGGATGTGCCATGTACACTGGAATCAAATGTTAAGAGTTTATATGCATATCTCTATGGTGAGGAAAATTATCAGCCATCTGCAATTGTACAGGATATCAGTTCTTACATTGAAAAGCAGTCAGGATATGATGAAAATGATGCAACAGATTATGGTTATGGAACAACACAGACATCTGATGGATCAGAATCAAGTAAATAATAGATGGTTAGAAATATTAAATGTACAAATGACAGGCAGTTTTGCCTGTCATTTTTTTATAGAAAAAGAAACACTCTATTCAATTAGGGGAAAATCATATATAATAATTGAGTGTACAACATGTAATCATACAGTTTAACAAAAGTTATGATGGTTGAGCTATGGAGGTTTTTCATGAGAGACGAAGGTAGAAGGGGAGTACGGAGTGAACACAACGGTTCAAAGAAAAAACATATGACCAGACGGCAGAGGATGCGTAAGAGAAGAAGAAGGCTGTTTTTCATAGAAACAGTACTTCTGGTTTTGCTATTGGGATTTCTATATGCATGGTTAAAACTGGGATTGATACATTTTGATAAGTTGGGACTGTTGGCAACAAATAATCTGGATGAAAAGACGCAAGAGATGTTGGAAGGCTATACCACGATAGCCTTTTTCGGAGTAGATAACCGATCCAATGGTGATTATGAATCTGGAAATTCGGACAGTATCATGATCTGTAATATTGATAATGAAACAAAACAGGTAAAGATTGTTTCCGTATATCGAGATACGACGCTGGATATGGACGGAAAACGATACATGTATAAATGTAATTATGCATACAATCACGGAGGTCCAAAGAATGCCATTGAGATGTTAAACAGAAATCTGGATTTAAATATTCAGGATTATGTAGCGGTGGATTTTAATGCATTGGTAGAGGCAATAGATGCTGTGGGGGGCGTTGAGATAACGTTGACTCAGGAAGAGATTGATGTGATTAACCGTAAAGGATATATGGGAGAAGTTGCTTCCGTTACAGACCATATGGATGAAGTGGTGACACTTACACCGGGAACCCAGACCGTTAACGGAGTTGTGGCAACTGCATATTGCAGAGTGCGATATACAGCCGGCGGAGATTATATGAGAGCCCAGAGACAGAGAACAGTTCTTACGCAACTGATTAACAAGGCAAAATCGGCTTCTCTTACACAGTTAAATGATTTGATTGACGCTGTATTTCCAAAAATAAGCACATCACTTTCGATGAAGCAGCTGGTGGGATTGGCAAGTGCAATACAGGATTATGAGCTGGCAGATTCTACAGGATTTCCCTTTGCAATTTATCAGGGAGAATGGGAATCCGCAGGAAAAAAGGTTGTGATTCCTTGCACATTGACATCTAATGTAAAGGAGCTGTATGCGTATCTTTATGGGCAGGAAGATTATAAGCCTACAGATACAGTGGAATCCATAAGTGCATATATTGAGAGTCAGACCGGTATCCATGAGTCTGATGCTCTGGATTATGGATTTGGAACTACACAAACATCGGATAATTCGAATTAACAGGATATCTACAGATTGTTCACACATAAGACACACTGAGATTCTAGAATACATATCATAAGAAAGACGAAAGACATTAAGAAGGGAGTCTGAGAATATGAGTGACAATCAATATTATGAGTATAATCCATATACAGTGAATCAGAATGAACCAAAGAAGCCGAAGAAACCAAGGAAGGAAAGACCGGTTTTGAAGAAACTTGCCAAGGTGATTGCTATTGCATTGGTTTTTGGATTGGTATCCGGCTTGACTTTTCAGGGAGTGAATATAGCGGCATCGAAGCTAAATGGTTCTGATTCAGACAAGAGTTCAAGTTCAACAACAACTACAACACTTGGAACCAGTGGAGATATCGGAACAACTGCCACAAGTACAGCAACAACGATAACAGATGTTTCAGATATTGTTACGAATGCTATGCCGGCGATTGTTCAGGTTACGGCAGTCAGTGTAACAGAATATAGAAGTTTATTTGGAAGTGGCCAGAGCTATGAATCAGAAAGTGCTGGCTCAGGTATTATCATTTCCCAGGATGATGACTATATTTATATTGCAACAAATAACCACGTGGTATCAGGTGCCAGCCAGTTGACAATCACATTTGCGGATGACAGTGCCGTAGCGGCAGAGATTCAGGGTACGGACACAAGTACAGATTTAGCTGTAGTTAAGGTTGCTATGTCAGATGTAGATTCTTCAACATTGAGTGCAATTGCAGTTGCTACACTTGGTGACTCCGACAGTTTATCTGTAGGTGAATCAGCTGTTGTAATCGGAAATGCACTTGGATATGGTCAGTCAGTTACAACTGGTGTAATTAGTGCGCTGAATCGTGAAGTTCAGTTAGAAGCAGAAGACGGTACAGCGATTACCAATGAATTGATTCAGACAGATGCAGCAGTAAACCCTGGTAATTCCGGTGGTGCACTTCTTAATATGAAGGGTGAGGTAGTCGGTATTGTTTCTGCAAAATATTCAGATACAGATGTAGAAGGTATGGGATATGCGATTCCGATTACAAGTGCCAAGACAATTATTGAACAGCTGATGAATGGACAGAGCGTAAGTGATAATTCTTCCTCATCTTCATCCAATGCATATCTTGGTATTGCCGGTGTTGATGTAACAAGTAGCTTATCCAGCTCCTATAATTTACCTGCAGGTGTATATGTATATGGTGTATATTCCAATACAGGTGCAGCCGATGCAGGATTAACACGTGGAGATGTTATTACGGCAATTGATGGTAACAAGGTATCCGGAATGACGGATATTCAGAGCTATCTTGCAACGAAGTCTGCAGGAGATACAGTTACCCTTACAGTATGCTCTGCTTCCTCAAATTATAAAGATACAGAGGATGTACAGGTTACATTGACAGCAAAGCAGGAATTACAGCAGTAAGGAACTGAATAATAACGTAGAAGAAAATCAGGTTTTTTGTGTATTATGGATAATACATGACAGAACCTGATTTTTTCTGCGCTATTTTATTATTCTTTAAGAGTTCGCTATATATAAATTTCAGAAAATATGGTAAAATGTAGACAGAATTTTGATTATTACGGAGGCCGCAGACATGAAGAAAAAAAGAATCGTAATTGCGCTGGGACATGATGCTTTAGGAACAACACTTCCGGAACAGCATGAGGCAACGGTAAAGACAGCAGAAGCAGTTGCAGAGTTTATTCAGCAGGATTACAGCGTAGTTATTACTCACAGTAATGGACCACAGGTAGGTATGATTCATACAGCAATGAGTGAATTCGCCAAGAATCACCCGGATTATACGGTTACACCGATGAGCGTGTGCTCTGCCATGAGTCAAGGCTATATCGGATATGATCTGCAGAATGCCATCCGATCAGAACTTCTTGGAAGAGGTATCTATAAGACTGTATCAACTGTTTTGACACAGGTTTCTGTAGATCCATATGATGAAGCTTTTTATAAGCCATCCAAGGTAATCGGCAGAGTTATGACAAAAGATGAGGCTGATTTTGAAGAGAAAAAAGGTAACCACGTTATTGAAGTAGAGGGCGGTTATCGAAGAGTGGTTGCTACACCGAAGCCACTGGAAATTGTTGAAAAAGATGCGATAGAGGCATTGTTAGATGCAGATCAGGTTGTTATTGCCTGTGGTGGTGGCGGAATCCCCGTTTTGGTTCAGGATCGTAAGTTAAAGGGAGCATCTGCGGTTGTGGAAAAGGATACGGCAGCAGGATTTTTAGCAGAATCAATTGATGCGGATATGCTTGTTATACTTACAGGTGTTGATAAGGTGTGTCTGAACTTCGGTAAATCAGATGAAGAGGCACTGGATTTTATCTCTGTAGAAGATGCAAAGAAATATCTAGAAGAGGGTCAGTTTGAAGAAGGAACTATGGCACCTAAGATTCGTGCAGCGGTAGAGTTTGTAGGAGATAGTGCAATTAGAAAAGCGCTGATTACAAAACTTGATCCAAGTAAGCCAACAATTGGTGGCGAGAACGGAACGATGATTGGAAAGTAATCATTTCCAGAAATGGAGTGATACTTATATAGACCTGAGTTATGGGACAGAATTTGTGAAAGTGTTTTGCTGTACACAGTACGTCGGAATGTGTTAGTGAAAAATTTCACAAATAAATGACGAAAAATTCAAATATTGTGAAGTTAACGTACAAATTGCCCATCTCGTATTGACAACTTGTAGCATTCGTTTAAAATAGGTTAGTGTTGAGAAAAAATTTGTACAATTAACAATAGCCTATTTTGTTTATGTTTCACAAATTTGAATTTGGGGAGTGTAAATGTGTGTGTGAGGCTATAAATTCCGACGTTTTATAGCAATAGAACTAGGAATAGTTAGAAAGAGGAAAAGAATGGATTATAGAAGAAAGACCAAAATTATCTGTACTCTTGGACCATCATCCGAGGGCGAAGAAGTAATGAGACAAGTTATGCTTGCTGGTATGAACGTAGGTAGATTTAATTTCTCCCACGGTGATCATGAAGAACAGCGTAGAAAGCTTGAAACTTTTAAGAAATTAAGAAGAGAATTACAGCTTCCTGTAGCAGCTTTGCTTGATACAAAGGGACCTGAAATTCGTCTTAGAGATTTCGAAGAAGACAGAAAGTACTTCCTTGAAAAGGGACAGGAATTTACTCTTACAACAGATCAGAGCGTTGTTGGTGACCAGACAAAGGTTGCTATCTCTTATGAAGAACTTACAAATGACGTTCAGGCTGGATCACACATCCTTATTGATGATGGCCTTGTTGAACTTCTTGTAAAGGAAGTTAAGGGCAAAGACATCGTTTGTGAAGTATTAAACGGTGGTAAGGTTTCTAACAAGAAGGGTGTAAATGTTCCTAACGTTGATCTTACTATGGAATTCATTAGCCCTAAAGATAAAGGCGATTTAATTTTCGCTTGCGAAAACGATATGGACTTCGTTGCTGCTTCTTTCACAAGAACAGCTCAGGATATCAAGGATGTACGTGCTATTCTTGATGCAAACGGTGGTGAAAGAATCCAGATCATTGCTAAGATCGAATCTATGCAGGGTATCGACAACATCGATGAAATCATCGAAGTTGCTGATGGTATCATGGTAGCTCGTGGTGACATGGGTGTTGAAATTCCTATGGAAGAAGTACCTGTTATCCAGAAGATGATCATCAAGAAAGTATACCAGGCTGGTAAGTATGTAATCACAGCTACACAGATGCTTGATTCTATGATGAATAACCCAAGACCTACACGTGCTGAAGCAACTGACGTTGCAAACGCTATCTATGATGGTACATCTGCAATCATGCTTTCAGGTGAAACAGCAAACGGTGATTACCCAGTAGAAGCTGTTAAGACAATGGCAACAATCGCTGCTAGAACAGAGCAGGATATCAACTATGCAAACAGACTTCGTCAGAGAGACGTAGAAGAAAATCCTACAATTACAGACGCTGTATCACACAGTGCTTGTACAATGGCTGATGATCTTTCTGCATCTGCAATCTGTACAGTAACAAAGTCTGGACGTACAGCTCATTATGTAGCTAAGTATCGTCCAACAGCACCAATCATTGCTGGTTCTATGTCTAGAAAGGTATACCGTCAGATGGCAATCGAATGGGGTGTTATTCCAATCCTCATTGATGAGCAGCATGAAGCACAGGATCTTATCGATCATGTAGTAGAACGTGCAGAAGAAGAAAAGCTCGTTGCTAAGGGAGATACAGTTGTAATCACAGCTGGTGTACCAGTAGGTGTTTCTGGTATGACAAACCTTATCAAGGCTACAGTAGTAGAATAATATCTGTTCATTGTCAGATAGATAAGAATGAATTTATAGGAGAGTTCCAAACCAACTGGTTTGGAACTCTTTTTTTGATGAAATGAAAACAGATGTGTTATAATAACTTAACATCTTATATGATAGGAGGCACAAATATATGAAGATTCAGGAATCCGCACAGGACTATTTGGAAGCAATTCTGATTTTATCTCAGGAGAAAGAGTATGTTCGTGCAGCTGATATTTGTACATATTTCGGCTATGCAAGAGCCACAGTGTCAGTTTATTTGAAACAGTTAAAAGAAAATAATTACATTGTTGTAGATGATAAAAATCATATTACCTTGACGGATGCGGGTAAAGAAATAGCTGATGATATGTATGATCGTCATACATGGTTGACAAAGATTTTTCAAGAGATTGGTGTTCCGGAAGAAGTGGCAAAAGAAGATGCTTGTCGCGTGGAACATTATATTAGTGCAACGACATTTCGCGCATTAAAGGCGCATTTTGAAAATTGTAATAAGTAAAAAAAATCTAAAAAAGGGGTTGACGGATTTTGTTAGTGTGTGCTAACATAAGTTCATGAGTTAGTTACGACTAACACAACCCCTCTTTTAAAGATACTTGATACTTAAAAACGGGCCTGCCCAGCATGGGCGGGTCTGTTTTTTTGCATATATGGTTGTTTATCATATTTTTATGGATCTTGGAATGAAAGAAGGGGTAGAAATGGTTGGAAAGTACCAGGATAAGAATATTTCCTCAGAAAATGTGGACGTGTTAACGCTTACGGTGTAAAATATCGTAAAAACTATGCAAACCATATTAAGGAGGGCATATGAGACAAATTAGATTTTCCATCGTTATGCCGATGTACAATGTTGAAAAGTATGTAGGTAAGGCGATTCAAACAATATTAAATCAGACATATCCGGCTTACGAGTTAATTGTAGTGGACGACTGTGCAACAGATGCATCCGCTACGATTGTAGAGGAGGCGTTTGAAGCCTATAGAAACCAGGAGATACCGGGAAATGCTACCGTTTCCTGTAAACTTGTCAGACAGCCGGAGAATCAGGGAGTCAGTGAAGCAAGAAACCGCGGCTTGATGGATGCCACAGGTGATTACATTCTTTTTTTAGATCCAGACGATTTTGTTGAGAAGAATTTACTGGAGGTTCTAGCTGAAAAAATTCGTATTTATACAGAAGCAAACAAGAAAAGTACTGAGCTACGGCCGGATATTCTGGTATATGCTCTCTCTGAGGAATACTATGATTCTCATGAGCAGGTAGAACCTGGTTATACAAAAATTCATAGATTAGATAAGACCAATGTAGACGTGTCTAAATCAAATCTATATATTGCATCTGATAATGTGATGAATTGTGACTCGCCGGAAAAAATTCAGGAGATTGTTAAGGATTTAGAGCGTGAGACAATGTATGGATATCCATGGAATAAGGCTTACAATCTGAAGTTCTTGAAGGAGAGTTGTGTTCATTTCAAGAAGATTACACATGTAGAGGATATTTTATTTAATATCCAGATTTTTATGGAGGCAAAGCATGTTGTTGTCCTTCCGAATGTGCTTTATCACTATCGTAATTCTGGACAGGCAAGACTTACATCGAAATATCTTCCGGAATACTTTGATTTACAGAAACGTAGATTTCAGGCCTTTATCGACCAGCAGAGAAGCTGGAACTCACTGGATGACAGAGCTCTGGAAATCGAAGCAAATGCTTATTTCAGAAGTTTTATTTCCATGATGCAAAGAGAAATCGATCATCTGGAAACGGAAAATGAAAGTATAAAAGCAGTGGGGGGAACAGTAAAGTCCGATGCTGCAATCCGGAAAGCAGTCCTTGAAAAGGCAAGAAAAGAGATGGATACGGATCTGTTTCGTATTTTACATAAGCATGTTGGTGGAGGTAAGGTCGCAAGAATCCTGTATAAGCCACTGGCTTCAGGGAAATTGGAACTTACATATCGAAGAACAAGATTGATTCATTACGTGCGTCATCATTTTTCGGGACTTTTTATGAAATTAAAACAAAATAGATAGAAAAATTTGCTTGCAACATTTGCGCAAAAGTAACAATTAAAACTGGCATACAAACTGTTAAAATGTTACAATAAATTTATGCGGTAGGTGTTTAGGGGAATCTTCACCTAGGGTTTGAGGAGAAATATGAAATACTTGGGGGTAGTGAAATGGGTGCGCAAGTAGCAAGCAAATCTAAAAAAACAAGAACAGTAAAAAGCACAAATACATCTAAGAAAGCAAAATCTAATAATCAATCCAACAGACAAACAATATATCAGAGAAGATTCAGACGGCATTTTGATGAACTAAAGTGGCTATATACAGAGCTTTACAATAATAAAAGCATGTTCGCAGAATTATGCGAGATGATGGAGCAGTATTATCGGGAACGTAATGATAAATTAAAGGCTCTTGATCGGAAGCGAGAAAAAGATCCAAATTGGTATAAGCGAAACGATATGCTCGGTATGATGCTTTATATTGATAATTTTGGCGGAACAATAAAAGGTGTTCAGGAGAAACTGGATTATATTCAGAGGGCCAATGTAAATTATGTTCATCTTATGCCTTTTTTGGATACAGTTGATGGTGAGAGCGACGGTGGATATGCTGTGAAGGATTTCCGAAAAGTTCGGCCGGATCTCGGTACTATGGAGGATCTGGATGAATTTACAGCCACATGTCATCGCAAGCACATCAATGTATGTATGGATTTTGTCATGAACCATACGTCAAGTCAGCATGAGTGGGCGGTTAAGGCAAAGCAGGGCGACGGGGAATACATGAGTCGCTATTTTTTCTACGACAATCCGGAAATCCCAAGAAGATTTGATGAAACGGTGCCACAGGTGTTTCCGACTACAGCACCTGGCAATTTTACTTATTTGCCGGAGTTGAATCACTGGGTGATGACTTCGTTTTATCCATACCAGTGGGATTTGAATTATCACAACCCACGTGTTTTTAACGAGATGATTTATAATTTCCTTTATCTTGTAAATCAGGGAATTGATGTAATGCGACTGGATGCAGTTCCGTATATCTGGAAGGAAATAGGAACGGATTGCAGAAATCTACAGCAGGTTCATACACTGGTTCGTATGATGCGAATTATCTCTGAAATTGTATGTCCCGGTGTGTTATTGCTGGGGGAGGTTGTAATGGAACCGGTAAAGGTAGCTCCTTATTTTGGCACGACAGAAAAGCCGGAGTGTCACATGTTATATAATGTTACAACCATGGCAACAACATGGAATTCTGTTGCAACAAGAGATGTAAGACTTTTGAAACAGCAATTGGATACTGTGAACAGTTTGCCAAAGGACTATGTATTTTTGAATTATCTTCGTTGTCATGATGATTTGGGATGGGGGCTGGATTACTGGACCCTAAGTAATTGGGGGATGACAGAGTTCAGTCACAAGCATTACCTCAATGATTATTTCCAGGGCAAGACAGCGCGAAGCAATTCCAGAGGTGAATTGTATAATGATGATGAGACGACGGGAGATGCCAGATTTTGCGGTACTACAGCAAGTATGTGTGGCGTTGAGCGTGCTGGCTTTGAGCATAATGGTAAGATGATGGATGAAGCAATTCAGCAGGATCTTATGCTTCATGCATATATGTTTATGCAGTCCGGAATTCCGGTAATCTATAGTGGTGATGAAGTAGGTCAGGTAAATGACTATACGTATAAGCAGGATCCAAGGAAATGCGACGATAGCCGTTATCTGCACCGTGGTCATTTCCGATGGGATTTGGCAGAGAAAATTGATGAAGCCGGTACTGTGGAAAATAGGTTGTTTGAAGGCCTGAATCAGTTAGAAACTCTTCGTAAGCGTGAAAAGGCATTTGTGTCAACTGCTGATACATGGACAGTGGAGACCTATGATGCGTCTGTCTTATGCATAGGAAGATACTATGATAATGATAAGATTTTTGGCATTTTTAATTTTTCTGAGCAACCGAAGACAGCATGGATTCATGAGGATGATGGGGACTATAGGGACTTGTTGACTGGACAGGTAACAAGGGCTGAGGCTGTAAAACTGGAACCTTATGGATTTAAACTGATGAAATGGATACGTTAAAAGAGGAGGCATAAAATGGGTGAATTGTTCGCAATTGGCGAAGCATTGATAGATATGATTCCGGAGGAAACCGGGAAAGAGATTAAAAATACAAGTGCATTCAGACCGCAGTGTGGCGGAGCACCGGCAAATGTTTGCGGTGCGTTCTCAAAGCTTGGGGGCAAGTCGAATCTTCTGACCTGCCTTGGAGATGATCCCTTTGGCGATAAGCTTATGGATAATTTCCGGGAAAATCAAATTGGATCAAGTTATATTAAGAGGACAGATGAGGCTAATACTGCACTGGCATTTGTAACTCTTATGGAGGATGGCAATCGGGATTTTAGCTTTTATCGTAAGCCTAGTGCAGATATGTTGCTTCGTCCGGAAGATTTGGAGGAAAAATGGTTTTCAAACTGTGATATCCTGCACTTCTGTTCAGTAGCCCTTGTGAGAGATCCGATGAAATCGGCTCATGACAAAGCAATAGATTATGCGAGAGCCAATCAGGCATGGATAAGTTTCGATCCGAACCTTCGATTTCCATTATGGTCGGATTTGGAGGCGCTTCGTAGCACTGTGTTAGATTATATTCCTAAGGCAGATATACTAAAGGTATCTGATGAGGAAATAGATTTTATTGCAAATGGAGTAGAAGGTACGACGGAAGATAGAATCCGTAGCCTGTTCATTGGAAATGTAAAGATGATTATCTTTACAAAGGGAGCAGATGGAGCGGAAGTTTATCTTAAGAATGGATTACATGCCTATGCACCATCAGAAAAGGTTAAAGCGATAGATACAACCGGTGCCGGAGATGCATTTATTGGAAGTTTTCTCTATCAGCTACACAGAGATGGAATGCGACCACAGGATATTTTGGAAGATGGAGATTCGGTAATTGAAAAATTACAGGTATTTCTTGAAAAGTCAAATCAATACTGCGGTAAATCTGTGCAAGAGATAGGAGCAATTGCCAGCTATCCAAAAAATATATAAGTTGAACAAAATTGTATTTAAAATAAAAAAGATGTACGAATTTCACGAAAATGCATTGCGAACGTTATGCCACTTGTGTATAATAAATTACAAAAATCGGAGAAAGTTCAAATTGCTTCGATAATGTAAAGCTAGAAATAGAGGCATATAATGGATAAATTAGGTGGAATGTTAATTATGCTGGCTGTGTTATCTGCAGAAATGGCATGGTATCACAGTCGCGAAGGCGATGAAAATAAAGTGAAGATGTTTAAGATATTCAGTCTTGTAGGAGGAATTATTGGAGTGCTGATTCTGGTGGGATTTGCGCTCTGGTATTATTTGGATGTCAATTCGGCAATGGCCTACATGGATGTGCATTAGAGTGAATAATGGAAAGCAACCCCTTTTGAGAGAGTATCTCATGAGGGGTTGTTTTTATACACATGTCAAAAAATCATCAACTTACCCTTGGCGGAAAGTAACAAATGAAATCGAGTTCATAAATAAAAAAACTATTAAAAACGTAGAAAAAACCCATAAACACAGAAAATGAATAAAAAACAGAGAAAAAAATGAAAAAAGGTGCTATAGTTGATAGTGCACGGGGAGAAAGAGTAATTGCATAACAGAAGTGGCATCTCAGATTTTACTTATGATCCTCGGAGCAAAAAGTAGCATGGGAGGTTACTGGTTATGAAAACTGTAAAAGTCAATTTAAATTCTGTAGATAAGGTGCAGTCATTTAATCAGGTTGTACGTAAGTATGACGGTGATTGTGATTTGTCCTGGGGACGGTACGTAGTTGATGCTAAATCGATTGTGGGGATTTTTACACTGAATCTTGCAGAAAACTTGTTGCTAACAATTAATGGCGACGGAGCAGACGAATTGATGAAGGACATCAAGCCATTCACAATTAGTGCATAAACGTCATATGTAACAAGGCGAAATGGATGCCCAAAGAGAAGGAAGAGCTCTTTGGGCATTCATTTTTTTATGTTATAATTGCAAATGGTAAAAATAGACCAGAAGTGCATGGCACAGGAGGAATAAAAGTGGAAAAAATAACAAGTTTTACAATCAATCATCTGGACCTGGAGCCGGGTGTTTATGTATCTCGTGTAGATAATTATTCGGGAGCGTATATAACAACATTCGATCTTAGAATGACAGCGCCAAATCGTGAACCGGTTATGAATACAGCGGAATTGCATACGATTGAACATCTTGCAGCAACATATCTTCGCAATAACGAGGAATGGTCTGACAAAGTGGTTTATTTTGGACCAATGGGATGTCGTACAGGGTGCTACATGCTTCTTGCAGGCGAACTTACATCTAAGGAAGTAGTGCCTTTGGTAACAGGTATGTTTGAGTTTATCCGTGATTTTGAAGGAGATATTCCGGGGGCAGCAGCACGTGACTGCGGTAATTATCTGGATCAGAATCTCGGTATGGCAAAGTGGCTTGCAAAGCGTTACTTAGATAATACACTCTATAATATTACGGAGAAACATCTTGTTTATCCTGAGTAATGGATTACAGGATTTTGCTATTGGAAAGTGAGGGTACAATAATGAAAATAGGTATTATTGGTGCGATGGATGTTGAAGTCGCAAAGTTAAAAGCAGATATGGAAATCACAAGAACGGTAGAAAAGGCTTCTATGCAGTTTTGTGAGGGAACATTAAACGGAAAAGACGTGGTAGTTGTAAAATGCGGAATTGGTAAGGTGGCTGCAGGAATCTGTGCACAGATTCTTGCAGATTTATTTGAGGTTACTCACATCATCAACACCGGAATTGCAGGTTCTCTGGATGCAAGTATCGATATCGGAGACGTAGTCGTTTCCGAAGACGCTGTCTATCATGATGTAGATGTTACGGTATTCGGTTATCCGGTAGGGCAGCAGGCTGGATTGGATGTCCGAACATTTCCGGCGGATAGAGACCTGATTGAAGCAATCAAGAAGGCTTCGGAAACAATTACACATGAAGTTACAAAGAATGGTGAAACAGTTGCAGATCAGATTCATCTCCACTTTGGCCGCGTTTGCTCCGGTGATCAGTTTATCGGTGATGATGCAAAGAAGTCATGGATTAAGAGCACTTTTGATGGACTTTGTACTGAGATGGAAGGTACAAGTATTGCGCATGCATGCTATCTCAACCATATTCCATATGTTATTATCCGAGCTATTTCTGACAAGGCAGATGGATCAGCAGAGATGAATTATCCGGAATTTGAAAAACGTGCGGCTGAAGATTGTGCAAATATTACAGAGCAGGTTTTAAAAGTTATTTAGTAGAGAAGAAATGAAAAGAAGAGAATATCAAAGAAGAGTGCAGAAGAGAAGATTTATGTTGTTAGGTCTGCTGTTGATTCTGATACTTGTTATGGGAGTGGTTTTCAGCTATTGCCATGGGAAGAATAATCAGGATTCCAAGACGCAAGAGGAGTCACTGGACCAGGAGAATTCCAAGGTGCAGGAGGAGTCGCTGAACCAGGAGGACTCCAAAACATCGGAGACAGAGCAGGAAGATATGGATTTGGATCCGGGGATGATTTTCAATACGCAGAAGAATGAACTTGGTAGTTATCGAGGTGGAACGGAAGGAGACCAGACTGGAAAAGAGGCTCGAATTATGAATTATCCGGACTACTATGTGGATAGCTCCTATCCATGGTCATTTATGCTACGTTGCACAGATGAAAAGGTGCGAAAACAAGCGGTCACTAATGCGATTATGGCTGCGGAAAATGACCACATTGGATATGATTCCGGAGATCTTAGGATGACGTTGTGGGATCAGGTGGAAGCTAATAATTATGATTTTAGCCGGATTACAACGGACTGCTCGGCAAACTGCGTGACTTCTGCTTTAATATTCTATAAGGCGGCAGGCTACCAGCTGGGAATTGAAGCGCTGCAAAACATAGATATTAGTATTCATGTATGGGATGTAAACGAAACGCTTTTAAAGACAGGACTATTTGAAGAGTGTGATGATTCAGGTTATCTTCATACGTCAGATCATGGACTGGCCGGTGATTTGTATGTCGCGGAGTCACGTCACGTGATGATGCAGGTAAGCGATGGCAAAGACCCATGGTAGAATCTGAAATAACAGGAGAGAATTATGTATACAATCGAGAATAAAAGGCTTCGTGTAGGGTTTGAACTTCATGGAGCAGAAATGGTGTCAATGTATGACAAGGAAAAGGACAGAGAGCTTATCTGGCAAGCTGATCCTGCATACTGGAAAAGAAATGCGCCGGTATTATTTCCATTTGTTGGTAAGGTAAATGGAGGAGAATATCGTTATCAGGGAAAGACCTATGAAATGGGACAGCATGGATTTGCCAGAGATATGGAGTTTACACTGGTCGAGAAGGATGATACTTCAATTACATTTGAATTGAACAGTGATGAAAAGACTTTGGAGAAGTACCCGTTTGAGTTTAAACTTACGATTCGTTATGTGCTGGAAATGAATACGCTAGCGGTAATCTGGAATGTGGAAAACCCGGCAGGGGAAAGGATGTATTACTCCATTGGCGCCCATCCTGCATTCAATGTAGAACAGGCTAAGAAGCAGGAATATCGTGTTCAGCTTTCCGGAAATGATACGGATGCATTGACGTATATTTTGATTGATCCAGAAACTGCAGGAGCCGACTGGGAACATCCGCACACATTGGAATTGGATGAGGAACAGGCTGTATTAGCAAAGGATGAACTATTTGAAAATGACGCTTTGATCTTTGACAATGAGCAGGTAAAGCGTGCAACGATTATTGACCCGGAAGGAAAGGCGCTTGTTACAGTTGATTGCCCGGGATTCCCATCATTTGGACTTTGGTCTCCATCCAAGGATGCCGGTTTTATTTGCTTAGAACCATGGATGGGACGTGTAGATAACAATGGTTTTACAGGGGAACTTCCTGAGAAATATGAAGAACAGAAATTGGAAGCATATGAAAGCAAAGAATTCAGTTACACAATTATCGCACAGTAAAAAACATGGGATTCTCATCATAGATGGTGTGATTACATTAGCAATTATGATTTTGATTTTTCGCTTTTCGTCTCAGGATGCCACACATTCGGCGGCTATGAGTGATGGAATTGCTTATCGCATTATTCATATGCTGCAGAAAGTTGTGCCGGGACTTTCGATGGATATGACAACATTTCTTATTCGAAAGACAGCCCATTTTTCGGAATACACGCTACTTGGATTTTTTATGGCGAGAACTGTTCGGGATATACTACTGAGGCATTTCCATTATGCTATTCCGTGGTGCCTGGGTACTTGTTATGCTGTTTCAGATGAAATTCATCAGATGTTTGTTCCGGGAAGATCCTGCGAATTGCGAGATATGTGTATTGATAGTGCAGGTGTTTTTTTGGGAGTTCTTATTTTACTTTTGGCAACAAAAAAGAAAAAAAGTAGATATTGACTTTGTCAATATCTAACTTTACTATATAAAAGTATAATTCGATTATGAGGATTTAGGGAGGAAAAACATGGATAATAACAATTTCAATCAGCCAAATTATGATGGACAGAATGCTTATCAGCAGAATCAGCAGGGACAGTTCCAGCAGGGTCAGTATCAGCAGAATCAGCAGGGTCAGTATCAGCAGAATCAGCAGGGACAATTCCAGCAGAATCCACAGTATGGTTACAATAATCCACAGGGATCCGGTGATGGCCATGGTTTAGCTGTTGCATCTCTGGTATTGGGAATTGTTTCAATTGTATTTTGGTTCTTTGGTGCAGGTTCAATCGTTGGTTTGATTTCCGGTGTGATTGGCTTGGTTTGCGCATCTTCTGCAAAGAAGAGAGGAACTGAGGGTGGAATTCAGACAGCAGGATTTGTATGTTCTTTAATTGGCGTAATTGGTAGCTCACTTATTTTTGTTGCTTGTATCGCTTGTGTAGGAGCACTTGGAACTGCAGAGATGTTTACATACTAATTAGTTGAGAAGATGCATATCTATATTGATTTTTTTGGACTTCATATCGCATCCTATGGATTGATGATTTTGATTGGAGTCTCTATTGCAAATATAATAGTTAGAGTAATGGCGAAGAGGAAGCAGCAGGATTTTAATGATTTTATCATTTTAGAATCCTATTGCTTCCTTGGAGCATTTCTTGGAGCAAAACTTTTATATATTCTTGTGTCATTTAGATATATTGATTGGAGTCGTATTGGTGATCTGCAATATCTAAAGGCTTTATTCTCTGGTGGATTTGTATTTTATGGTGGATTAATCGGAGGGATTCTGACCGTTATTCTGGTTGGAAAAATCTATAAAATCCCTGCAGGAGAGTATATTAGAGATTATATTTTTTTGATACCGCTGGTTCATGCATTTGGTAGAATCGGATGCTTTATGGCGGGATGCTGTTATGGTATTCGATACAGCGGCCCGGGGGCGGTTGTATTTCCAAGTGGGTGTTTTGCGCCTTCCGGAGTGAAGTTATTTCCTGTGCAAATTGTGGAAGCAGCAGGTTTAATGGCTATTGCAATGTTGATTCTCGGGTTACAGATGCGTTTCTCGTGGAAATACACAGTGGAAACATATCTTTTTTTATACGGAATACTTCGCTTTATTCTAGAGAATTATAGAAATGATACTGCTCGAGGAATTTATTGGAATTTTTCGACTTCTCAGTGGATTAGTCTGGGAATGATTTTATTTTCCGTGGTATGTATTATGTTTAAAAGATATCAGATGGAATAATAATACAATTTTTACGCAGAATAATACCAAATTATGCTTGCCACGTAGTTGCAAGTGTGATATATTGTCATACGTAAGTTTCATAGGCAAAGCAGTCGAAAGGCTGTGACGCAAAGCTATAGGGCCTGATAATGGCAGCCAGTTGCAACAACGTAGAGGCATTATCGGATGATACTGTCTTTTTTTATACCTATGAACCAGAATCAGCGACAAACAGCTTCGAATATACATAGTTTGTTGCTGATTTATTTACTGGGAGAGTATAGGTTTGAAAATTATATTTTGAGAATATATCTGCCCACCGAAATTTTTGTTGGGCAGAAATCCTTGATTCGGGATGAGATCCGGATCAGGAGCGCATATGAATCCCTACGTAAGTTGGCCTCCAACACTGACTTATGATGCACCGACCCGTGCAACATATGCGCATCCATAAATCTCTACAACAAAACAAACCGACACCGCAATGCTCAAGACATCTTATTGCCTTGGGCTTGTGGTGTTTTCTTGATTATAGTGGTAAATTAATAATATACAGATGAAACGAATAGGAGAGGATTATTTATGTACAGATTTCAAAAAAAGAGTGCTGTGATGGGAGGATTTTTGACGCTTCTAATCATGGCGGTTACTTTGTTGTCACCTTGGACTTCGGTAGCTACATTGGAGGTCAAAGCAGCCAGTTATGATATGGCGACAGATTTTCATTGTCAGCCGGCGTGGGATGTATTGGATATTGTTAATCAGCAGCGTGGAGCTAATGGTCTTTCACCAGTACAGATGGATGCGTCTTTGATGGCGACTGCCAAAGTGCGTGCAGAGGAAATTGTACAGAAGTTTTCGCATACCAGACCGGATGGAAGCTCATGTTTTAGCGCATTTCCTTCGAATCAGGGTTATGTTGGTGAAAATATAGCAGCCGGACAGAAAGATGCAAAAGAGGTAATGAATGCATGGATGAATTCACAGGGTCACCGTGAAAATATTCTAAATTCAAGTTTTACAGCTATTGGTATCTACATGGTGACAGTACCGGGCAGTTATTATGGTACTTATTGGGTACAGTGTTTTGGAGATGATCCCGAGAATCCGATTTTGTGTGGAGGAGCACCGGCAACCCCTGTTTGTGCAGGTGATGGTTCTATTCCAATGTATCGATTATATAATCCAAATTCCGGAGAACATTTTTATACAGCAAACTATGGTGAAACAGTAAGCGTATGTGCTGCTGGATGGAATTATGAAGGAATCGCATGGTATGCTCCTGCCAGTGGTGACCCAGTGTATCGTTTGTATAATCCGAATGCTGGAGATCATCATTATACGATGAACGCTGCAGAGAAAGATCATCTGGTAAGTGTTGGATGGAATTATGAAGGGGTATCCTGGTATTCGGGAGGAAGTACTCCGTTGTTTCGTGCCTATAATCCAAATGCAGTAGCGGGGGCACACCATTATACAACGAATGCTGCTGAAATCAGTAATATCTGTTCCGTAGGATGGAACAACGAAGGCATCGGATGGTATGGCATAAGATAGGAAGTTAATAGAAATGAGAGCTCTTGAGCATGCCCTACGGGTGGTTTAAGAGCTTTTTTTTATATTCCCCAGAAATGCTATCATGTAAATATGCAACATAGGAGGCAAAGGTGTTATATATCACAGATAATCTCATTAATTATCTTATTAATTTATTTCGGGTGGAAAATAAATTTTCGAAAGAATGTATTTTGGAAAATATCTTCAATTCTATTGGTAATCCTTTTTTCATGTTTTGATTTATATATGGGAAAAGATAGTATGATTGTCTATTTCATATACAGTATAGTTTCTATGTGTCTGCTGCTCTCTGCAGAGATATGGGAAATGATTTTGATTACGGTGGGACTTATATGCTTTACTGGAGCAATAGATGGAATGTGATTTTTAGATTTGTATTATGTGCATTTGGAATGCTTTTTTCCATTGGTATAACGTTGGAAATTTCTACTAAAAAAGAAGTTATACTTCGTCAGAACGAGATGATGGAAAAGATGATTGATATGCAGAATTATCAGTATGATTATCAAATGAAAAAAACAGTGGAAATAAGAAAATTCAGACATGATTTGAAAAATCATATGGGGCATTATTAGGTCTATTAGAAGAGCATAATTATGAATTGTTAAAGGAATATATCCAAAACATGTGTGATGTGACAAAGAAATTAGACCCCAAAGTACATGTCGGAAATGATAGCTCTTGAGGTAGGAACATTATTTGGAAATATTATGCAAAATGCATTTGATGCAGTGAAAAATCTAGATGGTGCGTGGGTAGACTTTTCGATAATTAATCATCAGAGGGAAGTTTTTTTATTATAAGTAATTTAACGACAGAAGATAAATTTAATAACCCCTTGTTAAACACGACAAAAAAGGATAAAGCTAATCATGGAATAGGAATATCTAATATTAAGGAAGTAGTGAATAAGTATGGAGGAGAATGCTATTACGAGTTTTTGATGCAGAATGAGAATCCGGTTTTTAGGATTAAAGTATGCGTCAGAATAGCGGAGAGAATATGATTGTTACATATTCGTCTAGTGGAAATGCGACAGATTCTGTTGAAATAGTTGTGCCAACGTCAATTAAATTAGAATAAAAAATTGCACAAAAATCCCTCTTAAATTTTGGAAACCTAAATCGGATGTTAAGTTTCCGAATGGCCGCCAGCTATGATAAAATAAGTATATCCGAAAGGACAGGTGGTTATATAAAGGGTCATATATGGATGATATATGACCCGATAAAAGAGGGGTATTTATATGAAGAAACTTACAAAAAGTGTCATCTGGCGTTTTGCCATGGGACAGCTCGGTTGGAGCTTACTATCTGCGCTGGTAACGAATTGGGTTATCAGTTTCTATGAACCAAATCAGGAGATGCTTGATGCGGGACAGGTTGTTTTCTTACCACAGGGACGAGTTATCTTCGGTATTTTCACAATTCTTGGAGGAATTTTTGCATTGGGTAGATTATTTGATGCAATTACAGATCCATGGGTTGCGAATCTTTCTGATCGAAGCACGAATCCAAAGGGTAGAAGATTACCATTCATGCTGAAAGCAGCAATTCCATTTGCATTGGCAACAGTGCTAATCTACTGCACTCCAATTCAGGGAGAATCCAAATTAAACGGAATATGGGTGCTTGTTATGATGCTGTTATTCTATCTGTTTATGACAGTTTACTGCACACCATACAATGCGTTAATTGCAGAGCTTGCGACAAACCAGAAGGAACTTACGGATATTTCGACAGCCATTTCCTTTACCTTTATCTTTGGTAGTGCATTTGGCTATGCCGCACCATTTATCTGGGGGGCTTTGACACCTTCTCTGGGCCGTGTGAGCGCAATTCGTGTTACGTTTATCGGATTGGCGATTATCGGATTTATATGTTTGTTGATTCCGCCACTTACAATTAAGGAACATGATTATGTACATGTTAAGCCTGCAGAAGGAAATGTACTGAATTCTCTCGGCAAAACATTTGCAAGTAGAGATTTCCGTATATTTGTAGCATCCGATATCTGCTATTGGGTGGCAATTACGATGTTCCAATCAGGATTGACATTCTTTATTACATCATTGATGAAGTTGCCGGAAACAATGAATACGATTCTTTTTTTAGGTATGACATTTTTATCTGTACTTTGCTATGTACCGGTTAATAAACTTGCCGGAAAATTTGCAAAGAAAACTTTAATTACATTTGCGTTCTGCCAGTTTGCAGCGGTTTATTTGCTGACTGCATTTTCCAGAGGAACAACTGGAACAAATGACGGAATGATTTTTGGTATTTTGATTATGGTATTTGCAGCTCTTCCAATGGCAATTCTAGGTATTTTACCTCAGACTGTTGTTGCGGATATTGCAAAGGCAAATGAAATTGAAACAGGTGAAAACCGAGATGGTATGTTCTTTGCTGCACGTACATTTTCTATGAAGTTAGGTCAGTCAGTTGCAGCACTTTTATTCACAAGTCTTGGAACAATTGGACGTGCACAGGGAACGGGCTATCGTATTGCTGCAGTTTCCTCCTGCATTCTTTGTACACTAGCAGCTGTTCTTCTTCGTTTCTATAATGAGAAGAAGATTATGGCTACTCTTGGCGAGCCAGAAAGGTAGGTTTTCACGAAACGTGTAAATCTCTTTCTAGATACATACTCATACTTAATTCCCATGTTGTATAGCAGATGCTACACAACGAAAGAGGAGCTGTGATTGTTGGTTCACAGCTCCTCTTATTTTAGTTGTCCAGTTCGGCACGTAATTGGTTTCGATACTCTCTGGGACTCATTCTATATACGTCTAAAAATGCCCGGTTAAAGGTTCTCTGGCTTTCAAAACCGGCATTCATATAAGCTTCTGTAATTGTCTGATTTGTATATTTCAGCAAATGCACGACGTGTCGAAGTCGCGTATGATTTAGGTACCTGTTAAAATTAGTGTGAAATGTTCCGGAGAAGATTCGTGATAGTGTATAGGGACTAACGTATAAATCTTCTGCCATTGACGTTAGAGTAATGTTTTCGGTAAAATGTCTGGCAATATATTCTACAACGCGATCAATAATATCGTTGGATTCAGAACCGGTCTTATCAATCATAGTGTAGTATGGCAATGCACGAGCCAGAACGATTTGTACATAAGCCTGTCTTGCGATATCGGTGTATGCATTTGGTTCGCCGGGAGTGATTTTTGTCATTCCGTAGACAATATCAGGATGAACATTTTCGGATTTGATTACCGGATTCTCCGGGCGACTCTGCTGTAATGTTGGTAGAAGTAGTCCACTCAGAGCAGGGTTAGCAACCAGGTGAATGGCATAGTTTCTGCCCGGAGTAAATACCTGCTCATGGTGAATCATATCCGGAAATACCATTGCAAAATCACCGGCCTCCATGTGATATAGCTCTTGTTGAATCCCAAGTTCCAATGTACCTTCGGTTACATAGATGCATTCCAAAGCGCTTAGGATGCGAGGTGGTTGATGTACAGATTTTTTACGATATAACTGGAATTCTTCTGTATTATTTTTGTATTCTGTAAACATGTCTATACTCCATATGTATTTATGTCTTGTGGAAATGATACATTTCTTATAAATTCAACATATATCATACAACCAAAAATGATGAAAAAGCAAGATTTGTCCAGTTGAGAAAATCAAACGTATGTTCTATAATATAGATAATTATTTTGGAAGGGAGTAACCATGGATAGAATAAGACAATATATCTGTATCGATTTGAAATCATTTTACGCATCTGTGGAATGTGAGGATATGGGATATGATTCACTATCTACCAATCTGGTTGTTGCAGATCCAACCAGAACGGAGAAGACGATATGTCTAGCAGTTTCACCGGCATTAAAGGTTTATGGTATTCCCGGACGAGCCAGACTTTTTGAAGTGGTCCAGGCTGTGAAGCAGATTAATAGAGCCAGACTCTATAGGACGAAAGATGGAACCTTTCACGGGAAGTCTGTAGATGCAAGAGAATTGGCGGAGGATCCGGGGTTAGAACTTGATTATGTAGTGGCTCCGCCACGGATGGCGAAATATATTGAGGTTAGTGCAAAAATCTATCGTATTTACTTAAAATATGTAGCACCTGAAGATATTCATGTCTACTCCATTGACGAAGTTTTCATGGATGTAACTTCCTACTTAAGGGCATATGAGATGACAGCCCATGAGCTTGCGAAGAAGATGATACATGAGGTACTCAGGGAAACCGGAATAACAGCAACTGCAGGAATAGGTACCAATCCGTATCTGGCTAAAGTTGCAATGGATATAGTTGCAAAACATATCCCGGCAGATGAGGAAGGGGTTCGTATCGCAGAACTGGATGAGATGAGTTATCGACAGATTTTGTGGAATCATACACCACTGACAGATTTTTGGCGAGTTGGACCGGGATATCGAAGACAACTGGAGTCTAAGGGAATGTATACCATGGGGGATGTGGCCCGATGTTCCGTAGAGAATGAGGAAATTCTGTACCAGATGTTTGGGGTTAATGCAGAACTTCTGATTGATCATGCCTGGGGATATGAACCCTGCGGAATTCAACAGATTAAGGAGTATCGTCCAGAGGAGAACAGTGTAGGGACCGGGCAGGTGCTGCAATGCGCATATACTGCAGAGAAGGGACGTTTGATTGTAAAAGAGATGACAGATCTGTTGGTTCTGGATTTAGTGGATAAGGGATTAACAACAGACCAAGTGGTGTTGACAGTTGGTTATGATGTTGAGAATCTTACAGATGTAGAGCGACGAAAGAATTATCACGGGGAGGTATATCGGGATCATTATGGAAGATTGATTCCAAAGCATGCTCATGGAACGGCAAATATAGGAGAACATACGAATTCAACTAAAAAGATTATGGAGGCAATGGTTAGTCTTTATGATCGAATTGTTGATGTAAACCTGTTGGTTCGACGGATTACAATTACTGCAAATCACACGATTTTGGAAAGTGATATTGAGAAGGAGGTTTCTTATGAGCAGATGAGTTTATTTACGGATTATGCGGAAGAAGAGGCCAAAGCAGAGTCAATAAAACAGGATATGGAGAAAGAGCGAAAAGTGCAGGAGGCCATACTGGATATTCAGAAGCGCTATGGTAAAAATGCTTTGTTAAAGGGGATGAATTTGGAAGAAGGTGCTATGACAAAGGAGCGTAACAAGCAGATAGGAGGTCATAAAGCATAATGTCAGAAAAGGATGAGGTATATCGAAAATACGGAGATATTATAGAACTCTCGCATCATGTGTCGAAAGTACATCCCAAGATGTCTCTGGAAAAGAGAGCGGCACAATTTGCTCCTTTTGCGGCTTTAACGGGGTATGAAGGGGCAATCGAGGAAACTGCAAGAAAAGTAGTGGAAGAAGTAGAGAAAAATTATGGACGGGATATGCTATAATGGTGCAAAGGAGAGGTATAGTGTATGGAAAAGAATAAAAAAAGAGAGCGAATTATTGTCCGGACAAGTGTAATAGGGATTATAGCGAATGTGTTATTAGCTGCAACCAAGGCTATTATAGGTGTTCTGAGTAATTCTATTGCCATTACCCTTGATGCCGTTAATAATTTGAGTGATGGATTTTCATCGATTGTTACAGTAATTGGTACAAAATTGTCCAACAAACCGGCAGATAAAAAACATCCTTTTGGATATGGCCGTACAGAGTATTTGAGTACGATGGTTATTTCATTGGTAATATTATATGCAGGCTTGACATCACTGATAGAATCCATTAAGAAGATTATTTATCCATCCAAGCCGGAATATACAGCAATTACGTTACTGGTTATTGTTATCGCTGTTTTGGTGAAGATTGTGCTGGGCGTATATGTAAAGCGAACAGGAGATGCGGTAAACAGTGGTTCGCTTCAGGCATCCGGTCAGGATGCAATTATGGATGCCGTCATTTCAGCATCTACACTGGTTGCAGCAGGTGTGTATCTTATGTTTCATGTCAGTCTTGAGGCATATCTTGGAGCAATGATTGCTGTGATTATTCTGAAGGCAGGATATGACATGCTTGCGGAGACAATCAGTAAGATTCTTGGAGAACGAGCAGATAGTGAATTGACAAAGTCTATTAAACAATCTATTGCAAAGATTCCGGGAGTACAGGGAGCATATGATTTGCTTTTGGATAATTACGGACCTGAGCGATTATTGGCATCGGTTCATATTGAGGTCTGTGATACTCTGACAGCAGGAGATATAGATAATATTACACGTGAAATTCAGACCAGGGTTTTTCGTGAATACAATGTTGTGATTACAGCCGTATCGGTTTATTCTGTAAATACGAGAGATGAGCATGTGGTTGCTGTAAGAGAAGAGGTTTCTAAGATTTGTATGAGTTTTGAGGGAATCTTGCAGATGCATGGATTCTATCTCAATGAGGAAATAAAGATGATGACCTTTGACGTGGTTATTTCCTTCCAGGTTGATCGAAATAAGACTTATGAAGATTTGGAGGAAGAGCTGCTTAAGCGTTTCCCAGATTATCAGTTTAATATTAATCTGGACGTGGATTTTTCGGATTAAAGCTATAATCTGAAACGGGGGATGATTATGGAGAAGAAAAAAGAAGATGGAAGGTTTAAGATAAGACATATTTTGAAGAGCAAGAAGTTTTGGATCGGTTTTATCTCGCTTATAGTGCTTGTTGCAGTGATTTTTCTGGTGACATATGTTGTGGGCTATGAGAAGAGGCAGCAGGTGGCAGAGGAGATAAAGTCGCAGTGTAGTCGGGTGGAATCAGTCGAGGTTTCCGTCTTAAAGGATGCAAGAGATCGTAAGCGACCGACATATGTGTTGAAAGTACCTGCGGATTTTTCAGAGGATGAGAGAAATCAAGTAGAGGAAATTGTTAAAGAACATTATAAAAAATACTACTATGTGTTCTATGAATAAAAGAGAGAAGGGCTGTCAATCTGAGGATTAACTCATTTTGACAGTCCTTTTTGAAAGTAAATTTTTAGGAATAGGTATTTTATTATAAGTTATAAATCATAACCGGTTTCCATCTGTCGAGAGATGGCGATTTCAAGGTTACAATTTCTACATCTCAGTTCATCAATCATTTTTTTCTCCTGAGAATCGTCTTTTAGTTCAATATTGTAACTAAGTTTGAATAGACTTCCCATGTTTGTGGTTTTTACATCCAAAAGGGAATGGGAGAGTGTGTATTTTTCAAATAAATCATCAAATTGATCTGTGTAGTTTAAGTCTTCCGGAATTGTGATTTTTAGCAGCTTTACGGAAGATTTTGTCTCGCCGAAGTTAGAGAGGTTTAATACAGCAAATACGCATCCTAAAATCATGGCGAATAAAACTGCCAGTGTTAAATATCCCATTCCGGAGATAAGTCCGGTTGCCATGGCAAGAAAGATAATGGAGATTTCTTTGGCAGTACCCGGTGCAGAACGGAATCGTACCAGAGAGAAGGCACCTGCAACAGCGATACCTGCTCCAATATTACCATTTACCATCATGATTACAACAGCAACGATTGCCGGTAAGGTAAAGAGTGTAATCAGGAAACTTTTTGTTGTGCGATTTCTATACGAGTATGTCGCTGCCAGAAATGCGCCGATCAGCAGGGATATGCATAGAACCATCAAAAACTTTTGAACGGAAATCGTTGTTGTAGTTGCGGAATCGAAGATCCCCTGAAATAAGGTTGAGAGCATAATTGTTTTCCTCCTCTAATGCTTCTTTTAATATGGTTTTATATGCCATACCATATTTTGAAAATGAAGTTTTATAAAGTTTTTCTTCAGATAATATTTGAACAAACCACAGTGGGATGGCTCCTCCGGCCTTTACTTCCATGAGAACCTGTCCCGGTTTAAGTAATGGTTCGCCACCGATATAAGATGTTAGATTTACATCGGTATTTCGCCATAGAATATTTTGATCAAAAGTAATACGGAATTCATGATCATCTATGGCGTAGTAAGCTTCACGATCATAGGATAGAAGCACCCGTGGAATAAGGGTTTCATAACGCTTCTTTGTATAGTCAATCTCAGCCTCAATCTGGTTGTTTAGAACCTTTTGATGGTTGAGTAGATAACTCATAGCATCACTCTCTGTCATACGTATACGACGTTTATAGACAACGCCTTTAAATTTCTTTTTCAGTTCAATGAAAACCATGGTATCACAATCGGCAAGTCCATAACTTCTAATACGGAGTTTTTCTTTGTAGAGCGGCTTATCCAGCGAACGACGGATAAGTAAGAAATCAGGAGTATCAAAGTATAGACTGAGATTTGTGTTTCGCCCGTGCTCATCTGCACGCATATGTTCGGACATCTTCTGAAGTACAGATACGTATTGTTCTTGTGAGAGCATGTATTTGATTTCGTATCTTTTGAAAATCATTTGATCTGCCATAAGCATTCTCCTTTACGTGTTGCTTTCTTTATGGGTATGTTATCAGCCAAACCTTAAAGAAAATTTAAAAAATAGGAGAAAGAATGTGAAGAAAATGTAAAAAGTGTCTATTGTAATAAAAAGAGCGGTGCCTTAAAGCACCGCTGTAAATAGGATGGAGTTGCCATCTTTCGATTCTGCATGTATTTTTCCTTTGTGAGCATGGACAATTGCCTGTACGACAGAGAGCCCGATACCATGTCCTCCGGTTTTGGAATTTCGCGAGGTATCATTTCTATAAAAACGTTCAAAAAGCATATCAAGATTACCCGGGGTAAGAGATCCGGGGGTTACTGTATTGTAAACTTTTAATATTCTGCTTTTGCCGGATTCCTGGAGAGAAACAGAGATTTCTCCACCTTCGTTGGAGTATTTTAAGGCGTTATCCACAAGAAGAGACACCATCTGTTGAATCATACTGATATCACCACGATAGGAAATATCAGGTTTAATATCAAAGCGGAGTACTTTGCCCTTTGCTTCAGCAACAGAGGAAAAGGAATCGACAGTCTCAGATACAATTTCACTCATAGAGAAGTCGCTGATAGAAAGATGCGATCCTTCTTCATCCATGCGGGATAGGAAAACCAGCTTTTCTGTGAGGGAGGACAAACGTTTAATCTGACGTTTTGTACTAATGGTCCATTCAGACTCCCCATTTTCCAGTTCGATTACTTCTGTATTAGCATCGATGATTGCAAGCGGTGTTTTGATTTCGTGACTTGCATCAGTGATAAATCTTTTCTGCTTCTCGTAACTTTCAGCCATAGGTCGTACAGCCAATCTGGATAGGAAGAGCACAAGTAGAAATACTAACGCTGCTCCAAGTGCGCTAACGCCAATGGAAGCATAGAGGAAGGAGCGGAAATTATTTAAGTCGTTACTACAATCCAGGAAAATATACATCGTACATTCATTGCCGTCAGAGTCCTTCACGGTTGTAGTAATGTATTTGTAATCACCTAGAAATCCGCTTTCACTGGAGGAAGCAAACAAGTCTTTAGCCATGTAAGATGCTTCCGAAAAGCTGATGGCGGCAATATGATCGACATTTACAGTAGTGACGGTACCGTTAGAGTCAAAGGTAACCGTAAAATATCGTGTGTTAAAAGGAGTTTCTTCATTGATACCGTTCTTCTTTTTGAAGTCATCATTATCCGGTGGTGTCTGCGTCGAGCCATCGCCAGTGGATGGCGTGGAGGGAGCATTGGTGCCAAAACTTCCATCGTACATGGATAGGACGGTAAGCTTGGCATCTGACGCCTTCATGATGTCATTGTAGTTAAAGATATTAATTGTCGTCATGATACTTGATAAAACCAGGATGACGGACATCATGGTGATGAGGATGAATTTTCGACGTAGTGATTTAATCATTTCTTTTCCTCCGCTACAAGGGAGTAGCCGACATTTCTTGTTGCTTTAATCTGTACAGTGGAATGGAGCCCTGTAAATTTTTTTCGTAAATAGGAGATGTAGACCCAGACAACATTGAGTTCTGTTTCTGTATCATATCCCCAGATTTTATCCATAAATAAATCCGGAGAGATAACTTGTCCCGGATTTGCCATCAACATTTCTAACATCTGGAACTCTTTGCTTGTTAGGCGAATGGATTCATTCTGACAGCTCAATTGATAAGTGGAACGATTAAGGGAGAGGTCACCGAATTTCAAGATGGAATCAGTGACGTCACCGGTTCGTCTGGTCAATGCGCGAACTCTTGCAAGTAATTCCTTCATAGCAAAAGGTTTTGTGAGGTAGTCATCAGCTCCTAAATCAAGTCCGGTTACCTTGTCATCAATTTCGGATTTTGCAGTTAAAAGAAGTATTGGAACAGCATTGCCTTCTGCTCGAATCTTCTTAAGTACAGTAAGGCCGTCCATCTTGGGCATCATGATATCCAAAATGACGGCATCATATATTTCCGACTGCAGATAGTCATAGGCATCCTGGCCGTCATAGACAGCATCTACAGAATAATTATTGTGCTTTAAAATCGTTGTAAGAGCATTTGACATCTCACGCTCGTCTTCGGCTAATAAAACTCGCATAGGGTCTCCCTCCGTAATAAATGGATTTTCTATATTATAACAAAAAAGTAAGGTAGGAAACATGGTCCCTACCTTACTAAAAATAGCATGCAATATTTAAATGTAACTTAAATGCAAGAAAGTTTATCATTCGAGTTATTACAATTCAAGTCGTTTCAGCGCTTCGGTAGCAAGAGCGGAACGTACGGATTCTTCTTCTGCAAATGTTACCTGTGCAACTAAATCAGAACCCTTCATCTTTTCAGAAGCAAATACCAGACCATTGGTCCAGCGATCCAGTGTATGATTATCAATCTGGTTAATGTCACCGCAGATGACAATCTTGGTTCCCTTTCCGGCACGAGTGATGATGTCTCGCATCTGAGAACGGGTGGAGTTCTGTGCTTCATCGACAATCAGATAGGATTGACTGATGGAACGACCACGCATGTAAGCAAGTGGGCAGACATTAATCACATTGGTGAAGAACATATCATCAATCTGCATCTGTACCTGTTCGTTGTCCTCGTTGTGATGTTTACCGCGGAGGATGGATTCTAAGTTGTCATAGAATGGAGCCAGAAGCGGAGACATCTTTTCATTGATATCACCCGGCAGATATCCAAAGTCGGCATCGCTGGTGATGTTATTTCTCGTAATCAGTACTTTTTCATAGCTTCGTTCCCCTCTGGAATCATAGGTTCCATCAAGTCCGGCAGCGATAGACAGGAATGTCTTAGCTGTTCCGGCAGGACCTCGTAAAATTACGAATGGTATCTCCTCAACTGGAGCAAGGAGTGCATATAATGCAAATGTCTGAGCGGCATTTCTAGGAACAACATTGAAGGCGCGCTGTTCTTCAATCAGTTTTAAATCACCGTGACGATAAATACAGAGCGCAGACTGTGTTCCGGATTTCAACATGTAGAATTCATTTTCTGTTGTAAATAGAAGATCCGGATCCATGGTTCCTTCAATCGGTGTAAATTCGCTTCGCATGGAAGCAATATCTTCAATTTTCTTATCGTGATACAACTGATTAATGAGATTTCCATTGGTCTGTACGACAGATTTTCCGGTGTAGAGTTCTTCCTTACTGGAAATCTGGTCATTTCGGTAGGATTCTACTTCCATACCGCAGACAGATGCATTGATACGCATAGAGATATCATTGGTAACCAGTTTGGTTGGCATATTGGAACGTTCTATCAGAGTCAGGCAGGTGCTGATGATTCGATTATCCGGAACGTCGATAGAATAGCCATCCGGCAAGTTCTCCTGATTTACACCGTCTGGTTCAATAAAGAGTTTGCCTCCTTCGGGATTTCCTAAATCAACCCCCTTGGTTAAATCCCCTTTGAGGCGGAGTGACTCTAGAATACGGCAGGTCTCGCGAGCGTTATAACCCAGTTCCCCCGGTAGAGTCTTTTTGTGATCCAGTTCCTGCAATGTGGTACCTGTGATAACCACATGATTATCTTCGAAACCGAAGATAGCGTTAGGAGACTGAAGCAGAATGTTTGTATCAAGAATATAATTCTTGATGGAGCCTTTGGTTTTCGTCATAAGAAATCACTCCTTTATTGTTTTGTATAATAAGTATAACATAACCGCATTTTACAGGCTATTCTTTGTGGAAATATTTGAGCTTAAGATGAGGTTTTATAATCAATAAAAAAATGCATGACAATGAAATACAATCTCTGTAATTATTTTTCATATAAGTGTCTTCTTTAAACTTCGAATATACGAGTGTGATATAATAAGAATAAAAAATATTATGAGAGAGGTTACTTATGACTGATAAGAAATGGAAAGCATACACCGATTATGCAGTAGAGAAATTAAAGGAGATTGAGGCAATTCCATCTCCTACAGGATATACAAGAGAAGCAGCCGAATATGTCTGCAATCAGTTTATGACACTGGGATACGAAGCACATATTACCAATAAGGGAGGCGTGATTGTCACTCTGAATACTTTGGATGAAGCAGAAGATACAATGAAGAATGGACTTCTTTTGGAGGCCCATGTGGATACACTTGGCGGTATGGTTTCTGAAATCAAGGACAATGGTAGACTTCGTTTAAGTCCCCTCGGTGGTATGAACCCGAATAATGCGGAGACAGAAAATGTTCGAATTATCACTAAGTTTGACGGTGAGTATGAGGGAACATTTCAGCTTGATAATGCATCAATTCATGTAAATGGAGAATATAATGATATCAAACGTGCATGGGACAAAATGGAAGTCGTAATTGATGAGGATGTAAATTCGAAGGACGATACAAAGAATCTTGGTATCAGTGTGGGAGATATTGTAGCTTTTGATCCAAGAACAAGAGTGACAGATAGCGGATATATCAAGTCCAGATTCCTGGATGATAAGTTGAGTGTTGCAATTCTTCTTTCCTATGCGAAGTATTTAAAGGATGAGGATGTAAAGCTTAAGAGAAGTCTATATGCTCATATTACAGTATATGAAGAAGTTGGTCATGGTGGATGCGGTTCTGTTCCGGAAGATGTTGTAGAAGCAATTTCTGTCGATATGGGATGTGCCGGTGGAGAGATGACTTGTACGGAGAAGCAGGTTTCTATTTGTGCCAAGGACAGTGGTGGTCCATATAGTTATGATGTGGTAACGGGATTGATTGAAGCTGCCAGAGAGGCAGGAGCTGATTATGCAGTGGATGTATATCCTCATTATGGATCCGATGTAGAAGCAACACTGGGTGCCGGATATGATTTACGTCATGGGCTTATTGGTGCAGGTGTTTATGCATCTCATGGATATGAAAGAAGTCATGTAGAAGGGGTTAAGAATGTATTGAAATTACTCATTTCATATATCAAATAAGTGTAGATAAGTGTACTGGGGAGCATTGAGGGAGATTTGTATGAAGGAGTTTCTGAAGTGGTTTGGCATTGCAAAGACAAGTGTCGAAGTCAGAGATCGTATTAATAAAAACAATTTAAACTTGGCAGTTTATGCCACAGCCTTAGTAATAGTTATAGAGATAAGCCTTGCGTTGGAACAGTTGGCAAAGAGTATTATGTCTAATTTTTCAGATACAAGTGCGATATCTCTTGTACTATTACATCTTTATATGTTTGCTGTCTCATATTTCCTGGAAAAAGTTGCATCAGATTATGCATTTAAGGGAATCTATCATAGAAAAAGAGCGAGTATCAGTATCTATTTGTTTTCTACCAGTGTTGGAATATATGCAGCATTGCTAACAACTTACGGATTCGCTATGCCTAATGCGATAATGGTGTTCTCGGTGTTGCTTATTGTCTCACTCTGTCTTTTTGTAATGCGTCCTGTGTATATTGTATGTTTTATTGCAACAATTTTTACAGGAATCTTTATCAATATTGGCGCTGCTGACAGGAACTTTGATGTTTTAAGCCTTGCACTAATCAGGAAGCTGGTTATCTTAGAGGCAATTGCAGTTTTGCTTGTCAGTGTCAGTAGATTTTATTTTTCCTACAATGCAGCAAAAGAGCATATTAAATTAGAGAGAATGACGAAATGCGACTGGCTGACAGGTCTTTTAAATCGTCAGATGATGCAGATTCGTTTTTCAAAGGAGATGTTTACAGAACCATTTCGCGGAATGATTATGATGGCGGATATGGATGATTTCCAGTTCTTTAACGATTTATATGGTGCAGAACAGGCGGATAAGGTGCTTCAGGAAGTAGCAGGAATTCTGGTGGCAGAGTTTGGAGAAGACAATGTTTACCGTTTTGGTGGAGATGAGTACCTTGTTTCATGGCCATGCGACGATAATCATTTGAATGAGCATATGATGCGAAGCAAGATGAATAGATTTATGCAGAGAGTATCTAAATATGCCAAGGAATTGGATTGTTTGGATTTGACCATCAGTGCAGGTTATGTGTTTGGAGAAGCTGCAGATACAGAACAGATTCGCTCTATGAAACGTCAGGCAAACCGGAATCTGATAACCGCCAAGAGAATCGGTAAAAACCAGGCAGTTGGAGAACCTTATCGGGTGGATATGAGAGAGGAAGATCTCCAGAAAGAAGCACAGCGGGTGTACAAAGCAACGGATCTGGATACGTTGACTGGATTGCCGAATATGGTAAATTTCAGAAATTATGCAGAACGTTTGATTTATCGAATGGAGCAGGAAAAACGGCATGATCAGTGCATTTTGTATTTTGACATTGAGAATTTCAAGTCATATAACCAGAATTATGGTTTCCAGATGGGAGATCAGTTGTTGAAAAATATTGCCAATAAGCTGAGTCAGGTATTCTCGGATGGACTGGTTTCACGTTTTTCTAGTGATCATTTTATTGTGCTTACCTCATCGGATAATATTGTGGACAGGATTAAAGAGGTACACGAATTTGTTCATGCATACCAGCGCAATATGCGGCTTGAAATCAAGGCCGGAATCTATGTACTGAAAGAGAGTGGAAATGAAATCGGCAATGCGATGGATCGTGCGAAAATGGCGCTTGGTCTTATAAAGAAGCGATATGATTCGGATTATATGTTTTATGACTCCAGCATGGAGAAGGAACGTGAAAAGAAGCAGTACATCGTAGACCATATGGAAGAGGCGATGGCCAAGGGATGGATTAAGGTTTATTATCAGCCGGTAGTTCGAACACTTACCGGAGAGATATGTGGTGTCGAGGCACTTTCCAGATGGGAGGATCCGATTCGTGGTAAGATTTCACCCGCGGATTTTGTAGAAGTGTTAGAAGAGGCACACCTGATTCATTTCCTGGATACATTTGTGCTGGAACAGGTATGTAAAACATATACCAGTTTGCATACGGAGAAGATATTCCTGCAACCGGTATCTATCAATCTTTCCAGGTATGATTTTCAGCTTTCAAATATCTACGATATGGTAAATGATATTGTTGAATCGTATGATATGCCGAAAGATCTGATTCATATTGAAATCACAGAGAGTGCTTTGACAGAGGATCCGGATTTGTTACGTGAGCAGATCAAGCGTTTCCATGATGGTGGCTATCAGGTTTGGATGGATGATTTTGGTTCCGGATATTCATCACTGAACACGTTGAAGGATTTCCATTTTGACGTTTTGAAACTGGATATGGTTTTCTTGAAAAATTTTGATACTAATCCTAAGGTACCACTGATTATCAGCTCGATTATCAGTATGGTTAAGTACATGGGGATCCAGACTTTGGCAGAAGGTGTCGAGACCAAGGAACAGGCAGAATTTTTGCGTGCGGTAGGTTGTGAGAAGATGCAGGGATATTTATTTGGTATTCCGATGTCCCAGAAAACTATTACACGTATGAATGAGGAAATTCCTTTTAGGACGGAGCACCCGACACAGCGCGAGTATCTCGATCAGGTGGGACGAATTAATATGCTCAGTGCCAATCCTCTGGGTGAAATGGATGGCTGGGAGTATAATAATCCGGTTCCAATGGGTATTATCGAGTTTAAGAATAATCACCTGGAATACTTGAATTATAACCTGGCATTTCGAAACTATATCGGTAATGTAGGATTTGTTTCCGTTAAGGATGTTGAGAATCAGATTAACGATCCAAACTTTGAAGCATATGATATGGTTCGAAAAGAGATAGAGTATTGTCTGAAGACAGGACGGGAGAGTAAGCTGACCCTTGTTAGAAATAATGAGGAAACAAGCGCATATTGCAAGTTGATTGCCAAGAATGATTTTGAGAATAAGGCAGCATTTCTAATTACCGGTACGGATCGACTGATGATGAAAGCGGATGAACTTAATATGGGTTCTCTTGAAAATGAAGCGATGATGCTTTGGCTCAGTACCCGCGGTCTTGCAGAAATCTTAGGATACGAGAGTTATGATGAACTGCTTGAGAATACTTACAATTTTGAAGTTGATCTCACTGAGAACAGAGTAATTAATTTCTATTTTGGATCAGATCGTTTGATACTGGCTGCGGCTAAGGAAGCCAGTGGAACATACGAAGAAGTGGTAGTTCAGATAGTGGACGGTTTAACGGAAGATCCGGATAAACGAGAAAAGATGAAAATGTTCTATGATAGAAGTCGCCTAATTAATGCGTTCCATAAGGGGATTCAGTATGGAAATACGGAAAATGAGCTGGAATGGGATGGACAGAAACAGTGGCTGCATACGAATTATCAGGTGAGAGAAAATGAAGACGGACATCTGATGGCAAGCTTCCTAGTATACAATATAGGTCAGTTTAGACAGAGTGAAGATCAGATGTGGCGAATGGCCAATACGGATGCACTTACCGGATTATTTAATCGCTATTTTGCTGAAAACAAGATTAAAAATATTCTTGAATCCAGACCGGCAACAAGACATTGTGTAATGATTCAGATCGATCTTGATAATTTTAAGACTATTAATGACACCTATGGTCATGAATGTGGAGACAATGCGTTGGTGGCTGCAGCAAAGACATTGAATGAAATCTTCCCGGGACAGGCAATTGTCAGTCGAACAGGAGGAGATGAATTCCTGATTTTTATTGAAGAATGTCAGGAATCAGATGTGATGTTCTTTTTAGAAAAACTTATGGGAGGAACAACTTTCCGATACGGGGAGGATAATGTTCATTTTACCTATTCTGTGGGATATACGATTATTCCGGAGCAGGCTGATGAGTATGAGATTGCAATGAAAAATGCGGATGTTGCCATGTATGCTTCCAAGGAAAAAGGCAAGGGTTGCTACAGTAAATTTAAAGAAACTATGAAAAAACAATGGAGATAAAAAATGGGCTAGAAAAAAGTTCTAGCCCATTTTTACTATTTAGATTGATTTGGATTATAGCGAGGTCTGCTAAATCCTGGATGAATAAATTCATAGGTGTAATTCGCAAAGTCGAGTTTTATCAGTGCGCAGTTATCGATAGTAACTTCCCACAAATCCTTAAATTCATCATCTGAAAACAAATGAACAATGCAGTGCGAGATAGCACCATGAGAGGCTAAGAGGATTCGCTTGTTATCATAGAATCCGTTTTTATTGTCCTCTTTTATATCCATAAGCATGGCGTGGACACGATGAAGTGCCGAAAAGTATGATTCTGCACCTTCTGGTGGTTCATAAAGGGTTGGATTTTCAAAAAAATTATGGAAGAATTCGTCAGGAAGATCACTGAGCTTTTTACCTTCGTTTATTCCGAAACTCATTTCGATTAATCGAGGTTCTACTATAAAATTCTTAGGATTTTTTCCTGTAACTAGTTCGGCAGTTTGTATAACCCGTTTTAGCGGGCTAACAAAAACTGTGTCGAATGAAATTTGTTTTTCTTCTAAAAAGTCGTGCAAAGCCTTAGCCTGTTGAATACCGGTATCATTAAGTACTGTATCAGTGTGCCCTTGAAGACAGTGCATAGTGTTCATTTCCGTCTGACCATGGCGGAGTAAATAAATTTCCATTTGACAACTCACTTTCTTTCTTGCTATACATTACATGCTACTATAGCATATTGTCACAAATCGTACAAAGTGTTATATTTTTAAGGATTATAAAAAAATATAAACAGATCAATAGGTTGGAGTTTGATATCAATGAATGAAATCGTAGAGAAGATCCAGCAGTTAAAGAAAGAAAAGAATGCTGTGATCATGGGACACTACTATGTGCCGGATGAGGTACAGGATATTGCAGATTATATCGGGGACTCTTTCTTCCTGGCAAGACAGGCCACGAAGATTGATGCAGACATTATCCTACTTTGTGGTGTCCGATTCATGGGAGAGAGTGCAAAAGTACTGAATCGAAATAAGAGGGTATTATTGCCGGAGATTAATGCAGATTGTCCAATGGCACATATGGCCACTGTAGAACGAATCGCAGAAGTTCGAGAAGAATATGATGATGTTGCTGTTGTTTGTTACGTAAATTCTACTGCAGAATTGAAAGCGGCAAGTGATGTTTGTGTAACATCAGCAAATGCACTTACTATTGTAAGTAAGTTGCCTAATAAGAATATTTATTTTATTCCGGATCAGAATCTTGCACATTACATTGCAGATCAGCTTCCGGAGAAGAACTTTATTTTTAATGATGGTTTCTGTCATGTGCACCATTCAATCAGCAAGGAGCAGATGAAAGCAGCTATGGCGGCCAAGCCACAGGCCAAGGTCTGTGTACATCCGGAGTGTAAACCGGAAGTGGTTGCATTAGCTGATTATGTGGGATCTACATCAGGAATTATCAAATATGTTGCAGAGTCTGATGCTGAGGAATTTATCATTTCTACGGAAATGGGCGTTATGCATAAATTAAAGCAGGACAATCCAGGAAAGAAATTCTATACAGCCGGAAATATGCAGATTTGTCCAAACATGAAGAAGGTTACACTTGAAAAAGTATTGGAGGCACTGGAGTCTGACGATGAAGGTATTCAGATGTCAGAGGAATTAATGAACCAGGCAGAGGCGCCTATGAGACGCATGCTGGAATTAGCATAAGAAGGTATTAAAATGATTGAAAGACAATACGACGTTGTTATCGTCGGAACAGGCGTAGCAGGATGCTTCACAGCCTTACATCTGCCAGAGGACTACAAGGTCCTTATGATTACCAAGGCTGATCTTGACGAAAGTGATTCATTTCTTGCACAGGGAGGAATCTGTGTGCAGAAGGATGACAATGATTATGACTCCTATTTCGAGGACACCATGCGTGCAGGACATTATGAGAACCGCAAGGAATCGGTGGACATGATGATTCGTTCATCACGAGAGGTTATCAATCAGTTGATTGCGTATGATGTTGATTTCGCCAGGGACGAGAATGGTGAGCTTCTATACACTAGAGAGGGTGCTCACTCTGATAAGCGTATTTTGTATCATGATGACATTACCGGTCAGGAGATTACTTCAAAGCTCCTGGCGGCTGTTAAGAAGTGTGACAATATTACACTTCTTTCTAATACACGTATGCTGGATATTCTTTGCAGGGACAATACTTGTGATGGAATTCTGGTACAGGATAAAAAGGGACAGATTTCACCGGTATTTGCAAGACATATAATGTGGGCGACAGGTGGAATCGGTGGAATTTATGAGAATTCAACCAATTTCCCACATCTGACAGGAGATGCTCTGTCACTTTCTTTAAAGCATGGTATTAAGCTGGAGAATATTGACTATGTACAGATTCATCCAACGACATTTTATTCAGAGAAGAAGGAACGTCGCTTCCTTATTTCTGAATCTGTCCGTGGAGAAGGAGCTGTGTTGTTGGATAAAAATGGAGAACGATTTACAGATGAACTTCAACCCCGTGATGTGGTCAGCAAGGCTATCTTTAAGCAGATGAAGAAGGATGGCACAAAGCATGTCTGGATGGATATGCGTACAATTACGGAATATGATATAGAAAAGCGTTTCCCAAATATTTATAAGCATTGCGTAGAAGAAGGGTACGACCCTAAGAAGACCTGTATTCCGGTGGTGCCTGCACAGCATTACTTTATGGGCGGTGTCTATGTGGATTTAAGAAGCCATACAAGTATGAAGCATCTGTATGCAGCAGGTGAAACAGCTTGCAATGGTGTACATGGCAAGAATCGACTGGCAAGTAATTCCCTGCTGGAGTCTTTGGTGTTTGCAGAAAAGGCGGCAGAGAATATGGTAAATGTAGATGCCATTGATCGTAAGAATCACAGGGAACGTTATTATGAAGCGTTTGTGGGTGAGAAATGTGAAGATATCATCCGTAGGTATGATATTGATTTGTCAGATTATGAGAATCTAAACCAGTACGATGCCGAGGCAATCGAAACAATCTGGCAGGAGATTCATAGAGAAGAAGAAATTAAGGCGCAGCGTGAACAGGAAATGCTGGCATAGAGAGGGGTAAAAATGGATCCAATTACAAAGAAACTCAATGTAGATCATCTGATTCAGTTGGCATTGCAGGAAGATATTTCAAGTGAAGACGTAACAACAAATGCAGTGATGCCGGATGCTAAACCTGGTGAAGTAGAACTGCTCTGTAAAGAGGATGGTATTATCGCCGGATTAGAGATTTTTGAACGAGTATTTAAGTTGTTAGATGAAAATACAGAAGTAACATTTTTTGCAAAAGACGGCGACGAAGTAAAGGTTGGTCAAAAACTTGCTGTTGTTCGCGGAGATATCCGTGTGCTTCTTTCCGGTGAGAGAACAGCACTGAACTATCTTCAGCGCATGAGTGGTATTGCAACATATACACATTCTGTAGCAGAGCTTCTTAAGGGAAGCAAGACAAGACTTCTGGATACACGTAAGACAACACCTAATATGCGAATCTTCGAAAAGTATGCAGTTCGTATCGGTGGTGGTTACAATCATCGCTATAACTTGTCTGATGGTGTACTTTTAAAGGATAACCATATCGGTGCAGCAGGTGGTGTGAAAGAGGCTGTAAAGATGGCTCAGGATTATGCACCATTTGTTCGTAAAATAGAAGTTGAAGTAGAAAACCTTGATATGGTTCGCGAGGCTGTAGAAGCCGGTGCAGATATCATCATGCTTGACAATATGAGCCATGACATGATGAAAGAAGCAATTGAAATCATTGACGGACGTGCTAAGACAGAGTGTTCTGGAAATGTTACCAAGGAAAATATCAAGAATATCGTAGATCTTGGTGTAGACTTTGTATCCTCCGGTGCGTTGACACATTCTGCTCCAATTCTTGATGTATCATTAAAAAATTTACATGCAATCTAAAAATAGTCCTCGGCAGTTAAACTGCCGGGGCTTTTTCTTTTTCGCACTTTATCCATCGCCCCGTCCAATAACATGCGTTTTTGCAGGCCTGTACAGTATTTCCAAAGGGCGGTAATACTTTTAAGGTCAGGGACTATAAGGATTATCCAATACTTGAAGGCTCAAATACCGTTTGTTAAGTAAAATCAGAAAAACTGCGTCTTATGTATCGTCATCGTAGTATATTCGACGTCCTGTCTCAGATACTACTTGCGCCGCCCTCCATGGCGGCGCATGACGATACATATGGGCGCAGTTTTTGGATTTTACTAAACGCACTTTATTCGCCCCAAGTATTGGATAACCCTTATAGTCCTTTTGCAATTATTATTACCGCCCTTTGGAAATACTGTGCGAAAATACTTGTATACTTCAACTCGCCAATGTGTTATAGTGTGTACATGTTTTAATTAGAAAAGGGAAGAAAAGAAAAAGGAGGACACAACATGAAAAAAAGATTAATAGCTGCTTTGGCAGCGGCGACACTTGTTATCACAAGTTTTGCTGCATGTGGTTCGAGTTCGGATTCGACAACATATAAGGTTGGTGTAATTCAGCTGGTTCAGCATGAAGCGTTGGATGCAGCAACAGAAGGATTTGAGGATGCACTCAAGGATAAGCTTGGAAAGAATGTTGAAATCGAGGTTCAGAATGCGGCTGGAGATTCTGCAACATGTGCAACTATTGCCAATACATTTGCATCGCAGAATGTGGATTTGATTATGGCAAATGCAACTGCATCTTTACAGGCAGCTGTGGCAGCTACAGGTACGATTCCAATTCTTGGAACATCAGTAACGGATTATGCAACAGCTTTAGAGATGACGGACTGGGATGGAAAGACCGGAATTAATGTCAGTGGTACATCAGATCTGGCACCTCTTGATCAGCAGGCAGATATGTTAGAAGAGTTATTCCCGGCAGATTCTTATGGCAAGGTTGGAATTCTCTACTGTACAGCAGAACCAAATTCAAAATATCAGGCAGATAATATTTCAAAGTATCTTGAGGAAAAGGGATATACAGTTTCTGAGTATACATTTTCTGATTCAAATGATATTGCATCTGTAACCCAGACAGCATGCGATGGTTCAGATGTCTTATACATTCCGACAGATAATACAGCGGCATCTTGTACAGAGACTATCCGTTCTGTAGCGTTGGCCGCAGCTAAACCTATTGTATGTGGAGAAGCCGGTATCTGTAAGGGATGTGGTGTAGCAACACTGTCAATCGACTATTACCAGTTGGGTTACAAGACTGGTGAGATGGCATATGAAGTATTGGTAAATGGTGCAGATCCTGCCGATATGGAAGTTGAAACTGCTGAGACAGTAACAAAGCAGTACAACAAGACAATCTGCGAACAGCTCGGAATTACAATTCCGGCAGACTATGAAGCATTGGAAGAAGAGTAATTATGGAACTAGCAACACTATTTAATGCCATGCCGGGTAATATTGCACAGGGACTTCTCTGGGGTATTATGGCACTTGGCGTATATTTAACATTTAAAGTATTAAATTTTGCAGATCTGACAGTGGACGGGTCATTTGCAACAGGCGGCGCAGTAGCCGTAGTATTGATAACCGGCGGGGTGCCGGCACCTATAGCACTTATGATAGCATTTTTTGCAGGAGTTGTAGCGGGATTTGCTACAGGAATTTTGCATACGGTATTTGGTATACCGGATATTCTGGCAGGAATCCTGACACAGATTGCACTGTATTCTATCAATTTAAATATTATGAGCGGAAGTGCCAATATGGCGGTGAATGTATTGAAGTATAACCTCGTTGTTACCCTTCGTGAGATTCCACACACCATTATCATTTCCTTGATTTCGGTAGCAGTTATCATCGGATTAATGTATTGGTATCTTGGTACAGCTCAGGGTTCAGCCCTTCGTGCCACAGGAAATAATCCGGCTATGAGTCGTGCGCAGGGTATCAACATTAACCTGATGAAGGTAATTGCGCTGGCGCTTTCTAATGGTCTGGTTGCACTGGCAGGTGGAATGGTAGCCCAGTATCAGGGATTCTCGGATATCAATATGGGTCGTGGTGCAATTGTAATTGGACTGGCAGCAGTTATTATTGGCGAAGTGATTGGAAATGCAATCTTCGGTAAGAAAATGAACTTTGTTCTTCGTCTTTCTTTTGTTGTTGTGGGTGCAGTGATTTACTATATTGTTATTGGTGTTGTTCTGTGGCTGAATATGCCAACAAATGATTTGAAATTATTTACAGCAATTATCGTAGCAATCTTTTTGGCAATCCCTTATCTTAAGGGCCAGGCAAGAAGCTCTTTTAGAAAAGCCGGAAAGGGGGCAAGATAATGCTAGAAGTATCTAATATTAAAAAGACATTTAATGCCGGAACAATTAATGAGAAACGCGCGCTAAACGGTGTTGATTTGAAATTAGAGGATGGTGAGTTTGTCACCGTGATCGGTGGAAATGGAGCCGGAAAGTCAACATTTCTAAATGCAATGGCAGGCGTTTGGCCAGTGGATGAGGGTCGAATTGTTATTGATGGAATCGATGTGACAGGACTTTCGGAATACAAACGTGCGAAGTATCTTGGACGAGTTTTTCAGGATCCTATGACAGGAACTGCTGCTGATATGGAGATTATCGAAAATCTTGCGTTGGCAGATAGACGTGGCAAGAAACGTGGGCTTGGCTGGGGTGTAACAGCAAGTGAAAAAGATCGTTATTATGAACTTTTAAAGGAACTGGACCTTGGATTAGAGGATCGTATGACGGCAAAGGTTGGATTACTGTCAGGTGGACAGAGACAGGCATTGACACTTCTTATGGCCACTTTACAGAAACCGAATGTCCTTCTGTTGGATGAACATACGGCGGCGCTGGATCCAAAGACTGCTGCAAAGGTTCTGGAAACAACGGATCGAATTATTGAAGAAAATCATCTGACAACACTTATGGTTACACATAATATGCGTGATGCAATTTTGCATGGAAATAGACTGATTATGATGTCAGAGGGCCGAATAATTTTAAATATTGCAGGGGAAGAGAAGAAGAATCTGACCGTGGAAGACCTGCTTCATAAATTCGAAGAGGTATCCGGCGAAGAATTTACGAACGATAAAGCAATCTTATCATAAGTAGATCATGGTATAGAGCTTGATATAATTGAAGCAGGTTCCGAAATAAATTCGGAATCTGCTTCGTTATTTTTGAGTAAATTATGTTTAGATTATGAAATTTATATAAAAGCATTGTGCACAACTTGCTTTTAAAATTTTAGTTCAATATAATGGGAGCAGAGATTTTTCTGACTTGGAGGAATATATGAACGAAAAATATGGACGAGATCAAAGACCTGGAGATAACAAGAATAAGAAACAACCGTTTTTCTTAATTGTAATCTTCTGTCTTATCGCTCTTATTATAACAACTGTAATATACGGAAGTACGGGGTTAAATACTACTGAGAAAATCAGTTACAGTACATTTTTAGACCTGGTGGAATCGGATCAGGTGCAAGAGGTTAATATTGATGGAGATCGTATCTACATTACATTGACAGATGAGTCTGATTTCATGGGAGAAGATGGTGAGACCAATTCTGCAGCAGAGTATTACTACAAGACTACTGGGCAGAAATTGGATATCAAGTACTACACACCTTATCTGACAATCGGAGTGAATTCATTAGAGCAGACTCTAAGAGAACACAATGTCAAAATTAATGCGGAGTTATCAAGTTCAACAGCCAGCATTATCTATAATCTGGCAAGTATTATTGTTCCGCTGATTATTCTATGGCTTTTGTTTGCATTTCTTATGCGTCGTATGGGCGGCGGTTCAATGGGTGTTGGCAAGAGTAATGCCAAGGTATATGTTGAGAAATCAACCGGTGTAACATTTAAGGATGTGGCCGGTCAGGATGAGGCCAAGGAATCCCTGCAGGAAGTGGTGGATTTCTTACATAATCCGGAAAAATATACGGCTATTGGTGCAAAGCTTCCAAAGGGAGCCCTTCTTGTGGGCCCTCCGGGAACAGGTAAGACACTTCTTGCCAAGGCAGTTGCCGGTGAAGCCAAGGTTCCATTTTTCTCATTGGCTGGTTCAGATTTTGTAGAGATGTTTGTCGGTGTAGGTGCGAGTCGTGTGCGTGACCTCTTTAAGGAAGCACAGAAACAGGCTCCATGTATCATTTTCATCGATGAGATTGATGCTATTGGTAAGAGTCGAGACAGCCGATATGGCGGTGGCAATGATGAACGTGAGCAGACATTGAATCAGCTTCTTGCTGAGATGGATGGATTTGATAGCAGCAAGGGACTTCTGATTCTGGCTGCCACAAATAGACCGGAAGTACTTGATAAGGCATTACTTCGTCCGGGACGTTTTGATAGACGTATTATCGTTGATCGTCCGGATATGAAGGGCCGTGAAGAGACACTCAAGGTTCATGCCAAAGACGTACCAATGGATGAGACAGTGGATTTACATGCACTTGCATTGGCGTCTGCCGGTCTTGTTGGTTCAGATCTTGCAAATATTATTAACGAAGCTGCAATTACAGCTGCCAAGAATGGTCGAAGATTTGTAACACAATCAGATTTGTTCGATGCATTTGAACTTGTTGCTGTGGGCGGTAAGGAAAAGAAAGACCGCGCTATGAGTGATAAGGAACGTAAGATTGTGTCATATCACGAGGTTGGTCATGCACTGATTTCTGCGTTGCAGAAAGAGACAGAACCGGTACAGAAGATTACAATTGTGCCTCGTACAATGGGAGCACTTGGATATACACTTCAGACTCCTGAAGAGGAGAAATTTCTGGAAACCAAGGAAGAGCTTCTGGCTAGAATCGTTACCTTTATGGGTGGCCGTGCGGCGGAAGAGACTGTGTTTGGATCTTATACATCCGGCGCCGCCAACGATATTGAGCAGGCTACAGGCATTGCAAGAAATATGGTAACCCGTTTCGGTATGTCAGAGCACTTTGGTATGATGGGACTGGCAACAGTAGAGAGTCAGTATCTGGAGGGCCGTGCTTCAATGACTTGTGGAGAGCACACAGCTTCAATTGTGGATGAAGAAGTACTCTCAATTATTTCTACTTCATATCAGAAGGCGATGGAGATGTTATCTGAGAATCGTGAGATTCTTGACAAGATCGCAGAATATCTCTATGAAAAGGAAACTATTACCGGCAAGGAATTTATGAAGATTTTCCGGGAAATGAAGGGTATCCCTGAACCGGAAGAAGACAAGGATGAGTCAAAAGAGGAGTCTATCTTTGTAGAAGAAGATACGGTTGTGGGTTCTTCTGTTGACCTTGTGGCAGATGAAGATACTTCAAAGTATACTTCTGATACATCTGATAAAAATGAAACATGTTAGAAAACTTACGGAGGAAGAATCTGTAAGGTGTTATGATGGGGCTGAGAAGAATTCTTCTCAGTCTCTCGTTGTATTTAGAGAAATAGATAGTAAAGGTTGTTATGAGTGAATTTGATATTCAGGAAGCATTGAAAAAACTGCCGGACCAACCCGGTGTATACATTATGCGCGATAAGACGGATAAGATTATCTATATTGGTAAAGCGGTTAGTCTTACAAAGCGTGTGCATCAGTATTTCCAGGCAAGTCATGACGAGGGAATCAAGAAGCGACAGATGGTGGATCACATCGATCATTTCGAATATGTTGTGACGGATTCTGAATTGGAAGCGCTGGTCTTGGAGTGTAATCTGATTAAGGAACATCGACCGAAGTACAATACTATGCTTCGTGATGACAAGACATACCCTTTTATCAAAGTGTCGGTAAATGAAGCATTTCCAAGAGTGCTTTTCTCACGTCAGATGAAAAAGGATGGAGCAAAATATTTCGGTCCCTTTACAAGTGCGTCTGCGGTGAAAGATACGATTGAACTGGTGCAGAAACTCTATAAGATTCGAACATGTAACCGGAAATTCCCGGAGACTATAGGTAAGGGCAGACCTTGTCTGAACTATCATATGAAACAGTGCGATGGTATCTGTATTGGCGCAATCAATGAGGAGGATTACAGAGCCAATGTCGAGGCGGCCCTCAGGTTTTTGAATGGTGATTTTAAACCTGTGGTGGATCAGCTTACGGAGAAGATGATGGAAGCTTCTTCTAAGATGGAGTTTGAACGGGCGGCGGAGTATCGTGATCTTCTGGAGAGCGTGAAGATGTGTGTTCAAAAGCAGAAGATTACCAGTTCCGATGCCATGAATGAAGATATTATTGGTATTTCCCAGAGCGGATATGATGCAGTTGCAGAGGTTTTCTTTGTGAGAAATGGACGTTTGATTGGACGTGAACATTTCTTTATCAAGGCCCAACAGGGAGACACAATGGATGAACTCCTGGAGGCGTTTATCCAGCAGTTTTACGCGGGAACGCCTTATGTTCCCAGAGATATCTATATTCAGTCGACACTTGAAAACCGTGAGCTGATAGAGGACTATCTGTCAAAACGTCGCCAGGGACCGGTACATCTCTACAGTCCTTCCCGAGGACAGAAGAAGAAACTGGTGGATCTCGCGGTAAAGAATGCATTTCTGGTGATTTCGCAGGATCGAGAGAAGATTAAGCGGGAGGAAGGTCGAACCATCGGTGCCGTGAAGGAAATTGCGAAACTGCTAAATCTTCATGATGTGAATCGATTGGAGGCCTATGATATTTCCAATACAAGTGGATATCAGTCCGTTGGTTCCATGGTTGTATTTGAGAAAGGCAAACCCCTTCGCAGCGATTATCGCAAGTTCCGTTTAAAGACGGTGGAAGGACCAAATGACTATGCTTCCATGTACGAGGTTTTGACGCGAAGATTCCGTCATGGACTCGAGGAAATGGAGGAGATTAAGCAGGGAAAATCTCTGGAAACAAGCAGTTTTGTAAAATTTCCGGATATTATTATGATGGATGGTGGCCGAGGACAGGTAAATATTGCCCTTAAGGTGTTGAAGGAACTGAAACTGGATATCCCGGTTTGTGGTATGGTAAAGGACGATCATCATCGGACGAGAGGGCTGTATTTCAACAATGAGGAGATTCCAATCGATAGAAACAGTGAGGGATTTAAACTGATTACAAGACTTCAGGATGAAGCTCATCGTTTTGCTATCGAATATCATAAATCTCTTCGTAGCAAGAATCAGGTGCATAGTTTTTTGGACGATATTAACGGTATTGGACCGAAGCGTCGTAAGGAGCTTATGAAGGTTTTTGCAAGTAGTGAAGATATGAGAAATGCAACAGTGGAGGATCTGATGCAGGTTCCATCTATGAATGAGAAGTCAGCAAAGGCGGTATTTGACTATCTCCATGGATTGAACACCGATAGGAAATAAGGTAAAATAAATGGCATAAATATTGTGGGAGGTGCTTATATGGAAAGCAAAAAAGGGGCAAAGTTATCGAAGATTGCTGATAAACTTGGTTTAAAGAATTTAACACCGGATATTGATCTTGGAGAACACGAGGTACATATTGCCGATGTTAACAGACCGGCACTTCAGTTGAATGGCTTTTATGATTATTTTGAACATGGTAGAATTCAGCTGATTGGTATGGTAGAAAAGGCGTATCTGGATAAGAAGTCCGATGAGGAACGTAAGGAGACAATTGAGCGTTTCCTGTCACATAAGATGCCTTGCGTAATTTACTGCAGAGATTTTCAGCCGGAGGATTACGTTATTGAGCTGGCATATAAGCACAACGTACCGATTCTAGGGACAGGAACAAGTACATCGGAGTTTATGGCAGAACTGATTCATATGCTTGCATATGAGCTGGCGCCTACGACGACAATTCATGGTGTATTGGTTGATGTTTATGGTGAAGGTCTTCTCATCACAGGAGAAAGTGGCATTGGTAAGTCAGAAGCTGCTTTGGAACTGGTACGACGTGGTCATCGTCTGGTTGCAGATGATGTTGTTGAAATCAGAAAGACCAGTCAGCATACACTTATGGGAACTTCTCCTGCAATTACGAAGTATTTGATCGAACTTCGTGGTATCGGCATTATTGATGTCAAGTCACTTTATGGTGTAGAATGCGTAAAGGAAAATCAGCGAATTGATCTTGTGATTAAACTGGCTGATTGGAAGGGTGATGCTGAATATGATCGCCTTGGCCTGGAAGATGAAACAATGGATATCTTAGGAAATGCAGTCACTTGTCATTCTCTACCTATCCGTCCGGGTCGAAACCTGGCAGTAATCTGTGAGACAGCTGCCGTTAACCATCGTCAGAAGAAGATGGGATATAATGCCGCTCAGGAACTGTACAGAAGAGTGCAGGAAAATCTTAAAACGGGTGGACATTTTGGAGAAGAATAAAGAAAGAAGGACTACGAAATAATGGAACGCGAAAACGCATGGAAGAAATATTCTAAGAAGAAAGACATGAAGAAGGTTATGGATTTTGCAGAAGACTACCGCAGATTCATTTCCGAGAATAAAACAGAGAGAGAATGTGTATCGTATTTTGTAGCACGTGCCAAGAAAGAGGGCTACAAAGATTTAGAAGATATTATTAAGAAAAACGGCAAACTTAAGGCCGGAGATAAAGTATATAGAATCAACCATAACAAGGCGCTTGCAATGTTTATTATTGGTTCTGAGCCGGTTTCAGAAGGTATGAATATCTTAGGCGCACATATTGACAGCCCACGTATGGATCTGAAGCAGAATCCACTTTATGAAGATACAGAAATGGCTATGCTGGATACACATTACTATGGTGGTATCAAAAAGTATCAGTGGGTTACACTTCCAATGGCACTTCACGGTGTTATTACAAAGAAGGATGGAACAGTGATTCAGGTTTCTGTTGGTGATAAGCCGGAAGATCCTGTATTCGGTGTATCTGACTTATTAATCCATCTTGCAGCTCAGCAGATGGAAAAATCCGGATCTAAAGTTGTAGAAGGTGAAGATTTAAATGTTTTAATTGGATCTATGCCTCTCGATAAGGTGGATGATGAAGACAAGAAGGAAGCTGTAAAGGCAAATATCAAGAAGATTCTTGCAGATCAGTATGGTATTGAAGAGGAAGATTTCCTTTCAGCTGAGATTGAAGTAGTACCTGCCGGTGATGCACGTGACTATGGCTTTGACCGTTCTATGATTATGGGATATGGTCATGATGACAGAGTTTGTGCTTATCCATCAGCAGAAGCGATGTTCAATGTAAAACCGGGTAAGAGAACATACGCATGTCTTTTGGTTGACAAGGAAGAAATCGGATCTGTTGGTGCATCAGGTATGCAGTCTATGTTCTTCGAGAACACTGTTGCTGAAATCTGCCATGCTACAGGAGAGGATTCAAATCTCTTTGTTCGTAGAGCAATGCAGAATTCTAAGGCACTTTCATCTGATGTGTCTGCTGCATACGATCCAAATTACGCATCTGTATTTGAAAAGAAAAACAGTGCATTCTTTGGTAAGGGACTTGTATTTAACAAGTATACAGGCGCAAGAGGAAAATCCGGTTCCAATGATGCATCTGCAGAATTTGTAGGCGAAATTCGTCGCATTATGGATGGAGCAGAGGTTTCATTCCAGACAGCGGAACTTGGTAAGGTTGACGCAGGTGGCGGCGGAACAATCGCTTATATCCTGGGCAACTACAATATGAATGTAATTGATAGTGGTGTAGCAGTCCTTAATATGCATGCTCCATGGGAAATCATCAGCAAGGTGGATCTCTATGAGGCATTCAGAGGATATGTTGCATTTCTTGAAGAGGCGTAATTGGAAGGATTACGCAGGTTAAAAGTAAAGGAAGTTAGTTTTGAATAGAAGATTAGACGAAACTGAACTCAGAGAACTCCGCGGACTCGTCGATGAGGATCATATATGTCTGGATGAACCAATGTCCAGACATACGACCTTTCGTATCGGTGGGCCGGCGGAGGTTTTCTTGACACCGGATTTACAGGAACTGGAGTCTGTGCTTTCTTTTTGTAAAGCCCATGATATTCCGGTAACTATCGTTGGAAATGGTAGTAATCTTCTGGTTTCGGATGCAGGAATCTCTGGAGTTGTAATTAAAATTGGTAAGCATATGGCACAGATTGAAGTGTCCGGTCATGAAATTACTGCCGGTGCCGGTGCAATGCTTTCGGCAGTAGCCAAGACGGCAGAGAGAAATAGTCTGGCCGGTATGGAATTCGCTTCCGGTATACCGGGATCTCTTGGTGGAGGATGTATAATGAATGCCGGTGCCTACGGCGGAGAGTTAAAGGACATCCTTACAGAGATTACAGTGATTTCAAAGGATGGTACGCTGGAAACTGTGGACGCTAAAGACGCGGATTTATCTTATCGACATAGCCGGTTTATGGAATCAGGTGAAATTGTTGTGTCTGCAAAGATGGTTCTTGAAGATGGCGTTGAAGAAGAAATCAAAGCAAAGTCGGCGGATTTTAATCAGCGAAGAAGAGATAAGCAACCGTTGAATTTCCCTAGTGCAGGCTCAACATTTAAGAGACCGGAGGGATATTTTGCAGGTAAATTGATTCAGGATAGTGGACTTCGTGGCTATCGTGTAGGCGGAGCTCAGGTTTCAGAGAAGCACTGTGGCTTTGTGGTTAATGTGGACAATGCAACTGCAGCGGATGTGCGTCAGTTGATAAGTGATGTACAGGAAAAAGTAAAATCGGAAACCGGAGTGGAAATTCATCCGGAAGTACGTTTTTTAGGTGATTTTTAATCACTATGTATTAAAAATCATTAATTTTTTCATCGCTTTTAAGCATTTTTTTCTAGAAGTGGAAGGTATAATTCAGATATGAGATTACTATTATTAACCGGTATGTCCGGAGCTGGTAAAAATACAGCATTTAAAATCTTAGAAGATCTTGGGTATAACTGTGTAGATAATCTGCCGGTTCCCCTCCTTAAGAATTTTGTTGAGTTAGCATTCCAGGAAAGCGATGAGCGGGTTGCAGTGGGTATAGATATTCGTTCCGGAGAGCATCTGAATGATTTGCAGGACATTCTTTCAGAATTGAAGAACGACGGCAAGAAGGTTGATATCCTATATCTGGATGCAGAAGATTCTGTACTGTTAAAACGTTATAAGGAGACAAGACGTCTTCATCCCCTTTCAGGAACAGAGCGTATACAGGCAGGTATTGAACAGGAACGTAAGAAGATAGAATTTCTGAAGAAGGAAGCGGATTATATCATTGATACAACTTATCTGCTGACCAGAGAATTACGTACAGAATTGACACGTATTCTTGAAAAAGACAGTAATTATAAAAATATCAATGTAGTACTTATGTCTTTTGGGTATAAGTATGGTATTCCACAGGATGCAGATCTGGTTTTCGATGTGAGATTCCTTCCGAATCCTTATTACGATTTGGAGTTACGTCCATTGACCGGTAATGATGAACCGATTCAGAACTTTGTAATGAAGTATCAGGAGGCGCATCAGTTTATTGATAAGCTGGAGGATTTGGTTCGCTTTCTGATTCCCCTTTATGTTGGTGAGGGCAAGAATCAGCTGGTTATCTGCATTGGATGTACAGGAGGAAAACACCGTTCTATTACACTGACCAACGAATTGTTTAAGCGCCTGGATGGTGCAGATGGTTCCTTTGGACTTAAGAAGATACACAGAGATATTGATAAAGACCGAAAAAGAGGTAAGTAATGTCCTTTTCCCATGAAGTGAAAAGGGAGCTTTTAGAACATATTGATAAGCAAAGAGACTGTAGAGTGGCTGAACTTTCCGCCATATTGATGTTGGAAGGTGTGGTGGATATGGAAGAGCCGGCAGTCTATATGCATACGGAGAATCAAGAGTTAGAAGAATTGTATGGGCATATGGTGCGACTTGTTTTGCCGAAGGAGTTTGAGGATGATATAAATCCCCTGGAACTTCACGGAGAGCCGGCAGGAGAACTTCTATCTATTTTGAAATGGAGAAATTCCGATGCCGTCAATGGACTTTTGATTCAGCAGGAGAAATGCAAAAAGGCGTTTATCCGAGGAGCATTTTTATCCAATGGTTCTATGAGTGACCCGGAAAAATCCTATCATTTTGAAATTGTATGTGATTTTGAATCGCAGGCAAAACAAATACAGGATGCAATGAGGTTCTTTCATCTGGATGCAAAAATAGTGTCAAGAAAGAATCATTCTGTGGTATATTTGAAGGAGGGCGCGCAGGTATCGACAGCGTTATCTGTTATGGAGGCTTCAATCTCCATGATGAACTTTGAAAATATACGTATTGTAAAAGAAATGAGAAATAGCGTAAACCGCAGTGTTAACTGCGAAACTGCCAATATCAAGAAGACTGTCAATGCAGCTGTTCGCCAGGTAGAAGCTATTGAATTTATAGAGAGCAAGGTGGGATTATCCAGCTTGCCGGACAATCTGCAGAAGATTGCAGAAATACGGTTGACCCATCCAGAGACTCCATTAAAGGAGCTTGGAGAATTGCTTGATCCACCGGTTGGAAAATCCGGTGTGAATCATAGATTAAGACGCATTGTAGAGATTGCGGATAAGCTAAAACTAGGAGGAAGTTAAGAGATCATGAAAAAAGATATTGTTATTCAAATGTCAGATTCAATGGAGGCAACTCCAATTGCACATTTAGTACAGCTGGCTAATCAGTTTGGAAGCTCTGTGTATTTTGAAATGGATGACAAGAGAGTAAATGCTAAGAGCATCATGGGGATGATGAGCTTGGTGCTTACATCTGGTGCGAAAGTTACAGTCGTTGCAGAAGGTGACGATGAGGAAAAAGCAGTTGATGCTTTGGAGGATTTTCTCACAGCATAAAAGCTCCCGTGATCTAGGAAATGATAAAATGAAGAAATGTTTATTTATTTTGAATCCTCGTTCTGGTAAAGGGCAGGTGAAGCCATATCTTGCAGATATCATCGATACGATGGTAAAGGGTGGATATGAAACTACTGTTTATACTACACAGGCTGCAGGTGATGCTATCCAGAAAGCGAGAAATGCGGTGGAGAGTTATGATCGGATTATCTGCAGTGGCGGAGATGGTACACTTGATGAAGTTGTAACCGGTGTCATGCAGGCAGATAAGAAGGTGCCAATCGGATATATTCCGGCTGGTTCTACCAATGATTTTGGTAATTCATTGGGAATTGACAAAGACGTATTAAGAGCTGCCGATATTGCGGTAAACGGTAAGAAGTTCCCATGTGATATCGGTCTGTTCAATGATGACTATTTTGTCTATGTGGCAGCGTTCGGTATATTTACAGAAGTGTCCTACTCAACAAGTCAGGAAATGAAAAATATGCTGGGACATACTGCTTATATTTTAGAGGGAATAAAACAGCTTCGAGATATTCCGTCATTTCGTATGCAGGTCGAATACGATGGCAATGTAGTATATGATGAATTTATTTTCGGTATGATTACTAATTCGAAATCCGTTGGTGGTTTTAAAGGAATTATCAGTGGAGATGTTGGCCTGAATGATGGTGTGTTCGAAGTGACATTGATTAAGACACCGAGAAATCCGATAGAATTTAATGAAATTATCGGATTCTTAACGGGCGTTGTAAAAGATACCATGATGGTTTATAGTTTCCAGACAAGCCGTATGAAACTTACAAGTAATGAAGAAGTTCCATGGACTTTAGATGGTGAGTATGGCGGCGATCATCAGACAGTTACTGTGGTAAATGAGCAACATGCCCTTGAAATAATGGTTGAACCGTAATCATAATTACGTTATAATTTTAACAGCGTCTAGAGTAAACTAGACGAAATTGTGTAATTTATTTGTTATACGAATGGAGGAATTAATATGTTAGTATCCGCAACAGAGATGCTGAAGAAGGCTAAAGCTGGTCATTATGCAGTAGGTCAGTTCAACATCAACAACTTAGAATGGACAAAGTCAATCCTGTTACAGGCACAGGAAATGAACTCTCCAGTAATCCTTGGTGTATCTGAAGGTGCTGGTAAGTACATGACTGGTTATAAGACAGTAGCAGCTATGGTTAAGGCTATGGATGAAGAACTTGGAATCACAGTTCCTGTAGCTCTTCACTTAGATCATGGTTCATACGAAGGAGCTAAGGCTTGTATCGAAGCTGGCTTCACATCTATCATGTTCGATGGTTCTCACTATGATATCGATGAGAACAAGGCTAAGACTGAAGAATTAGTTAAGCTTGCTCATGACAAGGGCGTTTCTATCGAAGCTGAAGTAGGTTCTATCGGTGGAGAAGAAGACGGTGTTGTTGGTGCTGGTGAATGTGCAGATCCAGATGAATGTAAGACAATCGCTGATCTTGGCGTTGATATGCTTGCAGCTGGTATCGGTAACATCCATGGACAGTATCCTGCAAACTGGGCTGGTCTTTCTTTCGAAACATTAGATGCTATCCAGCAGAAGACAGGTGATATGCCACTTGTACTTCATGGTGGTTCTGGTATCCCAGAAGAGATGGTTAAGAAGGCTATCACACTTGGAGTATCTAAGGTTAACGTTAATACAGAATGTCAGTTATCATTTGCTGATGCTACAAGAAAATATATCGAGGCTGGTAAGGACCTTCAGGGTAAGGGCTTTGATCCTCGTAAGCTTCTTGCACCTGGTGCTGAAGCAATCAGAGAAACAGTTAAGGAAAAGATCGAATTATTCGGATCTGCAAACCAGGCTTAATTCTCAAAGATGAATTGAAATGCTCCGTTGGACTTGGCAGGTTATATACTGCCAGCCTCAAACGGGGCATTTTTTAAAAAGTGAAAGGAAGAAAAAAGAGTGGAGACCGTAGATAAAGTAAACGTAGCAGAAATCTTTGGTGAAAATGTATTTGACGATCGCGTAATGCAGGAAAGATTGCCAAAGAAGACATATCAGAAATTAAAGCAGACAATTCAGGAAGGTAGAGAACTGGATTCTGAAACGGCCGATGTCATTGCTCATGAGATGAAAGAGTGGGCTATTGAGAAAGGTGCAACTCATTATACTCACTGGTTTCAGCCATTGACTGGAGTAACAGCAGAAAAACATGATTCATTTATTTCAGCACCAAAAGCTGATGGAAAGGTGCTTATGAGCTTTTCCGGAAAAGAGCTTGTAAAGGGTGAACCGGATGCGTCATCATTTCCATCAGGTGGACTTCGTGCGACATTTGAAGCACGTGGATATACATCCTGGGATCCTACAAGCCCTGCATTCGTAAGAGAAGATGCAAGTGGTGCAACACTTTGTATCCCAACAGCATTTTGCTCTTATACAGGCGAGGCATTGGATCAGAAGACACCACTTCTTCGCTCCATGGAAGCCATCAATGAGCAGTCGCTTCGACTCCTCAGATTACTTGGAAATACAACATCTAAGCGAGTGTTACCATCCGTTGGTGCAGAGCAGGAATACTTCATCATCGATCGTGATAAATATCTGAAGCGTAAGGATCTGATTTATACAGGTCGTACTTTATTCGGACGTATGCCTGCAAAGGGTCAGGAAATGGATGATCATTACTTTGGTACGATTCGTGAGCGTATCGCTGCATTTATGCGTGATGTGGATATCGAACTCTGGAAGCTCGGTGTTACATCGAAGACAGAGCACAATGAAGTTGCTCCTGGACAGCATGAATTAGCGCCAATCTATTCTGTTGCCAATGTTGCAGTGGATCATAATCACCTTGTGATGGAGACTATGAAGCGTGTTGCATACAAGCATAACCTCTATTGCCTTCTTCATGAGAAGCCATTTGCCGGCGTGAATGGTTCCGGTAAGCATAACAACTGGTCACTGGTAACAGATGATGGAATCAATCTGATTGATCCAGGCAAGAGCCCTCATGAAAATATTCAGTTCTTGCTCGTACTTACCTGTATTATCGCTGCAGTTGATGACCATGCAGAACTTCTTCGTGAATCTGCAGCAGACGTTGGAAATGATCACCGTCTCGGTGCCAATGAAGCGCCTCCTGCGATTATGTCTATCTTCCTTGGCGATCAGTTACAGGACGTATTAGAGCAGTTGATTCATACAGGAACTGCAACGCATTCGATTGTCGGTTCTAAGATGAACACAGAGATTAAAGCACTTCCTGAATTTATGAAGGATGCAACAGATCGTAACCGTACATCACCATTTGCATTTACTGGAAATAAGTTCGAGTTCCGTTCCGTAGGTTCTCAGGATTCCATCGGTGAAGCGAATGTTGTATTGAATACGATTGTTGCAGAAGCATTCTCCAATGCTTGCGATTATATCGAAGCTGCTGATGACAAGGATCAGGCAGTACATGATTACATTAAGAAGCTTGCTACAGAGCACCAGAGAATTCTCTTCAATGGGGATGGATATGCACCAGAATGGGTGGAAGAAGCTGCAAAGCGTGGCCTTCCAAATCTGAAGTCTATGGTGGATGCAATTCCTGTTCTTACAGATGAGAAGACAGTTGCGATGTATAAGAAGTTCCATGTATTCTCTGAAGCAGAACTTCAGTCTCGTGCAGAAATTGAGTATGAACAGTATAGTAAGCAGATTAATATCGAGGGCCGTGCAATGCTTAATATCTGTACAAAGCAGATTATCCCTGCTGTAATTAAGTTTGAAACAAAGGTTGCAAACTCAATCAATGCAATGGTAACTGCAGTGCCGGATGTGGATGTATCTGTTCAGACAGAGTTATTGACAGAAACAGCGGATCTTCTGTCTGCAGCAAGAACTTCTATGTCAAGCCTTTCTGATGCGGTAGAAGAAGGCTCCAGACTTCTTCAGACTGATGCTAAGGCAGCAGCTCATCAGTATCATGATGAAGTTATGAAGTATATGGAAGACCTTCGTACATCAGTAGATAATTTAGAGCAGTTAGTTGGAAAAGAAGACTGGCCAATGCCATCTTATGGTGACTTACTGTTTGAAGTTTAAATCAATCCAAGTATAACAATAAAAATAACAGGCGTCAGTTTTGGGATTCCCAAGACCGACGCCTGTTTTTAATGTTCTGATTTAATTTTCCGTTTTCTGATGTTGTGATGATGTACTGGAAGAACTATTATTGCTTGACTCTGAGGAAGATTCCGAAGAGGAATCAGAGGAGTTTTGATCCAATGTTGTTTCTATTGGATCAACAGTTACTTCCGGAACATTCAGATTATCCAGCGTTGATCCGGCAGCTGTATGTAAAGTACATACAGAAGCCAGAGTCTCATCAGAGATGAGATATGGAGTATCGCCGGTTCCCTGGGAACCGCCAACGATATATACGTTGGATGATGTATTGGTACAATATTCGGATGCAACCTGTCCGGAATCGTTGCATATATTGACACGAACATGATGGTCACAGGACTCTGTCGGAACTGTGCCCTCAGCAAAGTATTCTGTATATACCATGCTTCCGCGTGGATCGCTATCACATACGCCTTCAAGTGCCAGTTTTCCGGATTTCTTACAAACGCTGGCCTGAACAATTCCGCTAGGTACGGTGAAGTCCTTATAATCAAGATTTTCATGAATACGTTTCATAACCGCACCCCAGATATTCTTGGAATATGTGGTAGAGGTTTGCGGCGTATTATCATCATATCCACCCCAGATAACTGCTGTGTAATAGGGTGTGAATCCTGCAAATACAGTATCACGATCTTTGGTTGTTGTACCGGATTTTCCGGCTACTGCTGTATTACCCGGATTGGCACGAACACCGGTACCCTGGGTCATAACATCCTGCATAGCACTTGTAAGCAGAAATGCAGTAGTTTCCTTTAATACCTGTTTAGATTTGTTTTCAGTGTTATCTAAAATGACATTACCACTGTGATCTACAACTTTAGTATAGAAGGAAGGCTTGTTATACTGTCCGCCATTTGCGATGGTAGCGTAAGCACCGGCAAGTTCCAGGTTTGTAACACCGTTTGTGATACCACCGAGAGCAAGAGCCTGGTTATTGTCACCGCTTTCTAAAGTTGTGATACCGAAGTCCTGAACATATTCATAGCCAAGACCTGTTCCAATCTGAGTAAGTGTCTTAACAGCAACTACGTTGATAGAATCTTCAATTGCTTCACGGATTGTTGTGAAACCGCGATAGTTGTTATCGTAGTTGCTGAGGGATGTACCGTTGGCATAGGTCATTGGTGCATCATCCTGAACTGTTGCAAGTGTAAGACCACCGGAGTCTAATGCAGGTGCATAGGCTGCAAGAATCTTAAAGGTTGAACCGGGCTGACGTGTGATACCTGTTGCACGGTTCAATGTTTTACTTCCGGTCTTATCTCCACGTCCACCACAGAGTGCTACGACAGAGCCGGTTGACTGATCAATAATTGTCATGGCTGTCTGTGGTTGAAGGGTATAAACAATAGATTCACCGCCCTCAGGAATAATGTCTCCATCCTCCATTACCTCTGCTTTATAAGCTTCAATTGCAGCTGCGGCTTCTTCTTCCGAATTGAAGTTGATGGAGTAGTTGCTGTTAGCAGACTGATAATAGGAGAGCATCGTCTGCTCACTGTAGTTTTCAAATGTTCCATCTGCCTTTTGGACAGTGAGTCGATAGGAGAAGGAATACTTTACGCCGCTGGAGTAGTTATCCTGGTTATTAATTTCTTCATCTACAATGGTTTGAATATCGGTATTCTGTGTACTGTAGATGCTGAGACCGCCGCTGTAGAGTAACTGATAAGCCTCAGATTCTGTATAACCCTTCTGCTCCATTAAGTCATCAATTACCTGATCGGTAAGTGCATCGACAAAATAAGAAGTAGTTGAGGAGGAAGTAACCTGAGCATTTGCAACCTGAATTCTGTCATAGACATCATCCTGAAGTGCCTCATTGTATTCGCCCTCTGTGATATAACCTTGATCCAGCATGTTCTTTAATACCTTTTCGCGACGAGTGGCATTGTTCTGCGGATTTGTAATAGGGTTATACTTGCTTGGGTTCTGTGTGATGCCTGCAATAACAGCTGCTTCGGAAATCGTCAGATCGGAAACGCTCTTATTAAAGTAACGCTCAGAGGCTGCTTCTACACCAAGGGTATTCTGACCCAAGTTAATAGTGTTCAAATAATTTTCGAGTATCTCATCTTTACTGTGAACCTTTTCAAGCTGAACAGCCAGGTACTGTTCTTGGATCTTACGATCGATTTTATCTTTAAAGGTATTTTCACTGGTCCAACTTGTGAAGTAGTTGTTTTTGAGAAGCTGCTGGGTGATGGTACTTGCTCCCTGGGAGAAGTCACCGCCATTTATGATTCCTGTGAAACCGGCACGAATGATACCGCGAATATCAATTCCGTTGTGTTCATAAAAACGTGAATCTTCAATCGCAACAAAAGCGTGCTCTACACAGTCTGGAATATCATCCAGTGTTACATACTCACGGTTTGCACCGGAGGATGCCAGAGTTTCAATCTCTGATCCGTTGGAATCATACACAGTTGTCTGAAAGCCGGTTGGGGAAATGTTAATCTCCGAGATATCGGGGAGTCCCTTAATCAGATTATTTGCGTATAAACCAAATGCAAGGCCGCCGCCAATGATTAAAATCAGCAGGATAATTAAAATGGTTTTTAGAAAGGTAATTCCAAAACGTTTTCCTGCTTTGTGTTTTCCACTGGACAGTTCCTTGCTCCTTTTCTTCGTATTATTTTTTCCGTAATTCATGTTTTTCCTCCTGAAATCTATGGAAAATCTACTTTATTATATCAGAAGAATCCCGTATAATCAAAACCATGGAAATGCAAATGAAGATTATATATGAAGGCGGCCAGGGTGAAATTGTAGAGAAGAAGTCTCGCTTTATTGCGACGATTCGACCGGCTCATTCGGAAGACGAAGCGCAGGCCTTCATTCAGGAAATGAAAAAGAAATATTGGGATGCGCGTCACAATTGTAGTGCATATATTATAGGTAGAAACCGTGAAGTGGAACGTTGCTCAGATGATGGAGAACCAAGTCAGACAGCGGGAAGACCGATGCTGGAGATCTTAGAGAATGCCGGTATTCACGACGTCGTTGTGGTGGTTACACGTTACTTTGGAGGAACACTGCTTGGTACGGGTGGCTTAGTGCGCGCATACCAGGGTGCTGTTCAGGAAGGACTGAAGAATTGCATTGTTGCAGAAGAGGGGATGGGATATCCATTGAAAGCTTCTGTGGATTATACTGCATTGGGCAAGATTGAATATATTATCCGTGAGATGGATATTCCAGTGATGGAACAAAATTATGAGGAGATGGTAAAATTTTCTCTCATGGTCCCGTCCGAACAGAAAAATATTTTTGAGGAAAAAGTAATAGAAGCCACATCTGGAGGTATTAAAATTTCCTGGTCAGATGAGACACCATACGTTCTTATGGATGGAAAAGTGTTGATTTAACGGGCTTTTTTGGACTTTTACAAAAAAATATAAATTTTATTAAAAAAGTACTTGATTTTTTGCTGACCCCTATATATAATATCTATTGTTGAGTCGCGAGAGACACAGCGAAACAGCAAAAAATCAATATTGCCCCATCGCCAAGCGGTAAGGCAACGGACTCTGACTCCGTCATTTCCAAGGTTCGAATCCTTGTGGGGCAGCTACTTAATCCCGATAGATGTTTCTATCGGGATTTTTGATTTATAGAGAATATAACGGAAGATGTGTTATAATATAGCGAACTATGAATATGTAGACTAATGAAAGGGACGGAAGAACATGAAATACGAGATGGACGCCCGTGTACGATTCAGTGAGATAGATGAACATGATCGCATGACTATTTCAGCGCTTATTAATTACATGCAGGATTGCTGCACATTTCAATCTGAAGATGTTGGCTATGAGCTGGAGACACTGAGAAGAAAGAAGATGGGCTGGTTTTTGCTCAGCTGGAAAATTGAACTTCATGATTTGCCGAGGATGGGAGATCGGATGAAGGTTGTGACTTGGGTTTCGGATTACAATGGGCTTTTTGCAAAGCGATGGTTTGAAATACTGGATGAAAATAGAAATGTTCTCGCAAGAGTGTTGTCCATCTGGACATTAATGGATATCGCAAAGCTTCGTGTTATGCGTATTCCGGAGGAGATGAAGGAGTCGTATAGTTTTGATGAACCTCTCCCGGGCAACTTTGGAGGACGTAAGATTAAGGCTCCGGAGCAGGGTGAATATGCATTTGATTTCCATGTGGAGAAGATTCATCTGGACACGAATCACCATATGAATAATTCCCGTTATGTGGAAATGGCACGAGAGGTGCTGCCGGAAGGATTCAAGATTCATTTCCTGGAGGTGGAATACCGTAAGCAGGCGGTGCTGGGAGACCATGTTAGAGTAGAAAAAGTTGAGAGTGATGTTAATATGAATTTCCCGGAGGGTATCATTTCCGATGGAAGCAGTTATCAACGCTCGGTAACAGTAATAATGAAGGATGATCAGAATGAAATTTACGCAGTGGTGGATTTTTTAGAATAGGAGTATAGATGAGATTAGGTGAGATTCAGAAATTAAAAGTTTGTAAGAAGGTTGATTTTGGCGTATATCTCTGTGAAGAAGATAATAGAGATGAGCGGGTGCTGCTTCCAAAAAAGGTTGTGCCTGAGGGGATTGAAATAGGGGATGAAGTGGAAGTTTTCTTATATAAAGATTCCGATGATAGATTGATTGCAACTACAGCTAAACCGAAGGTTACACTTCATAACTTTGCACTTCTTACGGTTAAGGAAGTTACAAAGATAGGAGCGTTTTTGGACAATGGACTGGAAAAGGATCTGTTTCTTCCATATAAAGAAATGACAGGACGAATTGAAGTGGGAGATGAAATCCTGGTTCGTTTATATATTGATAAGTCAAATCGTCTGGCAGCAAGTATGAAGAAAATCTATCCATTGTTGAAGAAGAATTCGCCATATAGAGCAGATGATGAAGTCAATGGACGAGTATATGAATTCGGTCATGATTTTGGAACCTTTGTGGCAGTGGATGATCAGTATTCAGCGATGATTCCAAAGCACGAGGATACATCTCATCTTCGTATCGGGGATGTGATTACTGCGAGAGTTATCGGAGTAAAGGAAGATGGTAAGCTGGATATCTCAATTCGTGAAAAGGGATCAGTTCAGATAGATACAGATGCTGAGAAGGTTCTTGGCATAATTAAATCTTATGCCGGAGTACTTCCTTTTACAGAGAAGGCATCACCGGAGATTATCAAAAGAGAGACTGGATTGTCCAAGAATGCTTTTAAACGAGCAGTGGGGCATCTGTATAAAGAGCGAATCATTGATATTTCTGATGGAAAGATTCGTTTAGTGTAGTATAATCATAGGAAAAAGAAGAAAAGAGGTTACAATTATGAAAAAAGTAATTAGTACAGACAAAGCACCTGCAGCAATCGGACCATATTCTCAGGCGATTGAGGTCAATGGAATGGTTTTCACATCCGGCGTTATTCCGGTTGATCCTGCAACAGGAAATATTCCGGAGGGGTCAAGTGCTCAGGCGGATCAGGTTATGAGAAATATGAAGAATCTCCTTGAGGCGGCAGGAACATCTATGGCCAATGTTGTAAAGACAACAGTATTTATTAAGGAGATGGATGACTTTGGTGCAATCAACGAAGTGTATGCAAAATATTTTCCAGAGCCATATCCATCAAGAAGCTGCGTAGAGGTGGCTCGTCTTCCGAAAGACGTTATGCTTGAAATGGAAGTTATTGCAACAAAATAGAAATAAAGAAAAGATCAGGTTTTGAATTTTCAAAACCTGATCTTTTTGTTTCGTTATATCTAGACTAAGATGTCAATATTTCCACCGACAGCAGGGTTAACCAGTGACTCCAAAGATGGAGAACTGCTTGGCATTGCGTCCATAGTCTGGGTCATGGCGTTGCCCATATCTTTCAGCGTATCCAGATTCTTGCTTAACATCGCTGTTCCAATATTTGTCATAAGCTGAGACTGACTCATAGCTGTTGACATTCCAGCAATATCCATAACTTCACTCCCTTCCTAAGAACTGCTTTTCTATTCTCATTATCCCATGGCTATTGAAATATCTCAACCACAAGATATATGTTCCGCGTTACATAATACCATAAATATAGTTGGATGACACTAAGAATATTAAGAAAAAATAACATTTCCAAGAAATAGATTGCGCGCAATATATCTTTGTGGTAGGATAGGTTCATATGTAGGAGGATAAAGAATGATTTATGATGTGATAGTACTGGGCGGTGGCCCTGCCGGTATTACAGCTGCAATATATGGCAAGCGTGCCGGATTAGATATTTTAGTAATAGATGAAAGTCCGAAAAGTGGCGGACAGATTTTGACAACATATGAGGTGGATAATTATCCGGGACTTCCGAAAATCGGCGGTATGGAGATTGGAGAGAAGTTTAGAGAGCATGCGGATATGCTTGGGGCTGAGTTTGCTGTTGGACGAGTTTCTTCTATAGAAAAAGAAGATGAAATATTTCTTCTTCGAACAAGGAAAGAGGTTTTTCGTACAAGAACAGTAATTATTGCAACGGGAGCCGGACACAGAGCTTTGGGAGCCCCCGGAGAAAGCGAACACATGGGTATGGGGGTAAGTTATTGTGCAACATGTGATGGAGCGTTTTACAAGGACAAGGTGACAGCGATCGTTGGCGGAGGTAATGTTGCTCTTGAGGATGCACTTTTCCTGGCCCGTACATCCAAGCGAGTTTACCTGATTCACCGTAGAGATGAATTTCGAGGGGATAAGGTCCTGGCAGATCAGGTTAGAGCTACTGAGAATATCACTCTGGTTCTGGATTCGGTGGTGGAATCTATTAATGGACAGATGAAGGTGGAATCTATTGATGTAAAGAATGTAAAGACAGAAGAGATGTTGAATATTGCTGTGGATGGCGTGTTTATTGCAGTAGGTATCACTCCGAACACAGAGAGGATTGCCGGTCTTCCTGAGAGAAATGAACAGGGGTATATTGTGGCGGGAGAAGATTGCGAAACAAATATCCCGGGAATCTTTGCTGCGGGGGATGTTCGTACAAAGCAGCTTCGTCAGGTGATTACAAGTGCATCGGATGGGGCCAATGCAATTTTTTCTGTACAACGTTACTTAAATACTCAAAAAAGCAAAGGTTGACACATGTAGAAGGCTCTGATATAATAACCAAGTAATAAATGTAACATTTTCGTAATAATTGTTACAGTGATTAAGATTTTTATGGAGGAAGACAAGTATCATGAATCGTAACCGTAAAGTGACAAAGCTTGCAGCTTGTACATTGGCAGCTGGCGTAATGATCGGCAGCAGTGCGATTACAGCAGGTGCTACACCTTTAGCGGGGGTTGTGGGTGCAACATCTACAAGCGAGACAACAGCGGATGCTAGCTCATATTCAACACTGTCAGGTATTTCCCTTACAGTATCGGATATTTTAGCAAATGCGCAGACTTCAGCAACGACGGAAACAACTGAAACAGATACAACTGAGACTTCACAAGATACAGCTAGTACAGAAACAACTGAGACAACTGAGACAAACGAATACGCCAATGTTGGTATCGCTACAGTGTCCGACTATGTATATGTTCGTTCTTCTGCATCAACAGATGCGGATGTCGTTGGTAAATTATATGCAAACAATGCATGTACAGTAAACTCTTCAGAGAATGGATGGTATCAGATTACATCCGGCAATATCAATGGATATGTTAGCTCTGATTATGTTACTGTTGGTGACGAGGCAACAATTGCAGCAGCATCTCGTAGAGTTGCTACTGTTACAACAACAACATTGTATGTTCGTTCAGAGACTAATACAGATTCATCAGTAATCGGAATGGTTCCTGGTGATGAAGACCTTACAGTAACAGATGAATCCACTAAGGATCAGGGCTGGGTTAAGGTTTCTGTAGAAGCAGGTGACGGATATGTTTCAACAGATTATGTAACTCTTTCAACAGAGTATACATATGGTGAAACAACAGAAGAAGAAGCAGCCAGAGTTGCAGCAGAAGAAGCTGAACGTAAGGCAGCAGAAGAAGCAGCTGCAGCAGCTGAGGCTAGAAATAATGCAAGAAGTTCATCAAGCAGTTTAAGCAAGAAGTCTTCATCAAGCAGTTCATCAAGCCAGAAGAGCTATTCGTCTGCATCAGGTTCAGGCGGAAGCGCTGTAGTAAGTTATGCTACACAGTTCCTTGGAAACCCATATGTATATGGTGGTTCTTCACTTACAAACGGAACTGATTGTTCAGGATTCGTTATGAGCGTTTACTCTGCATTCGGTGTAGGTTTACCTCATTCATCATCAGCAATGAGATCTTGCGGATATGAGGTATCTTATGATGAGATGCAGCCGGGCGATATCGTATGTTATAGTGGCCATGTTGGTATTTATGTAGGTGGTGGTTCTATCATCTCTGCATCTAACCCAAGTGATGGTATTAAGTATAGCAACGTAAATTACAAGCCAATTCTTTCTATCAGAAGAATTTTCTAATTTGAATTTACAGGGAGTCACAGGCATTGCTTGTGGCTCTTTTTTGTATATATAATTGTTACAAAATAGATTTCAGATAATTATTTTTGCATAGAAATGAAGCGGTTGGTGAAATTGCATAAAAACTAATAAACTGATTCGAAACCATATATAAACAAAAAATGAAATCCACAAAAAGTATGGATAACTAGTGTGCAAAAACCATTGAAAAATGGACTTATGCACGAAGTTATCCACGTTATCCACAAAAATCCACATAAATTGTGTGAAATACAGTCGGAAAAACAGAACAGTTGTTTTGTGCAGGCTACATAAAATGTTGACAATTTGTCGACGTATATTGACACATAAACTGTGTATATAATACTGAAAAGTTTCACACAATTCAGGATACTAACGAGTATTTTCTGATAAAAATTACAAAAATATTACGCGAAATTACGAAAATAGTGAAAGTATATGGGAATGTGCCTAAAAACAGAGATAAAGTGCTTTCCTTTTTTGGTATTTTATATTAAACTGATAACGAGATATGTGTAAATTAGAGTAAAACTGAAATCGTAAATTGTATAAAATGCCTAGGACTGAAAGAGGGGACGAGGAAGATGATTTCAAATCAGATTTTACAAAAAACTATAGATGGACTTAATCAGATCACAAAAACTGGTTTTGCGGTTTTGGATGCAGAGGGCGGAATTTTGGCGTCTACTATGGAAGATGCCAAGGATTATGTTGAACCTGCCATGAATTTTGCATCTTCTCCGGCAGATAGTCAGGTAGTGCATGAATGCCATTTTTTCAAAGTGTTTGATGAACAGCATCTTGAGTTTATTGTTATTGCAAATGGAGATTCGGAAGAAACTTTTACAGTAGGTAGAGTGGCTGCTTTTCAGATTGAGCAGTTGCTGGTTGCTTACAAAGAGAGATTTGACAAGGATAACTTCATTAAAAACTTACTGTTAGATAATTTACTGTTGGTAGATATCTATAATCGCGCAAAGAAACTGCATGTGGATATTGAGGCTAGACGTGTGGTTATGATTGTCGAGACAGGTGTGGATAAAGATGGCGATGAGATTGATCGTGTCCGCAATGTGTTCGGTGGAAAGCGCAAGGATTTTGTAACTGCAGTTGACGAGAGGAATATTATCGTAGTGAAGGAATTGGGAACCAATGAATCCTACGAAGATATTGAGAGGACAGCGGCAGTTATTGTGGATGCATTTAAGGATCGCTGCGGGGAACAGAGAGTTCGCGTATCATACGGTACAATTGTAGACGAGTTACGTGACGTTTCCAGATCATACAAAGAGGCAACCATGGCTTTGGATGTTGGTAAGATTTTCTTTAAGGAGAGAGATGTTATCGCATATTCTGTTTTGGGTATTGGTCGATTGATTTATCAGCTTCCGATTCCTCTTTGCAAGATGTTTATTGACGAAATCTTCGATGGTAAGAATCCGAATGAGTTTGACGAGGAAACAATTACAACGATTAACAAGTTCTTTGAGAATAGTTTGAACGTATCTGAAACGTCGAGACAGTTGTATATTCATAGAAATACTCTGGTTTATCGTTTGGACAAGCTGCAGAAGAGCACAGGTCTGGATTTAAGAGTATTTGAGGATGCCATTACTTTTAAAATTGCAATGATGGTAGTTGAATATATGAATTATATGGATGACCAGAATTTCTAGAAAGTTTGCTCATCCCATCAGGAAATAAGCAGTTAGAAAGTGGGATAATATGATACGACTAGAAAATGTCAGTAAATCTTATCAGGCGGGAGTTCCGGCTCTTAATGATGTTAATTTAGAGATTTCACCGGGAGAGTTTGTCTTTGTTGTTGGTGCCAGTGGTTCCGGTAAGTCAACACTGATTAAACTGTTGTTGGCGGAGCTTCGACCAACAAAGGGTAAGATTATTATTAACGGAAAAGATCTTAAGTCTATAAAGCATAAGATGATTCCGAAGTTTCGCCGTAATATTGGCGTAGTGTTCCAGGACTTTAGACTCCTGGCTGATCGTAATGTTTATGAAAATGTTGCATTTGCTATGAAGGTAGTAGAGGCATCTAATAAAGAAATCAAGAGAAAGGTACCGATGATGTTATCCATGGTTGGGTTGGCAGCAAAGTATCGTTCTCTTCCAAAGCAGTTGTCCGGTGGTGAGCAACAGCGTGTTGCAATTGCCAGAGCTTTGGTAAATGAGCCTAAGATTCTTCTGGCGGATGAGCCTACAGGTAATCTGGATAACAAGAATGCCTGGGAGATTATGAAGCTCTTAGATGAAATTAATCAGCGCGGCACAACGGTTGTAGTTGTTACCCATAATATGGAAATAGTAAAGGCGATGAATAAGCGTGTAATTACCATTAAAAAGGGTGTTGTGATTAGCGATGAGGAAGGAGAAGAAGCATGAAGATAAGTACTCTCCTTTATAATTTCAAGCAAGGTTTGAAAAATATCTGGAGAAATAAGATGTTTTCACTTGCATCTGTTGCCACTATGGCGGCATGTATTTTCTTATTTGGTATTTTTTACTCTATAGGAGTAAATTTTGAAGATATGGTAAAAGAGGCAGAAGAAGGTGTCGCTGTTACTGTATTCTTTAACTCAGACGCAACAGACGAACAGATTGCAGCAGTTGGTGAGCAGATTAAGTCAAGATCAGAGGTTGCCAAGTACAATTTTGTTTCATCAGAGGAAGCCTGGGATCAGTATAAAGATATTTACTTCCAGGGAAATGAAGAAGCTGCAGCAAGTTTTGAAGGTGATAATCCATTGGCCGGACATGAGAATTATGAAATCTATCTGGCGGATGTTTCAAAGCAGGATGAACTGGTTTCGTTTTTAGAGGGACTTGATGGGGTGCGTGAAGTAAAGCATTCTGAAGTTGCTGCTAATACATTATCCGATTTCAATAAGTTATTGACTTTGATTTCCGGTTTTGTTGTGGCGATTTTGATTTCAGTTGCGGTATTCTTGATTAGTAATACAGTAACTGTTGGTATTTCTATCCGTAAGGAAGAGATCGCTATTATGAAATTAATCGGCGCAAAGGACAGTTTTGTCCGAGCTCCATTCATCGTAGAGGGTGTTATTATTGGACTTGTGGGATCAGCAATCCCGCTTATCGCACTTTGGTTCCTGTATGGAGGCATAGTACGTTATGTCGCAGATAAGTTTGAATTTTTAAGTGATATGGTTTCCTTTGTTTCAGTCAAGGACGTATTCCATGTATTGGTTCCGGTATCACTGGCACTAGGTGTCGGTATTGGATATCTGGGTTCCAGATTTACACTTAGAAAGCATCTGAAAGTTTAATATGCAATGATTGGAAGCGGATAGGAGTCGTATGCCTATTCGCTTCTTTATGTTTAGGGTATAGAAAAGGTAGGAATATTGTTGTGGAGAATTTAGCAGAAGAGAAGCCAAAGAAGAAACGTAACAAGAGCTCGTTTCGAAAGGGATTGATTACGGGAATCGGCGTGACGATGAGTTTTGTCATTATTGTGCTTTTGATAGTTGGGACGTATTTAAAGAGTACTTACGGTTCTGTTTTTAATGGAGAGATTATAGGTAAATTGGCGGTAATCAATGCGGTGTTGGATAAGTATTATTATCAGGATATAGATGATGATGCCAAGATAGAAAGCCTGTATAAAGGGCTGGTAGAAAGTGCCGGTGACGACTATACAGTGTACTATACAGCGGATGAATATCAGGATTTCCTTGTTAGTACAACAGGAACCTATGCAGGAATCGGTGCGGTGTTAAGTCAGGATAAATCCACTATGGAAATCAGTATTAAGCAGGTTTATGACGATTCTCCTGCAGCGAACGCCGGATTACAGATGGGAGATGTAATCGTGAGTGTCGATGGCTATAAGGCGACTGATTATGAATTGGATCAGTTTGTTGATTATATCCGAGGTGACGAAGGAACTTCTCTTGAGATGGTATTTCAAAGAGACGGAGAGGAACATACGGTTACAGTAGAAAGAGACAGTATTGTGGTACCGTCTGTTTCATATCAGATGCTTGATGGAAATATTGGTTATGTGCAGATTAATGATTTCTCGAATAATACGAAAAACGAGTATGATGCCGCTATGAAAGACCTTACAAATCAGGGGATGAAAGCTGTGATTTATGATCTTCGTGCCAATGGTGGTGGACTTGTAGATTCAGTAACTGCTATTCTGGATGAGATTTTACCGGGTGGAACAACGGTATATATGTTGGATAAAGACGGAAATCGCACAGATTATACTTCGGATGGTGCCACAAAGATTGATATCCCGATTACGGTGTTGACTTCAGAATATACGGCAAGTTCTGCTGAGATTTTTACAGGTGCAATTCAGGATTTCAATTATGGTACAATTATTGGAACACAGACATTTGGCAAGGGGATTGTTCAAACCACAATTCCATTTTCAGATGGAAGTGCAGTTAAGGTGACAACTTCCAGATATTATACGCCAAATGGTACCTGTATCCATGGTGTTGGTATTACGCCGGATATAGAACTGTCATATGAATTTATGGGATCTGACGATGATGAGTACAGTGTGGACAAGGATAATCAGATTCAGAAAGCGATAGAAGTATTACAGGAAAAATTAGGAGAGTAATATGGTCGAATTAGACGAGTTAAAGATTAAGCTGGGCAATTACGAAGGCCCTCTAAAGGAATTGCAGACGGCGCTTGATATGGAAAATAAGAAGAACCGTGTTCAGGAATTAGAGCGTATGATGGAAGCGCCAGATTTCTGGGATAATGCAGAAGATTCCACCAAGAAGACAATTGAACTTAAGAGTCTCAAGGATGATTTGGCTGTTTATGCGGAACTTGAGCAGATGGCGGAGGATATTGAGGCCTATATTGAACTTGGAAATGAAGAGAACGATGAGGAAATCGCAAAAGAGGCTCTTGAAAGCTTTGATATTTTTGAGCATACCTATGAGAAGATTCGTATGAAAACCCTTCTTTCCGAAGCACATGACAAGGAAAGTGCGATTATTACGCTGCATTCCGGAGCAGGTGGCACAGAGGCCTGTGACTGGACTGCGATGTTGTATCGTATGTATACAAGATGGGCGGCAAATCATGACTTTACTGTAGAAGAATTGGATTTCCAGGAAGGTGATGAGGCCGGAATCAAGTCTGTTACTTTTCAGATTAATGGAGAAAATGCATATGGATATCTGAAGTCAGAGCATGGAATTCATCGTCTGGTAAGAATTAGCCCCTTCAATGCCAATGGCAAGAGACAGACAAGTTTTGCGTCTTGCGATGTAATGCCGGATATTGAAGAGGATTTGGATGTAGAGGTAAATGATGATGATATCCGAATCGATACATACCGTTCCAGTGGTGCAGGTGGACAGCACATTAATAAGACTTCTTCTGCAATCCGAATTACACATTTTCCGACAGGAATTGTTGTAACCTGTCAGAATGAGCGATCACAGCACATGAATAAGGACAAGGCGATGCAGATGTTAAAGGCAAAGTTGTTCTTATTAAAGGAAGAGGAAAATCGAAAGAAGGAAGCGGAAATCCGTGGTGAAGTCCAGGATATCGGATGGGGAAGCCAGATTCGTTCGTATGTATTACAGCCTTATAGTATGGTGAAGGATCTTAGAACCGGTGAGGAAACAAGCAATACCGGTGCGGTTTTGGATGGTGATTTGGATGCATTTATGAATGCATATCTGAAGTGGGTCTCTCTTGGAAGACCAGCGAGAAATGCAGTTGAGGCGGACTAAATATTGAAAAATAGGCTTGTTAGCGCCCTCTCAATATGATAATATCTTTACTGCAAGGACAAATGTTTTTGTACCAAAGACATGCCGGAGGGATAAAATGGCAGAGAAAACAAAGCTCTATGTATTGAAGGACAAGGCTGTGCCGGATGTTCTTCTGAGAGTAATGGAGGCTAAGAAACTTCTGGATTCCGGGAAATGTCCATCTGTACAGGAAGCCACGGAACGTGTGGGAATAAGTCGTAGTTCTTTCTATAAATACAAGGACGATATATTTCCATATCATGAAAACGGTCGTGGTAAGACCATTAATATGGTCATTCAGATGGAGGATGAACAGGGAATTTTGTCGCAGGTTCTTAGCGCTATTGCTGTAAATGGTGCAAATATCTTGACAATTCATCAAAGTGTGCCAATCAATGGTTTTGCTTCTCTTTCGATTAGTGCGGATGTTCCGACAGAGAATATGGACTTGACTCAGATGGTTGAGGCGATTGAATCGATTGATGGAATACTTTATGCCAAGATTTTGGCCAGGGAATAATTAGGAAAAGGAAAGAAAAAAGATGAAAGTAGCAATTATGGGATACGGAACAATTGGTTCCGGTGTTGCGGAGATTCTCCGTGTCAATGGAGATGTAATCGCAAAGAGAGCGGGAGAGCCGCTTGAGCTTAAGTACGTATTGGACCTTCGCGAATTTAAGGGAGATCCGGTAGAACATTTGATTGTTCATGATTATGAAACTATTGTCAATGACCCGGAAGTGGGCATTGTCGTCGAAACAATGGGTGGTGTAGAACCGGCGTATACTTTTGTCAAAGCTATGCTTGAGAAGGGTAAGCACGTAACAACATCCAACAAGGCGTTGGTGGCTGAAAAAGGTGCTGAGCTGATTCGAATTGCTCGTGAACATAAAGTAAATTTCCTGTTTGAGGCTTCTGTTGGTGGTGGTATTCCTATTATCCGTCCACTGCTTTCAAGTCTTACAGGTGATGTAGTAGAGGAAATAACCGGTATCGTAAACGGTACAACCAATTACATGATGACGAAGATGGCGAACGAAGGCTCTGAGTTTGATGAGGTGTTAAAAGAAGCTCAGGCCAATGGTTACGCTGAGAAGGATCCTACTGCGGATATAGAGGGTCATGATGCATGTCGTAAGATTGCAATCTTAACATCACTGGTATGTGGTCAGCAGGTAGACTATAAGGATATTCCAACAGAGGGTATTACTAAGATTTCTGCCACGGATATTAAATATGCAAAAGTGATGAATCGGGCAATCAAGCTTCTGGCAAGAAGTAAAAAGGTCGGGGATACTTATATTGCAAGAGTTGCACCATACATGCTTGCTCCTTCTCATCCATTGCATCATGTGAATGACGTTTTCAATGCGATTTTTGTCCATGGAAATATGTTGGGAGATGGAATGTTCTATGGTAGTGGAGCAGGTAAACTTCCAACAGCGTCAGCGGTAGTTGGTGATATGGTTGCGATGGCGAAACATATAGATAAGAATATCTATCTGGAATGGGAAGAGGAACCATTGGTTCTTGGAAATCCAAATCAGCAGCAGAATCGTTTCTTTGTACGAACAGGTACAAGCAAGGAGGATGTTGAAAAGGTATTTTTCCGTGTAGACTATGTAGATGCAGGAATTTCTGATGAAATCGCTTTTGTTACTGTAGAAATGACTGAAGCGGAATTTGCAAGGAAACTGGAAAGCTTATCAGATGTTCGTCAGACCTTACGTTTGGCAGATTAGAAAAAAACTAAACAATATTACATTCAAATTATGTTCAAAAAACGCTCTTTTTCAGACTGAAAAAAGAGCGTTTTTGCATGAAATCTGGTCATATAAAGATAAAATGTCAAAAGGGCAGATGTTGCATTACCCATGAGAAAAACCTATAATTTTAAGTGTATGAAGCAAATTTTACCTTCATGCACGAATATGCAAATTTTTAGAAGGGGGTTTAGCTATGGCTAAATACATCATGGCATTGGATGCCGGTACAACTAGTAATCGTTGCATCCTCTTTGACAAAGAAGGAAATATCTGTTCAATGGCTCAAAAAGAGTTCCGTCAGTATTTCCCAAATCCGGGTTGGGTTGAACATGACGCCAATGAGATATGGTCTACACAGCTGGGTGTAGCAGTTGAAGCCATGTCTAAAATCGGCGCTACTGCAGAAGATATTGCTGGTATTGGTATTACAAATCAGAGAGAAACTGTAATTGTTTGGGATAAGCAGACCGGGGAACCTGTTTATCATGCAATTGTATGGCAGTGTCGTAGAACATCGGAAATGGCAGATGAATTAAAGGCAAGGGGGCTTGAAGATTCCTTCCGTCAGAAGACAGGTCTACGTATAGACGCATATTTCTCTGCAACGAAAATCAAGTGGATTCTTGATAACGTAGAAGGTGCCAGAGAACGGGCAGAAAATGGGGATCTGCTTTTTGGTACGGTAGAAACATGGCTGATTTGGAAATTAACCAAAGGAACAGTTCATGTAACAGACTACTCTAATGCAAGTAGAACCATGTTATTTAATATTAATACATTGGAATGGGATGATGAGATTTTAGACGAATTGGAGATTCCGAAGTCTATGCTGCCGGCACCTATGCCGTCAAGCTGTGTATATGGATATGCAGATCCAAGCTATTTTGGTGCAGAGATTGCCATTGCCGGAGCGGCTGGTGATCAGCAGGCTGCTCTTTTTGGACAGGCATGTTTCTCTCAGGGTGAGGCAAAAAATACTTATGGAACCGGTTGTTTCCTGCTTATGAATACAGGTAAGAAACCGGTATTTTCCAAAAACGGTTTGGTAACAACTATTGCCTGGGGACTGGATGGAGAAGTGAACTATGCGTTAGAGGGATCTATCTTTGTTGCTGGTGCAGCTATACAGTGGTTACGTGATGGAATGCGTCTGATTGATAGCGCCGAAGAATCGGAATACTTTGCAACCCGTGTTAAAGGAACGCATGGCACATATGTGGTTCCGGCGTTTACCGGACTTGGTGCACCTCATTGGGATCAGTATGCTCGTGGTACTATTGTGGGAATCACACGTGGTACAAATAAGAATCATATTATTCGAGCTACGCTGGAGTCTATCGCATATCAGGTATGTGATGTTATTGATGCAATGAAAGCTGATTCGGAAATCGATTTGCGCGCGTTGAAAGTCGATGGCGGTGCAAGTGCCAATGATTTTCTTATGCAGTTTCAGTCGGATATGCTGGATCGTCCGGTTAATCGTCCGGCATGTGTAGAATCAACAGCTCTAGGTGCTGCATATCTTGCAGGTCTCGCAGTTGGATATTGGGAAAATAAAGAAGAGGTTATGAAGAATGTTCAGTTGGATCGTGTCTTTATACCTCAGATTTCTGAAGAAGAACGTGCAATTAAGAGAAAAGGATGGAATAAGGCAGTTCGCTATTCCTATGGATGGGCAAAGCAGGACTACGAACCTTAAAAGCGCTTCTGTTAATTATTTCTTATGAATCTTTCTCCGTGGGTTAAAGTAGTATTCACACCGGATACTTCGGATGACCCACGGAGATTTATTTGTAGAAATTTATCTATAGGTTTAGTAAATCAAGACCGAAGTATAGAGTGGTGTTCTTGATTAGGAAGTTGATAAGAAGGATAAAAAGTGCGATGTATACATACTTTGGATGAAACACGAATCGAGGAGTGTCTTTTGCTTTGATAATGTCCAGTAGTTTCATGCAAAGTGCGTATATGGTTAATATAACAACATACAGAACGATGGGATGGTAGATAAATGACTGTATAATATGGCCACGTAAAAGTGCAATTACGGATCTGGTTCCACCACATCCCGGACAATAATATCCAGTGACCTGATGAAATGGGCAGGGACGAAAAATCGCGTGGTAAATCATTTCTAAAATCTTCATAAAATCCGCCTTTCTTCAATGTTTCAAGTATAGGATAACCTTGTTTTCAAGTCAAAATGATTATATAATAAACCAAAGGAGTGTGCGTTATGAATGGAATAAGTTTTTCAGTCGGCCTTATGGGTTACGGCGATTATAATAATTCCATATCTTTTGGCAGTGGAAGCTCTTTTGGCGCTTCTGTAGGCGCCAATGGTGGCGTGGGTTCGACGGAACATACCGGAGAAACCGGGGATGCCATCAAGGCAGGTCACAGATCTAGTCCCAAAGATTGCAAAACTTGTAAGGAACGCAAGTATCAGGATGGTTCTGATGAGAATGTTTCTTTTAAGGCTGCTTCACATATTTCGCCGCAGGCAGCAGGCTCTGTAGTGCGAGGACATGAGCAGGAACATGTGAGCAATGCCTATTCCAGTGCAGCACAGAAGGGGGGACAGGTGATTAATGCCAGTGTTTCCATCCATACAGCAGTATGCCCAGAATGTGGCAGAACCTATGTGTCAGGAGGAACAACAGATACATTAATCAAGTATCCAAAGTCCGACGCACAATCTGCGCTATCTCAAAACAATGGACGAAGTGCAGAGGAAAATTTTAACGTATAAGGAGTAACATATCAGAATGGATATTACGAAAAAGATCGCCGAGGAATTAAGCATTAAGACCTGGCAGGCAGAGGCAGCTGTGAAGCTCATCGACGAGGGAAATACCATTCCGTTTATTGCAAGATATCGTAAGGAAATGACCGGAGCCCTAAATGATGAGGTGCTCCGGAATCTTTTTGATAGGCTAAATTATCTTCGCAATTTAGAGGATAAGAAACAGACAGTAATCGCAGCAATTGAAGAACAGGGTAAGCTGACGGAGGAATTAAAAAAACAGATTCTTGCAGCAGAGACGTTGGTGGTGGTCGAGGATTTGTATCGACCATTTAAGCAAAAGAGAAGAACAAGAGCGATGATTGCCAAGGAACGTGGATTGGAACCTTTGGCAAATGTGATTCTCTTACAGATGATTAAGACTCCGTTAGAGGATGAAGCTAAAAAATACATAGATCCGGAAAAGGAAGTGGATTCTGTTGAAGTTGCGCTGAACGGTGCATCTGATATTATTGCAGAGCAGATTTCAGACGAGGCGGATTATCGAATCTATTTACGTGATTTAACAAAGAAGAAGGGTCATATTTCCAGCTCGGCTAAGGACAAGGAGGCTGAGTCTGTATATGAAACTTATTATGATTTTGAAGAACCTTTGAAGAATCTTCCCGGTCATAGAGTGCTGGCTTTGAATCGTGGTGAGGCTGAGAAAATTTTAACAGTTAAGGTTGTCTTTCCGGAGGAGGACTGTCTTCGATATTTGGAGAAGAAAGTAATCTCTCGGGATAATCAGATTACGACTCCGATTTTGAAGGATATAATCAAAGACAGTTATTCAAGATTGATTGCACCGTCGATAGAGCGAGAGATTCGCTCCGAGATGACAGAAATGGCTGAGGATGGTGCGATTAATGTATTTGGTAAGAATTTAAGACAGCTTCTGATGCAGCCGCCAATTGCAAATCAGGTGGTTCTGGGCTGGGATCCTGCTTTCCGTACGGGATGTAAGCTTGCTATTGTGGATGCAACAGGTAAGGTGCTGGATACAAAGGTGATTTATCCGACGGCACCTCAGAATAAGGTGGAGGAATCCAAGAAGATATTAAAGGCTCTGATTGCCAAGTATAATGTCAGTTTGATTTCAGTTGGAAATGGTACAGCATCCCGTGAATCAGAACAGATTATTGTGGAGCTGTTAAAAGAGCTGGATCGCCCGGTTCAGTATGTAATTGTAAATGAGGCAGGAGCATCAGTTTATTCTGCCAGCAAGCTGGCAACAGAAGAATTTCCGAATTTTGATGTAGGACAGAGAAGCGCGGCAAGTATTGCCCGCAGACTACAGGATCCGCTTGCGGAACTTGTAAAGATTGATCCAAAGTCTATTGGTGTTGGACAGTATCAGCATGACATGAATCAGAAGAAACTGTCAGAGGCTCTTTCAGGAGTGGTTGAAACAGCGGTTAATCAGGTGGGGGTTGATTTAAATACGGCATCCTATTCGCTTCTGGAATATGTTTCGGGAATAAATAAAACAATTGCAAGAAATATTGTAGAATATAGGGAGAATAACGGTAAGTTTTCTTCCAGAAAAGAACTTCTTAAGGTTCCGAAGCTTGGTCCAAAGGCCTTTGAACAGTGCGCAGGTTTCCTTAGAATCCGAGACGCGGTTAATCCACTGGATGGAACAGCAGTTCATCCGGAGAGTTATCAGGCAACAGAGAAATTGTTATCGAAACTGGGACACAGTAAAGAAGAACTAAGAGAAAGCGCTTTAAATGGTATCTTAAAGAGCCTGGATAAAAAGACAGAAGAGGAACTTGCAAAGGAACTGGAGATAGGTGTGCTTACCCTCAGAGATATTGTAGGGGAATTGGAAAAGCCGGGCAGAGATCCAAGAGAAGATATGCCTAGACCGATTCTTCGTTCTGATGTTTTGGATATGAAAGATCTGAAACCGGGGATGGTTCTCAAGGGAACGGTCCGAAATGTTATTGATTTCGGTGCGTTTATCGATATCGGAGTTCATCAGGACGGGTTGGTTCACATTTCTCAGATGAGCAATAAGTTTATTAAACATCCATTGGAAGTTGTTAGCGTGGGAGATGTTGTTAGTGTGCAGGTGATGGAAGTGGATTTGAAAAAGAAGAGAATTGCACTTACCATGAAAATTAAGGGAGAAGAAAGATAATGAATACTAGAAGTGGAATTACGGTAAGATATTTGACTGTAACGGCTATGCTTTCAGCAGTAGCATTTGTACTGCAGTTTTTGGAGTTTGCAGTGCCTTTTATGCCGGGATTTATTAAATTGGATTTGTCCGATTTGCCGGCATTGATAGGTGGGTTTGCCATGGGACCTCTCTGTGGTGTTTTAATCGAGTTAATCAAGAATATTCTTCATATGCCATTGTCTCAGACAGGTTTTATCGGTGAGGCTTGTAATTTTATTCTCGGTGCGTGTTATGTATTACCGGCGGGACTTCTGTACAAACATCACAAAACCAAGAAAGTTGCTGTTGAATCAAGTATTCTTGGTGCAATCTGCATGGCGTTGCTTTCCTTCCCGATTAATCTGTGGATAATTTATCCGTTCTATATTGCAGTATTTTTTGGTGGAAGTACAGAAACGTGTGTCGGTATGTATCAGACAATCCTTCCTTCAGTATCGGAATTGTGGCAGTGCCTATTGATTTTCAATGTGCCGTTTACATTTGTTAAGGCAATGATATCCGTAGTTATCACACTGTTGATTTACAAGAGAATTTCTCCTATTTTAAAGGGAGTACGTCATTAAGGAGAGAAAACTATGAAAAATGTTACGTTTGATGCAAAACTTCGTGCAGAGGACATGTATGAGTTTAACCTATATCATGCTTATACCTCTTCACAGGGATGGATGTCTTTTGTGTTTGCAATACTTGCATTTGTAGCGACAGCTGTTACATGGGGCTCTGTTTCCATGGGGTACTCAATTGCTTATATCGTGATTGGTATTCTGTTTCTGGTTTATATGCCGATTATATTAAAACTTCGTTCTAAGGCACAGGTGAGTGGAGTGCTTCAGGGAACATTGCACTATTCCCTTGAGGACAGAGGTGTGGTAGTATCTGTTCCTGGAACAGAAGTCTTAGTGACAGAGCCGAATCAGCCACAGGAGCAGGAAGCAGTTCTCCCTTGGAATTTGATTTATAAGGCTGTTACAACGAAAAATGAGCTTTTAATTTTTAGTAATCGTGTGAATGCCTATGTTATTCCGAAGAGAGAGATAGAAGATATATATCCGGATATCAAAGAGGCATTAGAAGATAAGTTACCTGTTCACAGAAGAAAATTGAAGTGGTAGAGAATATGATTATAGAGACAAATTCACCGGAAGAAACAAAACAGGTGGGATTCAAAATCGGTCAGGAGGCAAAACCGGGGACAGTCTATGCACTTCTCGGTGACCTCGGCGTCGGGAAAACAATTTTTACCAAAGGCGTTGCAGAGGGACTTGGTATAACAGAGCCGATTAACAGTCCGACATTTACAATCGTACAGGAATACGAGAATGGGCGTTTGCCGTTTTATCATTTCGATGTGTATCGAATTGGTGATGTGGAGGAAATGGACGAGATCGGATTCGATGACTATGTATATGGGGACGGTATGTGTTTGATTGAATGGGCAAATCTGATTGAAGAGATTTTGCCGGAAAATACCAAAACCATAACGATAGAAAAAGATCTTGAAAAGGGGTTTGACTATCGTAAGATTACCATTGAATAGATGGATGTAGAAATGATTTGGAGAAATCCAAACTAGAAAGCAGGAATTAGAAATGAAGATATTAGCTCTGGACAGTTCAGGTCTGGTGGCATCTGTAGCAGTTGTGGAAGATGAAACTTTAATAGGAGAATACAGTGTCAATTATAAGAAGACACACTCTCAGACTTTGCTTCCGATGTTGGATACCCTGGCAGCTATGATTGATCTGGACTTACATACAATTGATGCTATAGCAGTTGCAGAGGGACCTGGCTCTTTTACCGGGCTCCGTATCGGTTCCGCAACAGCCAAGGGATTGGGATTTGCGTTAAATAAACCATTGATTGGAATTCCGACAGTGGATGGCCTGGCATATCAGTTGGCAGGATCTGGGAATCTTGTTTGCCCGATTATGGATGCAAGAAGACAGCAGACTTATACAGGCGTGTATCGTTTCCGGAGTCAGAGTGAGATGGAAGTTCTGGTAGAACAATGTGCCATAGGAATTGACGAATTAGTGGACAAGTTAAATGAAATTGGAGAAGCAGTAACATTTCTTGGAGATGGCGTACCGGTATTTCGTTCATTTCTTGAGGAAAATCTCAAGGTGGATTATGATTTCGCAGCGGCACATCAGAGCCGCCAGAGTGCGGGGGCGGTTGCTTCACTTGCAATGCAGTATGCGCGGGATGGCAAGATGGTAGATGCTGCGGATTTTAGACCTGTATATCTTAGATTATCGCAGGCCGAGCGCGAGCGACTGGAGGCAGAAAAGCGCAAAGAGGCAGAAAATGGTGCAGAGGAATCATAGCTTATGAACCATAATATTCGATTCGCAAATATTGATGATGCTGAGAATCTTGCGTCTCTGGAAAGAGAGAATTTTGACGAGCCGTGGAGTGTGAAAAACTTTGAGGAGTGCATAAGTAGTCCCAGAGGACGAGTGGTAGTCTATGAAACAGAAGAAGGAGAACTCCTAGGGTGCGTGGTATTGTATTACGCAGCGGATGAAGGAGAGATAGATTCTGTAGTTGTGAAAAAGAGTGTAAGGCAATGTGGAATTGGTGGAAAAATGCTTGCATTTCTCCATCAGGAAGTGGAAAAGTTAGGAGTGCATTTTGTATTCTTAGAGGTTCGTTCTTCCAATTTGCCTGCCCAGAGATTATATGAAAAAATGGGATATAAGCATGTAGGAGAGAGAAAGAGTTTTTATCAAAATCCTAGCGAAGATGCTTATATTTATAAAAGAGAACAGTAGGAGTAATAAGATGCTGGATGTTTGTTTACTTGGTACGGCTGGTATGATGCCGTTGCCAAATAGATATCTGACGTCATGTATGACGAGATTTAATGGGTCTGCCCTTTTGATTGATTGCGGTGAGGGAACTCAGGTGGCAATGAAGAAGAGGGGTTGGAGCCCAAAACCTATAGATACATTGTTGATTACGCATTTCCATGCGGATCATGTAAGTGGATTGCCGGGGCTTCTTCTCACAATGGGAAATGCTGAGAAGACCAGTCCGCTGCTTATTGTGGGACCAAAGGGCGTTGAACGCATTGTGAATGCACTTCGCATAGTGGCACCGGAGCTTCCGTTTGAATTACAGTTCAAGGAATTGACAGAGCAGGATGAATATTTTGAATCTCATGGATATAAGATTCATGCATTCCGAGCCCGTCACAATGTAACATGTTATGGATACAGTATTGAGATTCCACGTCTTGGCAAATTTGATGTAGATGCTGCCAAGGAAGCAGGGATTCCATTAAAATACTGGAATATGCTACAAAAAGGGAATACAATAGAAGATGATGGAGTTGTTTATACACCGGATATGGTTATGGGGCCGGCGAGACGTGGAATCAAGATGACGTATTGTACGGATAGTCGCCCTACAGAACATATTGTGGAAGCAGCCAAGGATTCAGACCTTTTTATCTGCGAGGGAATGTATGCAGAGAAGGAAAAACTTGCCAAGGCAAAGCAGTATAGACATATGACGTTTTATGAGGCTGCAGACATGGCGGCGAGAGCAAAGGTAAAAGAGATGTGGCTTACGCATTTCAGTCCATCTCTTGTTGGGCCGGAGCGATATATGAAGGATGTGAAGAAAATCTTCCCTGATGCTCATCTTGGAAAAGATGGAAAAACAGTGGAGCTTGATTTTCAGGAGGATTGAGTTTGAAGAAAGCAATTCGAGTGGCAATAGTAGCTGTTTTATGTGGAGCGCTTATTTTGGGGTATTATTTTTACCTGGCCAAGAAAAGTGGTGTGTCTTCCACAGATGACACAGAGATTTCGGAATACGATATTATTACAACAAAGGATTTTACAGAAGATTATCCGAAGACCCCTCGTGAAACAGTGAAGTGGTATAACCGCATTATAAAAGAATATTATGCCGAGGAACATACCGATGCAGAGATTGCCGCTTTGGCGCAGCAACAGCGTATGCTTCTGGATGATGAACTCTTGTCTTACAATGAACAGTCTACATTTCTTGAAAATGTTAAAGATGATGTGGCTGATCATGATGCCAGAGATCAGGTAATAGTAACGGCGAAGGTATGCAGTAGTAATGATGTAAAATATGCTACTGTTCAGGGGGACGAATGCGCCTATGTTACGAGTTATTATTTCTCACGAGAAGGAAATGATTTCACAAAGACATTTCAGGAGTATTGCTTGAGAAAAGATGGTGACGGGCGTTGGAAGATTTTGACATTCCGTCTAACTGAAGGAGACCCAGATGACTACAAATAAAGAAGTGAAAATACTTGCAATTGAAAGCTCTTGTGATGAGACAGCAGCTGCAGTTGTGGTAAATGGAAGAAATGTGCGCAGTAATGTGATTAGCACACAGATTCCGGTACATACATTATATGGAGGCGTTGTACCTGAGATTGCCTCTAGAAAACATGTTGAACGAGTTAATCAGGTAGTGAAAAAAGCATTAGACGACGCAGGAATGACCCTGGATGATATGGACGCAATTGGCGTAACGTATGGTCCGGGGTTAGTTGGCGCTTTACTGGTTGGTGTTTCGACAGCCAAGGCAATCGCTTATGCGGCAGATAAGCCTCTGGTTGGAGTTCATCACATAGAGGGCCATATTAGCGCAAATTATATTGAAAATTTAGATTTAGAACCACCTTTTCTGTGCTTGGTCGTGTCTGGAGGACATACACACCTGGTTAGGGTAATGGATTACGGAAAATACGAAATCCTTGGCAGGACTGTGGATGATGCAGCAGGAGAGGCTTTTGACAAGGTTGCACGTGCGATTGGCCTGGGATATCCCGGAGGACCTAAGGTGGAGAAAAAGGCCTTAGAAGGTAATCCGGAAGCGATTCCATTTCCAAAGGCCAAGGTTAGCGGCAATGCCTATGATTTTAGTTTCAGTGGCTTAAAATCAGCTGTTCTAAATTACATCAATGGTGCGAAGATGAAAGGTGAAGAGATTAATGAGGCAGATATTGCAGCTTCTTTCCAGAAGGCTGTAGTGGATGCTCTTGTGGATCATGCCATGAATGCGCTGGATGAATATGGCGGTGATAAAATGGCAATTGCCGGTGGTGTCGCATCAAATGGTGCGTTTCGTAAGGCCATGGAGGAGGCGTGCCGGAAACGTGGCGTAAAATTCTATCGCCCATCTCCGATTCTTTGTACGGATAATGCAGCAATGATAGGTGCAGCGGCTTACTATGATTTTATGGCAGGAAAACGTGATTCATGGGATTTGAATGCGATTCCAAACCTGAAGTTAGGGGAGCGTTAGCATTTCCGATAGAGTTATTTCTATAATAAAAAGAGGAATATATATGAAGTATTCAGCAATCATTCTTGCGGCCGGTTCAGGGAAACGTATGCAAAGTTCAGTTAAGAAGCAGTATATGGAAATCCTTGGCCGTCCTTTGATTTATTATGCGCTTCATGCGTTTGAAATGAGCCGGGTGGATGAAATTGTACTTGTGGTTTCTCCTGGAGACGAAGAATATGTGCGCAGAGACATCGTGGAACGCTATGGGTTTAAGAAGGTGTCTGCAATTGTCCCGGGGGGTGCTGAACGTTATGACAGTGTGTATGAAGGACTTAAGGCTGTGGGTGGACAGTATGTTTTGATTCATGACGGGGCTCGTGCATTTTTACATAATGAAATTATTGAACGTTGTATCGATGATGTGGAACGTTATCGTGCATCTGTGGTTGGGATGCCTTCCAAGGATACGGTAAAGATTGTGGATGCAGGAGGGTTCGTTGTGGATACGCCGAATCGTGCTCTTGTATGGAATATTCAGACACCGCAGTGTTTTGAGACGAAATTGATAAGAGAGGCACATGCTTTGCTGCAGGCACATCCGGATTCTACTATTACAGATGACGCTATGGTAGTTGAGAGACTTACAGAGGTGCCGGTTCATCTGATAGAGGGAGACTATGAGAATGTAAAAGTGACGACTCCTGATGATATTCGTACTGCAGAATCAATTCTCAAATCTAGAGGGTTTTAAACGGCGTAATGGCGCGGTTTGTGGTAATTTTAAAAAAATTAAAAAAAGTTTAAAAAAGTAGTTGCAAGACCCGAGGGGTTATGCTAATATAATATTCGCTGCGGCGGTGATACAGCTGCGGCGGCGAGAACTACATACATGGAGAGGTATCGAAGTGGTCATAACGAGGCGGTCTTGAAAACCGTTTGTCCGCAAGGGCGCGTGGGTTCGAATCCCACCCTCTCCGTTTCTTACATATTGATGTTTGGAGACAAACACAAAGATGTAGGGCAGTCGATTGGAGAAGTACCCAAGCTGGCCGAAGGGACACCCCTGGAAAGGGTGCAGGTCGTTAACAGCGGCGCGAGGGTTCAAATCCCTCCTTCTCCGCTCAGTCTATGGGCGATGGAGTTTTAATAAAAATATTTATTTTTTATTAAAAAGTGGTTGACACTGGATTGCTCCAATGGTACTATAGACAAGCTGTTGCGTGAGAGCGCACAGCTTGAGAACATTGAAAACTGAACAGTGAAACAACCTTGAAAGATTCTAATGAGAATTATTTTAAGAACAGCGATTTTGAAGATCGCAACCTAACACAGTAAAGATTAGGAAATAAACGTCAAGTTTATCTCTGAATCATGTGTTC
>JAFOVD010000054.1 GCA_017392525.1 Lachnospiraceae bacterium
AGCATCATTGCTGGAAATGTTTCCGCTATTACATCCGAAGTACTGGCAGATTCAGTATCTGAAGGAACCAATGCCGGTTACAAGAAAGAGTGGAATATCAATGGCGAAACGGTCACTCTTTATGTTGAAAAACAGTAAAATTGTCTAATTATTTCAAAGAAGATACTACAATTGCGTAGTATCTTCTTTTTTCGTTTTGTGATATCATGGAAATGAATCGCTAGATTTTAAGCGACCTTTTGCGCATAAGGTATGAAAGCGCAGCGCTTTTGAAGAGAGGAGAAGGCTATGAAGAAATTGGGATTCGATAAAAAAGAATTCAAGGAACAGGTGAAGCTTAATGTTCGAAATCTGTATCGTAAGGATTTTGAAAAGGCTGACCCACAGGAGGTATATCAGGCGGTATCGCTTGTGATAAAAGATTATGTAATTGACAATTGGATTGCGACACAGAAGGCAATTAAAGAAAGTGATCCAAAGATTGTCTACTATATGTCAATGGAATTCCTTATGGGTCGAGCATTGGGGAATAACCTGATTAATTTATGCTGCTATGATGATGTTCGAGAGACTTTGGAAGAAATGGGTGTTGATTTAAATGCTATCGAAGATCAGGAACCGGATCCTGCTCTTGGAAATGGTGGCTTGGGACGACTTGCTGCATGCTTTCTTGATTCGCTTTCTACACTAGGATACGCTGCATATGGTTGTGGTATTCGTTATCGCTACGGTATGTTTAAGCAGCAGATTGAAGATGGATATCAGAAGGAGGTGCCGGATGATTGGCTTAGAAATGGTTACCCATTTGAGATGAAACGTCCGGAATACCAGTTTGAAGTTAAGTTTGGTGGTTATGTCAGAACAGAGGTAGATGGAAGTGGTAATACCAAGTTCATTCAGGAAGGGTATCGTTCTGTTATTGCAACACCTTATGATATGCCAATAGTTGGATATAATAATAATGTTGTAAACTCCCTTATGATTTGGGATGCGTATGCAAGAGAAGGCTTTTCACTTTCTTCATTTGATCGTGGTGAATATGATAAGGCGGTAGAAGAACAGAATCTGGCCCGTAATCTGGTAGAAGTGCTTTATCCAAATGACAATCATATCGCTGGTAAGGAACTTCGTCTGAAGCAGCAGTATTTCTTTGTATCTGCTTCTATTCAGAGAGCGTTACATAGATTTAAGAAATACCATGATAATCTGATGGATTTACCAAAGAAGGTTGTATTCCAGATGAATGATACACATCCGACACTTACAGTAGCTGAGCTTATGCGTATTTTGATGGATGAAGAGGGGCTTAGCTGGGATGATGCATGGGAAGTAACAACACATACCGTTGCATATACGAACCATACCATCATGTCAGAAGCGCTTGAGAAATGGCCAATCGAGATTTTCTCGCGTCTTCTTCCAAGAGTTTATCAGATTGTGGAGGAAATAAATCGCAGATTTATTGATGAAGTCCGTGCAAAGTATCCGGGAGATGAGGGCAAGGTTGCTGCTATGGCTGTAATCTATGACGGTCAGGTTAAGATGGCAAACCTCGCAATTGTTGCGGGATATTCGGTTAACGGTGTGGCAGCGCTTCATACAGAGATTTTAAAGAAGAATACTTTGAAGGACTTCTATGAGATGTATCCGGAGAAGTTTAATAATAAGACTAACGGTATTACGCAGCGACGTTTCCTTATGCATGGTGATCCGCTTCTTGCAAAATGGGTTAGTGGAAAAGTCGGAAAAGACTGGGTGACAGACTTGTCTCGCATGAAAGAACTTGAATATTATGCAGATGACAAAAAGGCTCAGCACGAATTTATGAATATAAAGTACCAGAATAAGGTGCGCCTGGCGGAATATATCAAGGAGCATAATGGCGTAGAGGTGGATCCGCGTTCTATCTTTGACATTCAGGTTAAGAGACTTCATGAGTATAAGCGTCAGATGCTGAATATTCTTCATGTTATGTATCTTTATAATCAGATTAAGGAACATCCGGAGAAGGAATTCTACCCAAGAACATTTATTTTTGGTGCCAAGGCATCTGCCGGTTATCATACAGCCAAGTTGATTATTAAACTGATTAATAATGTCGGAGAGGTCATTAATAATGATGAGAGTATCGAAGGCAAGTTAAAGGTTGTATTTATTGAGGATTACCGTGTAAGTAATGCAGAACTTTTATTTGCAGCTGCAGATGTATCAGAGCAGATTTCCACTGCATCCAAGGAAGCATCAGGAACAGGTAATATGAAGTTTATGTTAAATGGTGCTTTAACAATTGGAACCATGGATGGTGCCAATGTGGAAATGGTTCAGGAGATGGGAATTGAAAACGCCTTCATCTTTGGTATGAGTGCAGATGAAGTCATTATGCATGAACAGAACAATGACTATAATCCGATGGATATTTTCAATCAGGATATGGATATCCGAAAGGTATTGACTCAGTTGATTAATGGTTTTTATAGCCCGAATAATTCGGAATTATTCCGTGATTTGTATAATTCTCTTCTCAATACACAGGTTACAGAACGTGCAGATACGTACTTTGTATTAAAGGATTTCAGAGCTTATGCAGAGGCACAGGAGAAAGTGCAGGAGACCTATGAGGATTCCGAACTTTGGGCAAAGAAGGCAATCCTAAATATGGCTAATGTTGGTAAATTCTCATCTGACCGTACGATTCAGGAATATGTGGATGATATCTGGCATCTGGATAAGATAACAGTACGAAAATAAAATAATAAAAATTAAATATACGATGTATACAAGAAAGAGATGTGAAACGTAAGTTCACATCTCTTTTTTTACAAGGTTTCTCTACGTATTAATCGAACCGGAAATACGTGTTCAGATTCGTGTGGTTGATTATTTTGGATGGCATCGATAATGGATACTGCAGCTTCTGCCATTTCAGACAGTGGCTGTTTGATTGTAGTGATACTAGGTGTGGCCATTTCTGAGATATAGACCCCATCGAATCCAATCAGTTTTAAATCTCCGGGGATGATGCGCCCTGTTCGACGGGCAACCTGGCAAACCTGTGCTGCAATTAAATCAGATGATGCGAAGATGCCGTCGGTATCTGGAAACTTTGAAAGAATCTCTTCGATATATTTCATGTAATCCAGAGAACTATAGACTCTTGAAGAATAGGATACTTCAGAGTGCTTTACATTACTTGTTTCACAAACTTCCCGGAACCCAAGGGCTCTGTCATCGGCTGGCACGTGTGAATCTTCGATACCACCAATATGAAGTAGATTTCTACATCCGGCATCGATTAAAGCTTTGGCAGCAAGTCGACCGCCCTCTTTATTGTCACAAATAATATGTGGCGTATTTGGATTGGCATGGGTTTCGATTTCTACAACAGGTGTGCCGTATTTTTGGAGCTTTTCACTTTCGATTTCCTCAGAACATACGATGATACCACTGACACGGCTATCCAGACTCATTTTTAGATAACTTTCTTTTCTGGCATCATCCTCGCGACTGGACATAAGAAACATCTTAAAACCATGAGCGTTGGCAGATTGTTCAAGTTTTGAAATCAGTGTAGCGAAATATGGATGAGTGATATGCGGAACGATGACAGCAATTGTATCTGTTGTTTGTTTGCTGAGTGCACGAGCAACTCCGTTCGGGCGATATCCAAGCTCCTCCATAGCTTTATGGATTTTTGCTTTTGTTTCGTCTTTGATATATCCACGGTTATTGATACATCTTGAGACAGTAGTAGGTGTTACGCCGGCTAAGGCGGCAACATCTTTAATGGTAGCCATAAGACCCCCCTCTTTTACTTTTACCTTAAATACTATTTATCATCTACTATATGTTACAACACTTGCGATGTTAATTCCACAGGTAAAAAAAGGTCATTTTAGAGGGAAATAAGTGGAAGTATGAAGAATAAATAAAAATATATGTCAACCGGTTGACATATAACATAAAACTTGTTATGTTATGTTAAGTTAAATTTTGTATTTTATTCTAAGGAGAGAAATTATGTTACAGGAAAAGTTAGAGAGTTTAGTTTCCAATAATAACCTTGTACTTCCAGAAATCAACGGTGAGATCCCTCACGGTGATATGCCTGGTGATAAGGTAGAAATCGGCGAAGATCATATCGCAAAAGCAAACACAGTAATCAAGGCATTAGTTCCTATGATGGCTGAACAGGCTAAGGCTGAAGGTAAGAAGAAAATCGTAATCGCTGTATGTGGTGGTTCCGGTGTAGGTAAGTCTGAAACAGCTTCCCTTCTTTCTTACTACTTCAATCAGAATGGTATCGGTTCATACACAATGTCTGGAGACAACTATCCTAGACGTATTCCTATGTATAACGATGCAGAAAGACTTAGAATTTATCGTTACGAAGGTCTTCAGCAGATGCTGAAGGACGGCGTATATACAGAAGAACGTTTCGCTCAGCTTAGAGAATGGCAGAAGGCTAACGAAGATGCTGACAAGAACCATGTAGAAGAAAATGCATGGATGGAAAGCTATGTAAAGGGTGGACGTAAGGGTCTCGAAGGATACCTTGGAACACCTAACGAAACAAACTTCGCAGAAGTTGAAGGAATCCTTAGCCAGTTCAAGGCTGGAGAAGACAAAATCTTCCTTAAGAGAATGGGTAGAGAAGAAACAGAACTTTGGTATTCTGAAATCGACTTCTCTGAAATCGAAGTTCTTATCATTGAATGGACACACGGTAACAGCGATTACTTCGATGGCGTAGACTTCCCAGTACTTCTTAACTCTACACCAGAGGAAACACTTGCTCACAGACGTGCAAGAAACAGAGATGGCGCTGTAGATTCCGGATTCACAACTACAGTACTTGAAATCGAGCAGGAACTTCTTAAGAAGCAGGCTCACAAGGCTAAGGTTATCGTTTCTAAGCAGAACGAACTTCTTGATTGGGATAGCTTCAAGAAGCTTATGAATGTGTAATCATTTCTGATAGATAGGAGTAAATTATGTCAAAGAGAACATTAAGCGCAGGCCCAATGCTGAATGCATATCCAGACAGTATCGGTGGTACTCTGGAAGATATCGTAAATGTATTAAAGACAGATGATGTAAAGGGAGCATTTGACTCCTTCTACATCCTTCCATCTGTATTCAATACAGATCTTGATCGTGGTTTCTCAGTAATCAACTACGATATTAACAAGGAATTAGCATCTGAGCAGGCAATTGAAGATATTAAGAATCTTGGAATCAACTTAAAGCTTGATTTCATCCTGAATCATTTATCTGTACTTTCTCCACAGTTCCAGGATATCATCGAGAACGGTGAAGATAGTAAGTACAAGGATTTCTTTATCAACTGGAACAAGTTCTGGGAAGGCCACGGAACTATGACAGAAGAAGGATATATTCAGCCAGATCAGGAACTGATCAAGGATATGTTCTTCCGTAAGCCAGGTCTTCCAATCCTTATGGTTCGTTTCCCGGATGGAAAGAATGTACCATATTGGAACACATTCTATCAGTCAGTACAGTATGATGAAGTAGATGCACAGGATCTTATGAAGATGGCTAAGAAGGCTGGTATCTACATGCAGTATGTAACAGCGGATATGCTTTCTAAGAAGATCAACGAAGAACTCAAGGCTGGTAAGACTCCAAATGAAATGGATTTTGCTGGATTTGAAGATTATAAGGAAGTTGTAATTGATGGATTAGAAGCTTCCAGAAAGTACTTAGGACAGATGGATCTTAACATCCAGTCTGATCTTGTATGGGAATACTATGATACAGTACTTAAGACATTAGCAGATTACGGCGCTAAGATTGTTCGTTTGGATGCATTTGCTTATGCGCCAAAGGCACCGGGCGAAAAGAACTTTATGAATGAACCTGCTACATGGGATACACTTAAGAAGGTTCAGGCTATCGCTGATAAGTACAACTTACAGTTACTTCCTGAAATCCATGCTTCTTATGGTGAAAAGACATATGCAACTCTTGCAGACAAGGGATATATGACATATGACTTCTTCCTTCCGGGACTTCTTATCGATGCTCTTGAAGCACAGGATGGTAGACATCTTGCTGATTGGGCAAAGGAAATGAAGGAAAACAATATCGATACAGTAAACATGCTTGGATGTCACGATGGTATTCCTCTTCTTGACTTAAAGGGAATCCTTCCAGAAGAACGTATCCAGCAGTTAATTGATACAGTAGTTGGACGTGGCGGATTCGTTAAGGATCTTCACGGCGCTAAGAACATGTACTATCAGGTAAACGCAACTTACTATAGTGCACTTGGCGAAGACGACAAGAAGATGATTCTTGCTCGTGCAATCCAGATGTTCATGCCTGGTAAGCCTCAGGTTTGGTACCTTGATTTATTCCAGGGTAAGAATGACCATGAAGCTGTTAAGCGTGCCGGTGCAGGCGGACATAAGGAAATCAACCGTACAAATCTTA
>JAFOVD010000055.1 GCA_017392525.1 Lachnospiraceae bacterium
GATAACAGTTTCCTCGTCCTTATCAAGAGCACGGTTAGCAACAATGAAGAACTGGTTATCCCATGCGTAACCTACAATGTTCTTGCCTTCCTCGTTCTTCTTGAATTCGTAACCCTCTGGAGCTTCAGATTCCAAGTACTCTCTTTCAAGACCTTTCAGTACAACGTGTGTAGGATTAGGTTTGATGTCAAGTTTCTCAAACAGCTTACCGCTACCTTCGACAAACATGATTTCGATTTTTCCGTTATCTAAGACACAAAGATCCCATGCGCCCTTACCAGGAAGCTTGATAACAGCTCCATTAGCCTCTTCATAGTCGACAGCAGATTCCAAGTCTATTGTAACAGGCTTGATAGCACCACCCTTGAATAAAGAAGGACTACCATTAACCGTAGAAATCATAATAGTAGTAACAGGAGATTCTGCAGAACCTATGGTTGCTGTGAACTCACCACTTTCCTCCGTAAACTTAACAACCTGGTCTAAGTTAGGAACACCATCTACACAAGGAGCAACAAAGAAGCCCTCTTCAACTTTTAGTTCCTGCCAAGAGAGATCATCAAAATAGAAGTCTGTAGCATTTTGTTTCTCAGAATTTAGGTTGAATGCGAATGACCAAGCACCACCCTGAGCGGCAACAGCAGTGAATTCTCTTTCAAAAGTCTGCCAATCCTCAGTGAATGAGATTTTGTCTAAACCAGGACCTTGTTGATATTGTGATGGATTCTGTTGATGGATTTGAGTATCAACTGTAATAGGCTGTGAAGCCTTATAACGGAAACTAACCTTATACTTTCTACCTGCCATCATAGGCTTTGGCGCCTCAATCCAGAACTGGTTGTCCCATGCTGCAGCAGAACCTTCTGTCATTGCATCAGCAGCATGAACTACGAATACATGGTTAGAAGGATTACCCTTTTCTTCCTCGATTGTAGCAGGGAATGGATCCCAACCACCATCATTATTCATATTCTGTTCTCTAACCTTACCCCATGCACAGATAGTGAAGTTCTTCTTATCATCATTCCATCTAACTTCTTTATCAGCCCATGCCTTCTCAGCATCACCATTGGTAAGAAGTTCCACATACTCTTCTACAAGTTCATCTGCTTCCTCATGAGTGATCTTAACATTTGAGATCCACCATTCTCCAATATAGTCACCACACTGGATGAGAACTTGACCACTATTTTTAAAATACTGAGCATTAGGATTGTTCTTACATTTATAAGTCAGTACTTGCCAATCTGTCGTGAGCGGAATATTACCAGGAGCATCAGAACCAGAGAAATATGCACGAATGTCTTGAGCTACAGATCCCTTAATCCTAATTTCGATGGTGTATTCTGCATCAGGATCTAAGCTTTTAACGCCAAAAGCCTGGAACTGAACATCATAGAAGTTTGTCGTAGCCTCACTACTATTAAAATGGAGACAACCATCATCGAGTGCTTGTGCTTGTTGATTCACTTAAGCTCGTGCTTGTACTTGCTGAGTCACTTAAGCTTGTACTTGTGCTCGCTGAGTCACTTAAGCTCGTGCTTGTACTCGTTGAGTCACTTAAACTTGTGCTTGTACTCGCTGAGTCACTTAAGCTCGTGCTTGTACTTACTGAGTCACTTAAGCTCGTGCTTGTACTTGCTGAGTCACTTAAGCTTGTGCTTGTACTCGCTGAGTTGCTCAGGCTTGTGCTTGTACTCGTTGAGTCACTTAAGCTTGTACTTGTACTCGTTGAGTCACTTAAGCTTGTACTTGTGCTCGCTGAGTCACTTAAACTTGTACTTGTACTCGTTGATTCACTTAAACTTGTACTGCTCGATTCACTCAGGCTTGTGCTATCTACTATTGAATCTGATGTACTTGTCGATACACTTTCGCTATAAACCTCATAACTATTATCATCCATCAGATCCCAATCATTTCCATGAGCAACTGCATATTTGTATACATGTATTCCGCCCTGAGAATAAGAACGAAATTCTACCCAATCATCGTTTGCATATCGAATTACATATGCCTCACCATGACATTTATATATCTCAGCTCCCGCTGAAAATGTTCTTGAAACACTCGATGGCGAATCTGTTGTATAACTAGATACGAAATTATAATTCCAATCATAGCTAAAGATACTGTACCAATGTTTGGGATCCCAACGAGCAACTATAACACCATCTTTTACCTTATACGTCTTACCGTCTATCTCAATTTCACCAGACCAAACCCTACTTACATGGTGCGAATTCTTGATACAACTTGCATAGTTAACATCCGTATCTTCGCCCTGATGCTCATAGTCATCGTGATCTCCTACTACTTCACTCGTAGATTTTGCTAATGTCTGCTGTGTAGTAAGAGTATCTTCCTCCGTCTGTACAACTTCTGCATTCTTCTTAACCTGACCCGGTGCATTTTCTGACTGTAAAGCGCCTCTTCCACGTGTAGGAACTGCTTCCGGCTCTACCGCATCAGAATTGAATTCTACTTCTGAAGCTTCCGAAGTTGATACATCTGTAGTTTCTGAAACGAACGTAACTTCTGATGTCTCCGATGCAGCTACTTCCTGTTCAGATACCACTTCTGATAATTCACTTTCATGAATCTCTTCTGTTGATGTAGTAGACTCAGCGGCATAGACCACATTGCCCTGTCCATACATCACTGCTCCTCCTAATGCCACACCAGCCGCTGTGGCGCCCTTCAGGAGCTTGTCCTTTGTTCCCTGGTCCTTCTTTTCCTGTTTCATAACTCTTCTCCATCCTCTCTTATAAAACCGAACAAATGAATCTTCTGACTAAAAAACTCCTCTCTTTCACTCCCGCTAGCACCACTATTAGATAAAAAAAGCAGCACCGAAACAATTTTTCGATGCTGCTTATAAGTAAACAGTCTAATAGTCAGATTGCACCTAGATTTCACTATCAATGCAACTGGCTGCCATTTCAGGCCCTATAGCTTTGCGTCCTTACCTTTCGATAAGTTTGCCCTTTTAGTTGTTTATATTATACAATAATAATTCTTTATTCTCAATATTGTCAATATGTTTATTTTTTTATTGTATAGTATTACTTTAACAGTTGCACTTATATATTAAATTTACGATATAAATAGCAGAATATATCCCTATTCTTTATCGCGTTAACGTGTTTTTTTAGTACATTTTACTTTACTAGAGTTTCAAACTCTTCGATTGGTAAAGGTGTGGAATAAAAAAAGCCCTGCAAGTGCGTACATCCCATATCTCGTAGGAGTTCAGCCATCTCTTCCGTCTCCACACCTTCTGCTGTCACTGTCTGCCCCCTCTCTGTAAACATCTTCACCGTTGCCGGCAAGATATTATCAGGATTCTGGAAATGATCACGCACCACTTGCTTATCAATCTTAATATTGCTAAATGGTAAATTCTTCACACGAATAATATTAGAGAAACCATTTCCATAGTCATCCAACGCAAAGACAAATCCCTTAGATACAAGTGCATCCATCTGCTTTTTCAAAAGTATTTCATCAACCATAGCTTCTTCCGTAATCTCCAAATGAATACAGCTATGAGGTATACGATAACTATCTACGATATTTGAAATAACCTCTGCTAAATCCGTATCCAAACATTGAATCGGTGACAAATTAACATTAATCCATTTTACGCCCTTTTGAAATAATCCACGATCCGCATAGTAACTACATACATTTGCCAAAATCTGCTCACTTAATATTCCAATCATACCATTCTGTTCTGCCAGAGCGATAAACTCCGCCGGCGGAATCAAGCCTAGTTTCTTATCACGGATTCTGGATAATGCTTCTGCCGCGACAATCTGACCGGTCTGCGCATCAACAATCGGCTGCAACCAGGCTTCAACAGAGTTTTCCTGAATAGCGGTAGATAAGATATGTCGAACCTGAACCATACGTGTAATCCTATCAAAACTATCCTGCTCAATCCGTTCAAACTTGTCGCTTCCCACATTATCCGGATCAGAACTGCACTTATCCAAAGTGGCATATATACAGTCACGGACCTTTATATAATTATGCTCCATCAAATCAGGATTCATATATACCTGCCTGATATTAAAAAAAATTCGTGCGCCCTTGATATTCCAAACATTATTAAAACGTTCCCTCAATATCTCATAAACATACTCTGATGACACCTCGGGGCTTAAAAACAACACGAACTGTCCATTTCTCAAGTAAAATTTTTCGATGTCCGGAAATTCATTTTTCAAAAACTGCCCGATTTCTTCCAACACCAAATCAGTCAGAATACTGCTGTATATTTCTCGCTTATCATTGTAGCGACAAATTGCAAATGCATGTAATTTCGGATATTTCTTCCTCTCCAGCCGCTCCCGTAAAATCAGCTGAAATGCCCTTGCATTAAAGCAATCCGTCCGGTCATCTATGTACTTATCCGGATTTTGAATCGCAAGAAACAGTATCAAAATCGCAAACATAAAGAACATATTCATTACCAGAACCTGAGGGAACAGCTTACGAATGATTGTACCCATTACAATAAAGCCTACACTGATCCACAAGGAAATCTGCAATTGCCTGACCATATTATAAATATTTGAAAGAAGCAGATAGGAACTGCTGGCCAGGAAAATATACATAGCAACATAAAGGGAATAATAAAATATACCGGAATGATAGCCCGTGCTGTCAATCCAGAAAACCGTATGCGCAAATGGGCTTCCTGCAACGAGAATCAGGCAAAACAAATAAATCGCAAGAGTAATGCCTCGAATCCATAATCCGCTCTTTTCCTTATTTGTAACTGCTAGAATAAACCTGAAAAAAACGTAACTACGCGTATAAAATGCGAAGAAATATATGGCATTGGTAATATAAAGAATCGATATTGGCCACAACTTATACGTACTATCCATATAAGATGAAACAATATCTGACACCAACGTCATTACCTGAAAAATCAATAATGATGTATATATTGCGTTAAGATGTGTGCGGAACCTTGGACGTGTAAAATAGAAGACCAAAAGTATCCCCAATATACAAGCTGTTACAGCTGCAAAACTAATATCCCAATTCATAACATTCCCCCTATAAATTAAAACCACCGTCTTCCGCTTACAATTATAACCATTTTAACATTTATTTGAAATAAAAAACAGACAGATGATACTATCACCTGCCTGTCACATTAATGATTTCTAAGCTTTAACTGCATTTCCGGAGAAAGTTCAACCTGTTCTGTTTTATTTCTCAATTCAGAAACCATTAATTCAAGATCGATAATTTCTGTTTCCAATTCTCTAATTCGAGTTTCATATTCTTCCTTCAGTATGTCTCGAACAGCCTTTACCACATCTTCATTAACTGCGCCCATTGCATGCCCTCCAATTATAGTCTTTATGTCTAATAAACAAGTACGTCTATCGTACCATCACTTGTTTTTTGCCGCAAGTTCTAATTACTTAAGCATCTGAAAAACATTTCTCACTTTATTTTCGTCCAAATTTGAATAATTAATAATAAAATAATGCTCTCTCTTATTTTTATCATCAAAGTAGTAGTCCGAAATCGCACGAATCTTGATTCCACGTTTTAACAAGCGCTGTTCCACTTCATAATCGGAGTAATCCGTATCTACTCGAATCAAGAAATGTAAACCTGCATCATTCTCTACAATCTCACAGAGTCCGGTTTCCCGAATAATCTTCACTATCGCCTTACGCTTCTTCTTGTAAAAAAGGCGCATTCGATTAATATGTTTTTCAAAATACCCCTCAGCAATAAACTGTGCCAATGTATACTGTTCAAAATTAGAAACGGTACAGGAGTAAATTGACATCTTTTCATAAAACTTATTTGCAAGATTTACCGGAAGCACCATATAACTGATTCGGATTGTAGGAGTCAAAGATTTCGAAAATGTATTCATATAGATAACTTTCTCTGAAGCATCAATAGAAAATAACGTAGGTATTGGTTTACCTTCCATTCGAAACTCGCTGTCATAATCGTCCTCAATGATATATCGTCCTTCTTTCTTATTTGCCCACGCCAGAATCTCATATCGGCGACTGGCAGGCATAGTTGTACCTGTTGGATAATGATGATTTGGACAGATATGTGCCACCTCTGCCTGGCTTCGTTCCAGTTCCTCTACGGTTACCCCGTCTTCATCCATAGATACAAATCGACAGTCAATTCCCCGTCGTTTATAAATCGTCTCTAGTTTTTTATATCCGGGATTTTCTATAGCATACCCTGTATCATTTCCAAGCAATTCAATAATCATGCTGTACAGGTACTCTGTTCCGGCACCAATTACAATCTGATTTGGATCAACTACCATTCCTCGAAAGGACTGAAGATGCTTTGCAATTGCCTCTCTTAGCGCACGAACTCCGGCCACTGAGGAAATCTGCATCAGTTCCTCCTTTTTATTTGACATAACATCTCTGGAGATTTTCGTCCATACAGAAAATGGGAAATTGTCCGGATTGATTCCATTACTTGAAAAATCACACTGATATGTTGCTTCCTCGGGAATATGGATATCATAATCCACGTCCCGATTCTGGCGTTTGACTGTCATGCCCTCAATATTTGAAACATAGTAACCTTTCTTTGGAAGAGTATAGACATACCCCTCACTGATTAACTGGTCATATGCATTTTGAATCGTAATGGTACTAACCCCATGATTTTGCGCAAATGTACGTTTTGACGGCAATCGATCTCCGGGCTTTAAGTTTCCGGCGATAATATCCTCTTTTATGCAACGATAGACGTATAGATAAATAGGTCCCTCAATTTTTGTAAAGTCATATGTAAGCATCTTTTTCCCTCTTAAACCATCCCTTTGACGCCTTCTTCAGTCGTCAAATCTGGAATAAAAATTTAATTTATTTTGGTGATTTTTATATTACCAGATTTCTTATACACTTAAAAGCAAAATTTGGCAAAGACCAATGGAGGAAAAAGATTATGGATAAAACTACACAGTATGAACTTAACAAAGGGTTGGCACAGATGTTAAAGGGTGGTGTCATTATGGATGTCACCACACCTGAACAGGCAAAGATAGCCGAGAAAGCCGGGGCATGCGCCGTCATGGCACTTGAACGAATTCCTGCAGATATTCGAGCTGCCGGAGGTGTTTCTAGAATGAGTGACCCTAAGATGATTCAGAGCATTCAGAATGCAGTAAGCATTCCGGTTATGGCCAAATGCCGTATCGGTCATTTTGTAGAAGCACAGATTCTTGAAGCTATTGAAATCGACTATATCGATGAGTCAGAAGTCCTATCACCTGCCGATGACATCTACCATATTGATAAAACCGCTTTTCACGTACCTTTTGTATGTGGCGCAAGAGATCTGGGCGAAGCACTCCGCAGAATCAATGAAGGAGCGTCCATGATTCGAAGCAAAGGAGAGCCCGGAACCGGAGATGTTATCCAGGCAGTCCGACATATCCGAAAAATCAACGCTGAAATCCGTAGAATCACATCCCTTAACAAGGACGAATTATACGAGGCTGCTAAAGAATTACGTGTTCCTACCACCCTTGTGCAGTATGTACATGACCACGGCAAACTACCTGTTGTCAATTTCGCTGCCGGTGGTGTTGCCACTCCTGCTGACGCTGCTCTTATGATGCAGCTGGGGGCTGAAGGTGTATTTGTTGGATCTGGAATCTTCAAATCCGGAAATCCTAAGAAACGTGCTTCTGCAATTGTCCAGGCAGTTACAAATTATAATGACGCCAAACTGATTGCAAAGCTTTCAGAGGATTTGGGGGAAGCTATGGTGGGTATCAATCCTGATGAAATCAAGGTAATCATGGAAGAAAGGGGTATCTGATATGAAAATAGGAGTTCTCGCCCTACAAGGCGCATTTATAGAACATATTCAATGTCTGGAGAAGCTTGGTGTAAATGGAATTGAAATAAGACAGTCCACAGACTTAGACGGATTAGACGGATTGATTCTTCCCGGCGGAGAAAGCACCGTTCAAGGAAAGCTCCTTCATGATCTCAAGATGTTTGATAAAATCAAACAACTTATATCCGAAGGGCTTCCTGTACTTGGAACCTGTGCCGGATTAATTCTTCTGGGAGCCAACGTAATAAATGCTGACTCCCAAAATCAGAATCCACATCTTGGAACACTTCCGGTGACAGTACAGAGAAATGCATACGGCCGACAACTCGGAAGTTTTGTGCACACAGGAGATGTAGGAGCCATCGAAACATTTCCTATGGAATTTATCCGTGCTCCCTATATCAAAGATGTCTCAAATGATGTTGAGATATTGTCCCGTGTGGATTCGAAAATCGTAGGTGTACGATACAAAAATCAGATTGGACTCGCATTTCATCCGGAAATGACCGATGACTTGCGGATTCATAAGGCTTTTATAAATCTAATCAAAGCATCTTAGATTTATACTGTGCCTAAATATATTTTCTCGAAAAGGGTCATAAACACTTCCTTTTCTTCTTCTGAAAGACTCGCCATAGCGCGAGCTTCCAACTCACGGAAGATTTCCTCTGCTTGTTTCGATAGTGTTTTGCCCTTTTCGGTCATATATATGTGTATTTCTTTATTATTTCCCTGTTCTTTTCGACGCTCTATCATTTTCTGCTTTTCCATTTTTTTCAAAATCGTTGAAAGAGCTCCCGGTGTCAGGTAGCAACCGGCGGCAACTTCTTTATGAGTTGCACCATTATTGTCCAAAAGAAAATTCAAAACCTTAGGCTGTCCGGGTGATAACTCGGAAGATTTGATTTTCTCATGAAGCAGCTGATTTAACAGTGAATAATTTGCTAATAATAGATTAGAATAATTGATTTGCATATGTCCCCCCTCTACGACTCCTTCGTAGAATCCTTTCCGAAAAATTTCACAAATTCTTTTCCTATATTTTGTAATTATATCATAAATTTTTATTTTTATTTCTGATTCCTTGACATTTTTTTGTCAAAGTCCTACTATCAAGCTGTATATTGTTTTAATTAAAACATAATGGTTTTTACAAAGGAGGAAGAAAATTGCGTTACCAAAAACTATTCACACCAATAAAAATTGGTTCGCTTGAGATTCCTAACCGCTATGCTATGGCACCTATGGGACCACTTGGTCTGGGTGACTGTGAAGGTGGCTGGAATCAAAGGGGTATTGATTATTATACACGACGTGCTAAGGGGGGAATCGGACTAATCATCACCGGTGTTACTTTCAGTGATACTGAAGTTGAAAAGCCTTCATTTCCAAATACTCCAAATTCCACATACAATCCAGTACAGTTTGTCCGTACCAGCCGTGAAATGACGGAACGAGTTCACGCCTATGGTTCAAAAATCTTTTTACAGATGAGTGGCGGATTTGGACGTGTTACAATTCCTACAAATCTCGGTGAATTCCCACCGGTTTCCGCTTCTGCTGTTCCGCATAGATGGTTAGACAAAACATGTCGTCCTCTGACTGTTGAGGAAATTCATGGTATCGTCAAAAGCTTTGGAAAGGGCGCTTACAATGCAAAGCGTGCGGGGTTTGACGGTGTTGAAATCCATGCAGTTCACGAGGGATATTTAATTGATCAGTTTGCTATCTCTTTCTTCAATGAGAGAAATGATGAATACGGTGGTTCTCTTGAAAACCGCTTGCGTTTTGCGCGTGAAATTCGTGAAGAAATTGCGCGTACCTGTGGCCCGGACTTCCCTGTTGCTCTCCGTTACTCTCTTAAGAGTATGATTAAAGATTTCCGTGAGGGTGCTCTTCCAGGGGAAGAATTCGAGGAAAAGGGACGTGATATTGAAGAAGGTATTGAAGCAGCAAAACTTCTTGAAAAATACGGTTATGATGCCCTGGATGTAGATGCCGGTACTTATGATGCCTGGTGGTGGAATCACCCACCAATGTATATGGAGAAAGCTCCATACAAGGAATTTGCAAAAATTGTAAAAGAAAATGTAAATATCCCTGTAATTATGGCCGGTCGTGTAGACAATCCTGAAACTGCTCTCGCCTGTATCGAAGAAGGAATCACTGATATGGTCTCTCTGGGTCGCCCTACTTTAGCCGATCCGGATATTGTAAATAAGATTCGTAGAGACAAGGCAGAATTCGTTCGTCCATGTATCTCCTGTCAGGAAGGCTGTATGGGAAGAATTCAGACCTACTCTCTTATTAACTGTGCCGTAAACCCTCAAGCCGGTAAGGAGCGAATCAGCGATTACCGTCCAATCACAAAAGCAAAGAAAGTTCTAATAGTCGGCGGCGGTCCAGCCGGATGTGAAGCTGCCCGTGTTCTCGCAGAACGTGGTCATATTCCTGTTCTCTATGAAGCATCTGACCGTCTGGGTGGAAATCTGATTCCTGGCGGTGCACCTGACTTCAAAGAAGATGATATTGCACTTGCTAACTGGTACCAGACAGAGTTAAATCGACTTGGCGTAGAAATTCACCTGAATACAAAAGTTGATGCTGAAACTGTTAGAAATGCAGACTTTGACTCTGTCATGATTGCAACAGGATCACGTCCTAAGATGTTTTCACTTGGAGACGATTCCAAGGTTTATTCTGCTGAACAGGTCCTTCTTGGACAGAAAGAAACCGGTAACAAAGTCGTTGTTGTCGGTGCAGGACTTGTTGGTTGCGAATTGGCTCTTGATCTTGCTCATAAAGGCAAAGACGTCACTATTATTGAAGCTCTTGACAAGATCATGGCTGTGAACGGACCTCTTTGCAGTGCCAATAAAGAAATGCTGGAACAGCTTATCCCATTCAACAGAATCAAAGTTCAATGCAGTGCCAAAGTTACCGGTTTTAAAGACGGTATCCTCCGTGCAGAAGTTGGTTCTGAAGTAAAAGAATTCGATGCTGACAGTGTTGTTCTCTGCGTAGGATATGCCAGTGAGAATTCTCTTTATGAAGAATTGAAATATGACATTGACGAAATTTATCAACTTGGTGATGCCAAGAAAGTCTCCAACATCATGTACGCTATCTGGGATGCATTTGAAGTTGCTAACCACATTTAAAACAAACTGCCAGTCAATGACTGGCAGTTTTTTATGCCCAGTATCCCCCCTGGGTATTTATCAAAATTTTCGGAATACAAAAAAAGTCTTTTCCCTCTTCTAACCCCAACTCTTTCAACTTAGGAATTGCTTTACCATCTTCAATTTCCGGCAATGCAAAAACAATAAATGTACCTTTTTCTTCTGTTTTAATATCCTCAAATGAATGACATTTTAATCCACCTAATTTCTTACCGATATACGAACTGTCCGGATGAACAAAATAATCATTTTCATTTAAATGTAATAACGCAAACAGGTTCTGCATCGGAGTATTGTAATATCCGTAAAAAATCTTCTTTTTTCCCTGCGCAACTGCTGCCATAGCCCCCTGAGAGTTTTCAATCTTATCACTCAGATTTCTGAATCCATTTAGGAATTCGCTTTCTATAGCATCATACCCCCATGCAGTTCGTTCTTTCATGCTCATATAATATTTTTCAAACTCTGAGGTATTATAAAAGTCAATAAACGGCTGTCCCATAAAATGGTAAACAACATTCTCACTTATTTTCACAGTTTTCTGCTTCTCATACTGTGTTGGCACATTCCATGATTCATCTAATAGCAATGTTGATGAATTGAGATAATAATTTAGTGCGTCCTGATCCGGTAAAGACGTTCTCGGATATTTTCTCAAGAACTCATGGGTCATTTCCAATAAATCACCCTTCTCTCTTATCTTCTCAAGATTCATCAAAAGTACACCGGAATTAAAATACCTGTCTTTTGAAACATGCCCCTCTTGTATAAACTTCGGCAAATGAATTCCGTTATCGAAAATAATATCCTTCTTTGCAGCCAGTGAATAATTTGAAATATCTATATTCCATAACTCTTTAATATCCCGATGAAACAGCAGATCTGCATCCAGATATATAATTTTCTTGTGATTTTTTAATACTCTTGGCATAATCAGCCGGAACATCGCTCCAATTGTATAATAAGAAACCCATTTATTCTCAGACATGAAGTCTTCTGCATTAAGCTTATGAAACTGAATATAACTACCAAAACGTCCTGCTGTCTCTAGCAGTTTCAATCTATTATATTCCGTCAACGTTTCATCATGAAAAATGTGGAAACACACCTTTGACTGTGTATTTTCCAGTATTGATTGAATTACCGTTCCCACATATTTCGTATAATGACCACTCTTATCATACAGCCCAAATGCAACCTGAATAAATTCATCCTCGTTACATGCTTTCTCATCCATAACCTCATCGTAAAAGTCCGCTGCTTCAAGCAGATTTTTTCTAAGCATAAATGAGTCGTCTGTATCAAAAGACATTCGATTCCATAGCGTTGCAACCAGTCCCTTGGCCTTCATATCTTTTTGCATACTCTCTGTTGGATAAACCACGCGTGAAACCGGTCCTAAGGGCTCTAAACTGTCATATGGAGTCGAGTCATGCATAAACAGTACAATCCTGACATTTTTGATACCACGTAGTTTCATCAAAAGAAGTCTCTCAAACTCAATACCATTTCCTGTAGGCAATTGCACCCCAACAACATCCGATGGCTCAACAGCAGCAATAATTCCATCCAAACGCTTCCTAAGTTCGTCTAGCGAATCCGTTTCCACCGGATATCGATATATACCAAGCTCAAAAAAATCAAGCATCCTAGCAGCATAAGCTACCTTATGCTGTAAAGATGCCATCTCATTTTTAATCCCATATAGATTTGTAATATGAATCTTCATAACGTCCCCCCTAATTACATTCGGAATTAATCTTCCTGTAAACGCTCAATCATTGCAAGCATTGCTTCTGCCGAATTAAAGTTCTCCGGTGTCATCTCTGCTGCATCAATTGTAATATCATATGCGTCTTCCAATTCGCCAACAAGCATAATAATTGTAAAAGAATCCAGAATATGATTATCAATTAATTTATCCTCATTTTCAAAATCAATACTGTCATCTACTTCATTTAAAATTTCTAATAACTTATCCATTTCCTTGCCTTTCTCCAAAAACCTATATCTATAGTATCACTTTTCCCAATATATACCACACCTTTTATAAAAGCGGTGTATTGAAATGATACGTTTCAAACAGACGCCGTACCAGCTCCAAAACACCATCGCGGCTATATAGCACAACTGCCGGTAATTCGTGACTTAAGAACAGTGACATTCCTTCATATACGGAGTATGCTCCAACATTTTCAAAAATAACATAGTCACCCTTGTGTAGTTCAGATGACACATAATCACCAACCAACACATCATTTGTGGTGCATAGCGATCCATGAATTGCATAGTGAATCTGCTCTGTATCGGCTTTCGTATGCTTGCTTTTCTTAATTACATGCATATGTGGAACATACATACCACGCAGCTGCCCATCATAGTGAATCTGGTGAATACCACCATCTACGATTACATAATTTCTACCATCGCTAACTTTCATATCGCGGATTTCTGTAATGTAATATCCGCAGTTATATGCCAGGGCACGTCCCATTTCCAGAGAAATCTTGCCGTTCCAGGTCATAGCCTCTAAATACTTTTTAAACTCCAGCAGCTCCTCTTCCGTCGTAACTGTTTCATCCTGGCCTTCAAAATATGGAACACCAAATCCTGTTCCATACTCGAGGTTGCAAACCTTTCTTCCGGTTTCTTCAAATATTTTCTGAAAGAACTTATCCAGCTTCTGAATCTCTTTTGCATGTTTGGAAAGCTTATGTTTCTGCGTTCCGGTAAAATAATGAATTCCATAAAAATCGATGTTTTTCATCATATCAGAATTCAAAATAGCAATAATAGTCTCCTGATCCATCCCGAACTGTGCACAATTTAAGCGGAAATAAACCTTGGCGATAATACCGTATTCCTCTGCCAGTTCACGGATAATCTTCAGCTGACTTTCAGATTCTACCGTATAGATTGCACGATCTTTGCAGTAATCCATAATTACGCGCATATCCTCGCGTTTCTTTAAAACTCCGGAAATCAATAATCTCTCCGGCTGAATCCCCAATTCTGCACAAATCAGAAATTCACCATAGGAACACACTTCTATACGATCTGTCTTCTCAAGAGATGCCGCTGTAAGAAAGGGATTGGTCTTCATACAATAATTGATGGCTACCTCTCCTCCAAAAACCTGCTTAAATCTATCATATCGCTCATAAAAAGCATCCACATCGAATACATACTGCGGAGTACCATAGTTTTCAATCGATTTCTGCAGTGTTTCATCCTGAATTCTCATTACTCAACTACCTCCAGCTCAGTCAATACTTTTCGATCTACCTTGCCATTCTTATTCAGCAAAAATTCCCGCACATGGGAAAAACGATTAGGAACCATATATACCGGAAGAATCTCCTTTAATTCCAGATGCAAAGATTTCTTATCCTTGGTTCCACTATAGTAGGCGGTTATTCGCTGTCTCTTTTCATCATAGGAACAGATACTTCTCTCAACGCCTTCCACTGCATTGATTCCACGTTCAATCTCCTCTAATTCGATTCGATGTCCCATATGTTTAATCTGAAAATCCTTTCGACCGGCAAAATACATCTCTGAATCTTCGGATATTACAGCCATATCACCAGTTCGATACATACGTACCACTTCACCCTCCTCATTAGTATAGCTTACAAAATGAAGGGCCGTCTGTTCCTCATTATGGTAATACCCATCTGCAAGAGATTCTCCCGTAACACAGATCTCTCCCGTTTTTCCAACCTCTGTAATCACTTGATTGTTCTCATCCAAGAGGAACACCTGTCTTCCCGGGAATGCTTTACCAAGAGGAAGCTTATCTTCTTTCCCATAAGTCCGATTCAACTCATAATAAGTGCAATTACATGTGATTTCAGATGGACCATAGAGGTTTACGAATCTAGTTCTAGGGAGGTTTTCCTGCCAAATCATCAATTGCTTCATAGGCATAACTTCTCCTGAAAACATAACTCTCTGCAGATCATATGGCACACGATACTGAAATCCCTTTAGTCCGGAGATAATGCACAAGGCGGAAACGGCCCAGGTCAGATTTGTAACATGATTATCACAGATATAATCGAGAAGTCTTGCCGGGGTTGAAAAATACTCTCTTGGAATCAACACAAGTGTTGCTCCCGTAAACAGAGCACTAAATATATCCTTTACGGAGACATCAAAATCAAATGGTGCCTGATTACCGATAATATCTCTCTCTGTAAAATGAAATATTTCCGTAAAATGTCCGATAAAGTCCAATACACACCCATGGTTAATCAGAATACATTTCGGTGTCCCGGTTGACCCGGATGTAAATACCCCATACAAAGGAGTACTTTTTGTGATTTTCTTTCGCATATCTGCAAGTTTATCTGAGGATGCCACATTACTATTTAGCATCTCTGATAGAAGCATTGTCTTTCCGAAATACCCGCTTTTATTTAATTTTTCTTTAAACTGCTCATCCACGATGACCAGTTTTGGATTCAATACATCTAATATCTTTGAAATTCGTTCTGCCGGTTGCTCCGGATTTAAATATGTGTAAAATCCGCCTGCATAAATGATACCCAAAACACCAACCATTAATTCCACTTGTTTTTCACAAAAAATAGCAATGGGATAACCGGATTCTTCCGGTTTTACAATCTCAAGAATCTTCCTGGCAGCACACTCACTACGTTTCTGTAATTCTTGCCAATTGAGAAAAATTGCAGGATCAATAACTGCCTTTTTCTGTCCGTATTTCTCTACGGTTTCCTCAAATCTATCTAAAATACTAATTTCACTGTGCATGTCCTAACCTCTAAATCGATTTAATACGCTGAATAGCCTTTTCCGATCTTGCATTATATTCCTTTAATAATTTATTCCAGGATTTTGCCACCTTCATATTTTGATGATCTTTCAACTGGAAATGCTCCTGAAGATACTGGCCTATAAAGTCCGTTGTCTTCACTCCACCTGCAGAATTAAGATGGTCTCCTGCATCTCTGGTATCCGTTGCCCAATCAATCTGCATCTTATCATTTTCAAGATTCAAATCCACATAGCTAATACCAAGGCTCTCTGCCAAATCAGAGATTCCGTTATGCTTTGCATAATTGTAGTTCACCGGAGAAGGCGCAGAATAGAGAACCAACTGTGCCCCCTTATTCTGACACATCTTATTAATCTCCTCTACAATCTGCCGGTTTTGTTCACAAATAGCCTCCCTCTGATCTGTAGGTGCCATATAGTCACCTGCATTGCAAGGTTCAACATCTGAATTAATCCAATACCCCTTAAAATTGTTATGAACTCCATGAAATGGAGATTTCCAACAATCATGATTTTTAATCAGTGGACAGTATTCAGACAGCGTTTCTGCAATCTGTGCCTGAAGAGAATCATCCTCTTTATCGGCTCTAAATAAACTGTTTGTCTCAAGGAGCACAACCTTAGGACTCTGTGTCTCCAACGCCACTTCAAGTATATCTCGGCTTTCACTGAGTTTCGCCGCAGTTTGACCTGCCACAAAGCTTGTAATTCCATATTTTTCCCATAACTGCAGTGGAGAAACTGTCGTGTAGCTCTCACTATCTCCAATAACGAGCATATCCAACGAGTTTTTGTCTTCCACTTTCAGCATGGTATAGACACCATTTTTTGTGTTTGCCAGATTGTACTTCACCATAAATTTAGGTGTCATAATATGGCCAAGTACTGCGATAATTGTTATTAGTAATGTAAAAAATGCGATATTATTCGCCAATTTCTTCTTCATATCTAAACCTCTAGAATCCTGCATAAATCAGGTCTGCAGGCTCATACCCTGCACCGTATGCACCGAAAATTATAATTGCAAAAATCAATAAATAATAAACTGCCCACCGCTTCGGTCTTGTCATAGACGGAATCATTTCAAATGTTTCCGGACACTTCTCCAGACGATAATCCATCCAGAAAACAATGGCCGAAGCAATTCCTATAATCAGAGCATCTCCCCTGCCGATTCCCATATTGAAAAGTTCAGTAAACATTCCCATTTCAACAAACTTTCCGGCAAATGTATTACTGCACATACGAACAAACTGTTCCAGGGTCTCCGCCCTAAAGAGCATTTCACCCAACAGAATGATGAACCAGGTTCTAACAATACGTATTCCAGTGACTATACGTCCATCCGTACGCAGATGAACAATCTTGTAAAATTTCTCGCCCAATGGCTCTAACGCAACTTCTAAAAGCAATATTACAAAATAATATACACCGTACATGATGTATGGAATTTTAGGTCCATGCCATAAACCATTCAGCATCCATACCGGGAACAATGCAATTGCTGAGGTCACCACCATGGTGATATATTTTCCCATATGCTTACGACCATACTTATTCCATTTCTTCATCAGTTTCGATGTGGTCACTGGGTAGAAAATATAGTTCTTAAACCAAACACCCAGGGATATATGCCATCTGCGCCAGAACTCTGCAGCGCTTTTCGCAAAAAACGGCTGTCTAAAATTCTCCGGAAGCTTAACATTAAAGATTCGGGCAGAACCAATTACAATATCAATTGTTCCAGAAAATTCCATGTACAACTGAACTGTAGTAAACAGTGCACAGATTACAATCATTACACCGGTAAAATTGGTATTTACTCGATAAAAATTATTAACAACCGGATTCAGGCGGTCAGCAATAATCATGCGCTTAAAGAGACCCCAACCAATTCTGATTGCTCCCTGAACAATACTATCCGCTGTTATTGGATTTCCTTCAAACAGCTGATCCTTTGTATCTGAATAACGACAGATTGGTCCCTCCATCAAGGTCGGGAAAAAGATCATAAACAAAAAAAGTTTTGCAAAATTACGTTCCGCCTCAATTCTCTTCCAATAAACATCCAGAATGTATCCTACGGCCTGCAATGTATAGAAAGAAATTCCAATTGGTACAAGAATCTCACCCATAGTAAAGGTAGTTTCATGACCAAGTTGTGTAAGCACCTGACTTATAATATCCAGAGTAAAAGCAGTATATTTAAGCACTGCCAGAATACCCACAACAGAAACAACTGCCGTAAGCATTACTCTCTTTTTCTTCTTTTTTAGAATCTTCTTGTCGGAATTATGGATAGAAACTATCCCGATTGCGGCTCCATAAGCAACTGCTGTTGTTATAACAGCCCAATAGATAAGTGTCTGGCTAATCAGCATAAAAAACGTTACGCTTGATGCCAATAAGCCAACCCACCGATAGCGTTTTGGTAAAACCTGATACAGTAACATCGCTATCGGCAGGAATATAATAAAATATGTATTTGTATTATATGCCATTTCTTTTGCCTCATTTCAGAATTATACATTTTATAATAGCTCATAAACCTTTATAAAATATAAAAAGAACCTAAAGAATTCTTAAGTTTAAAACTATTCTTCATGAAGCTTCTTCGGGCGGCGTTTCCCGGTGATTTCATCTACTTCAATACGCATAACCGTTACAATGGACGCCATACGTTCATCAAATGAGAACTCCTCGCTTCCCGTTTGAGTTTTCATAAGCTTTTTCAGCCCATGAATCTTCTCCTCCACATCATCTACAAAGAAAATCGTACCTGTTCCCATCAGGCACTCATACGCCACTCCATATTGGCATGCGACTCTTCCGGTAAATGGCTCAATAGACCGTTCCATTGTGAAACAGCAAACAGGATTTTTACGGATGATATCCAGTTTTCGTCCAACATGTGCGCTATGCAAATAAAGTATCTTCTTACCTTCTCTCTCATCCACGCCATAATTCATCGGAACAATATACGGTTTCCCATCATCTACCAGTCCCAGATGAAGATACAAACAGCCTTCTAATAAATCCTGTAACTCTTTCTCGTCTGTTATTTCTCTTTCTCTTTTTGTCATAATCTCACCCCTGCAATCAAAGCATTATCATTTCCTAATTTATACTAAAAGTATTACCACTCACTGTCAAATTGAGGAAAAAAAGTCCCCGCAAGACCCAGAATCAACTCTGAATCCTACGAGGACTAAACTAAAATCTTATTTTGTTTTTATTCTGCTTCTGCTACTGTTTCTTCTACATCTTCTGATGCAATTTTACCGTTAGCAACACGCTTCTCATAACGTGTATAGATAATCCATGCTACCAATCCAAAGATTACAGGGCCACTGAGTGACCAGAATGTTGTCTTGATATCACCATCAAGAGCTGGCTGAATAATAGCAAATGTATTTGCAAGTAATAGAGTTAATGTTACAACATAACCCCAGAAATTTGCAGACTTCTGTGTCTTGTAAACAACGAAGCTTCGATCGATTCCTTCCATCTTCTTAAACTTAGGGAATGCAAATGAGATAAACATATAAGGAACTGTCATACCAACATTTACCATAGCTGTTAAGATCAGGAAGAACTGCTGCATTGTATCTCCACCGAAGGATACAAGAAGAACCATAACACAAACAATTGTGCACTGAACCCACATAGCATTCTTAGGCATACCGTCTTCTGCGATTTCGCCCATCTTGCCAGGCCAGAGCTCCTTTGGAGTACCATCGATTAACTGCTTTAATGGAGAATATACAAGTGTAAATAATGCACCCATAAGTGCAAGAAGCATAATTAATGCATATACACGAGCAAATCCATGTGCAAGTGCTACCTGAGTAGCAGCAGAAGCACCGAAAGCCTTACCAAATGCAGCTGCAAAGTTAGACATAATTACATAGGAAACATTTCCAAGTGTAATGCTGTCTGTTCCAAGGATTTCACTATAGTTTGTGAATGAACCTACTAACATAATAAGAAGTGCATATCCTACTACAATAACCATAGCAGCTGTAACGATTCCCTTAGGGAAGTTCTTCTTAGGATTTTCTGTCTTATCTACAAGACCACCAACGGCTTCAATTCCACCGTATGCAAAAAGTGCATATACGATGAAGGACAGAATCATGATTGGGCTGCCCTGGTAAGCAACGTTCAGCGGAGTCTTAAGAGATTCAAATCCCTGGAATGGCTGCTCAAGCTGACCATGACGGGCAATAATCATTACAACAGAACCTACTACAACCATAATATTGATTGCAAGTACTGCAGTACCACCAACAGATGTTACCTTGCTGATCTTATCAATACCCTTTGCATCGAAGTATGTAATGAAGATGAAGAATAACACTGCCATAATACCAAGAAGTCTGGATCCTGATAAGAATTCAGAACCGAAAAGTGACCAGTTAGAAGTACAGTCTTCACCAAAGATGATATTTGATACAGGTACCCAGATACCTGAAGAAACATTTACCATCCAAAGTACATAAGATGTATACCACATAAATGTTCCGATGAATGCGTACTTTGGTCCAACGGACTTACACATCCATGAATACATACCACCTGTTTCATGACGGAATGCAGAACCGAACTCTGCTACCATGAATGCAAATGGAATGAAGAATAAGATACCAGCAATAACGAACCAAGGAATAGCTGCGTATCCCATTAAATAATAGGATCTTGGAATGTTATTGAATCCGTATACTGATGTGAAAATCATCAGAATGAGGGACATTAACCCAAGTTTTTTCTCTTTCATTTTTTTCTCTCTCTTTCTTGAAGTTACTGTTTGTATTAGTAAGCGTAACTTATCAGATTTATTCTAATTTCAAATTAATCCGTCTTCGCTTTTTTGCATTAAACTGTCGTATTGATGTATCAAACTTTATGTTGTAATATAAAAAACCTAGAACTACGTAGGAGGTGAATATGCTTCACATTGCAATTTGCGAAGATGAAAGAAATTTATCAATTCTATTGGAAAATCTTCTCTACAAGGTAATAGAGGAAGATACCGACTATCAGTGTGAGATTGATGTGTTTAATAGACCTGAAGACTTTTTTGAACATCGTGAGAAGCTATATGATCTCTACTTTTTAGATATAGAATTTTCAAACAGCCGCTATAACGGTCTGGATATCGCTCGATTTATCACAGATGACGATAACGGCACTATTATATTCGTATCCTCTCATCCCGGTTATTCCATTGAGAGTATTAAATATAAGCCTTTTCGCTATCTGTTAAAACCGATAGACGAAACCAAGGTACATGCGCTTATACATGAATTTATCCGGGAAAATCAGGACAAAAAACTATATATCCGCTTTAAAAGCGGTCGTGACAATGTTTATATCAATTGCCAGCGCATCCTCTGCATCTCCAACGAGGATAATCGTAGACTGCGAATCCACTTTGCCGATGGTTCAGATGACGAAATCTACTATGGCAAGACCGGCGAAGTCGAAGCCCAGCTTCCAAGTTATTCCTTTGCCCGTGCCAACAAGGGCCTAATCGTTAATCTGCGCTACGTAAGCTCCATCAACAAAGGGGAAATCACTTTAACTAACGGATTCAGCGATACCCTTAGCCGTGGACGAAAAAAGAGTTTTGAAGAGGCGCTGCATCGATTTTTATTCTAGGAGCGTTATATGACACTTTCGATTCTATTATTAATACTACATCTCCTCGATATCGGGCTCCCTGTCTTGATTTCCGGAGTATATTTCCGCAAAACATTTGATTTCAAGCATTCCGAGACATTTTTCTATCTGTTTAATGTTCTCGGAATGCTCTTAATTGCTGTTCTCCCAAGATTTTCCGGCTTTATTCTGCTTCGGCTCTGCATCTTCTTCGGAGTATTCTTTATAGCAAATCAGATTTTCTTGGAGGGAAGTATCTGGAAAAAGCTTTATCATGTTATGCAATTTACTTTTTCCTATATTATCTGCGAATTTGGATATGCACTGACAGTGGAAAATTTTCAAAGCCGCTACAATGTAACCTCTGTCCATGCTGCAATTCACGAGACATTGCTCTATCTGGTATTCTCCTTAGCTGTACTTCTTTATTTCGAAATCCAGTTACACTTCTTCCTGAAGAAATCACTGGAAATAACAACGGCGCTCTATCAGTCAATGACCCCAATGTTACTGATTTTCCTTGCACTACTTATGGTCTCATACAAGATGAGTAGTTACGAGTTCAATATGATTTTGCTTTTCTGCCTGATTCTTATGAATCTGGCAATTCTGTATCTCTACCGAGTACTCATGAATGCAAGTCAAAAACTGGCAGAAGAAAAGTTAAAATTTCAGGAGCATGATTATTTCCAGCAAAAGCTGAAGGACGAGAAAACCTTATCAACCCTGAGACATGATATGAAAAACATGCTTCTCTCTGTTCAGGCTGATATTATGCTTGAGGATTATAAATGTGCCTCACAAAAAATTGACAAGATTACCCGGAAGATTTCATCCGCAAATCACTCTATTTCAGGGGTACAGACCATTGATGTAATTCTTTCTCCGAAGATTGATTATATGTATCAAGAACAGATTTCCTTCTCCACAGAGTTTTCCATAAAAGACGAGAAGCCTCTGAAGAACCACTCTCTGGATTTGGCTATCATACTTGGAAACTTGATGGATAACGCCATTGAAGGCACTATGCGTCTGGATTTGCCGGATGAATCCATGTCACGCCTAGTGGAAACCAGATATATTGATTTAAAAATAAAACAGGATGCAAACATGCTTACGATTCTTATCGCAAACAGTTCACATCCTGTTCATATCGCATCTGGTGGCCCTCAACTTTCTGAGAAATCCACCGGACGAATCGGTATCGGCATCGAAACTATCCGAGAACGCGTATCCGCCCTAAACGGATACTGCAGTTTCAAATCCCTGGACAATCGTTTCCAGGTTATCGTACAGTTACCTCTTTAGTCGATGTCACCCTGTCGAACGATTTCTGCAATGATTTCAGCACATCGTTCCGGACCAACTTCACCAGTATTTAAGCAGATATCATAGTTATGATAATCGCCGAGTTCCTGGTGTGTATACTGCTTATAATATGTCTCGCGGAGGATATCATGTCTTTCGCGAGCTTTTTTTGGATCAATTCCGATATTCTCTTCCAACTCCGCCGCTCTTTTTGTTCGAACGTCCTTGTCTGCATAGAGAAATACATTAAAGCTTGGAATATTAGCTTCTCTTAAGACAAATCCGGCGCATCGGCCAACAATAATACAAGGTTCCTTGGACAAACTGAGGATTACCTCCTTCTGCGCATGGAAAATACTGTCATAAGAACTGCTATAGACCATAGCATTGTTCATTACACTGTTTAAGAAGCGAGTGGCGCGGCTCATAGCCTCACCCTCTCTTCTGATATCCTCTTCTGAATAGCCACTTCTCTTTGCTGTCTCTGTTACAAAATCTCTATCATAAAATGGAATTCCCAATTCCTCTGACAATCGGCGCGCAACAGTTCTTCCATATGCAGCATATTCACGACTGATACAAATTACAGGATATTTCAAACCTTCCATTTGTTTCTCCTCCTCAAATTTAAATAACTTTATGCTCCTGCAACCGGATGATTACGCTTTGACATAATTTTCAAAGCAACCAAACCAGCAGCAAGAAGTACCGCACCAGCCAAATCCGTAATCAGCGCCGGATGAATCAACATAAGTCCACCTAACGCAATCACAATACGAATCAATGGATTCATATGAGTAAAGCAGTAGCCCTCCAGAGCCGCCGCCAAACCGAATACACCCAACACAGATGTAATAATAATCTGAACAACTGCAAGTGGTGTAGTATCAATCAAAAGCATCGCCGGGTTATATGCAAACATATAAGGTACGATAAAGGCCGCAATCGCAAGCTTTGAAGCCTGGAATGCTGTTCTCATAGGATTACTCTTTGCAATTGCAGAACCGGCATAGGCTGCCAGCGCAACCGGTGGAGTAATATCAGCCACAATACCAAAGTAGAATACGAAGAAATGAGCCGCAATTGCAGGCACACCCATACGTACCAGAATCGGAGCGGTTGTAGCCGCCATAATACAATAATTTGCTGTTGTAGGCACACCCATGCCAAGTACGATACAGCAAAGCATTGTCAGTACCAGCGCAATAATCAGATGATTTCCTGCAACACCAACAATGGCATTAATCAAATCATTGGCAAGACCAGTCATTGTGATTGCACCGGAAATGATACCTGCAACACCGCAAGCCGCGCCTACAGTAATGGCACTACGACCACCCTGCTCTAATGCCTGTAAAATCTTCTTTGGTGTGATTCGATTTTCTGAATCAAATAAGCTGACAACAATAGAAAGTAAGATGGCAAATGCCGCTGCTCTCTGCATTGTCATATAGTTTCCGGATACCCACACTACCAGCATAATTAAAGGTAGTAAAAGATATGATTTTTTCAATAACTTACCAAGCTTTGGCAAATCTTCTTTCGAAATACCTGTCAATCCAAGTTTCTTTGCCTCAAGATGTACTGAGATAAAGATTCCTAGGAAATACAACAGCGCAGGCAACACCGCTCTGGCCAGAATACTTGAGTATGGAACTCCAACAAAGTCTGCCATTAGAAATGCAGCTGCACCCATTATCGGAGGCATGATCTGTCCACCGGTAGAACTTGCTGCCTCTACCGCACCGGCAAATTCGGATTTATACCCTGTCTTTTTCATCATCGGGATTGTAACAGAACCGGTTGTTACTGTATTACCTACAGAAGATCCGGAAACCATACCGCAAAGTGCAGATGAAATAACCGCTACCTTGGCCGGGCCACCGGCATATCGTCCTGCAACACTATTAGCCATCTTAATAAAGAACTCGGAAATACCGGTCTTCTCCAAAAATGCACCAAATATAATGAAAACAACAATAAATTTCGAACAAACATTAACCGGTGTAGAGAAGATACCCTCTTTCGTATAGAAAAGATTACGAACCAGATAACGTACTCTACCCAAAAATTCCGGATTGGTTAACCCAAATCCAAGTGCATATACCACAAAAAATCCAGCTACAATCAGAATTGGAATACCAACACAACGTCGGGTAACTTCAATCAGCGCTGCTATTGCAATAATTCCGATGAAAATTTGATACCATTCAAATCTGGTACCCTGATTGATGATTGCATTGGCATTAAAAGTAAAATACATATAAGATCCCGTGCCTGCAATCATAAAAATCAAATCATACCATGGTATATGGTTAGGGGTCTGTTCACCCTTTTTTGCAGGATAAATCAAGAATCCCATAAGAATAATCAGCCCCATAAAGCTTGTGAGTCTGATTTCCTCAAGAAATGTTGCAAACAGAGTAACCCAGATACACCACAGTGAAAATGCTACCAAAATAAGTGCAACTGCCACCTTGGCTTTGCCTTCCCAGATACGGGTATTACTCTCTCTGTCATATTTTTTCATTACGGCATCAATCGTTTCTGCCGAAACCTCCGGAGCAGAGGCATGATGGTTTAATTTCTCGCTCATTCTACTGTCCCTCCTCTTTTAGTTTTCATCCGTATTAACAGTGATACCATGTTCTGCAAAATATCTTGCTGCACCTTCATGATATGGCACTGTTGTAATACCTGACGCCGTTTCCAGATTAAGTTCACTACCCTTGGCATTTTCCAGAGTAATATCATCAATATGATCAAATATTGATGCTGTCAGATCATAAACTGTATCTGCGTCTGCATTTGCTGAAACAATCAGTGTCGCCTGAACAGTAATCGTCTGGATGTCCTCCTTCTGACCCGGATATGTTCCCGCAGGAATCACGTATGGATCATAATACGGACATTCCTCTAAAATCTTCTGCTGCAAATCTCCATCAATGTTAATAAGATTTACACCGTTTGTTGTTGCAAGTTCTGTAATCGCCGTAGTTGGCGCACCGGCAACAATAAATGCAGCATCAATCTTGCCATCCTTTAAAGCTTCCTTGGAATCTTCAAAGGACTGATACTGTGGTTTTATATCATCTATATCCAAACCAGCAGCATTTAAAACGTCTATCGCATTGAAATATACGCCGGAACCTGCCTGACCGATTGATACACTCTTGCCCTTCAGGTCCTCAATTGATTTGATGGAATCATCCATTGTGATTACCTGAACTGTCTCTGCGTAAAGTGCCGCTAAAACACGGAAGTCATGTGTCTGCCCATCCTCTTCAAATGCGCGTGTACCATTCCATCCATATGTCATAACATCAGACTGTGTGAATCCAAGCTGAAAATCACCGTCCTGAATACTTTGAATATTAACTTTAGAACCTCCCGTAGAAACTGCTACAGTTTTCACTCCTGCATAACTTGTCATATACTGAGCAATTACTCCACCATATGAGTAGTATGTACCGGCAGTTCCACCCGTTCCAAACATCATCCTCTCAGATGACTGAGAACAGCCTGTCAGTGTGCTTAAAATCAAGCATACACAAACAAGGCATGCTCCGATTTTACGAATCTTTCGCATGTCTTACCTCTCTCTCTTTGTGTCTTGTTAATGCGTTCTATTTATACCATAAAACAGCGCTGTTGTCATCTTTTCCGGTCTCAACGCCACAAATCTATTGACCACGTCCTTAAAATCCTTTTTAATAGTATTGTTAGGAGGAAATAAAATGAAACAAAAATTATTGGACAACTTTGTAGTTTACTTAATTGTAGCCGTCTTGCTAATGTTTATTGGGCAATTTATCGGGGGACTTGTCATTGGAATTCCTGTTGGATTACATGCCATTTCATCTATTGATGATCCAACACTTTTATCTGATCCGGAAGCTTATACAGAAGTTCTAAACAATCTTCCACCCATTGTTAAACTGGCAAATATCTATCTGGTTTCATTTGGAATGTGGGTAGTTTTACTTCTATGGTTCCTGAAAAAGAATAATCGTCCTCTCTTTGGCACGATTACAAGAAAAACCCGTGGAAATACCGTACCCAAGTTTTTGCTTGGTTTACTCATCGGTTTTGCTCTCAATGGACTCTGTGTTCTCGTTGCTTGCCTTCACGGCGACATAGAGCTTACATTTTCAGGATTTGATCCGTTAATTGTAATCCCGGCATTTCTCATGATTCTGATTCAGGCGTCTTCAGAGGAATTACTTTGCCGTGGATATCTCTATCAGAAATTAACACATCGTTATGAAGATCCTGTCATTGCTATCGTTGGTAATGCAGCACTGTTTACCTTTCTTCATCTTTTGAACAATGGTATCTCCGTGCTCTCCCTGTTAAATATCTTCATATCCGGTGTAATGTTTTCATTATTTGTATATTACCTGGATAGCATGTGGCTGGCATTCGGTGTACACACCGCCTGGAACTTTACACAGAACATCCTGTTTGGGCTTCCAAATAGCGGCATAGAAAGCCCTTTCGGTATTTTTACCTTAAACACATCATCTGCCAAGAACAGCTTTGCTTATAATACAGAATTCGGCGTTGAAGGATGTATTCTTTCTACAACTATCCTCGCTATTTTCTGCGTAGGTCTCATATTACTTGGACGAAAGCGTGATTGGAAACCTACAAATATCTGGGCATAAAATTGATAGCTAAAAAAGCAGAGGATTATTCCTCTGCTTTTTTTAAAAACTATCTTAAATTATGCTCGTCTAACCAATCGCAAGAGTGTTCCAATGCAGTAATTGTCTTTGTTTCCAAAACACATCTTGCATTACAGTCTCTAGCTAATTGTAGTCGATTAAACAAATCTATTTTCCCTGTTCCAAGGGCAAGATGATTTTTGGGTGGATTTGTCATACCATCATGTATGTGAAAATGCTTTAATTTATCCTTATTCTTTCGAATAAATGGCTCATCGTATTCATCCGTTGCTTTGGAATGTCCAATATCCCATGTCAAAACAAATTTATCGCTCTGCAGAAGATACTCTATCGCCTTCTTTTCAAAGTCTCTGAATCCATCGGTATTCTCAATAGCAATTTGAATCTCATCTTCTTTTATCCACTCTTCAACCAGCTCTCTAAACCGTCGGAAATTCTCCATATATTCCTCAAAGCGCTTTTCATATACAAGCACTTTCTTTTCCGGAAGTGTGACAACAATACCATGATTCATATGCATGTTGATTGTCATCGGAAGCTTCGCGTAGCTATCCGAAGTAGAATATTTCTTCTTCAGTGGGACCAACGCTCTTGCAACTTCAATTGTACGACTCACTGTTTCAAGATATGCAGCACGAACAATAGGATTAAAATCAGCAACATTTAAGTTTTCATCAATGTGAATCGTATAATAGATGCCTGCCTCTTCTGCCAGACTTATCAGCCGATATGTATCTTCCAGTTTCTCAATCTGATATTCAGGGAAATTCGTATTAAGCTCTATAAAATTCAGTCCCAGTTTCTTACAAAGTGATATATCCTGCTCCAAAGTCTCATTTTCTATTAAATTTGGCATTCCATAATCCATTATTTGTCCACCACGCTTTCTTTTCGGTATGCACCAATTAGTTTAAATGCGTAGGGTCGATTTTTCAAGCACTAGCGGGAATATAGTTTAGAAATAACCGGATGCAAAACACTTGCAATCAAAACGCCAAATACACCCTGAATGATATTTGGGATAATTCCGGCAGCGGAAGCTATTACCCCGGCAGCAAGTGATGTATGGTTCATTACAGATAACATAAAAATCTCGAAAATAAAGTATCCCAAAACCATCACTGTTTCTCCTGCAATTCCGGCAATTACAACTCCTGGGAGATTAGTACCATTTTTTAATTTCTTAACAAGAAACTTATAAACAACATAAGCTGTCAAGGCAGTTAAGGCCTTGATTGTAAAAGTAGCCGGAACATAGACAAAATATCCGCCAATCAAATCCGAAAGTGCAGATCCAATACCAGCTGCAAGCGCACCTAATCCCGGTCCTAAAAGCAAACCGCTAAGCAATACAAAACCATCTCCCGGATGAATATATCCCATCGTAGGGGTTGGAACTTTAATAATCATAGTTCCAACACATGTCAATGCAGCCATCAATGCGGCTATAATTACTTTTTTTGTGTCAAATCTTTCATTTGCTATTACTGTTGAGTGATCCATTTTTCTCCTCCTTCAATTAAAAAACATAGTGAATCGCTTTTCTTTTTCCCTTATATGCAGTTATAATAGCATTATACTGTTACTATAAAAATGCGCAATTTTCGATTTATTTTAGGGGACAGATATGAAAGTATATGAAAAAATCTATCACTATTATCTGAATAAAATGATGAATGGAATCTTGAAAACCGGAGATCGTATGCCTTCTCTCAGAGAATCCGAAAAAACTCTGGACGTTAGTCGTACTTCCGTAGAGACTGCCTACATGCTTCTTGCAGCAGACGGCTACATCTATGCCAAGGAAAAGATTGGCTTCTTTGTATCTGATATGTCTGAGCGGATGGCAAAAAACAATTCTGAAAAAGCAGACGCTACACCAGTTCCCTCCTTGAAGAACTCAATAGATTATTCGTCTGAATATGACCTGACAACTATCGCAGAAGATAGAGAAGTCTCCTGTCTAAATCTGTGGAGACGCTATATGAAATCAGCACTTCGTCAGGAAGATCGTTTACTATCCTATTCGCATAATCAAGGGGAGGCAGATCTAAGACAAGAAATTGCAACCTATGTCCGTAAAACCAGAAATATCATCTGCTCACCTGATGATATTGTTATAGGCGCTGGGTTTCAGAATCTCTTACAGATTTTAATTGCAATTATATCCGGCGAAAGGACCATTTCCTTTCCCACAAAAGAATTTACAGATGGCGCCACTATCTTTTTAAACGCCGGATATAGTGTATCCTACCGTAATAAAAACAGTCACGTCATCTATGTCACACCCTCCTACATGACAAAATGGGGTGAAATTATGCCAATGAAACGACGACACGAACTTATAGAACACGCAAGGGAAAATCATCATCTTATTGTCGAAGATGACTATCAGAATGAATTCGTATTCTCTAGTAAGCCCACACCTAGTCTTTATGCAATGACCGGCGGAGAAAATGTCGCATTTCTTGGATCATTTTCAAGAGTACTTCTTCCAAGCGTTCGTATCAGTTATCTGATCTTACCACAAGGCATGGCAGAAGCTTACCATGAAATCAAAGAATTATACAATCAGACCGCTTCCAAAGCCGAACAGATTGCTCTTGCAATGTTCCTTCGCGACGGTCATCTCCACCGACATATTCGTAAGATGAAGCGTCTCTACGAAGAAAAACGCCAGATTGCCATCCGGGCTTTGAAAGACACATTCCCGGAAGATTGCCTGTTTATCGGCGAAAGTGGTATGGAAATCGGAATACAGATACCTGATATGGAAAAGATGCAAATCATCACCTTTAGCCAGATTCCAAAGGACAGTATTGTCTACGCGATTAAAGAATTTAAAAACAGAATTTTATAACTTCCTATTCTCATAACATAGAATAAAAACAAATATGATTTCAATAATACACATCATAGCACACACAGCAAAAATCAGTAACCAGAGAATTACGGAAGCTCCAATAAACGGTAACCCCTTCTTCTCCTTCATATGATGTTATCATCATACATTTTTTTAAGGAAATTGTCTCAATTTTTTTAAACAAAAAAGACACACCCACTTGGGTGTGCCTTTAAACAACTAAATATTGCTTTTATGCCTCGCTTGCCTTCACTCTTTCGATATGAATTGCAAGATATCCAATTTCATTTTCATCAAAATCGATACCCAAACTTTCGGCAAGTTCATCGCAAATCTTTTCAGCAATAACAAAAGCTTCCGGATAATTCTGATTAACAAAATCATTCATGCTAAGCTTTAACGGCTCCTGACGCTGTACACGGGCAACCATATACCGAATATGATTCATCATACGGTTATATGACAGGGAATCGATACGAATTTTATGCCCGGTTTGTTCTTCTATTTTAGAAATACAATCGCGTACAGACTGCGCCATCTGCATAGACTGGGAAATTCTATCATGGCTTATAGCTGAATGCACATGTAGTGCAACATAACCGATTTCATCATCTGAAACCTCTACTCCAATCTCATCAATAAGTAGCGGTCGAATACACTCGGCAGCCTTGTACTCCATATGGAAAAGTATTTTAATATCATCCAATAGCGGGTTAGAGATGTCCTCATGGTTTTTGATACGTTTCGCAGCAAATTCCAAGTGGTCAGCTAATGGAAATAGAACACTGTGATCCACTGTTTCGTCTTCAAATATTTCGTCTGCCTTCTGCAAGACTTCATTCGCAATTTCTAGATAGACTGGCGGAACCTGCTTAACAAGATCCAGTGCGCTTCCTCTATCTGTCGATTCGTTTAGTCCATAAATCTTTGCATCTGGTCCAAATTCGACTGTTTCAGATACTTTTTTGCCAAACCCAATACCTTTTTCCAGTACAAGGAATTCCTCTGCATGTCCCGTCTCTGGATCTGTCGCAATCGCGATCACTGTATTATGATTTAATACCTTTTCAATACGATACATAGTTTTTACCTCATTAAATCCGGCACCCTCTCCCGGAGTGCCGGATCACACACTGCCATCGCTTAAAGCAAATGCAGTGCTTTTTGCGATAACAATTTTACTCGTAAATTGTTACATCATAAAGAGGCTCCCCAACTTCTACATGACCTGAAGCCTGTAAGAATACTTCTACCTTATCTGCGTCAACATCTGTAACGATGATTGGAGATGTCATAGACTTAGCATTCTTATTTAAGTAGTCAAGATCAAGGTTCATAAGAGCATCGCCCTTCTTAACCTTCTGACCATTTTCAACAAGTACTTCGAATCCATTTCCACCGAGAGATACTGTGTCAATACCTACGTGAAGAAGGAGTCCTGTACCGTCTTCTGTTTCCATACCGATAGCATGCTTTGTATCGAATACGAAACCAATAGTACCATCACAAGGCGCAACTACTGTTGCCTTGTCTGGAGTAACAATTGCACCATCACCCATCATCTTACCAGCGAATGCTTCATCATCTGCTTCTGAGATGTCACCAGCGATACCAGACATTGGGCTATAGATAGTGAATTTCTTACTTATTTTTTTTTTAGAATCAGCTGAATCATTTCCAGCTTCTTCTACATCTTCACCAGAATACAATGTATTTGGTGCAGTTTCAAGATAATCTTCAAGATTTGACTTGATTGTTGTAACGCGTGGTCCGTAAATTACCTGAACACCGTTACCCTTGTGGATGACACCTGAAGCTCCAGAAGCCTTTAATAAGCCTTCACGAACTAATTCAGGATTGTCTACTGTACAACGAAGTCTTGTTGCGCAGCAGTCAACTGTTGTGATGTTCTTCTTTCCACCAAGACCACGCATGATCATGTCAGAAGTAGCATCTTCAGCCTTAGCACCCTTTGCAAGGTAATCAGCCTTTGTATAAAGCTTTGTTTCTTCATCATCATCTTCACGACCTGGTGTCTTAAGGTCGAACTTCTTAATTAAGAATGAGAATAAGAAGTAGTAAACAACGAAGTATCCAACACCAACGATTGGTACCCAAATCCAATTTGTTCTAGCCTGTCCAGGAAGAATACCGAAAAGGAACAAATCGATGATACCACCAGAGAATGTCATACCTACACCAACTTTGAAGATGTGCATAAGCATGTAAGCTGCACCTGCGAATACGCAGTGGATACCATAAAGAGCTGGAGCTACGAATAAGAATGTGAACTCGATTGGCTCTGTGATACCTGTAAGCATTGATGTAAGTGCTGCGGAAAGAAGAAGACCTCCAACAACCTTTCTCTTTTCTGGACGAGCACATCTATACATAGCAAGTGCTGCTCCAGGAAGACCAAAGATCATAAGTGGGAACTTTCCTGACATAAAACGAGTAGCTTCAACTGCAAACTTAGGTGCAGAAGGATCAGCTAACTGAGCGAAGAAGATGTTCTGAGCACCTTCGATCATCTGTCCGTTAACTTCCATTGTACCACCAACGGCTGTCTGCCAGAATGGTAAGTAGAATACGTGATGAAGACCGAATGGGATCAGTAATCTTTCCATTAAACCGTATACCCATGTACCGAAGTAACCAGAAGCGATAACGATATCACCTACTGCGTAGATACCCTTCTGTACTACTGGCCATACAAAGAACATTAAGATACCAACAAATGTGTAAACAAGTGCTGAGATGATTGGCACGAAACGAGTACCACCGAAGAAAGAAAGTACCTGAGGTAATTCAATCTTGTAATACTTGTTGTGAAGTGCTGCAACACCAAGACCTACGATGATACCACCGAATACACCCATCTGAAGGGATGTGATACCACAAACGGAAGTTGTTGCACCGTTAAGCATCGCATCAGCGCCACCATTGATTGTGATCATAGCACTGATTGAAGCATGCATGATAAAGAAAGCGATAGCTGCTGCAAGAGCTGCAACTTCTTTTTCCTTATTAGCCATACCAATTGCAACACCCATGGCGAAGATAATTGGTAAGTTACCAAATACGATGTTACCTGCATCACTCATAACCTGGAACAGAGCGTTAAGAACTGTACCAGAACCCATAACACCTTCAAGGTGATATGCGCTTAACATTGTTTCATTTGTAAATGATCCACCGATTCCAAGAAGCAAACCAGCTACTGGCAGGATTGCGATTGGAAGCATGAAGCTTCGTCCTACTCTCTGAAGGACGCCAAAAATTTTGTCTTTCATAGACTTTCTCCTTTGACTGTTTTTTGCCCGAAGATTTTTAAGTTCTTAGCGTCTCTTTTTGAAGCATAAAAAAAGTAGACACAACACGAACATAAAAAAGCTTCTAAAGCGTTAATATGTACAGTTAATGCCTACTGAAAGTTACATACTGGACTTGAGCTCTCACTCAAGACTCGTTTAATTTATCACTCTCTATGTACCGTGTCAACAATATTTGCGCATTTTTTATCAAAAATCATTCAAAAAGTGCTATTGACCAAAAACAAGTTATTAAATTTGTATAAAATGACTAGTCATTGCTCCTTCTCTCCCCTATGATAATTAGGATAGAGAGTATGTTTTTTGTAAAGGAGGAATGCATGATTTATTCAACAAAAAGAACATTTATCAAACGACCTGCATTTATATTACACTGTATCCTGTTTATTCTTGGTATTATCGGGCTGATTTTAAGCATCCTAACCATGGGTGTGACGCTCTTTTCCTATTATACGCAGCTCAGTAACATTTTCTGCATGATTACTTCTCTTCTATTTATTATTGAGAGTATCAAGGCAGAGAGCCGTCTCCGAGAGTTTGAAGCTCTTAGAAATGTCACTGCTGCCGGCGCCGTTGAACTGCCACACTGGCTGACTGTGCTTCGTTATATGGCTACATCTATGGTAACTGTAACATTTCTTATTGCAGTCACCGTGCTTGCTCCTATGTTCGATAACATTCTACAGGGCTATTTACAGATGCTTTTTGCCGGCGCCAATTTCTTCTATCATGTTGCGTGCCCAATATTATCCATCATAATCTTTGGATTCTTCGAAAAGAGCGAACGATTGTCCTTTACCGCCACATTTCAGGCAATTATACCTACCATACTCTATGCGGCAGTGACAATTGTTCTGAATATCCTTCACGTATTATATGGACCTTATCCATTTCTTCATGTATATGAGCAGTCCCCGACAGCAAGTGCACTGTGGTGTCTGTCCATCATATTTGTCGCATGGATTCTGGCTATACTAAACCGATTTATACATAATAGGGGAATCTCAAACCGATTTTAATTATTGCTATCGACAATAATAATCACTATGCTGTTCTATCCCGTTTATGCTATATTAGTATAGGCGCTGTCATAGGCAGCAAATATGAATAGAATACTCAGGAGGTAATTATGATCAGAATTGGTATCATGGGTTACGGTAACCTCGGAAAAGGTGTCGAAATCGCTGTTAACCAGGCTCCGGACATGGAGACGGTTGCAGTTTTTACTAGAAGAGATCCTTCTACAGTTAAAATTCTTACAGAGGGTGTTCCTGTTGTGAATGTCTCTGAAGTTTCCAATTGGAAAGACAAAATTGATGTTATGATTCTCTGTGGCGGTAGTGCTACTGATCTTCCGGTACAGACTCCGGAATTCGCTAAGATGTTCAACGTCGTTGATTCATTTGATAATCACGCACATATTCCTGAACATTTTGCAAATGTTGACGCAGCTGCTAAAGAAGCCGGCAATATCGGTGTTATTTCCTGTGGATGGGATCCTGGAATGTTCTCTCTTATGAGAGTTTACTCCAATTCCATTCTCCCGGATGGTAAAGATTACACATTCTGGGGCAAGGGTGTTTCTCAGGGTCACTCTGACGCAATTCGTAGAATTGATGGCGTGAAAAACGCAAAGCAGTATACTTGCCCTGTAGAAAGTTCACTGGAGGCTGTTCGTAGTGGTAGCAACCCTGAACTTACTACTCGACAGATGCACACTCGTGAATGCTTCGTTGTCTTAGAGGATGGTGCAGATGCTGCTCGTGTCGAAAAGGAAATCAAGGAAATGCCTAATTACTTTGAACCTTATGACACAACTGTTCACTTCATTAGCGAAGAAGAATTCAACAAAAACCACAGCGGTTTAGCACACGGCGGATTCGTATTCCGTACAGGAAAAACAGGTGTTAACAAAGAGCATAACCACGTTATCGAATACAGCTTAAAGCTCGATTCTAACCCTGAATTTACAACAAGCGTATTGATTTGTGTTGCTCGTGCTGCTCACCGCATGCATGAAGAAGGTATGAAGGGATGCAAGACAATTCTTGATATTCCACCTGCTTATTTCTCAACTCTTAGCGGAGAAGAATTACGCGCACACCTTCTGTAAAACAGACAACAAAGGAGAGTCCGGATCATTCCGAACTCTCCTTTTATTTTTCTGACATAATGTAAGTAATCAGCTGCTCACTCATCTCATAGAATTCATCTTCACTCATCCAGGAATCAAATACCTGCATCTCATAAGTTATGCCATCCAAAACAAATACTATCGTCTGACCATGGCTATAATAAGGGTCCTGGTCCCCTCCATAACTTATATAAAAATTTGGATCCGTTTCGTCCAGACTTTCTTCCTCCTCCGTAGGCTCATAGTCATTGGGAACAAACAGGAAGGTATCACTAAAGTACTCCACTTCCAGTCCATCGATTTCTCTGGAATGGGTATAGCCCGAATTCCTTCTTCTCTCGTTTTCTTCCTTCATTTCCTTGGGAATCGTATCATATTTTAAAGTTTCATCCTCACCTGAGATTTCCAGGCTGATACTCGGTTCCCCCGATTTGGACTTGTAAAAAACCCTAATCACATCTCTATTGTCATACAAACGACCGTTATCATCCTCATCCGCTACTTCTTCAATACATATCTCATCAAAAACGTAGTCCTCAGATAAACAGTCCGGCACATGCGCCTCAAAACCGACCTGATCTACCACTCGCTCTATCTCATTATAATTTGAGCTCCGAAACAGATTCTTCAATCCAACCATGTACTTGATTTTTCCACCTGCAACGCCAACTGAACCAAATGCAAAAATCAACACACAGGCAATTGCTGCAACCCGTTTGAAGCGAACAAAGGCCGCCTTGCTTTTCTTTTTTTTATCCCTCTGACTCCCATGGAAATGATACAAGACAGCGGTATCATTTCCATTATGAATACGCTCTTGCAAGCGCTGATTCAAGTCGTCAGATGGTGTGTAATCTGGCTTTAGTGAGACATGCAGGAGAGTATCTATATCCTTATTTGTCATGGATGCTATCCTCCAATTCCTTTTTCAATCGTTTTCTTGCCGTGGACAGGCGGCTTTTCACTGTTCCCTCTGGAATACCTAAGATTCTGGCAATCTGAGGCACCGTCATCTCATTCACGTAATAGAGAATAACCGGAATCCTAAGATTCTCCTTCAGTTTATGCACAGCTTGTCGCACACATTCTTGCTCCTCCCCGGAGATATATCTATCCAGAATATCCGCTTCAATGTTGTTTTCCGATTCGCTTTCCCGATCAAAATCTTCGTCGTAAAACTGCATAGGCGCAATTCGTCTTCGCCATGCAATTTTTCGCCTCTTATTCTGCCATAAGCGAACTGCTATAGAGAGGAAATAGCTTTTGATACCTTCCTCAGCACGCATGTCTTCTAAATGTTCCAGCGCGGTTACGAATATGTCCTGATATAACTCCTCCGCCATTATCCAATCTCCCGTTAGATAAACGCAAAAAGAGAAAATGTCTCGACCATATTTTTCAATTGTCTTTTCTAAATCCTGAATCGACATGGGGTTTCCTAGTAACCGCTCATATTAATATTGTAATAACTTATGAAACGGTTCACTTTTTTCATCTTTCTAGTAAAATTTTTAATCTTCCGTCATAAATGCATTCATGACATTAACAGAAGCCGCCATTTTCTTGAGTTCTGTACGATTTACACGCATATAATCCTCAAGACACGCGACTTCTTCCGGGGTAAATCCCTTATTCATTGTAATGATGCACTCCGGGATTTCACCCTCAGCACTTCTATTATCATCTGAAAATGATACATATGCCAATTGTTTTCCATCTCTTGTTACAACCGGCGATACCGTCATTTTTAACTCATTTTTATCCCCCATAAAAACTCCTTCCATGAATCGCAATTATAACCCGAGCAAATCCTTCAAACACATCTCATGGGTATCCTTGGTAGAGGGATTTTCAACAATAGCAATGTTATCAATAATCTTACGAACCACGTAAGTATCTCGGGCATACTTAGTACGTACCTGACCACCCACTGAAATTTCTGTCAAAGCCATGACCTCTTCCACCGGTGCCACTTCCTGCTCCTCTTCAATCTCCACTTCAGGCACTACTTCCGGTTCCTCTTCCACCGGTTTGATTTCCTTCATCTCGTCAGAGAAACTCAATTCCTCTGTCTCTTCATCAAATAAAAATGATAACTGATTATCCATAATAATCCCCTCACATAGTTAAGATATCTCTATTTTACTTAGACTTTTGCCATAAATCAAATATAGGGGCTGCAATGCAGCCCCTACAACAAATGCCCAAATGTTTACAGAGTAAAGGAATCCTTGATATCCTTTAATTCTACAGAATTTTCCTGAGTTTCATTTACAACCTGAACTACTCCATCAGAAAGGTTTGCCACATCGGTTGCCTTCTCAGCAACTGTTGTAACAGCATTGGCAGCCTCACCAACTGTCTCTGAAATCTGATCAACGGATGCAGAAATCTCAGCAGTTGCCTCCTGCAATGTACTGATCTTTTCATAAATTTCACTCATTGCTGTAGAGAATCCCTGCGCATCTTCCTGATAATTATCAGCAAGATCAAGGAAGGTATCATAGTCACTCTTAATATCTGTTGCAATGTAATCCAGTGTTCTCTGGAGGCAATCACTCATTGCCTTAACAGATGCCTGAACTTCATCTACAATCTCCATAATATCAGAAACTGTATCACTTGACTGATTTGCAAGAGATCCGATTTCGGATGCTACTACTGCAAATCCACGACCAGCCTCACCTGCTCTGGCTGCTTCAATAGAAGCATTTAAGGAAAGCAGATTTGTCTGACTTGCAATATCCTGAATTGCAGATGCAAGCTGATTAACTTTCTCAACTGCCTTGGCCTGCTCTAGAGCTTCCTGACCTTCATCGTTAATTTCAAGGTAAATCTTCTCTGTCTTATTTCTTGCATCTACTGTACGCTTACGAACTTCTGTTGCCTTAAGACTTGTTTCCTTAGCCTTTTCAACACCTGTTCTAGCTTCTTCTGCAATTTCGTCTGCATTTTCTTTAATATCTGTTGTATGTTCTGCAATTAAATCTGTTGTAGCAGATGTCTCCTGCATGCTGGCAGCCAACTCTTCAGAAGTTGCTGAGTTATCAGCATTTGCTGAGTCAATCTTAACTGTAATATCTTTTAGCTTTGAAGCATGAGTCTCCAGTTCAACCGATGTATCAGAAATACGACCTACAAGGTCTTTTAAACTGTCTTCCATCCTAACAACTGCACGAGCCATTGTACCGGTCTCATCCTTGTTCTTAACAACCTTGTCCAAAGCATGACTTCCGGAGAAATCGAGTTTACCGGTCTGGTTGATTACATCTGTAATTGTACCGATTGGTCTGGTAATTGCTTTAGCAAAAAGACCACCTAATACTAAAATTACTACTGCAACAATAGCGGAAACCATTACGCCCGTTGTTCGAATAGCATTAATTTCTGTCATTACTTCCGGTTCATCTGCTACTACTACAGATACCCAACCGGTAGATTCAATTACCTGATATGCACCATATTTAACAGTGCCATTTTCATCTGTATAGTGGAACACACCATTTGGTTCATAAGACCCTGTAGGAATTGCCTGTAAAACCGCATTGATATTATCGTTGAAAATGGTTGTTCCAAGCTTATCTTCCTTCTTGTGATAAAGGAATGTTCCTTCAGAATTTACAACGTAGATATAACTGGACTCTACTCCATTCAATCCCTTCCCTTCAAGAAGTGGTTTTAACGCCTCATAATCTACATTGGATTCTCCTATATCATCAATTTCTTTTTCAACGACCTCTGCACTCAAGGTCGCAATATCTTGCATATTGTTCTCAATTGTTCTCTGGATTTCTTTTCTTGCCACCGGAACAATATATCCAACATTTAAAATTGTAAACGCAATGATACTGATAACGACAATGAGTAATATTTTCGTCAAAATCGAATTCAGATTTACTCCTGCGCCCTTCTTTACTTGTTTCTTTGCTTTAGCCATAACACTTGTCCTCCCGCTATTGCATAAATAAAAGTCAAAAAAAGCCAATATCCCATGATATCGGCCTCATTTTCTTTAATTTTATATTCAATTATGTACAATGTCAACACAATTTCTACACACTTTGCCCACAAAATACAGGGAACCGAACACACAAATTACCTCATGCTGTAAAGTATCCTTTCTCGCTCTACGCATAGCTTCATCTAATGTATC
>JAFOVD010000056.1 GCA_017392525.1 Lachnospiraceae bacterium
CAGTTATTGGGAGTCTCAAAGCTACCTAGAGAAGAGTTGACAGGATATACAGTCTGTACAAATCAGGAAGTCGGTTTGAAGTATTTGCAGAAAGATACTGATAAGGGGAGAGGGGGAACGGTAATAATTGAAACCGCTACAGATCAGGATCGTTTAGATAATCTTGCAAATGAATATTTGAAAAAATATCCAAATTTAATTTCAGATTCATTGGGAGCTGAAATACATGCGTGTATGGAAGTTACAGGTATATATAAGCGGACAGAAACGGGTATTTTGTCAATTGGATATGATGGAATGTCATACAATGATAATTATGATGATAAAAAGGATTGGGCAATTAAATATTCGTCCGACGTATACGACAGAATAATAGAAGGCTTAAGTAATATGAAGGATTTAGGTGATATAGAATCCTTTAAGACATGGGAGTCTATATTAGGAAATTCAGATTATGAACGTATCTGGTCCGATGAAGAGATTTTGCAAGGACACTTGAATCAATAAATGGATGACATTTTCCTCTGCTACGCGTATACTTGAGATAAGTACACAACTAGTGTGAAAGGAGGAGCAGTTATGAAAATAGCAATTGTAAATGGGAGCCCTCGAAAGGGGAATACATATACAGCAATCCAGGCATTTGTTGAAGGTTCAATGGAACATAATGATATAGAAGTGATTGAAGCAAATAAGCTGGATATAGCTCCATGTCAGGGATGCGGCGTATGTGAATGCAAGAACGGATGCGTTGCAAAGGATGATACAAATGCAACGATTGACAAACTTGTAAATGCAGATATGATTATTTTTGCAACTCCGGTTTATTGGTGGGGAATGACTGCTCAGCTTAAAGTGGTAATCGATAAGTGTTATTGTCGTGCAACCGCATTAAAGAATAAGAAAATAGGATTGATTATCGCAGGTGGTTCGCCGACAGATAGCGTTCAGTATAGTTTGATTAATCAGCAGTTTGGTTGTATTGCAAAGTATCTGGGTTGGGACATCATCTTCTCAAAGTCCTATTTTGCAACGGAGCGAGATGATCTTGCAGAACGTCCGGAACAGCTTCGAGGAATACGTGAAGTTGGCGCAATGATTAGATAATGTTGTTTATACAGAAGTGAAAGCCTCTATCGAGATATTACTTAATGGGATATCTACGATAGAGGCTTCTTTTTTACATAGTATTTAAAAGTGAAAATCCGGATTCTGTGCTTGATCGCGTACCTGCTTTTTAAAGCTATCGATAAAGGACAGATTTTCTTCTCCGTCTTTTTGCAGTTTTTGAATTTCCGTACGAAGATTTGTAGAAATCATCTTGCGGAGTTGTGGTTCGGCTCGTTCGACAAACCATTCTTCGAAATTTTCTTTGAATTCATCAAAATCGTGAAATGATTTCGTGTGAAATTCGCTGGATGAAAAGCTCAAGTCTGCAATAGAACGATGGACGATAGTTTCCCGTAAATCCGATGGGATATGAACTCCCGGATTCTCCTTTTCATATTTTAAGATTTCATCTACAGCGATAGCGGTTCCCTTTTCATTAATTTGGTCAGGAATAAAGGCCAGGATATCTTCTTTTTTTAATTCACTCATAACACGCCTCCCTTGGTACATAGACCATAATTATTATAACACAATTAAAAGAGATAATGCTTTTTCTGGTATCTTTATGTGTTTAAAGAAATAAAGTCAATGAAACGCTGGACAGCAAGGCGTCGGATAATTCGTCGATTCATTAGTAGTACTTCAAAATGGAATAAGGAAAACCTATGGATTTATGAAATTTATATATTGCTATATTTCTAAATTTTCTATAAAATAATGGATGTATTTTTGAGTAATAAAGAAATAGGAGGGTAAAATGAAGAAAGTTCTTTCATTACTTATGGTTATGGCACTTGCAGTAACTACATTAGTAGGCTGCGGTTCCAGCAAATCTGCATCTGATGATGCAACAAAGATCGCTATGATCACAGACTCTGGTGACATTACAGATATGTCATTCAACCAGACAACTTACGAAGCTTGTAAGGCTTTTTCAAAGGCTAATGACATTGAGTTCAATTATTACAAGCCAACAGAAGATTCTGATGAAGCAAGAATCGCTTCTTTCAACAATGCAGTAGCTGATGGTTACAACGTTGTAGTTGTTCCTGGTTACTTATTTGCTCCAATGATTGAGGATGTTGCTGAAGCAAATCCTGATGTAACAATCATTGCGCTTGACGTTTCCGCTGGAGACTTCTCTGATGGATATGAACTTCCATCTAATGTTTGCTGCTTCACATACCAGGAAGAAATCGCTGGTTACATGGCTGGTTATGCAGCTGTTTCTGAAGGATATACACAGCTTGGTTTCTTAGGTGGTGTTGCTGTTCCTGCAGTTATCCGTTATGGATATGGATTCGTTCAGGGATGTAACGATGCAGCAGTTGCTTTAGGAAATGCTGATCAGGTTAATGTTAACTACATCTACGGTGGACAGTTCTACGGTGATGATGCTATCAAGGCTGTAATGGATACATGGTACGGAAATGGTACACAGGTTGTATTTGCTTGCGGTGGTGGTATCTGGACATCTGCAGCAGAAGCTGCTAAGGCTGTTGACGGTGCCAAGGTTATCGGTGTTGACGTAGATCAGGCAGCAACAATTGATGAAACAGAAGGTACAGATGGACTTTGCTTAACATCTGCAATGAAGGGTCTTGCTGCAACAGTAGACACAACACTTCAGGCAGTTGTTGATGGTAAGTGGTCTGATTATGCAGGTAAGGTTGAAAACCTTGGACTTGTATCTGCTGATGATCCAACACAGAATTATGTACAGCTTCCTACAGAGACATGGTCTATGCAGAAGTTTACAGTAGAAGATTACAACGATTTAGTTGCTAAGCTTTACAATGGTGATATCAAGGTATCTAGCGATACAGATAATGAACCAAAGGTTGAAATCGGATTTAAGACATTCGATAACATCCACTAATTTAAATCAGGGTTTTTAATTAAAAATTAAATACTAGGTTAAGAATTTCCAAATGGGGGGAGGACTTACATGATACAAGTGTCCATCCCCCTATTTTTCTGCAAATAAAACCGTAGCAATAACTACTGATACCCAGTGTATGAGTAGTTATTGCTATGGTTTTACGCGCGCCAATATGGTATGGTTAGGTAGAATCAGTATAAATAAATACATTAGGAAGGGTGTATTAAATGGAAGACTATGTAATTGAGATGCTGCATATTACAAAAGAATTTCCGGGTATCATTGCAAATGATGATATTACGTTACAGTTAAAACGTGGTGAAATTCATGCGCTTCTCGGAGAAAATGGAGCAGGTAAGTCTACACTTATGAGTGTTTTGTTCGGACTGTATACTCCAGAAAAAGGTGTAATAAAAAAAGACGGCAAAGAAGTTAAGATTAATAATCCAAACGATGCCACAGCTCTTGGAATTGGTATGGTACATCAGCATTTCATGCTGGTAGACATCTTCTCAGTTCTGGACAATATTATCCTGGGAGCGGAGCCAAATAAATTTGGCTTTTTAACAAAAGCTGATGCACGAAAGAAGGTACTAGACCTTTCAGAGAAATATAATCTCAAGGTTGACCCTGATGCAATGGTTGAAGACATTACAGTCGGTATGCAGCAGCGTGTTGAAATTTTAAAAATGCTTTATAGAGACAATGATATTCTGATTTTTGATGAGCCTACAGCTGTGTTGACTCCTCAGGAAATCGAAGAACTTATGCATATTATGAAGGAACTTGCCAAGGAAGGTAAGTCTATCCTCTTCATTACACATAAGTTAAATGAGATTATGGAAGTTGCAGATCGTTGCTCTATCTTAAGAAAAGGTAAGTATATCGGTACAGTTGATGTTGCAAATACTACAAAAGAAGAACTGTCATCTATGATGGTTGGCCGTGATGTTAAGTTTGCGGTTGATAAAGTGGAAGCAAAGCCTAAGGAAGAAGTTCTTAAGGTGGAGAATGTCTGCGTTAAATCCAAGCTGCACAAGAATGACAGCGTTCATAACGTTTCATTTAACGTTCGTGCCGGCGAGATTGTATGTATCGCAGGTATTGATGGAAATGGTCAGACAGAGTTCATTGGTGGATTGACAGGCCTCGATGATATTTCCAGCGGTAAGATTACTCTTTGTGGTGAAGATATTACAAAGAAGTCTATCCGATATAAGAATACGCATGGTATGTCACATGTACCGGAAGATCGTCATAAGCATGGTCTGGTTCTGGATTATACAGTAGAAGAAAATATGATACTTCAGAGATATTTTGAACCGGAATTCTCAAAGCACGGAATTCTTAAGAAGGATGCTATGAGAGAGTATTCTGATCGCCTGTCTGAAGCGTTTGATGTTCGTTCAGGTAAGGGATCTAAGAGTATTGCACGTTCTATGTCCGGAGGTAATCAGCAGAAAGCGATTATCGCTCGAGAAATGGATAGAGATCATAAGTTATTAATTGCAGTTCAGCCTACACGTGGACTGGATGTCGGTGCGATTGAATATATTCATAAGGAAATTGTAAAAGAACGCGATAACGGTGCTGCAATTCTCCTGGTGTCACTTGAACTTGATGAAGTAATGAATCTTTCAGATCGAATCCTCGTTATGTATGAGGGTGAGATTGTTGGAGAGGTTGATCCAAAGAAGACAACTCTTCAGGAATTAGGTTTATATATGTCAGGTGCAAAGCGTGACGATAGAAAGGAGGCCTAGTCAATGAAAGAGAAGACTAGCTTTATGAAACGACCGGGCGCTCAGACTTTTATTGCATCTGTTATCTGTGCGTTACTTGGTATTGTTTTAGGATTTTTCATTTTATTAGCCATGAACCCTGCGCATGCATTTGAAGGAATGTATGATATTCTTAAGAATTTCTTCAAATACAGCAATAGTTCAACTACTATGATGTACTATTTTGGGTCTACACTTGTAAAGTCTGTACCACTTATCTTGTGTGCAGAAGCAATTTTATTTGCATATAAGGCAGGACTTTTCAATATTGGAGCAGCCGGTCAGTACACTGTAGGTTTAATGGCATCTTTATATACGGCAATTGCACTTGGCTGGAACTGGTTCTTCTGTGTTCTTGCGGCAATCGCTGCGGGTGCACTTTGGGGATTCTTCGCTGGATTCTTGAAGTCAAAATTTAATGTAAACGAAGTTATTGCCGGTATTATGTTAAACTGGATTGCGCTTTATCTTACCAATATTGTTCTTGGTGGAGAGAAGGTTATGAATCAGTCCAAATCTGAAACATATAACCTGCTTTCAGTAAATAAAGGTGCTTTACTTCCGGAATTTTTAAAGGAAGTATTTGGTAATAATCAGTACATGACAATTGCAATTCCTATTACAATTATTGTGGCATTACTTATTCAGTTCGTATTGAATAAAACTACATTTGGATATGAATTAAAGGCTACAGGTCATAACAAGGATGCGGCAAAATATGCTGGTATGAATGCACAGAGAAATATTATCCTTACACTGGTAATCTCTGGTGCAATTGCTGGTATGGCAGCTTCTATGTACTATTTAACAGGTATTGAGCACTACAAGATTGCTTCTTCTGTTCCGGGAATGGGATTCAATGGTATTGCCGTTGCATTCTTGGGTGGTTTGAATCCAATCGGTGCAATTTTAGCCGGATTCTTTGTTGAATATATTACACTTGGTGGACAGTACTTAAATACAACTTACTTTAATCCACAGGTTGCTGATTTGATGGTTGCAATCATTATCTATCTTTGTGGTTTCGTACTTTTCCTTAAGCACGTAATGAACAAAGTAGGTAAGACGAAAGTGGTTTCTGCAGCAACAAATGCAAACGCAGAAGAAAAGGAGGCTAAATAAATGTTATTACTTGTTCAATATACACTTATTTTTTCAGCCGTTCTGATTCTTGTAGCACTTGGTGGTATGTTCTCTGAACGAAGTGGTATCATCAACTTAGGTCTGGAAGGTATTATGGTATTTGGTGCCATGGCCGGTGCTATGGTTATGGTTTTATTACCGACGGATGCATCCAAAGTCACAGTGATTGTACTTTCATTAATTGCAGCAGCAGTTGCAGGTATGATTTCTTCTCTGTTGATTGCAGTTGCATGTATTAATTTCAAGGCAGATCAGACTTTGATTGGTACAGCTGTCAATATGCTTGCAACAGCAGCGGCAACAGTTATTATTAAGGGCTTCAATACAGCTCGTTCCAATGGTTCCGATTTTTCAGCTAAGCTTGACTATGCACGTGGACATGATGCATTTATGTTCTCAATCGGTAAGTTATCTCTTAGCTGGTTTATCGTTGTTGCGATTGTTCTCTTAATCTGTGCAACTGTATTTTTCTACAAGACTAAGGCTGCACTTCGTCTGAGAGCATGTGGTGAGCATCCACAGGCAGCAGATTCTGTTGGTATCAATGTATATGCTATGCGTTACATGGGCGTTCTCATGTCAGGTTTCCTGGGTGGACTTGGCGGAATTATCTATATTGCAGCGGCAAACTCTACATGGCATTTTGACTATGGTGTTGCCGGAGCAGGTTTCCTTGCATTAGCCGTAATGATTTTCGGTCAGTGGAAGCCGGAACGTATCGCGGGAGCAGCAGTTCTTTTTGCGGTATTTAGATCATTATCAAACGTTTATATGGGTATCGATTTCTTACATGCATTACCAATTTCCGGTACTGTATACAATATGTTCCCATACATCGTTTCATTGATTGTACTCGCCCTTACATCCAAGAATTCACGCGCACCTAAGGCAGAGGGAATCCCTTATGACAAGGGCGCACGATAGTATTAGTTAGGATTTAGATGAGTTTATTATTATTAGGAAATATCCTATCATTTCTTGGTGCCATGATTATGGTACTGGTAGGATTTGTAAAGAGTCGAAAGAAGATTTTAGGGGCACAGGTAATCCAGTTTATCCTTATGGGATTTGGTAACCTGGCCCTTGGAGGCGTAACTGCATTTATCACAAATATGCTTAGTATTGTGAGAAATCTTATTTGCTTCCGTTTTAGATTTACATGGCCACTTAAAATCGGATTTATCGTTGCTCAGGTAGGACTTTCGGTATTTGCTCTTTTAAATGGTCAGGGGTCTATGCCTGCAGGTAGAGATCCTTTTGGAATCATTATGTGGTTCCCAATTATCGGTACAACGCTTTTCACCCTGTTTTTAGATGTGCAAAGCGATGTGAAACTGAAGGTTGTAATTGTAATTTCTCAGGTTTTCTGGCTGATTTATGATTTTGCAATCATGAATTTTGCCTCTTTGACATTCGATATTCTGACAATCATTTCTACGATTATCGGTATTGTAATGATCCTGAGAGGGAAAGAGAAAGAAGAAATAGTAGTAGCTTAGTAAGAAGGAAGTAATATGAAACCTATTATTATTGGTATCGCCGGTGGTACCGGATCTGGAAAATCTACATTTACAAACAGAATCAAGGATGCATTTCCAGATGAAACATCCATTATTTATTATGATAATTATTACAAGTCACAGGATGATATCCCGTTTGAGCAGCGAAAGCTTCAGAACTATGATCATCCAAGTGCATTTGAGACAGATTTATTGTTAGAACACCTGGAAATGTTAAAGCGTGGGGAAACTGTATGTTGTCCTGTTTATGACTACACACAGCATACTCGTTCCAAGGATTTTATTGAAATTAAACCAAGTCCGGTTATTATCTTAGAGGGAATTCTGGTTCTTCAGGATCAGAGACTTCGTGATCAGATGGACATCAAGGTTTATGTTGATGCAGATGCAGATGAACGTATCCTTCGTCGTGCTCTTCGTGATGTGGAGGAGCGAGGAAGAGATCTTCAGGGTATCGTAGACCAGTATTTAACAACAGTTAAGCCTATGCATTACATCTATGTAGAACCTACTCGTGCTATGGCAGATGTAGTACTTAACAGTGGAATGAATGATGTGGCATTCGATGTTGTATCTGCAAAGATTCGTAGCATCCTTGCTCAGAGCAAAAATTCTGAACGTTAACATAGTCTTTTTTAGGGGCGCCAAATCGGTGCCCCTTTTTTCGAATTTTCCATCCCTCGCGTTCCCCCCATAGGGGAAACACGAGGGAGGGTTGCGAAATTGAAAAAAAGGGGAGATAATAGGGATAGCTATTGATTTGGCAAACGGGGAGAAAGGTTATGTTATATTTGAGTGAAATTTATATTGTCAATTTGCTGGGAATTATGCTTTTAGTGGGGATGATGGCCAGTGGTGCATGGAAATTGGCAAACAGGTATGAATCGAATATGCTGTTGTACATGATTGTGGTTGTACTGATGTCATGTGTGATTGATTCTATCTGCACATTTAGTGAGGGTAAGCAGGGAGCGATGTGGTTCTATATTGTTTACCTTTGTTATTTCTGGTTTTTTACAGCAAATCTTATTATGGGACCGGCTTGGGTTTTCTTAATTAACCATCATATAAATGGTTCCAATCCGAGGTGGCTTGGTTTTGCCTCAACGATTCTGGTGATTATTGGTTTTATTGTATTGCTTGCCAATGCGATTAAACCGATTGTATTTGAAATTGATATTATGAATATATACCATAGGAGAATGTTTTTCTGGTTGTTTAATGGAGTTTCTCTGACCTATGTGGTTTTAGGAATGGTTCTGTATATTCATAGGCGTTTGCATTTCCAATCTATGAGGTTTTTCCCGGTATTTCAGTTCTTTATACCGGTTGTATTTGGATTGCTGGTACAGGGAATTAATTACGGTTTGTCTGTAATCTGGCCGGCATGTAGCGTCGGGTTGGCTGTGATGCTGATTTCTCTGCAAAATGAGAAGGTATACATGGATCAGCTAACGGGGCTCTATAACCGTGACTTCCTTGATAAAGTTGAGAGGGAGCGTGCACATAGAGGACGTTTTATCATGATGATGCTGGATATGAATGAGTTCAAGGCCATTAATGATAACTATGGACATTCTGAGGGTGATCAGGCGCTGATTACAGTGGGACAGATTCTAAGTGAGATTGTTCCACGGGATGGACTGGTAATCCGTTATGCAGGGGATGAGTTTTTTGCACTGTTTGGCGGACGAACATTTGAGGACGGAGAAGTTATTCAGAAAAGAATCGAAGAACGATTCAAAAAATATAATGAAAGTGGAATAAAACCCTATCGATTGACGGGTTCCATTGGATTTGGTGTATATGATCTGTCTAATACCACTATGGACACTATTCTCAAAGATATTGATAAGCGTATGTATGAGCAGAAGGAAGTATATTACAAGCATCATGAGAGACGTCATGACAGGAGGGGGGCATAGAGATAGAGTTTTATGTGAAATGTACCATTTCCTGTGGTTTCAATAGAGAAAGTGGAGTATACTAGTAGAGCGAAAAAAGATGAACCAATAATGTGACGTAATATATGAATTCGGAGAACGTATATATGAAATCCATTGAACAAGAAGTAAGATATCGTGAAGAAGAGATGCGAAGACGCTCTTCCTGGCGTAGAGAGTGTGTAAAAATCGGTGGTATCATCATCGGATGTTTTATTTATACCATAGGAATTAATTATTTCCTGAGACCATTACACCTGTATTCCGCTGGATTTATGGGATTTGCCCAGTTATTTAACAATATTTTGGTTGATTTTCTGGGCATTAAGCTTCATATTGATTTGACCGGAATCTTCTATTATATTTTGAATATTCCCGGCTTGATTTTGACCTATAAGTACATGAGAAAACGATACCTGGTAAAGACGGTTATTACCGTAACCTGCAGTACCGTATTTTTGACTATTATTCCTATTGCAAGTCAGCCTATTTTGGAGGAGGTTATAGCCAATGCACTGACTGCCGGACTGATTGCCGGTGTTGGAATCGGAATTATTCTTCGTATGGGAGCCTGCGACGGAGGTATGAATCTTATCAGTATGATTCTTGTACAGAAGAGAAAAGGTGATTTGTCTGTAGGTCAGTGGGGACTGCTCTGTAATTTTGTTCTGTACATTTTCTGTATGGCGTTATACGATGTCCCAACTGTAATCTATTCTCTTGTATATGCTGCGGCTTCTGCCCTGGCAACAGACAAAGTACATGCGCAGAATATTAACGTGCAGGTTTTGATTGTCACGAAGCTTAGGGATTCCAAAGCTTTGGAGATTGAGATTATGGGACAGCTTGAGAGAGGAATCACAAGATGGGCTGCCAATGGTGCCTATACCGGTAATGATGAACGGGTTTTAATGGTTATTATCAGTAAATATGAGATTAATAAGCTTAGAAATATTGTACATGAAATAGATCCGCATGCATTTATGATTGTAAATGAAGACGTAAATGTAGATGGTCATTTCCTGAAAAAATTAACATAAGTAGCTATAAAGGACGCTTTGTTCAGTGAAAACTGGATAAAGCGTTTTTTGTTATAAAAATTTCCTCTTGCATTTTCTGTGGGTATGAGGTATTGTATTAGCAGTTTAGCATAGTAAAGCGATAAAACAACGGCCGGGACGTGACATTTCCATAGAGGGAGATGGGACGCTGTGTATCGCAAAAATGCATAACGGAGGAAAAAAGATGAGAGTAAAAAGATTAGTAGCAACATTATTGGTAGGAGTATTGGCCCTTGCTGCAGTAGCATGCGGAAGCAGCAGTAAAAGCAGTAAATTGCAAAATACAGATGATACTTTTGTGGTAGGTTTCGATCAGAATTTTCCGCCTTTTGGGTATGTGGATGACAATGGCGAATATACCGGGTTTGACATTGAACTGGCGCAAGAAGTAGCAAAGAGATTGGATATGGAGTGTGTGCTTCAGCCTATCGATTGGGATGCCAAGGATTTGGAACTGGAAGCGGGAACGATTGACTGTATCTGGAACGGATTTACGATGAATGGACGTGAGGATTCATATACTTGGTCAGATCCATATATGAATAACTCTCAGGTGTTTGTTGTACGTGAGGACTCCGGAATCAATTCTGAAGAGGATTTGGCCGGCAAGATTGTAGACGTGCAGAAGGAATCCTCAGCGGAGACAGCGTTGAATGAGGATGATATGGCATCACTTACCGGCAGCTTTAGCCAGCTGATTTCCGTAGCGGATTACAATACAGCGATGATGGATCTGGAATCCGGCGCAGTTGATGCGGTTGCGATGGATAAATTCGTAGCATTAGATCAGATTAACGGCAAGGAAGATACTTACAAGATTCTGGATTATGAGATTTCATCAGAGCAGTACGGAGTCGGATTTGCACTGGGCAATACAGACCTGAGGGACAAGGTTAATAAAATTTTAAAGGAAATGAATGAGGATGGAACATTTGCAGAGATTTCTGAGAAATGGTTCGGTACAGATGTTTCTATCCTAGGTAAGTAATATGGACTTTTTAACAATTTTGCAAGAACTTGCGGGTGGTATGCTCACAACCATCCGGATTTTCATTCTGACATTAGTATTTTCACTTCCTCTGGGATTAATAATATCCTTTGGACGTATGTCAAAAAATGTCATAATCAGAACGCTGATTAAGGTGTATATTTCAATTATGCGTGGAACACCTCTGATGCTTCAGTTGATTGTAGTCTATTTTGGACCTTATTACATCTTTGGAATGACGATTTCATCCAATTATCGTGGAACAGCAGTGATAATAGCTTTTGCATTGAATTATGCAGCCTATTTCGCTGAGATTTATCGAAGTGGAATCGAATCCATGCCAAGGGGACAGTATGAAGCGGCCAAGGTCTTGGGTTACAACAAACTACAGACATTTTTTATCATTATTATGCCACAGGTGGTAAAACGTATTCTGCCATCTGTAACAAATGAGGTGATTACCCTGGTCAAGGATACATCACTGGCATTTTCCATTGCCTATGCGGAGATGTTTACACAGGCCAAGGCCCTGGCAGCATCGGCTCATAATATAATTCCGCTGATTGCTGCCGGATTGTTTTACTATGTGTTCAATGCCATTGTTGCATATCTTATGGAACAAGTTGAGAACAGTATGAAATATTATGAATAGGAGGTCTTTGTGATGAATATTTTAGAGATGAAACATGTGAAAAAGGCCTTCGGTGAGACAGGTGTTTTAAAGGACATAAGTTTAGATGTACGTGAAGGAGATGTTGTGTCTATTATTGGACCTTCCGGTTCAGGTAAATCAACACTTCTTCGCTGCGCAACATATTTAGAGACCATGGATGACGGTAGCATAGAATACATTGGAAATGATACTGTTCAGCCATTTGGACTTGTTTTTCAGAATTTTAATTTATTTCCTCACTTTTCGGTGCTGAGAAATATTGTAGATGCGCCAATACGGGTGCAGAAGAGATCCAAGGATGAGGTTTATCGTGAGGCACGTGAACTCTTATTAAAAATGGGACTTTCCGATAAGGAAGATGCCTATCCCTGTGAATTATCCGGAGGGCAGAAGCAGAGAGTATCCATTGCAAGAGCGCTTGCGATGAATCCAAAGATTCTCTTCTTTGACGAACCTACAAGTGCCCTTGATCCTGAACTTACATTGGAGATATTAAAGGTAATCCGAGAGTTGGCAGAAGAGAAGATGACTATGGTAATTGTTACTCATGAGATGGCATTTGCCAGAGATGTCAGCAATCGTATTATTTTCATGGAAAATGGTTATATTGTAGAGGATGGTACTCCTGAGGAGGTTTTCACATCAGAAAATGCGAGAACGAAAGAATTTCTCGGGAAATATCACTATATACTTGAATAAAACTAAACTGTTTATTAAAAATGTGTCAACATAGTGTTGAATTGCGTTCATCTATGTGTTAAAATCTCTTCATCGTAACAGAGTGAGGAAAGAATTATGAATAGACAACGTAACACATTTACAGGAAGACTAGGCTTTGTACTATCTGCGGCCGGTGCTTCCGTTGGTTTAGGAAACATTTGGAGATTCCCGTACCTTGCTGCACAGTATGGTGGTGGAATCTTCTTATTAGTTTATATTATTTTGGCATTAACATTTGGTTATACCATGATTATCGCAGAGACAGCCATTGGTCGCATGACGGGCAAGAGTCCGGTAGGCGCTTTTGCATCTTTTAGCGATAAGCGATGGGTCAGAATCGGTGGATGGATTAATGCTATAATTCCAATCTTGATTGTTCCATATTACTCCGTTATCGGTGGATGGGTTGTCCGCTATCTTGTGGAGTACATTCTCGGTGATGCACATGCTCTTGCACAGAGTGATGCATTCACATCTATGATTGCAAGTGGTTATACTTCTGAGGTTTGGTTCCTTGTATTTACAGGACTTGTTTTAGCAGTCATCTTCATGGGTGTCCGTTCCGGTATTGAGCGAGTATCCAAGATTATGATGCCAATTCTGGTGGTTCTGGCTATTGTTGTATGTATTTATTCAATGACAAGACCGGGAGCAATGGCTGGTGTAAAGTATTTCCTGATTCCAAATCCAAAGAACTTCTCATGGATGACAGTAGTTGTTGCAATGGGGCAGATGTTTTATTCTCTCTCTATTGCCATGGGAATCCTGGTTACTTTTGGTTCGTATATGAAGAAGGATATTTCCATCGAACATTCAACAAAGCAGTTGGAGTTCTTTGATACAGGAATTGCGATTGTCGCTGGTCTTATGATTATTCCGGCTGTGTTCGCATTTTCAGGAGACAATGCTGCCAATAATCTGAATGCAGGACCGTCTCTTATGTTTATCACAATGCCACAGATTTTTGATGCTATGGGATTTGGAAATGCAATCGGTGCAGTTTTCTTCCTGTTAGTGTTATTTGCCGCGTTGACATCTGCCATCGCATTGGCGGAATCAGCAGTTTCAACATTTGAAGATCAGTTACACTGGTCTAGAAGAAAAGCAACTGTGATTATTGGAATGATTATCATTTTACTTGGTTCATTATCTGCTCTTGGATATGGTCCACTTTCCGGTGTGACAATTATTGGAATGCAGTTTTTAGATTTCTTTGATTTCTTAACAAACTCAATTATGATGCCGATTGCAGCATGTGCAACCTGTCTGGTAGTTGTATATGTTATCGGTAGAGAGAAGATTGGTAAAGAAGTATTGTTAGGTGGTGCATTCCGCAGAAGAGAAATCTTTAACTTTATGATCAAGTATCTTGCGCCATTATTTGCGATTATTATCTTACTATCAAGTATCGCAAACACATTTGGATTAATTAGCATGTAGTTGGAGGCATAAGATTCATGGAAAAGAAGAAAAAAGGCAGTTTCAGCGGGCAGTTGGGATTCGTTCTGGCTGCTGCTGGAAGTGCAGTTGGAGTAGGAAATCTCTGGAGATTTCCATATTTAGTAGCTAAGGATGGCGGCGGATTATTCTTACTTATTTATTTCGCCCTGATTCTTACATTTGGTTTTACATTACTTACATCTGATATCGCAATTGGCCGTAAGACAAAACAGAGTGCAATTGGAGCATATGAAACCATGCGCCATGGATGGAAATTCCTCGGAATTTTAACATTTCTTGTACCGGTTTTAATTATGACTTATTACGCGGTTATCGGTGGATGGATATCAAGATACGCTGTTGCTTATATAACAGGTCAGGCCGGAGCCGCAGCAGAAGACGGTTTTTTCACAGGATTTATTACATCACCGGTTTCACCGGTTGTATTTACATTGATCTTTATGGCGGTTACTTCGCTGGTTGTATATAACGGAGTGGAAAAGGGAATCGAGCGAGTTTCAAGACTTTTGATGCCGTTCCTAACACTACTTATCGTTATCATTGCCATCTATTCTCTGACACTGTCACATACAACTGCGGATGGTGAAGTGAGAACGGGTATTCAGGGATTTCTGGTTTATATAACTCCAGATTTTAAGGGACTGACAGTATCGAAGTTCCTGTCTGTTTTATTGGATGCTATGAGTCAGTTGTTTTTCTCATTATCTGTTTCTATGGGAATTATGATTACTTACGGCTCATATGTTAAGAAAGATGTGGATTTAAATCGTGCAGTTGGACAAATTGAGATCTTTGATACTTTGATCGCCTTTGTTGCCGGAGCAATGATTATTCCTGCGGTTTATGTATTTTCCGGGGTAGAGGGTATGTCTGCCGGCCCGGGTCTGATGTTTGTTTCTTTGCCTAAAGTATTTGCAAAGATGGGAACAGCAGGCGTGTTCGTCGGTGCAGCTTTCTTTATCATGGCTATTTTTGCCACTTTAACTTCATGCATATCTGTATTGGAGGCAATTGTATCGAATTGCATGGAGATTTTCCACGTGGGAAGAAAGAAAGTGACTCTGATTCTGACAGTAATTTATCTTGCTGCATCTGTGATTATCGCCCTTGGTTACAGTATCTTCTATGTAGAAGTCAAGTTACCAAATGGTTCTATCGGTCAGTTACTTGATATAATGGATTATATCAGTAATAGCGTTATGATGCCGTTTATTTGCATGCTGTCTACCATTCTGATTGGATGGGTAGTAGGCCCTAAGTGGATTATTGATGAGATGGAAACCAATGGAGAAAGATTCACTCGTAAGAAGATTTACGTTGTAATGATTAAATATATTGCTCCGGTTATGATGTTTGTATTATTCTTACAGTCTACTGGAATAATGAACATGTTTTTGTAAACGGAAAGCGTTTTAAAGGTTATATATCCGCTGCATAAGGAAAACTATTGCTGTAAATTTATTAAGTATGGTATATTCTTCACAGGAGGGCTGGAAGAGATGACAATTCAGGATTTAAGTGAAGAACAGCGCGTGAAAATAGAAATCGTCTGGGCAGATAAGACCTTTAGCGTAGATTCTAAAGTTGCCGGAAAGAGAAGCACGGATATTCTTTTAAAACCATATATTTTCAATGGCAATGAGATACGTGTTCATGAGAAAGCTAGGGATTTTACTTTCAATATTTTTGCAATTGATCCGTATACAAAGCATCGGGTGGGCTGGAATGATGTTGAGATGAAATCTGTTGATTTTAAAGGGAATCACTACTATATTTGTCGGCCAAAGAATTATCTTCTCTATGCGGCGGACCAGGAGAGAAGGAATAATAACCGTATATCTATAAATCTTCCGGGGTCTGTGACAGATATTGCCAGTGGTGCGACATATGCTGCGCGAATTGTAGATCTCAGTGCGAATGGAATAGCATTTTCACTGCCTTCCAGCAGAGAAATCAATAAGATTAATGTGAAAGTCTGTTTAGACGATTCTATTGGCGATTCTGAATTTAATCTTGAATTATTGGCGAGGATTGTTCGGATTGTACCGAAAGGAAATGAAGTCCTTTATGGTTGCGAACTTCGTTCAACACCGCAGGAGTTGGCAATGTATACCTTCCTGCGGCAGTCAGAAGAACGAAGATTGCTTTAGAAAATATCGATTTGTGCTGCACGTCTCTTATGGGATTCTGTGATATCGGCATAATGAGCCCGAGTGGTATCAACGGATTTGTGCCCCAGTGCATCAGCAACTAAATAAATATCAGAGGTCTCCTCATAGAGCAATGTGCCAAAGGTAGCACGTAGCTTGTGAGGAGATATTTTTGTGCCCAGACCTGCGGCTACAGCATATTTTTTGACGAGGTTTTCAATTGCTCGTACAGTCAGACGCATGCCCTTTAAGGAAAGGAAGAGAGCATCTGTACCAATACTGTCAGACGGCGCAGCTATAAGATATTTATCGCGTTCAAAATGGAGATAGTCGTGTAACGCTTTTTCGATATCCGGACCAAAATATATTTTGGCTTCATTTCCACCTTTTCGTATAACGTGAAAACAGGCATTTTTAAAATCCACATCTGAAACATTCAGACCAACCATTTCTGAAACACGCATTCCGGTTCCGAGAAATGTATAGAGAATCAGGACATCACGGTACTGTGTCTTTTTATAGGTCACAAGCTGCTTTTCAGACAATCCGTCTCCGGTATTTACTACATCAAGAATATTTCGGACTTCTCCACGGTCCAGACGGATGATTTCTTTTTCATGCTTCTTTGGTGTGGTAATCAGGGAAGCAGGGTTTGTTTTGATATATCCGTTTTTAAAATAGAAAAAGTAGAAGGAGCGGAGGGAGGCTACCTTCCTTCGCATTGTAGATTCGCTGTTAATGACGGTTTTACCGTGCTTATCCTTGTGGTAGCTAAGGTGGGACAGATATTCCATTAAATCGTCCCTATTAAGCTTATCAAGGCTATCTAAGGGTAGGGTGGCTATAGAGTCGGCATAGGCTTTAAAACCGCTTTGAAGCACTAGATAATCAAAGAATAGTTTCATGTCGTAGCAGTACGAGAGAACAGTATTTGAAGAGTTCTGATGTAAAATCATGTCATCGAAATATTTTTTAGCAAACTCCGGCATCTCAGATAGCATGTCGTGAAGTTTTTCTCTCTGGCGTACCTGCAGATTTTTTCTGTATTCGTCGCTCATAGTCAACCTCCTGATTATATACAAATTTCTGTAATTATATATATTATATCAGATTATGCGAATAGCATACTGTAAGTTTTTAATAAAATTTTAAAACTTCACTTGCATAAAGTGATAAAATCTAGTATAGTTTTTGTAACGCGGACAGTAGTACGCGCCAGACGGACATTCCCAGAAAATGTGTCGTCGAGGGAAAAGGAGAAAGAAAAAAGATGATTCAATTTATTAAGAAACTTGTGAAACAGTACAATTCCGTTAGCCTAATTTTGAGAATTTTTGTGGGCTTGGTAATTGGTACAACATTGGGATTATTATTCCCGAAGTTAACCGGACTAGCGATTCTTGGCAATTTGTTTGTTGGAGCGTTGAAAGCAGTCGCACCGGTTTTAGTATTTGTATTAGTTGTCAGTGCGTTGGCACAGAAATCAAGTAAGATGGACCAAAGATTCGGACTTGTGATTGGTTTGTATTTGATGACTACATTATTAGCATCGGTATGGGCTGTAGTAGCGAGTTTCTTATTTCCCCAAAAGATTATTTTGGCGGATGCATCTGTAACGGAGGGATCGGTTGCTCCTACAGGTCTTGCCGAAGTTATGTCAAATCTTTTGGACAAACTGGTAACAAATCCAATTTGTGCAATTATTGATGCAAATTATATTGGAATTTTGTTCTGGGCAATTCTAATCGGGTTAGCATTTAAAAAATCTGCAAAGAGAGAAACTGTTAATTTTTTAACAGACTGCGCAGAAGCAGTATCTCAGTGTGTACGATGGATTATTAACTTGGCTCCATTTGGAATCTGTGGATTAGTCTTTAATACAGTTTCAACAAATGGTGTATCTATTTTTGTAAATTATGGATCTTTGATTTTATTATTGGTAAGCAGCATGTTATTTGTAGCATTGGTAATTAATCCAATTGTTGTGTTTGCTTTATTAAGAAGAAATCCGTATCCATTGATTTTTAGATGTTTACGTGAATCTGGATTAACAGCATTTTTCACAAGATCATCTGCAGCGAATATTCCGGTTAATATGTCGACTTGTGAAAAACTTGGTTTAGATAAGGATATGTATTCTGTGTCTATTCCATTAGGTGCGACAATCAATATGGATGGAGCTGCAATCACAATTGCGATTATGACATTGGCAACAGCTAATACTATGGGAATCAGCGTTAGTTTCCCTACAGCATTGGTTTTGAGTTTTCTTGCAACAATTTCAGCATGTGGAGCATCCGGTGTTGCAGGTGGATCATTGCTTCTTATTCCAATGGCTTGTTCATTGTTTGGAATCAGTAATGACATTGCAATGCAGACAGTTGCTGTTGGATTCATTATAGGTGTAATTCAAGATTCTGTAGAGACAGCTTTAAATTCAGCCGGTGATGTTTGTTTTGCGGCAACTGCAGAATATTATGAATGGAAAAAACGTGGCAAAGAGTTGCCATATTTCCTTGGTGGTAATTTGGAATTAGATATTTAAAATATTACTTATAGTTTTATATGATAATGAGGAATGACCCAGAATAAATATGTTCTGGGTCATTTTATATATACAAAATTTGATTATGAATAAATTAATTATGCGTATATCTGTTCGTAAAATTATGATTATGCGAAGTGCATGATATATAGAAAATTATACACCAATACATGAATAAGAGCATTCGTCAAATATTCCCTCTTCTCCTGTAAAATGCATAGAGAACAACAGAACTTAAGATCCATGTGATGGGATATACCCAGTAGGTTAGATAGATGCTGTGTATGAAGTTGGATGCGATGAGTAAGAATAGGATTCGAACAACGCACCAGCAAAACAGGAATACAAGCATAGGTACCATTGGTTTTCCGATTCCGCGGAGAACCGCTGCCATAAAGTGTGTAAACGCACAGAGGCAGAAGAACCATCCAACAATATGCGCTCTTTCCACACCAAAAACGATAACTGCAGGATTGGAATTAAATAGTGTAACAAGCGGTTCTGCAAAGAAATTCAAAAGCACACCAAGGATCTCTGCGGATAGTAAGGTGCAAAGGGCGCCAAATCGGATGCCTTTTTTCACTCTCTCGTACTCTTTCGCTCCCAGATTCTGACTTACGAATGTGGTAATGGCCATTGCAAAACTTGTGATTGGGATAAAGATAAAGCCTTCCACCTTGATATAGGCACCGATTCCAGCCATGGCATATTTCCCAAAAGAATTGATATAGGACTGAATCACGACGTTGGAAAAAGCCATAATGGAGTTTTGAAGTCCTGATGGCAGGCCGTAGTGTAGTATCATTTCCATCATGTGTCGGTTGATACGGAGTTTACGGATATCGATGCGGTAATCGCTATCGGTTCTTAGCAGTTGGATAAAGCATAAAATCGCACTTACAAGCTGTGATATCGCCGTTGCAAATGCTGCTGCTCCTACGCCGAAATGGAAACCGGCAATAAGAATCATATCCAGAGCGATATTGATGATAGATGAAAACATCAGATAATACAGTGGATGCTTAGAATCGCCCGCGGCCTGGAGAATTCCAACCAGAGTGTTATACATGACAAAGCCGATGGAGCCGGCAAAATAAATCTGGAAATAAGTTATGGATTCCGGCAATACAGATGCCGGCGTACTCATTAGTCGAAGAACCGTCGGCGCCATCAGAACGCCTACGATAGACATTAGCACGGAAAATAGCAGCCCTAACACAACTGTGGTATGGACTGCATGTTCTGTGCCTTTCTTATCCTCTGCGCCTATAAATCGTGCGATAACAACACCAGCACCGATTGCAATTCCGTTGAAGAATCCGATTACCATAAAAATCAGATTACCGGCAGAACTCACGGCAGCAAGTGCTTCGCTTCCGATGTAATTGCCTACAATCAAGGAATCAATCGCATTGTATAATTGTTGAAACAGGTTGCCGAGAAACAATGGCAACGCAAATAAAATGATTTTCTTTTGTATTGACCCGGAGGTCATTAACTCGTTTTCTTTATTCATGTGAATCTACTTCTTATTTTGCTCTTTGCATTTACAATCGCAGCAGAGACCACCGAGGGAAGTAATTGTTGGTTCAATTGTAAAACCATACTCCTCTTCTACGTTTCGAATAAATGCAGCTGCGAACTCACATTCCAAGTGCAAGAGTTTTCCGCATTCGCGACAACGCATATGCATGTGATGATCGCAATGTTGGTGCCCTCCCTTATACTGATACACTACGGAGTCACTATCCTGCGGCTTGAATTTGAGTAGTAATCCATCCGCAGACATACGATCAAGACTTCGATAAATGGTTGCTGTATTGACATCGAGTCCTTCGGATTTTACGTAATCGATAATTTCTCCGGCAGAGAAGGATTGGTCAACGTGAGCTTTACCAAATTGTTCAATTAATTGACTACCTTTTGAACGATAGCGTTTTTGTTGCATATGGATACCTCATAAATATAATTGCAATTTAATCGCATTTTGTATTTTATACAATCAGTATAGGTCTGTCAAGCAAATAGGCCGAAAGAACCGCGTAGATACGGGCTCTTTCGGCCTTAAAAAGGGTATATAGGACTTTAAGGGTTATTCATATCTTAGCGCATCGATTGGGTTCATCTTGGCAGCTTTCCTAGCTGGAGCATATCCGAAGAATAGACCTACGGCCATTGAGAAACCAACGGATCCAAGAACACTTGCGATGGAGATGGAGCCGGCATATCCGATTGCGGATGCCGCCACTAAACCAAGTGATACACCAATTATGACACCGATAATTCCACCAAATAGGCAGAGAATAATGGCTTCTGTTACAAATTGTAATAGAATCTGGTAGTTTTCAGCTCCAAGAGCCTTTCTGGTACCAATTTCACGCGTTCTTTCTGTAATAGAAACGGTCATGATATTCATAACTCCGATACCACCTACAAGGAGGGCTATACCTGCAATCATAGCGATGGCAATCGTTATGGTTCCCAGCATCTTAGAGGCTTCTTCAATATAGGATTGCATAGAATCAGCATATAATGTAACACCCTCTTCTATTTTAATCTGCTTCTTAATCAGGGTTTTAATATCCTTTGCCAGTGCTGCGGAATCACTACCATCTTTTGCAACGACGGTAAATCCATAGATATCACTGTTATGAAGCTGATTCTCGGCTGCTTTTATCGGAATAAAGAAAGTAGTTGATTTCTTTGTCCCAAGAGTGCCGGTATTTTCAAACTTATACGCTCCGACAATGGTGTAGTTTGTATAATTATTGTCCACGTTGATTTCAACAGATTCTCCCATGGCATCCTCAACGGATCCGAAGATAGCTTCTGCAAATACATCGGATACAATGGCTACATTAGATCCGGATTCATAAGTGGAGGAAGAAAATGTGGAGCCTTTGATAATCGAAATATTATTGGCCTTGAAATAGCCGGGATTTACGCCGTCCACAGTAACGGAGGTTGTCTTGGAATCACTGGAAACCTGGCTACGGCTGGTTCCGCTTCCCACCTGGGATTCCATACCAATTGCCTTGATACGGTTTCCATAGGCTTTTACAATTGACTGCATGTTTTCTTCAGAAAAGGTGGGCAAAGTAACAGAATCATCACTCGCACTATAGACACCTACCATGATATTATTTGCACCCATAGAAGACATGGACTCCTGCTCTGCTTTGGTAAGAGAGTTACCAACTGTCATAATAGCAATGACTGAGCTGATACCGATAATGATACCAAGCATAGTCAGGAAAGAACGCATCTTATTTGCTTTGATACTTGCTATCGCAAGTTTTAAATTTTCTAAAATCACCTGAGACACCTCCTACGCCGGTACGATTTCGCCATCCTTTATGTGGATGATGCGATTTGTTTCTGCTGCTAATTCATTAGAATGTGTAATCAGAATGATGGTTTTATGTTCTTCCTCATGTAGTCTATGGAAGATATCCATAACCAGATGGCCTGTCTTGGAATCAAGGGCACCGGTTGGCTCATCCGCGAGGATTACATCAGGGTCATTGGCCATGGCACGTGCGATAGCAACCCTCTGTTTCTGCCCACCGGACAGCTCATCCGGAGTGTGATCCATTCGTTCTTGCATACCTACCATTTCCAGTAGTTGGATGGCACGCTCTTTTCTTGCACGGGGAGACATTCCGGCATAAAGCATAGGCAGCTCAACATTGGAAATACCATTCGTTCTGGCAATCAGATTGTAATTCTGAAATACGAATCCGATGGATTTATTACGTATATGAGCTAGAGCCTTGTCAGGGGCAGCGTTCATATTTTCACCGTTCATGAAATAAGAACCCTTGGTTGGTCGGTCTAAAAGTCCAAGAATATTCATCAGTGTACTTTTACCAGAGCCGGACTGCCCTACGATGGAGACGAACTCGCCTCGCTGAATCTCTAAATTGATACCATGGAGGATTTCAAGCTCATTTTCTGTACCCGGATAGTATGTTTTCACAATATTTTCAGCATGAATCACAGGTGGTTCAAACTGAGTTTTTCCATTAATTATCTGCATAATTTACCTCTCATTTCCGGAGTTGATTAGAATGAGCCTGAGAGGAGATCTTCATCTTCATCATCAGAACTACTTGTAATCATTATAATCTCATCTCCAGCCTTTAAGTCGACGGAAGAGATTTCTGTATAGTAATCATTGGAAATGCCAACGCTGACAGGAATTTCCTTTTCCTTACCCTTCTTTAAGACAGTTACATAGCTTTTATCATCTTTTGTTGTAATGTCTGCAGAAGGTACAACCAGTACATTTTCAGCAGATGCAAGTACGAAGTTCATTTTTGCTGTCATTCCGAGACGCAGATCTGAATTGAATTCGTCCAGTGTTACATCTACACGATAAGTTGCACGTGTGGTTGATACAGCACCTGTACCGTCTGAAGACCCGGAGGCTGAAGAGGAATTATCGGAGGAAGATCCGGAGTTCTTGGTTGCTGTTGGGGATACAAATGTAACAACACCTGTAAGCTTCTTATCGCCGGTTGCTTCTGTTTTGATGTAAACCTTCATGCCAGTCTGAATCTGGGAAATAACGGATTCATCAACATTGGCAGATGCTACAAGATTATCTGTATTGGAAATAACAACTCCGCCGGTTCCGTTATAACTCTGTCCAACAGCCACATTTACATTGGTTACTGTTCCATCCATGCTGGCTTTTACTTCTTTTTTGGCTAATTCTTCCTGATCTTTGGCAATTGCCTGATTTGTAGTCAAATTAGATGTAGATGCAGAATTTTTCGCGCTGTTTACAGCATCTTGAGATGAAGCAATACTGCTGCTACCTGAGGCCTGAGTCGAGGACTGATCTGACTGTGCAGAATTCAGGGTTCTCTGTGCAGTAGTAAGGTTGGTCTGTGCTGTGGCAACAGCTTCTTCTGCTGCCTGACGGTTGGACACTGCTGTATCATATTCAGCCTTGAGGGTAGACTGCATATCAGCGTTTGCGTTATTATATGCAGCTAACGCATTTGCTTCTGCTGTTTGAGCAGCCGCAAGTGTATTATTTGCATTTGTTAATGCAGTATTTGCTGCATCTACATCGGATTGAGCATTTGCCACATCTGTAGTGGCTTTTGAATTTGCAGCGTTTGCAGCGTTAACTGCTTCTGAAACCTGACGATTTGCTGCAGAAATTGAGGCCTGATCAGAGCTGTTCTGAGCAGCTGCTGTGGCGTTCTGAGTTGCGAGGTCTGATTCAACAGAACTCATATCTAATGTATAGAGAACATCGCCTGCGTGTACGGTATCGCCAACTTTTACATTGACAGATTCCACCGGGTAGCTGGCAGTTACGCCGGCATTCTCTGTGGAAGTGTTTGCACTTGTAATGGTTCCGGTTACGCTACTGGTCTTCTCTAATAAATCTCTTTTTTCAACGGTATCTGTTGTTGCAGCAGAATTCTCTGAATCACTGCTTGCCTGGGATGAAGAGTTTAATTTCACCGCAGCGCCGCCGATTACGATGACGGCGATTAATCCGAGGGTGATGCCTCGTTTTTTATTTTCTTTTAATTTTTGAAGTAGTTTTAATCTGTTCTTTTTCTTCATATATGTTCTCCTTTATATTGGGTACTCTGTTCATAATACTTATCTTAAGAAATAAATCTAAAGCAGACTCTTAAGGGTTTCTAAAGAAATCTTAAGAAAAAACCAGAATAGGGTTTTTTCTAATCGGCGTGATATAATGTACATGTTTCAATTAGAAAAATGATTAGAACGGGAGCACGAATGAGTCAAACGAAAATACTAATAGTTGATGATAATGAAGAAATCCGTAATGTCCTTCGTATTTTATTACAGAGTGAAGGATACGAAGTTATAGAGGCAATTGATGGCAATGAGGCAATAAGTAAGATAGACAGTAGTTTCGATTTATGTATTCTGGATGTTATGATGCCCGGAATGTCAGGCTATCAAGTGTGTGAGGAGATTCGTAAGGACTACAATCTCCCGATTCTTTTTTTAACAGCAAAATCTGCAGATGCGGATAAGTCACTGGGGTTATTGATTGGTGGCGATGATTATCTGGTAAAGCCGTTTTCCCATGCGGAATTAACAGCACGTGTAAAATCCCTGCTTCGGCGCTTTTATGTCTATAGGGGCAAGGAACATGTACAGCACGATGAAGCTTATGTTACGGATTTTATGAAAGTTAATAAGGAAATGAATGAGGTCGTTATCCTGGATGATTCCCTGGAAGGTCACAAAAACGCCAATGGGGAAACCGCAGTGGAACTTTCACAAAAGGAATATGAGATTTTACGTCTGTTAATCTCTCATCCGGGACGGGTTTTCAGTGCGCAGATTATCTATGAGACCATTTGGGAAGAACCATATTTATATAGTTCCAATGCTACAATTATGGTTCATATTAGAAATCTTAGAACCAAGATTGAGGCAGATCCGAAAAATCCGCGTCATATTCTTACCGTTTGGGGCAAGGGTTATAAATACATCTAAGGCAGGATTTATATGAAATCTATAAAAAAGTTTATAAAAAAGCATAATCCACTTCGAAAATCTCTTTATATTGAACTTTTTACAGCGGTTTTGGTTTCTGCTGTAACAGCACTACTGATTAATGTCATAATGATTGCAATAACTTTTGCATTTATCGATTCCAACTGGTTCTATAAAAAGGTTGTCGCACCGGTGCTGGATGAGAAAAGCGAAGCCCTTCAGGAGTATGTGCTGGATAACAATCTTACTACTGAGAATACCAAGTCTCTGGACGTCTGGTTTAAACTTCAGGGACCGGAGCATATTGGTATTTATATTGAAAATGAGAATAAGTCCGATCTTATCTATGAGCATAGTTTTGCAAAATTATATGATGATATGCAGTTTAATCAGACGGTTGTAATTGATAATGTAGATGAGTATATAGAAGAATTCACTTTGTGTTTTGCGGATGAAACCACTCATGCATATATGATTTCCGACTCGGTTACGGTGTTCCTGAAGAGTGCGTTCTTCATTATTGACTGGTTAACATTTGGTACATTTATTCTGGTGTTTGTTTTGATTATCCGTCGTAAGATTAAGTACATTAAGCGAATTACAGATGCCATCTATGTATTGGAAAATGATAACCTGGATTATGAAATCCCAGAGGAAGGCTGCGATGAGATTACTTCTGTGGCAAAGAGTCTGAATCATATGAGAGTGACTTTGTCGAAGCAGATGGAGTCTGAGAAACAGGCAATTCAGGCGAATAACTCTCTCGTTACTGCCCTTTCTCATGATCTTCGAACACCTCTTACAACTCAGCTTGGCTATCTGGAGATTTTGAAGGAACACCACTATTCGTCTGAGGAGGAATTGCAGGAGTATCTGGATAAGGTGCTGGAGAATGGAAAACAGATTAAAATGCTGTCAGATCGTCTGTTTGAGTACTTCCTGGCATTTGATAGAAATACAGAGTCTCTACAGCAGAGAGAACGAGCGGATGCACTTGAATTATTTCTGCAGTTAATAACAGAGCATACGATGTATCTTGAGGAACAGGGATTTACATTCCTGTTGGATGAACCGGAAGAACAGTTTTTTATTGAAGTGAATCCGGAAGACTGTATGAGAATCTTTAATAATGTGTTCTCAAATATTGAGAAATATGCAGATAAGGCGGAACGGGTAATTATCCGAATTAAACGAAATACAGACAATTGCGAAGTGATTATTTCCAATCGGATTAATCAGAAACCAAAACAGAATGAAAGTGCCAAGGTAGGACTGGAGTCACTTCGTGCGCTGATGAGACGTCAGGGAGGACAATTCCAGGTGGAACGTAATAATATTGGATTCCGCGTTACATTAACATTTCCAATTTATAAATAAAAAAGTGCTCACCCTAAGGTGAGCACTTTTTTAGTTTAAGGCCTGCTGAATAGCTTTTGCCAACTGGTCTGCGCAAGATGTGTTCTTGAATCCACAGATATTTCCATTAAGTATTTCGGCTACATGTGCTGCGTCCTGCCCCTCGACCAATCTGCCGATGGCCTTGAGGTTGCCGTCACAGCCGCCTTCAAATTTCAGATTGTAAACTTTGCCGTCCTCTAAATCGAAGCTGATATGTCTACTACATACACCCTTTGGTGTGAAGTCTACTTTGCTCATTTAGAAATCCTCCTAATGATACTTTGATATAAACATACAACGCATTGCATTCAGTACGGCGATAATCATGACTCCAACATCGGCAAAAATTGCTGCCCACATATTGGCAATACCTACGGCTCCAAGGAGAAGACATAGGAGTTTTATTCCGATGGCAAACCAAGTGTTTTCTTTTACGATACGAAGACATTTCTTGGAAATACGGATGGCGGTGGCGAGTTTAAGTGGATCATCATCCATAAGAACGATATCTGCCGCTTCAATGGCAGCATCAGATCCAAGAGCGCCCATGGCCACACCAATGTCTGCTCGGGAAAGCACCGGTGCATCATTGATACCGTCGCCGACAAAAGCTAGTATATCATAAGGATTCTTTTTCTGCGAGAGGAAGGACTCCACTTTAGAAACTTTATCCTGAGGAAGAAGTTCACTGTAAACCTGGTCAATATGAAGCGCATCAGAAACGTAATCTGCTACTTTTTTAGTGTCTCCGGTAAGCATAATGGTTTGATTGACTCCGCAACGCTTAAGAGCCTGAATCGCTTCGCTACTATGAGCTTTGATTATATCGGAAATAACGATGTGTCCCTGGTATTTGCCGTCAAGGGCTACATGGACTACGGTTCCGATGTGCGTACTGCAATCGTGCCAGTCAGCTCCGATGGAATCCATCATCTTAGCATTTCCCACATGAACGATATGACCGTTTACTGTGGCTTTAATTCCGTGACCGGCTATTTCTTCGATATTTTCAACGCTACAGTTATCAGCCTCATCGCCGTAAGCATGTTTTAGTGACATGGCAATAGGATGTTTACTGTATCTTTCCACATGGGCAGCGAGGTGTAACAGTTCACGAGCGTCCAGTTCGGATGGGTGAATGGCTGTTACTTCGAAGACACCCTGGGTAAGTGTACCGGTTTTGTCAAATACTACAGTTTTGGTTTTGGATAGAATCTCCAGGTAGTTGGATCCCTTTACCAGGATACCCTGGGTACTTGCTGAACCGATGCCGGCGAAGAAGCTCAGTGGTATGCTGACTACAAGAGCACAAGGACAACTGATAACAAGGAAGGTAAGGGCTCGATATAACCAGGTTCCAAAAGTTATTTCGTTGGTTGTGAAATACAGGATAACAGGTGGCAGAATGGCAAGCGCCATTGCTGCGTATACTACAGCTGGAGTATATACTCTGGCGAATTTTGTAATGAAATTCTCAGAGTGTGATTTTCGGGAACTGGCGTCTTCAATGAGTTCCATAATCTTGGAGGCTGTGGATTCGCCGAATTCTCTGGTGGTTTTGATTTTTAGCAATCCATTCAGATTAATACAACCTGAGATTACTTCATCATCCACCTTTACATCTCTAGGTACAGACTCCCCTGTAAGAGCAGCTGTATCCAGCGAGGAAGTTCCGTCAATAACAATGCCGTCAATTGGAATCTTCTCCCCGGGCTGTACGACGATGATGGAGCCGATTTCTACATCATCCGGATCTACCTGCTGAAGCTGTCCGTTTTCAACTTCGATATTGGCATAATCAGGGCAGATATTCATAAGGTCAGAAATATTGCGTCGACTCTTGCCGACAGCGTAACTCTGGAACCACTCACCTATCTGATAAAACAGCATAACGGCAATGGCTTCGGTATAGTCGCCATCCTCATAAATGGCCAGAGCCATGGCTCCGATTGTAGCAACCGCCATCAGAAAATATTCATCAAAAGGCTGTCGATTTCGGATACCTTTACCTGCTTTTAAAACTACGTCATATCCTACTACAAGGTACGGGATCAGATATCCGATAAAACGAATCCATCCGGTAATTGGAAGGAAATGTAGAATAATTAGAAGGACGGAAGCTATGATAATTCGAATTAAATTTTTCTTCTGCTTCTTATTCATAGAACTCTCCTCCTTAGTTGAAGAAGATTTCGCAATCGTCCTCTACCTTTTTGCAGGCTGTTAAAACTCTTGGCATAACTTCCTGTGGATCTGCACCTTCTTCAAATTCCACTTTCATCTTCAGTGCCATGAAATTAACTGTGGCATCTAAAACACCTGCAGTAGCCTTGGCAGCTTCTTCCATCTTAGCGGCACAGTTTGCACAATCAACATCAATCTTGTAACTTTTCTTCATAATTTTTACCTCGCTTTTCTTATATAAATGGTTATTTGTAGTACTATTTCAAATTAACGATTAAGCAAATGTTTAATTGTTATCTTCATCTTACTCTCTTGCAGGATTGATGTCAATAGATTAGTATAGGGTTTAGAAAAAAATTTTGGAGTATAGATATGTCAGAAAATAGAAATGTTACGCTCCCACATGATCATGGGGAAGAGAATATAGAAGAACTGCTCTCTCATATTCCGGAAGAGGGCGTGATTATCAATGTTTCCGCGGCCATGAAGCAGCTTGGTGATCCAAGTAGATTAAGAATCTTCTGGCTTCTTTGCCATGCGGAAGAATGTGTAATTAATATTGCTGCTGCTGTCGGTATGACCAGCCCCGCAGTTTCTCATCATTTGAAGCTGTTAAAGTCTGCAGGTCTGATTGTTTCAAGACGAGAGGGCAAGGAGATGTATTATAAGGCGGCAGATACAGAACTGGTAAACAGTTTACATCTGATTATCGAAAAAGTAGGCGAAATCACTTGTCCATATTAATGACAGGTGATTTCGCCTATTATATTATTCAATGATTTCAATTTCTTTAGAATAGTGATTTAGTATTTCATGTCCATCTTCAGTTACAAGGACAAGATCTTCGATTCGAACACCGATATTGGCCTGTGGATAGTAGATGCCAGGCTCGATGGAGTGGACGATGCCCGGTTTTTCCGGATTATGGTTGGTATAAGATACATCACCATATTCGTGGTCCTCGATTCCGATGAAATGACCAAGACGATGTGTGAAATATTCACCGTATCCGCCGTCGGAAATAATGTCACGTGCCATCTGATCGATGGAACCGATAATAACGCCGGGCTTAACCATTTCCAGACAATCTTCATTGGCCTTACGAACCAGATTGTAGATTCTCTTCTGCTCTTCAGTTGGTGCACCTTTGTAGAAGAAGGTACGAGTCATATCGGAACAGTAATTCCGGTAGACGCCACCTACATCAAACAGTACACAATCCCCTTCCGTAAGAGCTGTCTGATCCGGCATGTGATGTGGATCCGCAGCATTTTTGCCAAAGGCAACAATTGGGTCAAATGAATATCCGGAGGCGCCGTGGGCCTTGTAGATATCCAGCATCTGGTCTGCAATCTCCAACTCAGTGATTCCTGGTTGAACGAGTTTCTTGAATTCTTCCATGCAGGCGTCATTGATACGTGATGACTCGCGCATAATTTCAATCTCCAGGGCATCTTTGGCTGCTCTGGTTTCATCAATGGCTATGGACCCGTTGATGAATCCTTTGGCTACGCCCTGTTCCATCATTGGAAGCAGGAAACGTGCCGGGAGAATCTTATCGACTCCAAGTTTTTCCTCGGAATTTATGTGGTTTTTCAGGATAGGGATAATATCATCGGTATCTGTGAAATATACCTTGGATACACCTATTTCCTCCTCAAATTGAAACAGCGCATTGATAAACATAATTGGTGTTTTTCCTGTGCTGATATATAATCCGAAAAAGCGTTCACCGGGATGAATCCACTTACCTGTAAGCCAGAAAATGGCAACAGGGTCAGAGATTAACATCTGGTTTAATCCACGCTCCTTCATTTCCTTAATAACTCGATCTACTCTTGTTTGTGATAACATGGTAAACTCCTTTTAAGCAGATATAATATAAAACATCATACAAATTATAGTATATTGACCTCGCCGCATAGGCTGACATTGAAGTAATCGCGGATTTGCTTTGGATCCTTTGTTTTGCCAAGAACCCACATAAGTTTGGTGATGGCAGCTTCTGATGTCATATCATATGCCTGTAATACACCTGATTCCAAAGCTCTCTGCCCTGTTTCGTATACGGAGAGATTGCTGCCCTCATAACGGACCTGCGTTCCTACGACTACAGTCATGCCATCTTCTACCAGTTCCTGCAATACGCCGGAAATATCATGATTTACAAATGGCAAACCACCAAGACCGTAGGCTTCGATATAAAGACCCTCATATCCCATTTCACGAATGGAGCGAAGCATAGAACGATGAATACCTGGAAACATCTTCAGCATAAAAACGTTATTGGAAAAGTTATTCTCCAAATGGAAAATATCACTTTTTACCGGCACAACCTGCTTATTAATCTCCATGCCAAGGGAGCTAATCTGAGCTACATTCGGGCAGTTGATACTGTCAAATGCATCAAATGACATAGATCGAACCTTGGAGGTTCGACAACCAAGCATAACTTTTCGATTAAATGCTGTGTAAACGCCTGGAATTCCGGATGCGGCCATATGAATAGCGCAACGACAGTTCTCCATGGCATCGGCAATTGGATTGGCCATGGAAAGCTGAGAACCGGTGATAACAACCGGGATATCGATATTTTGAAGCATAAAAGAAAGCATGGAAGATGTATATGCCATAGTATCAGTACCGTGAATTACAACTATTCCATCATATTCATCTTTGAGTGATGCTATCTTTTCAGCAAGTAGCGCCCAATCTTCCGGAAATATATTGGCGCTATCCAAAGAGAACAGATCCATCATTGACAGATCTGTACCCTGAGAAACCATATGTAACTGTTTCTGTAAGTTCTCTGCAGTCAGTCCCGGAGCCAGTCCATTGTCCTTCATTACGGAGGAAAGAGTGCCACCGGTATTTAAAATCATAATTTTTTTATTCATTTGTGTTCCTACCATACTTGAAAGCCAGATTCATTGTCCTTTAATGGCATAATGCGGATATCCATATTTTCAATCCGTATGAAATGATCATGATCCAATTCATAAATCAGTTGATTAATACGGGATTCTTCTCCTTGAAATTCCGCCTTTACAGAGCCATCGCTCTCGTTGAATGCAAAACCGGTGAGCCCGGTTTCCGTTGCAGTCATTTTACATCTCCAACGAAACCCCACGCCTTGCACGCGGCCATAAAATTGTACCCCTACTCTTTTTACTGCCATAGTTTTTATATCCTTCTTCCTAGTATTCTAAAATGATAGCACACCCACATCGCCTATTCCATACTAAATTCTGGCAGAACTCTCGATTTCTTCGATTTCCACGCGAACATTTCGAAAACATTCGAGAATTTTGGGGGAGAACATACCACATTGTCCGGAAACAATCATGTGAAATGCTTCTTCTTTGGTGTGAGCAGGTTCGTAGACATTTTCATGGAGGAGATTGTCATAGACATCCGCAATGGAAACAAGCTGAGCGGAAATCGGAATATTGTCTCCCACCAGTTTATCCGGATATCCACTGCCGTCAAAGCGCTCATGATGGTGCTTGCAAATGTCCAGAGCGGCGGTCTGGTATCTGTCATCCCAAAAGCCCTTGAGCTGTGCAAGCAGACTACATCCTCGGTTTGTGTGACTCTTTAGCATATCGTATTCCATGGAGTTTAAGGCTACCGGTTTCTTTAGGATTTCGTCCGGAATCATAATCTTGCCAATATCATGTAGGTAGGAAGCAATGACATAGACATCGATATCTTCCTCTGTCAGATTGTATTTTGGATATAGTTTTACAAATTCGTAACCTATGACTCTGACAATTTCTCCCACGTTGCGGATATGATTAGTTCTGTCCAGATTTCGCATCTCAATAATAGTTCCGAGAAACTGCATAATCTGATATATTTTGTTGTCCTTGGCTTCATCTTTCATAATTATTTACCCCAATTAGCTTTCATTTCTGGAAACAGTAATTCTACCGTTGATTTTACAGATGTTGATATCATTTGCGTAGGATGCATTCATCAGCATATCTTCGATTTGTATGCTGACGCCTTCATGGATGGCACCATGAATGATTACCTTTGCATTACGGACGGCATACATCTCCTGGTCAAGTTTCATCTCAGCCTCATTGAGCTTCTGCATCTCGAGATTTTTGGTATAGATTGCGTTTTCCAGTTTCTGGTATAACTCCAAATTGTGATAAACCTCCGGAGAATACCGGATATGGAACTTCTCCATGCCTCGCTGCAAAAGTAAAAGTTCCTTTCGAACGCGGTCATCCGCCATAAGGAGGCGTCTGGTTTTTTCATTCATTTTATTTGTCGGGCCGATTCGTATTCGGGTTAGAGTTCCGGCGGCATTGCCAAGAGTTGTACAGTTGATACCGCATTGACTCTCTAAATATCCACCGATAATGGATCCTTTGGTGCCCATGATTTCAGTGGTTCCCTCAATTTCCGCGTTGACTTCCATGCAGTAATTTGTTTGGAAATTTCCCTTGCTATGAATCTTCACTGCTTCACAGTAACCGGAGGCAATATTTCCACGTGCATTTAGTTCTCCACGGTGCTTTCCGTGAATTCCCTTCTTTAGATAGATGTTCCTACCGGCATTCAATACGGCTGCTTCCACGTTACCATCAACGATAATATCTTCCGTTGCATTGATTGTTACGCCGTCACCTACGTCTCCGGTGACGTAGACATTTCCCTGGAAATTAACATTTCCTGTGGCTAGTGTGACGGTGGGATAAACCACCATCTTGATAACGTTTAATTCAGAGTTTTCTTCATAGTATTGAACACATCCATCCATGAGGGATTGATAGGTCTTGCCGTCAGGCAGGAGAATGACACCTTTGCCATGCAGTTTTTTCATCTCTTTTCCACGTTTGGCAGGCAGAGTTTCTCCAAATATATTGTAACCACTGCTACCATCTTCTGCCGGGCAGTAGACAGCCAGTTTTTCTCCCTTTTTTACAATATGAAAGAGCTTTTCATGAAATAAATCCAGGGCGCCATCATTTCCCGATTTTGCTCCGATGGATTTTGGATCAAAAGCAAAGTGATAGAAACCATCTCGTCCTGTTTTGGCCGGCCTTCCGTTAGCAATAATATAGGGAGCTCCAATCTTATGTTCTGAAACGATGGTATCAAGCATAGCATTGGAAATGCCTGCAACGATACCATTTTCCTTGAGTAAATTCCGAATTTTGGTTTTGGTACGTCCATAGAGCTGACCAAGGAGGGTAAAGGTTGCCTGCATACCATCTTCAGAAATTTCGATTTTAAAATTTGTTGAGGAAATAGATTTCTGTATATTGCTGCCGGCGATATCCATAGTTTCCAAAAGAGCTACTCTCATGTCATGCATATCGTGCTCTGTATACATGAGATTGTTGTAGGCACTTACATTGAGACCATCCGCCAGACCAAGTCTGATTTCGCGCATTTGCCGCCAGTTGTACAGGTGATTGGAAAACTTGGAAACGTCAAGCTGCTCCAGAAGCCCCAAGCGAATCTCTCGCATCTGTTGCCAGTTATATTCCGGTTTGGCATAAAGGGTGACATCTACAAAATCCTCCATTCCCAGGCGAATTTCGTGAATAGATGCAGCACGAAATTCCGGACGAAGATAAGGGTCCATAATGATGCCAACTTCTCTTGCAAGTCGGATCTCCTCCAGCTGGTAAGAGTCATAACCTTTTTCAATATAGGAATTTAAATCAATGCCCAAAGAATAGGCAAGACGTATCTGTTCAAGGGTTTTCCAGTCAAGATTCTTCTGTCGTCCAAGGTCGATACCTTCGGCCAGTCCCAGACGAATCTCATGCATGATTTTATATGGTATATCGGGATTTGCGTATCTAGAAATGGGCAAACCAAATTCAAGCCCCAGACGGATTTCTTCCATCTGAAACCAGTCGTATTCATGACGAGCGTATTTTGAAACATCAAGACCCTTTTCTAATCCAATGCGAATAGCCTCCATTTTAAGAGGCATAAATTCCGGGTCTGCGTAGATTGAGACATCCAACCCCTCTTCGAGACCGATACGAATTTCCTCCATCTGGTCTTCATCGAAGCGGCTGTAGTCTATCATTGATTCCATCGTATTTTTCATATACTCATTCTCCCAATGTATATGGAAACAATAATGCTACTATCTTTTAATTATAGCGAAAAAAAGCGATAAAAACAAATAAACCCCTATAATCCTTCATAGGAGAAGTCAGGGATAAAACTTTCTTCTGCCACGTCCCCCTCCTGTATAAATGCATTTTCGATTCCCTGATTTATGGCATAGTTGATAACTTCGTCATATTCAGTTTCTGTAACCTTTCGATTAAGTTCAGGGTATGCGGATACATTCTTTAGAGGCGTAAACTGATTCATTATACTGATGTAAATTTTATCCCCATAGGTATCCAGAAGATATCCGATTACTCTTTTGGAATCCTCTACACATCCAGGGAGGAGAAGGTGTCTTACAATAGTGCCTCTCTGCATTAGTATCTCTGTTTCTTCATCCATATCGCAGATTTCATTGTATTCGGAGGCGGAAATCGGAAGTGCTGCTTCGGATTCCCACATCTCATAGCTTTCCTGCATCATATGTTTTGGCTTGATTCGAAACAGTGGTTCGCCGGTTTGACGTACCATTTCTCTGATGTTTTGACAAGCCACTTCGAAATAATTTTCGGCGCGACTGTATCTCCGGGATAATTCAGAACTTATGTATTTTAAATCCGGAAGATAGATGTCAACAAGACCATCCAAACTTTTAATAGTATCAAGGGATTCATAGGAACTTGTATTATAAACAATCGGCAGTACAAGACCCTTTGCCTTGGCATCTTCCAGTGCATCAGCAACAGATGGCTGGAAATGACCGGCTGTTACAAGATTGATATTGTTGGCTCCTTTTTCTTGTAATTCCAGAAAGATTTCGGTTAATCGCTCTACGGAAATGGTTTTTCCGATATTGCCTTTTGCAATTTCTTCATTCTGGCAAAATACACATCCCAGGGTACAGCCAGAGAAAAATACAGTACCGGAACCGGATGTGCCGGAGATGCAGGGCTCTTCCCAGAAATGCAGAGCTGCCCTTGCCGCTTTGATTTCGCTATTTTGTTTGCAATAGCCGGTTTTATTTTCATTTCTATTGATGGAGCACCCTCTGGGACAGAGGCTGCAGGAATTATATTCGCTAAATGTATTCAAAATTCTACGTCCTTTGTTGGAAATTATATTAGTTCTACTCTTCTTTTTTGCTTTGTTTGTATATTAGTAATACATATTATATTCGCGTTATTTCATAAGTACAAGAAAAAAGGTTTGACAAAAATGCGAATATATTGCATATTTGTATATGCATAAAATGCAAATGATTTGCAAATTAAACAGATGTTTAATTGTATTTGAAAGAGGTATAGATAATGATAGCTTTACTTATTACATTTTTAGCTGGATTTTCAGTGATGCTTGGTGCGGTTATTGTTCGGGCAATGCATGATACTGAGCGAGTGGAACATTTTTCGATGGCAATGGCACTTGGCGCTCTTGCATCACTTTTGGTATTTGATATTTATGCAGATATTCAGGAAGAGGTAATTCCGACATTTGGATATTGGATTACACTTGGATTTTGTCTCTGCGGAATTGTTTTGTTGGGAGTTTTAGATAAGATTTCCCCGGAACATGCGCATCATCAGGATACACCGGAGACACATGACCATGAAAATGCAGAGCATATCGGTTTAATTGCTGCTGCTGCCATTCTTATTCACAATTTTGTGGAAGGCATGAGCGTATACTCTATCGCCATGCTGAATCCAAGAGATGGATTACTTTTGGCAATCGGTATCAGCTTACATAATATCCCTATGGGTATGCTGATATTCTCTGCACTTCGAGAGGGTCATAAGGGTCGCTATGAGAAGCTTGTAGTTATGGGAATTGTAACGATTTCAACATTACTGGGAGGCTTGGCGATGTTCGCAGTTAGTTCCTATATGACACCACAGATTGTAGGTTTCCTGCTTTGTATTGCAACAGGCATGATTTTCTACATTATTTTTGAAGAACTGTTGCCACATGTTAAGAATACAAAAGATAAAGTGATGAATACTGCGGGAATCATAATAGGAATCGCACTGGTATTTCTCAGTAGTTTGATTGGCTAAATATTTATCGCTGCATCTCTGCCTGCTCTTTTTCCTTCTTTAAATGATGCTCAATTCCAAATGTCTTTGGCATATAGCGGATTTCCGATACTGTATAAACAGTTACAAAGGCATTTGGATCATTTTGTTCAAGAAATGTCATAAGCTTCTGGTATTCCTGTTTAGTTACGATACAGATGATTTCCTGTCTCGTTTTCATATCGTATGCACCGGTTGCTTCGTAAAGTGTTGCACCACTCTGCAAATCATAGAGGATGAAGTTTCTTACGAGTTTTTGCTTGTCTGTAATGATACATACTCTTCGCTTTACATTCTGTCCGAAGATGAAATGATCCAGGACTAATCCGTTGATGTAGGTACCAAGAAGTGATAAAATCACGGACTTTGTATCATAGAAAAAGATGGTAGAACAAGCAATTAAAATACCGGCGATGGACATTGCCTTTCCCAGTTCAATGTGTAAATACTTATTCAGGATTTTTGCAACGATATCCAGTCCGCCGGAACTGGCGTTATCATTGAATAATAAAGCTGCGCCGAAACTTACAATTGTGACATATAGAATCACATCGAGAAATGGATCATCTGTAAATGAAACATTTTCCGGACGAACAATTTCAAAGATTCGTAAGAAAACCGGCAGTAAGATAGATGTATAAATCGTCTTAAAGCCGAATTCAGATCCAAATAAGATAAAACCGATGATTAAGAGAATAATATTCATAATCATCGTCAGCTGTGCTACGGTCAGTGGAATAATATTTGCAAGCACAATTGCCAAGGCGGAAACGCTAGATATAGCCGTGTTGGAAGGCTTCATAAAGAAGTAAACAGCAACTGCGATAATAAATGTTGCAACAGCCATATAAATCAAGTCTTTTATACATTCACCTACAGAATTATAACTAGGTGCAATCTTAAATTTTTTCATGTTAACTCCTTTTTTATCAAATTACAGCCTTACTATAATAGCAGAAAAGTTAGGGATTGAATATAGAAAACTTTTCGTCCTTATGATGAATAAATCAGAAGCAAAATTAAGGATTACAGTTACCGCAAGGCGAGTATCCTTCACTGATTAATGCATCACGACTTTCGCTGGAATAAATTTTGTTCGTGTCTTTCATCTGATTTATAGAACTACAATTCGGGGAATGGAATACCTTGGTGTTTTTGTTTATAACGTAGGAGTATTCTGTTGCATCCGAGTTGTCAGAACTACTTGTGTTTGCCACGTTAGATGAGTTCTCGGAACTATTAGAAGAAATATTTCCTGTAGATTCATCTTCTGTGGATGCATGGTTCTCTCCTGTCGCATAGTCGATTGTGATTTGCGGTTGCACATTATATGCATAGATACAGAAACAGATACCGCTGCCCTGGTCTTCAACGGAATAAGCTTCCATCAATACTCCGCTGGCGAGAAGATTATTATCTTCAAATATGGGAGTTACACGGTAAAGCACATGATTTCCGGTAGAATCCACATAATTTGCAACTTTTTCCTCATAGGGAAGCATACCTTCGATATTCAGATATCGAGTACCTGTAATGAGGTTTTTCTCATTGGCATTTTCACCTGCCAGACAAAATGCAATTAGATGACATCGATTGTATAGGTAGGAAGGAGATTCCTTAATGATATCCGGATATTTATTCTGTACCCATCCACTTGGTTTTACGGAGCCAATTTCACCACGTTCTTCCGTGGGCATAAGTTCCGGACAGATGTTGGCATAGGCAACGCCACAACGGCCCAGACTGTCCAGGGAAGAATAAGTCTCAAAAGCATCGGTTCTTGTCTTTTCTTCATCTGAAAAGAAGGGAATATTTCCATTGATGGCGATACTTGCATCGCTAGAATACTCAGGTATATCATCCAGTGAAATCGAAGAAATCGCTGAATCTGTGGAAGTACTATCAGACTCAGTCGACGATTTGTCGGTTTGTACGGAACCAGTATCTGTCTGTGTATTTTCAGTATTTGAAGTATTATTCGGTGTATTGCCTGCAGTTGGACTGCATCCGTATAGCGAAATTGCGAGGAGGCATACAAGTAACAGTGACTGGGGAGTTTTAAGTAGGTTTTTTACGGTCTTTTTCATTATTTAGTATCCTAATTCCTCTCCCACTAAAATTACCTGAATGCGGTTAGGCACCCGGGAAGCACGTGTTACGACAATCTGGTCACAGATTGTATTCTGAAGACAGTTTGCACATCGTCCTGTTGTCGCACAAGGGGTGTCCACATTGAGACGGGCTGTGTTTGCCGGAGAGGCAATATTTCTGACTCTTCGAATTCCATCTTCAACGTTTGGTACGACCTTGTTCATACCTACAACCATAATGACCATATCCGGTCCGTAAATCATGTAGGAAACGCGATTGCCGCGACCATCGATATTGATCAGTTCACCATCCAGAGTAATGGCATTGGTGGACATGAGAAATGCATCTGCATTGATGGTTCTGGATTTGATTTCCTTTTCTTCTTCTATGTTTTTTGCAGCTTCACGAATGATGAGTTCATGACCGGCAGCGCTGATTCGATCCTTTAAATCAGAGTCGTCAATGGTCATAGAGCCGCCGTATGCAACGGATTTTTTGTCATTTCCAAGAATTTCAAGAACCTTATTGCAGGCTTCCTCCATATTGTCGACATAGTAGCCGGCCATATGGCGAAGTTCAAGCTTTTTAATAATGGTATTTGCCTGGTTCTCATAGGATTTTTTCTTAAAATTTGTCATGGCATTACCCCTCTTTCTTATATGTTAAATCTTGTTTTTTTATAGTAGTGCCAGTGCAGTTTTTGCATCAAATGTTACTGACTTGGCACCGTTTGTTTCAATTTGATAAAGCGCATTGGCGGCCAGACGTTCTGCTGCCTGCTCCAAATCACGGATACCCGGTTGATTTTTAAAGTGTTCAACAATTGCTGATGCCGCTTCATCTGTTATGATGCACTCCGCTTCCTTCATATCAAGGCGCTTCAATATCTTTGGAAGTGAGAATTTCAGTAGAATTGTCTTCTTCTCATCTGCGGTGTAATCCGGTATGTCGATAACAGCGAATCGTGTCATAAGCGGCTGGCTGATGTTGCTTTTATCATTGGCGGTTGCAATAGGATAGACTCCACTGGTTGGGATGCGACATTCCATGTAATTGTCGGTGTATCCGAGATTATCAAGAAGTGTCAGGAGGACGTCGCTTGGATCGCCGCCGTCATTTCCGGAATTGGCCTTGTCTAACTCGTTAATGATAAAGACGATGTTAGATTCTCCAGCCTGGGAAAAAGCATCCATAATGATTCCCGGTCTCGCGTTCGCGTAAATACGAGGGCTTCCAGTAAGCTGTTCCGGATCATTTATGGAACTCATATCAAGAGAAGCCCAAGGGAGATTTAAAATACGCGCAATGGCGTATGCAACCTGGGATTTACCGGTTCCGGCAGGACCGGCGAGTAAGATGCCGTATGCCGGAAGTTTATGTGTACGATTAATCTGAATAATGGTTTCGATGATACGCTGTTTCAGACTGTCCATACCATAAAGTTCTGCATCCAGAATTCTTCTGGCTTCAACAGGGTCAATAGGTTTGAAATAATCACCCTTCCACTTGATATTCAACATAATTGATAAAGCACGTTGTGCGTGACGTTTATCCTCTTGTGAAATCTCAGAGCTTCTTGCAACGGCGAGATTTCGAACTGCCCATGCACGGATATTGGCCGGTAGAGAAGATCCTGCGCAGGCCAGGAAGTCGCTGATACTCTGAATGGATGTCAGTTTCATCTCATCGACATCATTCAGCTCAGCGGATACCTCCTGAGTGCCGGGCTGACTCTGAAGCAAACGCTCAATCATAAACTGCAGGAATCCATCTGCTGCGGATAGTTTGGCGCCACTTCCATATGCCACTTCATTGATTTCTGTAACTGCAATATAGCCAGAACCGTCAATGACAACGGGAGACACAGTTAACCGGACGTAAATCCGGTTGGAACTTAGCCATGTAATCAGGTCGATAAAACGGGAATCCACAGAATATAAATCAAGCAAAATCTCCGGAGTATCATTTTGATCTACGACAAAGGCAGTTCGCTCCTTAAAGTCATAGAAATGTCCACGCAGATTCGAATCAGAAGATATGTCGATACTATCTATCTTTGACATATCCAGTACAAATAGCGGGTGAAAAACACTGGCAGTTTCTTCGCCATCATAGGTGAGTTTATAGGTAATATTGGTTCCTTCCACTTCCTGTGGGGTAGGTTCCGAATCAAAATCAAACACTCTGTTAGCCATCTTTTTTCTTTTCCTCTTTTCTTTTTCCTAAAAACTCCGGATTATTAATAATAAACCGGAGCTATATGGTGGATTTTGGCTTTGATTAAGCAAGGTCACGGGAGTCTAAAACGATGGTAAAAGGACCTTCGTTTGTTAAAGTGACGTGCATATCAGCGCCAAATTCACCGGTGTCAACATGTTTAATCTTTTCACGACATTTTGAAACGATATACTCATAAAGGCGGTTAGCTTCATCCGGTGCAGCTGCATCGGTGAAACTTGGGCGGTTCCCTTTCCTGCAATTTGCGTAAAGTGTAAATTGTGATATAAGGAGCAATTGTCCATTGACCTGATCAATGGATAGATTCGTTTTTCCGCTTTCATCCGGAAATATTCGCATACCAAGAAGTTTTTTTACCATCTTGTCAGCAATTTCCTCGTTATCATCCTGCCCTACTCCGATTAGCACGACAAAACCATAGTCGATTTGCCCACGTACTTCATTGTCTATGGTGACATTTGCATTTTTAGCAACCTGTATAACAAATTTCATTGGTAATTCCTTTTGTAATTCTATTCTGTAGTAACGCTATTTACCCGAGGCATTTCCGGCAGCCTAGTTGAGGGTAAGGGTAATCGGACAATGATCGGAGCCGTAGATTTCAGTTTCAATACTTGCAGCTACAAGACGATCATCCATGCGACTAGATGTCAGGAAATAGTCGATACGCCAGCCTGCATTCTTTTCTCTTGCTTTGAAGCGGTAAGACCACCAGGAATAGATCCCCTCTGCATCCGGGTAGAAATGACGAAATGTATCCGTAAATCCACTCTCTAAAAGAGTAGTCATCTTATCTCGTTCTTCATCTGTAAATCCTGCATTCTTTCGATTTGTCTTTGGATTTTTCAAATCGATTTCCTTGTGAGCAACATTTAAATCGCCACAGAGAACAACAGGCTTTTTCTTGTCTAATTCCATAAGATAATTTCGAAATGCATCTTCCCATGTCATTCGATAGGAAAGTCTCTTTAATTCATTCTGTGAGTTTGGAGTATAGCAAGTAATAAGAAAATGATCCTCAAATTCCAGTGTGATAACACGTCCTTCATGGTCGTGCTCTTCTATTCCAATGCCATAGGCTACAGAGAGAGGTTCTTGTTTTGTAAAGATTGCAGTTCCGGAATAGCCCTTTTTCTCAGCATAGTTCCAGTACTGGTGATATCCGGGTAAATCCAGATCAATCTGTCCCTCCTGTAGTTTGGATTCCTGAATGCAGATGGCATCGGCATCCAATGAAAGCATTGATTCTATAAATCCTTTTGTAACACAAGCTCTTAAGCCGTTTACATTCCAAGATACGTATTTCATATGGTAAACCTCCGTGGTTAATATCTCATTTATTGTACCGCGAAACGGCAGGATTGAAAATATGTTATAGTGGTAGATGGTATAAATCTTAAAAAAGGAATAAATGTATGAATACGATTGATTTGGAAATGCGTCTTCTGACGCTGGTTATTAGTTATTTGATGGGCAGTTTTCTGACTGCTGAGGTTGTTACTCGTAAACTTACGGGGAAACCATGCAAGGAATTAGGCACAACCGGGAATCCCGGTATGGCGAATGTTATGGCGCATCTTGGGTTTAAACCCGGAATTACGGTTTTAATTGGGGATGTGTTAAAAGTGGTTATCGCAATGCTGATTACACGTTTTTGTCTGCCGGTATTTGTTGAAATGACGATGAATGGGTATGCGCTTTCTACTTACGGCACAGCCCTTCATGCAAAAGAACTTTGGAATCCGGTACTACTCTACTATGTTGCACTGGGCTGCTGTATCGGGCATAACTATCCTTTTTGGCAGGTGAAAAATGGTGGCAAAGGTGTTGCAGTCACAAACTCTTCTATGATTTTGATTCAGCCCTTATGGGGACTGCTTTCCAACATTATTGGTATGTTAATCGTCTTTGCATCCCAGTATCTTGGCTTGGGTGCTGTAGTGATTCCTGCTATCTTTATTGTTCCTGCCTTTGTATTTGATGGGCTGGAAGCCGGAATTGTTGCGGTTATTCTGGAAGTGCTTATGATTATCAGAAACGTTGCATTTCTAAAGCAGATTCCATCCAAAGAAGCAGAACGCGTAGATGTGCTAGGGGCAATCAGAAAGAAATTGTCAAAAAAATAAGCTCAAAGAATATTAAATGTCTAGAAAACGTGTGAATAGGGGCTTTACATTGTTTTGACTAAAACATAAAATATTGTTTTGTATGACTTATGAAATACGGGGAGTTTATATTGACACATATATTGGGATATATGGCTTAGGTATAACTGCCCGTATACTGAAAGAGAGGGCAAGACAATATGATTAAGTCAATGAATTCGCTTGTCAAAAAAACGGGCGAGCAACGATTGAAAAAAAGTATTGGCAAGACATTACTTATGGTAATCTTGCCGGTGGTAGCAATCGGTCTGATTGTTATCATTACATTTCTGAATTCACAGGCTTCAAAATCTATGAAGCAAAGTTCCGAATATGGACTTGAAAGTGAAGCAGGTAAAAATTCTGCTGAGATTTCAGCAAAAATTTCCACTATTTTAGCAACTTATAATCAATACATCGAAACGCTGGAGACGGTTCCTATGGGAAGCGTGGACGAGATGAATGCGTATCTTTCATCTTCTACTACTGTTTCCGATATGGTTGGAAATGGTATCTATGGCGGTTTCACAGATGGTACATGGCTAGACGCATCGGGCTGGACTCCGGATGCGAATTATGTAATTGCTGAAAAGGACTGGTACAAGCAGGGAATAAACAGTGATACTTTTGTTTTTGGAAAACCTTATGTAGACGAAAGTATGTCCGGTGCAATGGTAGTTACTGCATCGAGAAAGGTTACTCTTGCTGATGGTAGAACCGGTGTTATGGGCGTAGATATTGAACTTAGCCAGATTGTATCAGAAGTATCGGAGTATACGCCGTTAGGCTATGGAGAATCCATGCTTTTCGATGGGGATTTTATCCTGACATATACGGAGGACTCATATGATGGATCTTCTATCTCGGAGCATACGGATGATGATTTCCTGACAAAGATTGCAAAGCATCTGGAAGCAAATGATACAGGAATCTATACGATTGATGATGGTAATAATACGTATTATGTCGCTATTTCCAATGTTTCAGGTACATCATGGTCTCTTGTATCTGCGGTAAAGGAAAAAGAGGTTTTAGCTGACTCTGTTCACTTTAGAAATATTGCGATTATCGTAATGTTTATTGTTTTATTTGTTATTGTTGCAATTGTTTTGATTGCAATAAAAAATATTATTTCCAAACCGGTTAATATCCTGTCTACAAGTATTACTCGCGTATCGGAAGGTGATTTTACGACAGAAATGCCTGAAAGTAAGGGTGACGAAATCGGTTTAATCAGTACGGAAATGAAGAACTATGTAGAGAAGATGAAGGCGACAATTCACGATATTCAAAATCGTGCTATGCAGCTGAATGTTGATTCTGACTCTTCCAAGAATGCTTCGAATTTTATGACGGAGGAGGCAAACTCTCAGTCTATTTCCATGAATCAGATTGAACAGGCTATGGAAGGGGTGGCTACTGCAGTTACTGAACTTGCGGAAAATGCTACTGATTTGGCCCAGTCCGTGGATGAATTGACCACCAAGGGCAATGCAACCAACGAAGTTATGCTTGAGTTGGTAAAGCAGGCTGATGTGGGCCAGAAAGATATGACGGAAGTAAAGGATACAATGGCTAACATCACTGTTTCCATGGGTGAAATGAATGATGTTGTTAACATTGTAAGAGATTCTGCAGACAAGATTAATGAAATTGTCACAATGATTGACTCAATTGCTGCACAGACTAATCTCCTATCTCTCAATGCTTCTATTGAAGCTGCCAGAGCAGGTGAAGCAGGAAGAGGTTTCGCTGTAGTAGCGGATGAGATTGGAAATCTGGCAAATAATAGCCAGAGCGCCGCTCAGGAAATAGCATCTATTATCGATGAGATTACCGGAGAAATCGGTAAGCTTTCTACAAAATCTCAGGATAATATGGTAGCAATTCAGGGAAGCAGAGACGCTGTTCTAAAGGCAGGAGAAAGCTTTCATAAGATTTTTGGCGATTTGAATTCTGCTGCAAAGACAATTGAGACTATGATTCATATGATGCAGGATGTTAATGATATTGCTTCCAATGTGGCAGCGATTTCAGAAGAACAGTCTGCCAGTACAGAAGAAGTTATGGCGACAGTTGAGACACTTGCAAAGAGTGCGGAAGATATTGCCGGAACAAGTAAAAACGTTGAAGATGCAGCAAATTCTGTATCTGATTCAGCGGTTTCTATCAATGAAGCGCTTAGTCAGTTTATCATTGAATAAACTTAAAAACCCCTATCACAGGACTTCTATTATTTTGAATAGAAACCTGGATAGGGGTTTTTATGATTTTATTATCTTGCTGAGCGCTTATTTTCGTTTAATTTACGACTAAACTTAATTGCAGGTTTTTTGCCTGTTCTGTTCTCATTACGTGATTTCTTGTAGGTGCTCTCAGGGCGATTCTCGGAAGAACGTTCTTTATGAGGCTTTCTGGAGTCATGTGTATGACGGTTCCCCTTGAAGTTTTCACGTTTTGAATCTTTGGAATTATTTCTGTTATTTCTATTAAAGTTTTTATTGCCACCCTTATATCCGCCACGACCGCGACGATTTCTACGAGGATCAAAACTTGGCTTCTTCTTACGTTCTAAGTGAATTGACCACTTTGTCTCTGTTTCAGGGATTTCCTTGCCAATAAGTTTTTCAATTTCATAGAGAAGAGAAAGTTCATCTTCGCAGCAAAGTGTATAAGCTACTCCGGACTCTCCTGCTCTACCGGTACGACCGATTCTGTGTACGTAGTTATCGGACTCTTCCGGCAAATCGTAGTTGAATACATAATTTAGCTTTGGAATATCCAGTCCACGGGCTGCAACATCAGTTGCAACAAGGATAGAAACCTGACCGGAACGGAAACGATCCAGGGCATCTTTACGCTGTCCCTGTGTCTTGTCACCGTGAATTGCAACAGACATAAGTCCGTGCTTTTTGAGTGCTTTATTTAATCGGTCTGCGCCACGTTTTGTACGAGTAAATACAATGGCATTTTTTCTATCTTTACGAGGTAATTCCTGATTTTCCTTACTATTGATTTCCTGTTTTAAGAAAGTTGTAAGGATGATATCTTTGTTTGCACCTTCTGTAAAGATAAGCTTCTGCTCGACGGTATCGGCTGCATTATTCTGAGGAGCGACCTGGATACGAACCGGGTTCGTAAGCATTTCCATGGCTAAATTTTCTACAGCACGTTCCATAGTTGCAGAGAACATAATCATCTGGCGATTTGCAGGAAGCATGCTATTAATTTTTCGAATATCAGGGATGAATCCCATATCAAGCATACGATCAGCTTCGTCTAAAACAAAGTATTCAACCTGATCAAGCTTTACAAATCCCTCGTTTTCCAGATCAAGGAGTCGACCCGGAGTAGCGATTATGATGTCAGCACCACGTCTTAAATGCCCAATCTGATTTCCCTTCTTTGCACCACCATAGAGGCAAACTGTGCGAAGATCCATGTATCGGCCGTATTTCTTGAAATTCTCAAAGGTCTGAATTGCAAGTTCTCTTGTTGGTGCAAGAATTAATGCGCGTACACGAGGTTTCTTTCTATACTCGATAGAATTAAGGATTGGTAAAGCAAATGCTGCAGTTTTACCGGTTCCTGTCTGAGCAAGACCAATTACGTCATGGCCTTCCATAATAACAGGAATTGATTTTTCCTGAATTGGTGTAGCCTCCTCATACCCTGCTTTGCGAATTGCATTTAATATATCCTTTTTAATTCCAAATTCTTTAAACTTCAAATACTTATATCTCACTTTCTAAAAAAGGGCCAATCAGGTTTATTTGTAATACCTGATCAGCCCCCTATCTGTTCACGTATACGTTGACTGCCGTGGCAGTGCAACCCATTCACTATACTCTATTTTACGTGAATTTGCAAGAGTATTATTTAGTTAATATTTTTCCGAAAATTGAAATCAGCCCACTACTTAATCCACATTTTTTAATGCCACATCTAAAGGGATTCTTTTAATTCGCATAAAGTCAATAACGGAAACTATCCCATAACCAGCTAATAGATACAGCATCGATAAAATCATTGATTGAACACGCATATAATATGCAAAATATCCATCCATTTGAAGGATAAACAACTTAAAAATCCATTTCATGAGCTGATAACTGGCAACAAATCCAATGATGGTAAAGAGAATAATTACAATTGCAGTTAGTACAATATAAAGTGATGCAATTTCTCGATTTTTAAACCCAAGAATCTTCACCATAGAAATCGCTTTTTCGTTTCTTTCAATAATAATTTTAGCAAGAAGATATATAAGGGATGCGGATAGCGCAATTAATACAAATTTAAATACAACAAAAGTATCGCCCATGGAGTGCTGTAACTGTGTAGTAACTTTCTTTATATCATCTGCAGTAATTGTAGTTGCGATGTTTTGTTCATCGATATCGGTGATTTCATGCTGTGAAAAATATCCGTTAAAGGAATCCGTATCTTTGTCAAAAATATCGTTAAAGTTATCATTTCCAACAAATACTGCGATTCCACCATCATAATCGATAACATCAGCAACATGGAACGAATACTTTTTATCTTCATATTCTTCATGTAGTTTGATTGCATCGCCTTCATCTAAATCAAATTTGTCAGCAAATGCGCTGGAAATGAAAACTTCGTCTTCCTTTAATGTCTTCGGAAAACTGATATAGTCGCTATTATCTACAATTCCATATACCGTTACTTCTTCATCTTCCCCACTGCCGTATCCTTTAAAAGTAACATTTGAATCTTTTGGATACATAAGGGTCTTCGAGCTGAATTTCTCAGCACTTTCTTCGGATGTTGTAATCACATTGCCCATAGCATCTTTATTTTTCATCAGAACATACTGATACTTAGAAAACATCATATCTGAAGCATTTTGACTGTAGTAATTCAGTGAGTCCGGAAGTCCAAAAGCAAAACAAAGCATAAGTTCTATAAAAATTACGCCAAAAATTAAGACTAGATAATTTGGTAAATTATGGAATAAAATCCGCAATCTAAATCTTGCAAGAAATGACCACTTTGGCAATCTTCTAGCTGTCTCTCGTCTCACTTTTGTAAGATCATTTTTAAGGAAACGTAGTGGACTAAGTTGTAATCGCTTAATGATGATAAACAAATTAATGAAAAACATCAAAAGAAGCGGAATAATCGTTGTCTTTATCAGTGCTGTATCACTCCATACAAGTTCGCATGATGGTAAGCTGTAACTATTGTAATAAAGGTTTAATGCGATACTTCGAAAGGCTGTATATCCGATGATATTTCCTAGTATTGCCCCAATTAAGGTAACAATAATCGGCATCGACATATAGTGAATAATTAATTCTCGTTTACTATAACCAGATGCACGAAGTGTCCCAATAACAGTACTCTCCTTTTCGATTGTATTACTAATTGTAATAGCAAAAATAAAAGCAATTACACCAATTAGAATATAACAAAGAATACTAGAACTCGTCGTATCGCTATCGATATCCGAGGGAGCAAAATTACTTGCCTGATTTAGATATTCCGGAACATAGTTCTGAATTGGATTTGCATTCGCATAACTTGTTTTAATCAAGTCATCCCTAAAGTCATTAGAGAAATCTGCCTCTTCTATGTTATCTTTTGGAGTATCAACATATGTAAATGCATAATTGTAATGTAGACGTGATGTCAAATGTTCAAAAGCTTCTGGCGTTACCATAGCAACGTCAAAGCCAAAAGCATCAAACATGATATCTGTATTGGATTCATGAAGTGTCAGATAATTTACATATGATAATAGACCAACAACCTCGAACTTTGAATCTCCAACCGAGATTTCATCTCCAACCGAGATTCCGGCATTATCGGCATGCATTCTATCGATGGCAATCTCCGTATCATTTTCTGGCGCGCGTCCCTCTAAAAATGTAGCTTTGTCGATGGTTGCATCCGATTTATAGATTCGAATCGTTGCATCTTCTTCACCATCACCATCATCGTCTTCTGATGCATTTCTAAAGAAATGCTCATAAATCTTAACTTTCGTTGTTTGATTACTTATTTCATCAAGCAACTCATTGGAAGCCTCGGAAGTTAGCTCAAAATTACCATCTTCGAGATTTAAATTCTTCTGTCCAGCATGAATTGCCTCGAGCATGCTATCATGACCAACGTACATGCCGGAAATCACACCAATCATAAGAATCATAAAGAGAATAATTACGATGTATTTATGCCAATCCGACTTTAATTCACGAGGAATTCTTTTTATCAATGGATTTCTCATCTTGGTGCCTCCTTACCATTCCAGCTCAGAAGCAGCTATTTTGTTTTCATTTATATCATTATGACGTACAACTCCATCTCGCAGTTTGATCACATGATCGGCCATATGCTTAATTGCTTCATTGTGCGTAACCATGATAACAGTGCTACCATACTTTGAATTACAGTCTTCAATAAGAGCCAAAATCTCCTTGGATGTTTTGTAATCTAATGCACCGGTTGGCTCATCACAGAGTAAGATATCTGGATTCTTTACTACTGCTCGACCAATCGAAACGCGTTGTTGTTGACCACCAGAAAGCTGGTTTGGATACTTATATTTATGATCTTGAAGCCCTAGTGTAGTGAGCACTTCTTCAACATCCAATGGGTTATCCGAAAGATAAGCACCTACTTCGATATTTTCTTTTACATTGAGATTTGGAATAAGATTGTACATCTGAAAAACATAACCAAGATGCTTTCGTCTATACATTGTGAGCTGTTTTTCGTTCATATCATCAAGAATATCATGATTGATACTAACGTAACCTGAATCGGGTGTATCAATACCTCCAATAATATTAAGAAGCGTTGATTTACCAGAACCGGATGGTCCTAAGAGTACACAGAATTCACCCTTTTTCACAGTAAAATTCATGCCTCTTAAGACATCCTGTCTGGCTTCACCAACGCCATAACTTTTTCTAAGATCTTTTATTTCTAAAAAATTTTCCGTCATATATCCTCCCTTTATACATACATTCCGCTTCTCATGTTAGTTACATCTAACATTATACGTCATTCGGTTTGTATACGCAAGAGATGGCCGTTCGCTTTTGGCCCCTTAGGGCTGTGGGGCGGTGGTCATTTTAAACCCATTAGACGGATAGTATTGTTTATTTTACTGTTCGTGGAGAGTAGAAATATTTCTGCGTAGATAAATCAAGCGTAATAGATACATTTCCATTTTTTGTACCAACTGCATCATATTTCCCCCAAACATCCTGACGTGTATAACTCTGCGTATGCGCATTTAATACATTGCCGTTATATCCACCGTTCTCTTTCTGTAATCCTGCAATAGCCCAGGCTGTATTATTAAATATAGAACCTGAAAGATATGGAACTGGATCTGATGTATCACCAAGTCGACGAACGGTGCCTTCTCTGCTACCAGCCGCAAGAAGTGGTGATCCAAAGCAAACCGTATTCATAACGTTGTAATTGCTTTTAATCGAATTATCTGCTGCGACCTGCTGAGCAATCATGCCTCCAAGACTATGACCGGCAAGAATCAGATTTGAATTCTTTGGAACAGTTGCATTAATAACATTAATCGTATTTCTCTGGTACGCATTATTCAAATTAAAACCAGCAAGAAGATCCGTATAATATCCCGTGGACTGGTTTGTCACAAGTTCTGTACCTGACAATGTGACCAGATAAATCGTTTTTGATGTGTTACCAGAACAATAGGTTCCTTTTGTAATAATGATAGGTCCTCTAGAACCATTATTGTAGCCCTGGTAAACTACATTACAGATTTGCGCAGCATTATAATATGTCGCATTTTGCGCTTTGGCAGTTATTGGGCATGCGATGATGATTGTAAAACATAACACAAAAAGAATTGCCATATGGCGTTTGAATGAATGTTTCATAAAAATCCCCCTTTACATACATTCTAAAAGTGAAGTTACGCTCCCCAGACGTAACAAGTGACAAAAATATTCTAGCATAGGATGGTCCTTTGGGGACGGGGGTTGTGGGTCATTTCCAAAGATTTGTTGATGTTCTATAGTTAGCAATAAACAAATTTAGTATGTTTTCTGGCTTGTTTTTTTTTGCAATTTATATCAAATTAGGAAAATCAATTTTGACATTATTCACCAGAAAATATCTGAACTTTTTATTGAAAAACAATGGTAGATTAGCTTTAATAGAATAAAAAAGGAGGTTTTACTATGCCATTTATAGATTCAAAAATTACAACAGAAATATCATCTCAAGTAAAGGAAGAATTGAAAACAGAACTCGGAAAAATCATCACAACATTAAATAAATCCGAAACATATCTCATGGTTGGAATTGAAGATGCCTACGATTTATGGCTTGGTGGTAAGAAATTAGAAAAAGGCGCCTATGTAGCGGTCAGCCTGTATGGAAATGCACCTGCAGATTCCTATAACAAGATGACGAGCCAAATATGCGCCCTTTTTTCTGAGAAATTAGGTATTTCAGCTGATTCTATCTATGTAACATATCATCCAGTAAACGACTGGGGATGGAATGGACAGAACTTCTAACTTAATGAATGTTGGCCTTTTGGGAACGGGGTTGAGGGGTTATTTGATTCAACAACCCCTCACAGCCACGATAAATATCATCCCAAGTTTTCTGGAAATCTCCTGTATACCAAGGATCAGCAACATCACGATTCTCATCTGCATATTCCAGCATCTTATGAATCTTCTGTTTCGAATCTTCTGCCCAGATACGCCGCATATTTCTAAGATTATTATCATCCATAGCAATTAAAAAATCAAAATTCTCGTAATCATCAGACTTAATTTGACGAGCTCTTTTTCCATTACAGTCTATCCCATGTTTGGCAAGAATCTCTTTTGCAGGCGGATAAACAGGATTTCCAACTCCATTCCAAATCTCTTCCGTTGACGTTGCGGCCGATTCGATATGGAAATGATCGGCAATACCTTGCTTTTCAACCATATCTTTTAAAATGAATTCTGCCATTGGGGAACGGCAGATGTTGCCGTGGCAGATGAAAAGTATTTTTATCATAGTCTAAAATTCCTCATAAATCCCGTATTTTCGGTCTTTTCTTCAATTTTGATGCAGAGCATAAATTTCATTTACGTGGCATATATTGGCATAATTTTGCGTATTTTTGTAGGCAAAAGGTATAAAAATCGGTATAAAATAATCCAATTTATACCTCAGTATTTATGCGGGTTTGAGGCGATTTTCCGTCTCTTTTACATGACATTTTGTAGTCGAAAAACCTCTTCTTTTGCATCCTCTAAGCCAAGATGGGTATACGTATTTAACGTAACACCTATGTCACTGTGACCCATTAAATACTGCAAAGTCTTCGGATTCATTCCTGAACGAGCCATATTGGAGCAATAAGTATGCCTACAAACATGTGGAGTGACCTTTGGCATCTGTATTTTATAGATACCATTATACTTCTGTACAATATGTTTGAAATAATGCTCCCAATGAAGCGAATACATAATGCTTCCATCTTTATCAAAATAAAGAAATCCGCTGTATCCATCTACCATAGGCTCCACCTTTGGCGGTTTACGGTTCGTCAAAATCTTACGAAAGCACGCTTCGACATCTTCTGTAATAGGAATCACTCTTGTTCCGCTGGTAGTCTTAGTTTGCTGTATATAATATCCATGGCTTCCTCGTTTAAGAAGCTGATGATTGATATTTACTGTATGATTCTCAAAATCAATATCCGATATTGTCAATCCACAGAATTCAGAAATACGCATTCCTGTTTTAAAGAGAATATAGATTCCTTCATAGTACTTGGAAAAATGCTTATCCTCTTTCACAAACTTAAGGAACTTTCGTTCCTGTTCTCTAGTAATGGCTTCTCTTCTTACTGAATCATTTACAATTACATCCACTAGCTGAAACCCAAATGGATTCTTACGAATCAAATCATCATCAACAGCCATCTGAAAAGCTGGTCTTACAACGCCTCGAATCGTGTGGATGCTACTGTATCCTCGACCACCTTCCTGCTGAAGTTTTATTAGCCATATTTTTGCATCTGATATACGAACTGTATCAATACGCTTTGAACCAAAAGGATCCTTTTTCAATAGGTTTAATACGGTATTATAGCCCGCCCTTGTAGTAGGTCTAACACCAGTCTTCGTAGCAACATATTTTTCAACCAAATCATATACCGTCAGGTTTCCACCATTAGAAACAATATGATCAAACATATCCGCCTGAATCTGTCTCTCTAATTCTCGAAGAGCCGGTCCCTTTTTCTTATTTACCGGAGTTTTGTCATTATGATCTAGTCTCCAACTATAAACTACTTTTTCCTTTCCGAACGTATCCAAATACTTAAAGCGATATCTTCCGTCGCTCATCTGCATTTCGCCATTATGTAGTAGTCTTCCTCTGCTATCTCTCCTTTTTTCACTCATATATTTGGTCTCCTTTAATCATCTTCTAAATAATAAGGATGACCATCTCGATGCTATTAATTTTATCATGAGATGGTCATTCTGTCGCGGCATAATGAACATTTTTATCTGTTATATACCAGTCACGCTATCAAGATATTCTTCAAAAAGCTTTCTTTTAAATCTAATATGTGTTCCAATCTCTAGGACAAAATCTTCTCCTTGATTCTCATAAGCAATCTGACGAAGTCTCTTTTCACCGATTCCATAGTATTCAGCAGCTTCCTGAATACTAAGAGAATATTTTCGCCAGAGAGGAACATAACCATTTGATTTTACTTCCATGATTATTCCTCCTTCTCAAATATTTCCTTAAGAATTTGATTCTTATGCTTTCCAGATGCTACTCGTTTGCTTTCCACCGTTTCCATGTGAATCGGTCTACACATATCAAGAATTCTGTCTGAGATACGTGCAAACATAAGCTCCTGTTCATTCACATTCTTAAGACTCGACAACTCCAGATTCGTAGTGACGATAAGAGGCTTCCCTGAGTTCCATCTTCTGTTAATCACATTGCAGATATTCTGGAGAGCAAAGTCTGAATCCTGCTCTGCTCCTAAATCATCAATGATTAACAAAGCATAAGAATCAAGAGACCTCACATACTCTTCTGCATCAAACTTAGAGATGTTCGAGATTCTGGCGAAGTCTGTCATCAGAACCTTCTTCTCCTGTTCCAACAAAGCATTGGCGATGCAAGCCGCCATATAGGTCTTTCCTGAGCCTAAATTGCCCCATAGCAAGAGTCCAATATGCTCAGCCCGAACCTTGTCCCAATTTTCTACATAACGCCTTGCCATTTGCATCTGAGGGACCGAACCATCATCATTATCAAAAGTCCAATCCCACATTCTGCGGTCTGTAAAGCAAATACCTTTATTTCTCTCAACCAATTCTTTGTGCTCTCGGAGTTCATGAGCTTTACGTTCTCGAATGATCCGCTCCTCACGACATTTACATGTACTCGGCCTCTTATCAGATTTAAAAAACTTATTATATTCAGGAAGCCTTACCTCTAGTGGTCCACCACATCGTGAACAATGAAGTAATCCATCCTCGGCTATATATGCATCTTCTACATTTCTTGTATTCCATAATTCATTCATTAAAACGTGTCCTCCCCATATACATAAGATGTTATTTCCTCTTGTTTATTATTGTTATTAGTGGCAAGATTACCGCCCCATGAAGAGGTAGATTTCTTACCCTTGTATGGTCGATTTTCAGTACCTACTACAGTCGATTTTCCGACTATGCTAGTCTTTGGCACCTTTACATAAATCATATTGGCTCGCCCCTTTGTCATACGCTTCTTCTCAACTAATCCAGCTGCAACAAGCTCTTTCATATTTGCCTTTATAGTAGTGAGACTCTTACCCATTTCCTTCGCCAAATCCTCAAGCTTATAAAAGACATATACTCTTCCATGCTCATCCACCTTTCCGGTGGAGATAGATAGATTCGAGCGATTCAAAAGCTTGGCATATAAAACCAACGCTGTGCTACTAAGCCCGATTCCATGCAAATCATTTGGAATCACAGAATAATTAGTCAGTTTCGTATTCTTAGATAAAAAATGTAAGTCTTCCACTAGCTCTCACCTCCAAATCGCTTCTGCATTTCTTTGATTTCATCTGATACGCGATAGATATCTGCTTCCATCTTTCGGTATTCCCGGATTGGGATTAGGTTTAATTTGATTTGGAAAAAGAGCCTGATGCGTTCAAGAATAGTTAATCCTTTCGCTTTATAATCTCTTTGCTCTAATCCCTGAAGTCTGGCATCACAATCTGCCGCTAAGCCCTCAACCTTTCCACTAATACCGACTATCGTCTCCGCAGATTTTTTGCGAAGCTCCTGCTTCTCACTAAATAGCCTCATCTGCTGTTTCTCATTTAATTCCTTTAAATCGAAATACCGCTCCATCCATTCCTCTGTGTACTTCGACTGAGTGTGATAAATGTCAGCCCATTCTTTCATTTGGTCGCATCGATAATCGAAATCCGAAAAATGAATAACTGAATCAATTAATACCTCTAGTTCATTCACTTTTTCAGGATCAATGGAATAACTCTTTCCATCACTGCTAATCTTTATCAAGCTGTCATTGGTATAGCGAAAGCTATTCATCTTTGCTCTTGCTGTTGATTCCGGTTTCTCACAATGCTCCATTAGAAATCTCTTTGCCGCATCGAAACTTCTCTCACCATTTCCAACAAACCTATAGAGGTCCCAGTGATTACCCAGATGCTTTATTGTCTCTTCTACATTCATGAAATAATCCTCCGTGTCTTTTTATCTTCTCGTAATACATTTGGGGTGGTTTTTCGCCCATTACTAAACTGAAAAGAATTTTTCTTCATCTCTTCATCTACTATTTGGAACGAATCAGTACTGATTACTTAAAATTTCTTGTTTTTACCCCTGCAAAATATATATGGGACACATAGGATATGAATCTGCAGAAATTTTGCAAAAAGAAAAAAGACAGGATTTCTCCTGCCTTAAATAAAAAAGTCACTTGTGGTTATCGTGACCACAAGTGACCTTGAAATACAATAATCAATCACTCCATCTGCTCGTTTATCTCATTAAGCAAATGCATCGCCTTATATGTTTTATCACAATTTTTACATTGCCAATCGCTACTATCCTTCTTAGCCTTTTTATGAAGCGGAATCAGTATTGTTCCACATATAGGGCATGCTGTTTCTTCGCCATTCCATAATCTCTTTAAGAACCCTATAGCTTCATCTCTATTCGAAAACTCAAGTTCTGACAACTTTGCTCTTTCCATTTTCTACATCCTTTTCTATACCGGCTCACCTATTGATGTCTCTTTTGTAAACCATTCTCCTAATGAATTCGCCCACCTCTCCGGATAAACCGAAAAATATGATAACTTTTCCATCTCACGCTTTTGAACAAAGATTGGCAGGAAACTCCATAATATAGACGGCACTCCTACCAAAAGCAAATACAATGGTCCAAAGAGCAATGACTGTATTGTGTGACCATACTCATGAACCAATAGCATATTTGAGAATTCTTCCTCAGAATATGTTTCCCTGAATGAATCATAATAACAAAACGGATCGTCCGAAACAAAAACAAACATGCCCAATGATAAGCTGGATTTACTTTTCCAAATAGTCACAACCGAGCCATGGTAATAGTAATGCTTCTGCTTTATATTTAGCAGATAATATACAAATCCTACTAATGTCTGTGGCAATCCCCAAGTCCACTGAATTGTGTCATAAATGATTCCCATATTTCCCCCACAGTTATTATTCTTTGCACCTATGGTCATCGTGACCACAAGTGGATATACTGACACTATAATATATCCTAGCACATTTCTTAAATGAATCCCATCAATATAACACAACGCTCCACGTAAAATCAGCACTTGCAGCATTTCGGCGCATCCGAAATCAACTGTTAACGGGTTATCCGAAATCAGATATCATCTCAATTCAGTATATCCGAAATTCACGGCTCTTAAACGAACCTTCGCATGCTGAAAGCCTTGATAATAAAGGGGTTTGCTAATATCTTGCGACTTTACGAGGCCTCGTTCATAACTAGAACATTTCCCAAAAATAATGTAACAGTCTACAAATAAATCAACACTTATTTTTATGCATCCATTAGGGTATACAAAAAAAGCCACCACTATGTGCCGGCTTGCTATATTCCTATAATCTATTACTTACTCTTGTATCGCTAAATACTCATTTACTTTGCCGTAGTAAACACGCAGAAACTTGTTTGCCGCTGCCGTCATATAAACAAAATACGGTTTTCCCTCTGCACGCTTTTTACACATAAACTGATAAACAGAATCGTCCTCTGGCTTTGTCTTCAGAAGCACCTCCATGACTATATATAAAGTCCTTCTTAATTCAGCAGAACCTCTCTTTGTTGTACGCGTACTTTTTTGGTTATATGTACCTGATTGATTTACTCCAGGATCCACTCCGGCATACGCAATTAATGCGCCCTTATGTCTAAATCTACGAACATCTCCGATTTCAGCCATCAACTGTGGTCCTAATGATGTTCCAACCCCCTTCATGCTTAAAACCATTTCGTACTCTGGCAATGACATTGCCACCATATTCATCTGGTTCCTATAGAATTCTAGAGTTTCTGAAATTGCATTAACCTGTTTTACCGCATTCTTCACAAGCATCTGCGTTGTATCATCCTTTGGCAAAGTACATACCAGTCCTTTTGCATATTCGTAAATCTTCTCTGCTTTTTTCTCAGATTTTCTGTATCCTTGCTTTTCACACCATCTAAAATACAGCGACACAAAGCCTTTTTTCGTCTTCTTGCGAACACAATCCGCGTGCCAGAAATCGTTTATGAAATCTACCCATTGTTGTTTTCCATCTACCTTTACAGGACTTGTAAATAACGAATTAGCCCCTGGAAAAGTCTGATCTATCAAGCTAATCAAGTTGTTCCGTAAAGCGATTTTATTTTTTGTGTAAAAAACAAATTGTCTATGTATCTGTTTTAGTTGCATCCTTGCAGCATCCACCTTTGTAAACGGAATAAGTTCATTCCACCTATCAAGAGCATATCTCGCTATCTTTACTGAATCAGCCTTATCCGTTTTTACATTTCTAAGCGAGTTAATTTTAAAATCCTTTATTAGCTTGGGATTAACTGCTGTAACAAATAAACCTGCTCCTGCCAGTTTTAGTAAAATCTGTTCGTAATAATGCCCCGTATGTTCCAATACGATGCGTGTTTCACCCTCCAAACATTGAATAGTTCTTACTAATTCATCTAGATCACTCTCAGTGTGAGAAACATCATATGGCGATATTACGCATTCTCCAAATGGTCGCAAAACCGCCACGGTGCTCTTACCTTTTGACACATCAATTCCAACCGCATTCATTGCATTTTCTCCTCTCCTTTAAGAATATTGCAATAGCAATACCAGTTTTCTCATTGCATATTCAATCTGTCTGATTACACGAACGCACATTTTCTGCGGCTCTACCTACATAAAACGAATATTGCGAATAAGGAGCTGGTTATCTGACTGTTATAAGGACGCGAAGTCCAAGGATACGCTCGATAGCCATTGCTCTCTTATTCTACAATTAAGCAATAAGATGGATAAAGTCGCAGCTGGCTTGCGGCGATACTTTATCCATCTATTATTATAGTGACAGGATACGCATATAGTTACACAATTCCTTTATGCAAAAATCCGTGCTCCTATGTCGCCCGATCCGACTTCGTCAGAAAGTAAACTCGTACTGCGTATCCTTATGTACTTTTACTCCAGTGGAGTAAAAGTTACTCAAAAAATGTCTCATATCCACTTGTGGTCCGACTAGAAGTTAATAATCACATCTATCAAATCAAACCTCTAAATTACTCAAAGCATCCTTAATAACTCTTTCTGCTTTATAAATTGAATCTGTTGATTTTTTTAATTTTTCTCCTAACTTTTCCAATTCCTTATCATCAGAAGTCATAGAAATTTGTATATTTGCAAGTTGCTCTGTTTTGATTCGATTATGAGACGATGAAGTTCCAGATGTCAAATTGACAATCTGGTTTTGAACAATATCAGTGCGCAAAATATGACATAGCACATACGGATTCAAGCCATTTTTGGGTCTAATAATCTCAAATTCATTGGAGCATACCAAGCCATATTGCTTTGGGGGTATTACAGCC
>JAFOVD010000057.1 GCA_017392525.1 Lachnospiraceae bacterium
CTCGTTGTTATACAAACTATACTCAGTCGGGGTACAAGCTCCGACTGAGTTAAACGCTCCGCGAGGATGCGCACGGATTCGGACAGGAATTTGTCTGCTGAAGCAGACCCGAATCCGGCGCGCAAGACTCGCGAGCGAGTCTTGAATGAAAGTGGATAACGAGCAGTGATTACCCAGATAACCTTATATGTTCGTGTTGTGGTGCTGAATTCGATATGTGGGTTTGGGAACGTGACAACATGCACCATTGTCCTAATTGTAAAACAGAAATGGAGAACGAAGAATGACAAGAGAAGATGTGATAGAACCGTAGGAAAGTGAGGGTAACGAATGAATAAAGAATATAACGCAGAGAACAGACTTATCTTAGCAAGTGGAGCAACTCCAATGACAGTTGCAGATGCAATTATATGGGAGTGTAGTACCATGATGGGTGAGAGAGCGGATGAAGAGAAGTTCTCTGAGAAGGATCTTCTTGTCTGGGCGAAAGAAGACTTTGAACTGTACCAGATGCAACAGATGATGGAGGCTATGTGATGGATGTAATCGAAGGAATAGGTGGATTAATACTGATATGCTTCGTGGTGTGGCTTTTTGTGGCATTGGTATTTCATCCTTTGCTATTTGAACTTGATCTTCGGAACGAGGGTAAAAAAGGAATTTCTTTTATCATAACCGGAATCCAGATGGCTGGGATGATAGCTATGTATATCTGCTATGGGGAACGTAATCAGGCGGCAATAGACGCTTCAATAGGGTTTACGGTTATAGTGTTTGTGATAGCAGCCATATATGCATTACAGCGTGCGAAAAGACTGGGATTTCGCCGTAAAGAAAAATGGATGCTCATTTTAGCACAGATTTTTTCTCCAATCACTATTATTGTAATACTGTTGCTTATTGTGTGTGTATTAGAAAAGATAGGAAAACTTCTTGAAAGCATCTTTGGGGATTCAGACGATTGATATCCGACAATTCCTGTGTGATTGACAAGGGCATTGAAGAAAGTGAGTTCGCAGATACTATTGAGCGGGCAAAAAGAAATCAAGGAGTACTTATTTTACATTGATCAGTCCGCAGTCCCGGATATCCTTGAGATCTCTCTGCAGCATACGACGTGAAATTTTGAAGATATCTATCAGCTCAGTAGGGCTGTAAACAGCATTATTTCGAATGGATTCGATACAATTATATATCTGAAGCTGACGTGCCATCTTTGTGCCATCACTTTTGGCCATAAAGTATTCCTTTCTCTTTGTCAAAAGATCATATATCCAGTATGGTTACTATACGACAAACACTTGATGTAATCCAAGCGCAGATTATGATATACTGTGTGCATATAAGAAGGTGCACTGGGATTTACTTCTGAAGAGAGCCTGCAGGAACAGAACAAGAAAATGGGAGGAAATGGAATATGATACATTATCTGGAAAGTGATTTGTTCAATCAGATCGTGTCATTGAAGAATGATAATGAAAAACGTGGCTTGGCCTGGCGCATCATTCTGGCTGATGATACCCTCTGCCCGGTGCTGAGAAGGGATCGAATTGATATATACTATCGTGGTTTTAAGGCTTTCTCTCTGTCAGGTAATGGTATAAGCAGAAACCATGAGCAGTTTGATAATGATTTGTATATGTATGATATCCCGGAATGTATCGCCGATGATGAATTTCCGAGCTGTTTGCCACTTATGAAGCAAAACATAGATCTCTGGATGGGGGGTGGAAACAAAAGCCCCTATGAAAGAGAGTTCATGCAAATGATAATGAGAGAGAATAATTCGGAAAAAGCAGGGAATCTGAGTGATTATTTCATTATAGATATGGAACACCAATATGAGAAGGGTGGTGCAATCCCTGACTTGATCGGGCTTATTATGGAGCGCGGGAAAAGACAGAAGCCGGTATTCCGAATGTCTGTTATAGAAGTGAAATATATGGATCGAGCGTTTTCGGGAGTTGCCGGAATACAATCTCATATCAAGGACTATGTAAGACTGGTCAGCGATGAAAACCTTCTAAAAGAAGTTAAAACAGACATCAGTGAGATGTTTTTCCAGAGCAAAATGCTTGGACTCCTGCCGGGATTAAAGAACCAATACGACAGGATTAAAATCTCGAGCGAAAAACCGGAGTTACTTCTTGCCCTGATCTCGCGGAATACAAATAACGGAAGAAATAACAGGAAAACTGATGTTGAGGATTTGAAGACAATTCTTGGAAATGCATTGAGAGAATACGGCAATGCGCTGGATGATGTGTATGTTGCGGGGACGGCTGAGATGGGATTTGGTCTATACTCCGACAGAAAGACGAAACTTAAAGAATTCTATGAAAGCCTATAGTATAGGTTTAAGGTAAGAATAGTCTACTGAAAATAAAGGTTCAC
>JAFOVD010000058.1 GCA_017392525.1 Lachnospiraceae bacterium
CCGAATCGGCCAACACCACCCTGCCCCGGCGTATTTACCTGGCCTCTTCCCTGTAATTCTCGTTCTACCATCTTCCTGTCAAGGTACGTACCTGCAAATAAAAGGTCTATTCTCCGATCTTTATAATCTACCGGATGCAGATCTGCTGTACCCCCTAGAGGTAGATACTCTACCGTCTTTAAATGTGGATAGTATTGCTTCATATATGCCTGATGCCGCTTATCAATTGCTATTGCATGGTAATCCTTCAGCGGGAAAACCAGTCCCGGATGATGATACAGGGGATGATCCAGGATATAATTATAAAACGGTGCCTGCAACTGATCTAAAAAACGGCTCCCATCATCCATAACCAGATACGGAAGCTTACTGTTAATATCTAAAACTGCATCATACCGCTTTTCTAAACATGCTTGAAGCGCGTCAAGATTCGTTTCCGAAAACTCCACGCGCTCCACATCACATATTTTTTCCAGCTCCTCCTGGATTCGATCCAGGAAGAAACTACCGGAAAAATAACATAATTCTCTTGAACTGATAAGCAAAACTTTCATTGCACTAATAAGAAATTACCTCATATCCATCCTCTGTAACAAGTACCTGATATTCCCACTGAGCAGATGGCTTACCATCTAATGTATATACTTCCCAGCCATTTTCCTTGTCTGTTGTAATCTGTGCAGTACCCATGTTTACCATTGGTTCAATAGTAAATATCATGCCGGGTACCATAAGCATATCTTCGCCACGATTTGAAAGATATCCAACCCATGGTTCTTCATGGAATTCAAGGCCGATACCATGACCACCGATTTCACGTACTACGCTGTAACCATTTTCTTCTGCATGTTTATGTACCACTTCTGCCATATCCCCAAGGAATCCCCATGGTTTAACCTCTTTAAGGCCTAAATCACAACACTCTTTTGTCACTTCCACAAGCTTCTTCCATTCCGGATCCACATCACCAATACAGAACATTCTGGATGAATCTGAAAAATATCCATCTAGAATAGTAGAACAATCTACATTGATAATATCTCCCTCCTGAAGAATGACATCCTTGGATGGGAATCCATGACATACCTGATCATTCAGAGATGTACAAACAGAATATGGGAACCCTTCATAGTTCAATGGTGCAGGAATTCCACCCATCTTTGTTGTAACATCATTTACAATATCGTTAATCTCTGCTGTTGACATACCGGCTTTAATCTTATCTGCCACCTCATCCAGACAGGCAATATTAATTTTTGCAGATTCTTTAATCTTGGCAATCTGCTCCGGTGTCTTGATAATATCTCTAGGTGGGACAATATGTCCCTCTAAAGCGTAGCGATAGATTTTCTTATCCATGTTCTCATGACATGTCTTATACTTCTTACCACTTCCACACCAACATGGATCATTTCTACCAATTTTAGTTTGTTTCATCTTCGTTATTATTTCCTTTCAGCATGTTTAGAATGCCATCCCAGAGGGTACTGTGTCCCTCTTCCTGCTTCTTCTGAAAATCCTCTCGTTCCTGATCTGTCATACCATTGATATAACTGACCTTAGAGTGGTTTAAAGAAATTTCGCCTATATTGACACGGTTCCAAACACTTGTATTCTCTTTTATGCTATGACTGGCTTCCAAAAGTTGTGTGAAATCATACCCGTCCCAGTCATATTCATTAAATGTGCGACCATTCTGTTCTGCTATCCAGCGTTGATACTTCTGGGCTAATGCCATTCGATCAATACTCTCGTTTATCTGCTCATCACTTACAGGAAGATTGTCCTTCTGCTGATCATAAAGATCCATCCAGAAGTCTGTCCTCATATTTTCAAGGTATTCCTTTTCTTCATCCGTTAATGAGAAGCCCTTTTCCAATGCTGCATTGTAGAAAATCATATCATGTGCCGCCATACCAAGCGCTGTCTTCTTGGCATCTGCCTGGATAAAAACGCCATTTACATGTCCATTCCAATAGTCCTTGGTATTATCCGGATTATAAATCTCTGCCTGTTCCTCGACCTTGGTTTCTTCATAAACCACGTAAAATGCCACATCTGAAAGAGTCATATCCTGCCCGTCTACAGTAGCACACACATCATCCAGGTGTTCTTTATAATCCAGAGTTTGCCGACTCTGCAGTCCATGATACACCCCATAGGCAACGACTGCAAGAAGTCCCGCAATTAGAATAATTTTTATATATTGTTTTTTCCAAAAACTCTTCATGCAATCCCTCCTATTCCATCTTCATTATAAACTAAAAAAGCAGGACTGACCAGATTCCCGGTTTCGTCCTGCTTCTATCTCTCTTTTATTATAATCGGCGAATTGCCACAATTGGTTTACATGTTACGGATCGGTTACATGTAATACCCGCTTTAGTACTCTGAGCTTCTACAATCACACCTCCGCCGGCATAGATAGCAACATGACCGGCATAACAAACAATATCTCCCGGCTGAATATTATCATAGCTTACTGCTGAACCAACCGAACAAAGAGAACCTGATGTCTGTCTTCCACCATTCAAATATCCAAAATGCTGATATACAGCCTGAACAAAACCGGAACAATCACAACCATTTGTTAAGGATGTTCCACCCCATACATAAGGATTACCAACAAACTGCATCGCATAAGAAACAACTGCCGAACCACTTACGGAACCACTTGGATTTGCGCTTACTGTTTCTGTTGTTCCTGAAGTCGTGCTTCCTGAATTATTTCCGGATGATGTATTAGCGGAATTATTTGAAGAACTCTGAGCTGCATTTCGCTGTGCTGCCGCATTCGCCTGGGCTACTGCTGCCGCCTGACGAGCTGCCTCTGCTTCCTGTGCAGCTTTTTCCTTGGCTGCCGCAAGCTTAGTATCAAAATCCGCCACCTCAGCTGATTTTTGAGAAATCAGTGTATTCAGTGAAGTTGTCTGTGCCTGATATTCACTCTGCTGGCTCTTTAAAGATGCCATATCATTTTCCAGAGCTGTCTGCAGCGCCTGTACTTCTGACTGTGTTGCCTGATAGTTCTCAAGCAGGTTACGATCGTATTCATATACAGAACTTGCATATTCCACACGATTCAGGAAATCGCTGATACTACCGGACTCCATAAAAATTTCAAGAATAGATTTCTGTCCATTCTCATACATATAACTGATTCGAACCTTCATCGCATCATACTGTGTCTGAACAGCCGCCTCTGCATCTGCCAGGTTCTGCTTATTTTCCTCAATCTCTGCCTGTGTGTCCGCAATACTTGACTCAAGTTCATCCACCTTGGCCAGCATGGATACCAATTCAGAGTCCAATTCATTTAATTCGCTTTCCGCATCACTCTTCTTCTTCTGCAAATCATTAATTGTACTCTGTGTACTTTGTGTAGCATGCACTACATCGAATGGGAAAAATGTTGTAAGTGTTACTGCAATTAAAGCAACTGCCACCCCTCGTTTTACTTTTTTTATCTTAAATTTCAACATAATTTTTCCTTAATTTTGAGCTTTGTTACAAAAATATTACTCACGTATTCATCTTAACGAAATATTTTCTATTTTTCAACTATATTTAGGGCATTTTCACAATTTTATCACCAAATCTAGTGGGGAAAATCACAAAAAAAGAGGAAGAAATACTTCCGTATCTTCTTCCTCAACCTTTTCCATATTAAATTTTATTAACAAAGCTTCATGCGGATTTCTTTTGTTATAATATCCGTATAACTAAATGATAACAACTGTGCTGGCTTCTTGCTATCCTCATCCTGTACAAGGATAGTGAAAACACTTGGATATGCTTCCTTGATAACTCCGCGCTGAATATCCACCTTGTTACGACCGCGATCCAACTGAATCATAACTTCGCTCCCACACTGTTGCTGAACGGACGCACGAACTTTGTCGAAATCTGAATGTTCCATATGTACTTACCTCCAACTTCCGTTTAGCCGACCTAAACGCCTTAATCACTTTACCACACCAAAGCGGATTTGTCAAAGATGTCCAATTTTGGTATTCTATAGAAATGAATTTTGAAACACAGAGGTAACAATAATATGATTCGTACATTATTGGCTGTCTTAACAGTCGTCATATTCTTAATTCTTGGCATTCCTGTCCTTGCAATCGAATGGATAATCGGAAGATTTAACAAGGAATGGCAAGACAAATCTACACTTGCATTAGTTAAAGGCGTATTTCGTCTAATCATTTTCTTCTGTGGCGTGAAGCTCGAAGTACACGGAGAAGAAAAGGTTCCTACCAATCAGGCAGTTTTATATATCGGAAATCATTTAAGTATTTTCGATGTTGTACTCGCTTATCCACTCTGTAAGGGTCTCACCGGATTTATCTCCAAAGATTCTATTCAGCGTGTGCCGCTTCTTCCTCTTTGGATGAAACGTCTCTACTGCCTCTTCTTAGATCGTAAAGATCCAAGAGCCGGTATGAAAGTCATCTTAACAGCAATAGAATATATTAAATCCGGAATTTCTATCTTTATCTTCCCGGAAGGTACCAGAAGTAATGATGGAACCATGGGAAGCTTTAAGCAGGGATCCTTTAAGGTGGCAACGAAGACAAACTGTCCTATCGTTCCTGTTTGTTTCACTAATTCCGAAGCTGTTTTGGAACGATTCCCTATTATTCGTAAGAAGCATGTAATTATCACATTCCTTGACCCTATCGTCCCTGACGATTTGGATCCGGAGGACAAAAAGCACATCGCACCTTACGTTCAAAACTTAATGCAGGCACAGTTAGATAAAGACGCCCAAAATATTTAAAACAGAAACAGGCGGTAGAAATGATATTCATCTCTACCGCCTGTTTTTTATTCTGTCATTGCTTTTACTATCTCTGGGAAATTCATAAAATGTGACGATTTCACAAGAATCGTATCTCCCTTAACTATATTCTCTCGAAGGTAAGCTATCAATTCCTGCTTATCTTCGAAGTGAACATTTCTAGAACCTTCTATACCACTATCTAATACTGCACGATTCATCTCAGTTGATAGTTCGCCGGTTGTAAGAAGTATATCTATCTTATTTCGAACTACTTCCTGCCCAACCTGATAATGAAGCGCCCGCTCGTCTTCCCCAAGTTCACCCATATCGCCCAGAACAGCAATCTTTCTGCCTTCTGCCATAGCAAGAACTCCAAGGGATGCCTTCATAGACTGTGGGTTAGCATTGTAACAATCATCAATCACCGTATAACCATTATGCTCAATAAAGTTACTACGTCCGCTGATTGTTCCTCCATTTGCGATTCCGGAACGAATCTCCCGAAGTGGCATATCCAGCGCCAGTCCCACCAGCGTTGCAGCCAATGCATTATACACATTATGCTCTCCCGGAAGCGGTATAGTCATTAACATCTGTCCACGTCTCGTATGGAATACTGCCTGCATACCCTGTAATCCAAGAGATTCCACATCTGTTGCCTGCGCAAACAATTCCTGAACCTCTGAAGCATTCGGAGCATCGTAATTCTTCTCTCCATACGGAAGAACAGGACCACATCCATGCTCTCCATAGAACTGTAATTCCAGCCCCTCCATTTCAGAAACAGTACACAGCTTATCATCATCCCCATTCAGGATAACCACACCCGGATGCATCATATGCTTAAATACTTCTGTCTTGGCCTTCAATATACCATCTCTTGTCTTCAGATTCTCCAGATGACACTGCCCTATATTCGTCATAACCACAATATCCGGTTTCGCCATTGCGCCGAGACGATCCATCTCACCAAAATCGGAAATGCCCATTTCCACAACAGCCACTTCATGATGATCACGAATTCTAAGCAATGTAAGAGGCAAACCAATCTCATTATTGAAATTACCGGCTGTTTTCAAAACATCATATCGTTCCGATAAAACCGAAGCCACCATTTCCTTGGAACTCGTCTTACCAACAGATCCAATAATACCAACGATTGGAATATTAAGTTGCTGACGATAGTACGCTGCCAAATCCTTCAGTGCCTGTTCTGTACTTTTTACCAGAATATAAGGTCCGGAAACAGTCTCCAGCTCCACCTCTGATAACACAGCCATAGCCCCTGCTTCAAATGATGGCTCAATAAAACGGTGTCCATCCACCTTCTGGCCCTTGATTGGGATAAATAATCCATCCTTCTCAATCAAACGATTGTCAATTACAGCATTCTGGATTTCGCGCTCCTTATACAGTGTCACCACATCCTTGTAGGTCCTTACCGTTTCACCGTATAACTCAGGAAATGATACTGCGGTATCCGGATGCATCATCATCGTATCCAAATCCACTGTTTTCTTGCCATCAACCGGAAAATAAAGTTTTCCACCAGTGGCCTTCATAATATGAAATAAATTCAGATTCTTCATAAAACGCTATATCCTATTCGTACTTTGCTAAAGACATGCGAATCAATTCCTCGCAAAGATCCTCATAACTTGTTCCAAGCACTGCTGCTTCCTGAGGCATCAGACTTGTTGGTGTCATCCCCGGAAGTGTGTTTGCTTCCAGGCAGAAGATATGTCCCTTCTCATCCATAAGAAAATCCATACGTGAATATGTATCCAGTCCAAGACCTGCTGCCACGCGCTCTGCGTACAACTGCATCTCAGCTGTCTTATCATCCGGAATCTCAGCCGGACAAGTCTCTACTGCAGAACCTGCAGCATATTTATTCTTGTAATCATAGAAACCAATCTTTGGTGCAATTTCAATAACAGGAAGTGCCTTGCCTTCCAGAACACCACAAGAGAATTCTCTTCCCTTGATATAGTCCTCTACAACAACCTCATCTTCCCAGAAGAATGCATCATCCAAAGCCTTCTGCATCTCATCTGCTGAATTAACAATTGTAACACCGATGGATGATCCGCCACATGCCGGCTTAACAACTACCGGATAGTTGATTTCCATATCTTCTAAATCCTGTTTATATGTATCCTTCTGCAGGGAGAATCCGGCAGGGAATGGAATATCGTAATTAGACAGATACTGCTTTGTAACTCCTTTATCCATTGCTAAGGCGCAACTTAAATAACCATTTCCGGTGTACTTGATTCCAAATAAATCAAATGCAGCCTGCACCTTGCCATTTTCGCCGTCTGCACCATGTAATGCCATAAAAACAATATCTGCTGCGGAACAGATTCTGATTACATTTGGTCCAAAGAAACTCTTGGAGTCTCCCGGACGACTAGCCTTAATTGCTTCAATATCTGGAGCTTCTGTTGGGATTGTTTCCACCTTGACACTTGCTTCCTCAGCGCGGTCGAAGATACCTGAGATATCATCACCTTCCACGCCATATCCCATAAATACGTCTAATGTTAAAGCCTTATGACCTCTTGCACGAAGCGCCTTTGCCACCATGTCTCCTGATTTAAAAGACACATCACGCTCCGTACTGAGTCCACCAGCTAATACTACAACATTCATTTCAATTCTCCTTCTTTCAAGGTAACATTTCTTATTTTAAACTAATCTAAATTATATTACCCCAATACACGGTGGACTTCAATAGATTAAAAGTACCAAATCAATGGAATCTCTCGAATCATATCCTCCATATGATATTCAATTTTCGATTCCGGATTCAATTCCTTTAGCAAAGACTTCGCCCATTCCACATCTTTATTCGCCAGGCTCATCTGCCCCAAACGGTATTCCAGATTCATTCGTCCCCAGACCAGAACAATTACAAGCATCATATTTCCCAGGAAATAATACTGCTCCATAATCAGTGGCATTTCCTGAGACGCCAGCAAAAGCTCCCCCATTAACATTTTCGTCATCACAATATTGAAACGATTACAACAGTTCTCTTCATCTGCCACAATATTCTGCAAATCAATAATTCTTCGATGCATCTGAAAATACTGCATCGCCTTATCATATTCATGTATCCGAAAATATAAAACTCCTACAAGATTTATCAGTCTTCTCTCATCCAAATCCGAGGTCAGCCGTCCGATAGTTCCATTCATATACTTAGGCAAATCTGCCTCCTGAAACCCGACTTTACGATTCAACAGATTCAAAATATCCTTCAACATGACATCTGTAATGGTCTTTATACTCTCTCTTTGCGCAGGCGAATCATCCAACACATAACACTGCATCTCTCTAAATTTCCAACAAACCGTTATATACGCCCAGGCCATCTCCCGATTCGATCTATAGTAAACCGCCTTCATCTCCTCAGGTTCAACCGGTGGTTTTAAAACCTTTCCCTCTCTGAAATTCTTTTTTGTCCAACGATCCATCTTCTCCATAATCTCTTTATCCTGCGTCTTCTGATCCTGAGATTCTTCCTCTTCCGCAGTCTGCATAATCAAAGACTGTTGGCAGTCCAATCCCTTCTCCCGGAAAAATCCTAAGATTCGTTCTATGGAATCCTGTGTAGGAACTTGTGTCCCTCTCTCATATCTGGAAATAGACGTGCTAGACAATTGTGTCTCTCTTGCCAGTGCTTTTTGAGAGATCTTTAGAATTTTTCGTAACTCCCTGATCTGTACCCCCATTGACCAAGGTTGCATACTCTTTCCTCCCTTCATGCATGTTACTGTACTAGAAATAAAAGAGGACCAACAAGTGGTCCTCTTCTCCCCCTTATTTAGTTGTCTAACCTAATTCAGAATTATCGATTTTTTAAAATTCCGGCTCGATAATACCGTAAGTATTGCCCTTTCTCTTATACACTACATTTACTTCATCTGTTTCAGCATTTCTAAATACAAAGAAGTCATGTCCTAATAATTCCATCTGTACACATGCATCCTCCGGATACATAGGTTTAATTCCAAATCTCTTGGAACGAATAATACGAATTTCCTCCTCATCCTCTGTCTCATCTCTTTCCACAAACTCTTCACTAAAGTCTGATATGGATTGCTTTTTTGCAACTAATTTATGACGATACTTCTTGAGCTGTCTTTCGATTACCTCTTCCACCAAATCAATGGAAACATACATATCATTACTTACTTCTTCTGCTCGAATAATGCTTCCCTTAACCGGGATTGTTACTTCGATTTTCTGTCTCTCCTTTTCTACTAATAGTGTTACATGGGCTAATGTGTCCTCGGCGAAATATTTATCCAACTTGGATAACTTTTCTTCGACTGCTGCCTTCAGTCCTTCTGTTAATTCGATGTTTTTACCTGTGATTGTTATTCTCATGATGTACATCTCCTTTTCGCTTTAGATTTGACACCTTCATGTCATGTCATTATTATATCATACAACTTATCTCTATCAATCTATTTTTTCAGATAATTTTACTTATAAAAGTCTATTGTATTATAAATACAAATTGGTCATTTCCTATATAATAATGCTATAATCTATCTGAAAATCACGAAGGGAGCATGTAATATATGCCAATAGATACCTTGAAATCTCGTCCGGTTGCATTCGTTTCCGGTGCATCACGCGGAATCGGAGCCGGTATAGCCAGAGCACTTTTTCAAAACGGGTATGATTTGATATTAACCTGTGAAAAAAATAAAGATAAGCTAGAAGCACTTGCAAAAGAACTTCTTTCAACAGATTCTACGTATCGAACCATCCTTACATTTACTGGGAATATGGGAGATGCTCAATTTGTAAAGAAGACCGCAGAAGAAGCACTTGCTCATTTTAACCGAATTGACGTCGTTGTAAATAATGCAGGAATTGCGCATATTGGATTAATCACAGATATGTCGGTAGAACAATGGCAACATATGCTCGATGTAAATCTCTCTTCCGTCTTCTATACAACGAAAGCATTTCTGCCAACCATGATTCACAATCATGCCGGGAATATTATCAATATCTCAAGTATGTGGGGAACCGTTGGCGCTTCCTGTGAAGTTGCTTATTCCGCAACCAAGGGTGCGATCAACTCTTATACGAAGGCACTTGCTAAAGAACTTGCGCCAAGTCACATTTCCGTCAATGCGATTGCATGCGGCGTCATCGATACCGATATGAATGCATGCTTTTCAGACGACGAAATGCAAGCTTTAATAGATGAAATTCCAGCTGGACGCCTCGGCACTCCTGCAGATGTTGGAAATGCTGTCGTCCACTTAATTCAAATGGATTACGTCACCGGCCAGATTATCGGTCTGGATGGCGGATATATTTAATGAAAAAATTCATAAAAGGGCTGCAATCTCTTGCAACCCTTATCACCTCTTTTTATCATTAAACTTTATAGCAATCTGAATAATTCTCCATAATCGCCTTTAGATATTCCTGATATTCTTCTCGTACCTCTAAAGGCGATACGAGTGAAATATCTTTTCCAAGTCCCGTAAGCCATCCAAAGAACTGCGAGCTCACCTGCACGTTTACATGAGCTACAACCCGCTTTTCTTCTGTTCCATCAACCGCAATCGGATGCATCATAATATCACTTCCAAAACGATCCACCAAAACATTACTAAGATACGACGCACACTGTAACGTGATTTTACGAGTTTCTCCCGCATACATACCAAATGTAGATTTCGAATACGATGCTTCGCTAAGTTTTTTACGCACTTCTTTTCCGCCACGGGGCTGATCCATTTCCTTCGCATTTAACATCTTATCTACACGATAATGACGAATCTCCTGGTCTTTTTCACTATAGGCAACTAAATAATAATTCTCGTCTGCCCATAAAAGAAATGCGGGACTCACCTCATAACACTCGCCATCGCGATGCAACGTTTTCTCCTTATTCTCATTCCAGGAGAAATATTGAAACTGCATTCGCCTATCATCTTCAATACAATTGTAGATTGTATCTATAATATAATAGATGCTCTCATTTTCTGCCTTCGCGCGGTCCTGAACAACAACCTGACGATGTAAATCCTTCTCCTCATGTATCGATCCAAGCTGCTCAATCTTCTTCACAAGCTCTCTCGATTTTTTTTCAGTAATAAATTTCGATGCAGAAACTGCATCAACAAGAAGCTTCAATTCCGGAAGTTCAAATTCACGACTAGCCAGATACCATCCATGGCCATCTTCCGCCTTTAAAATATCCATCCCATATTTTTCCAGCGCATCCAAATCGCGATAAACGCTCTTTCTCTCCGCCGTGATATTAAATCCATTTAATTTCTTTATCAATTGTCCCGCCGTCAAAGGATGTTTTTCATCGGTCTCTCGTTCCAATATATCCTTGATGCGTAGTATCTTCTCTTTCTGATTCACCTGATTCGCCATCATAACCGCCTTTCCTAATCCCATTTTACTACATCTCTCCCGGCAAATCACTGCCCCCACTAATATTAGCATTTGACCCTCAAGTTTTTCCGATTTCATGTTCCATTCGCTAAGTAAAATAGTCGAATATGCAAGGAAATGCCAACTTTTTGAAGTATTTTGGCATTGTCGCATTTCCTTTCACGTGCTATGATTATAGGGAATTAAATATTCGTTACCAGGAGATTTGAGCAAGGTAAATAGAAGAGGCACAGCGTCCTCTTTTATTTGTCTTGCTTTTTTTATTGGTTTTAAAGGAGGAAGCTTACATGTATGATGTATCAATCGTTGGCGCAGGTGTAATCGGCAGCGCCATCGCAAGAGAATTATCCAAGTTCCAGGTAAATGCATGCGTAATCGAAAGAGAAACGGATGTATGTGAAGGAACTTCAAAAGCAAATAGTGCCATTGTTCACGCTGGTTTTGATGCAAAACCTGGAACTTTGAAAGCAAAGCTCAACGTAGAAGGCAATGCTCTTATGGAGAAACTAAGTCAAGATTTGGATTTCCCGCTTAAAAAGAATGGATCTCTGGTCGTTTGTACCAAAGAACAAGATGAGAGTCTTCTCGACAAACTCTTAGAGCAATCTAAATTAAATGGGGTACCTGGTTGCCGTATCGTAGAGCGCGAAGAAATGATTCAGATGGAACCTAATCTTGCTGACGATGTTGTAAAAGCACTCTACGCACCAACCGGTGCAATTGTATGTCCTTTTAATCTTACAATTGCACTCGCTGAAAATGCTGCTGATAACGGTGTTGAATTCAAGATGCAGACATGTGTCAAATCCATCGAACGCACCGATGATTATTATGTGATCCATACAGATAATGGAGATATCGAAACAAAATCGATTGTAAATGCTGCCGGTGTTTATGCTGACAAATTAAACAATATGGTTTCCGGTCGTAAGCTTAAAATCATACCTCGCCGCGGTCAATATATGCTACTCGATAAAACTGCAGGCGAACATGTCAGTCATACCATCTTTCAGTTGCCTAGCAAGATGGGCAAGGGTGTCCTTGTAACACCTACTGTTCATGGCAACCTCTTAGTAGGACCGACCGCCGAAGATATCGACAATAAAGAAGGTGTTAACACAACGATGGATGGCTTAGATTCCCTGGCTCCAACCTCTTCACTCAGTGTGAAAGATGTTCCTTATCGTCAGGTTATTACAAGCTTTGCAGGGCTTCGTGCTCATGAGAAAGATGGTGACTTCGTACTTGGCGAAGCTGAAGATGCTCCTAACTTCTTCAATGCGGCCGGTATTGAATCACCTGGTCTTTCTTCTGCACCTGCAATTGGCGTTATGATTGCTAATGAAATTGCAGAAAAACTCGGCCTTAAAGAAAATCCTGATTTCAACGGAACTAGAAAAGGAATCGTAAATCCTGCATCACTTTCCATGGATGAAAGAAATGCTCTCATAAAAGAAAATCCTGCTTACGGTCAGATTATCTGCCGTTGTGAATCTATCTCAGAAGGTGAAATCCTTGATAGCATCCACAGAACCCTCGGCGCCCGCACTCTAGATGGTGTGAAACGTAGAACACGTGCCGGTATGGGACGTTGTCAGGCTGGCTTCTGTTCTCCAAAAGTTATGGAAATTCTGGAACAGGAAGTTCCAATGAGTATGTTTGATGTTCGTAAATCCGGAGAAGACTCTAGGATTGTTGTTGGTTATAACAAAAAGATTTAAAGAGGAGGATCATGATGAGTCAGTATGATTTAGTAATTGTTGGCGGTGGTCCTGCTGGACTTGCAGCTGCCGTTTCCGCAAAAGATAACGGAATTGAAAAGATACTTATTATCGAAAGAGACAACGAACTGGGAGGAATTCTAAATCAGTGTATCCATAACGGTTTCGGTCTCCATACCTTTAAAGAAGAACTAACCGGTCCAGAATATGCCGGCCGCTTTATTGAACAGGTAAAAGAAAGAAATATTGAATATAAATTAAACACGATGGTCATGGATATTTCCGCTGACAAGGTAGTCACCGCCATGAATCGCGTAGATGGCATGTTCCAGATTGAAGCCAAAGCCATCATTCTGGCAATGGGTTGTCGCGAAAGATCTCGCGGAGCTCTAAATATCCCGGGATATAGACCTGCCGGAATCTACTCTGCCGGAACTGCCCAAAGACTTGTGAATATCGAAGGCTATATGCCGGGTCACAAAGTTGTTATCTTAGGATCCGGGGATATCGGTCTTATCATGGCCCGCCGTATGACACTGGAAGGAGCTGAGGTTCAGGTTGTTGCTGAACTCATGCCTTATTCCGGCGGTCTAAAACGAAATATCGTTCAGTGTCTGGATGATTTTGATATTCCTCTCAAGCTCAGCCACACTGTAATAGATATTGAAGGTAAAGAAAGAGTTACCGGTATTACGATTGCGGAAGTTGGCCCGGATCGTAAACCAATCCCAGGAACAGAGGAGCATTATGATTGTGATACCCTCCTCTTATCCTGTGGACTTTTACCTGAAAATGAACTTTCCAAAACAGCCGGTGTTACACTTAGCAACATCACTAGCGGACCGATTGTAAACGATGCACTTGAAACAAATATAGAAGGGGTATTTGCATGCGGTAACGTACTTCATGTACATGACCTTGTCGACTTCGTTTCCGAAGAAGCTTCAAATGCTGGTAAAAACGCTGCAAAATACATCAAAGAGGGAAAAAGTAAGAACAGTAAAAATGTTCAGATTCACGCAGTCGATGGCGTTCGCTACACCGTTCCTTGCACAATTCGTCCAGATGAGATGGATGACAAGGTAACGATACGTTTCCGCGTTGGGCAAGTATTTACGGATTGTTCCGTAGCAACTTATTTTGGCGATGAACTGATTAATAAACGTGCCAAAAAAATCATGGCGCCCGGCGAGATGGAACAGGTGATTTTATTAAAATCAAAACTGGCTGAATATCCGGATTTAAAGGATATCACAATTAAGATTGAGGAGGCATAAGGATGGAAGAGAGACATTTAACCTGTATTGGCTGTCCTATGGGATGCCAGCTCACAGTAACGATGGAAAATGGAAAAGTAACAAATGTTACAGGAAACACATGCAAGCGTGGCGATATCTATGCCAGAAAGGAAGTTACCAACCCTACAAGAATCGTAACCTCCTCTGTCCGCGTAAAAGGCGGCAAAATCGCAATGGTTTCTTGCAAGACCAAGGAAGATATCCCTAAGGGTAAAATCTTCGATATATGCAACGCTCTCGAGTCTGTAGAAGTCGATGCACCCGTCGAGATTGGCGATATTCTTCTTAGAAATGTTTGTGACACCGGTGTCGATATTGTCGCAACCAAAGCAGTAGGTTGCAAATAGAATTTGATTTTATAATTATATAAAGACTATACTAACAGGGATGAAGTATTTCTTCATCTCTGTTTTTTGTTACGAAGTAACGTAACATTTCTTATAAAATAAAGGGGTTTATTATGGATACAATTTTTAAAGAGGCTTTGGAATGTTCTCCAATCATAGCAGCAATCAAGGATGACAAGGGACTTAAACGATGTGTTGACTCTGACAGTCAAATCATCTTCATTCTCTATGGCGACATTATGAATATCGAAAAAATCGTTAATGAAGTGAAAGATGCCGGAAAGATTGCTATGGTGCATATCGACTTGATTCAAGGACTATATAACAAAGAAATTGCCGTTGATTTTATACGCAATAACACTCGCGCGGATGGCATTATCTCAACAAAGGCGCAACTGATTCAAAGAGCACAGGAACTTGGGCTCTATACCATTATGCGTTTCTTCGTTATCGATTCCATGGCCTATGATAATATTCGTAGACAGGTTAAGAATGTTCATCCTGATGTGATTGAGATTCTTCCTGCGCTTATGCCAAAAGTCATAAAAAAAATCTGCGACAATGTCAAAACACCGCTAATCGCAGGTGGACTTGTCGCAGATAAAGAAGATGTTATGGCTTGCCTTGAGGCAGGAGCCGCTTGCATATCTTCTACGAACCAATCTGTCTGGTTCTTATAATTCTCAACTCTATTCTTTAGGATGCTTCTGGAGCACTTTTGCCTTTAAACACAAGTTTTAATAACAATGGTGTGATAAGTGTTGTCACAATTACCATAAGCACAACCGGTGGGAACATTGCTTCCGAAACCAGGCCATAGCTTGCTCCCTTATCAGCAACAATCAATGCAACTTCACCTCGTGAAATCATACCAACACCAATCTGCAGTGCTTCCTTGTTCTTGAAGCCACAAACTTTAGCACCTAAACCGCATCCAATAACCTTGGTAAGAATAGCTACAACCGTCAAAATAACGGCAAAGAACCATGCTTCTCTTGTCATACCACCAAGTGTTACCTTAATACCAATACATGCGAAAAATATGCATGAGAAGAACATATTCGAAATATCCGATACCTTGACATCAACATAGTCACGAATCTTTGACATACAAAGCATCAAACCTGCAAAATATGCACCTGTAATATCGGCAATTCCAAAATACTCTTCGGAAATATATGCCATAATCAACGCAAATGCAATCGCAAAAAGGCCGGCTCTTCTCTTATGATCTGCATCCGCAATCTTAAACTCGAGCTTGTTTACAATCAAGAAAACAATCGCAATCAAAACTGCATACAACAAAATCTGGATTACAACCTTTGCAGGACTAACAGATGTGTCTTTCATAGACGATACGATTGTAAGAACAATAATACCAAGGATATCATCAATTACTGCCGCACCAAGAATGGTGGTACCAACGGCGCCATTCAGATGCCCCAGTTCTTTCAAAGTCTGAACCGTAATACTTACGGAAGTTGCTGTTAAAACAACACCGACAAATAACGCTTCAAGAAATACCGTATAGTCATTTAAATCCGCTTTAAAGAACAATGCATAAGTGATCGTTCCAAAAAGAAGTGGTATTGCAACACCAATGACTGCAACCACAAAAGATGCTAGCATGTTCTTCTTCATTTCCTCCATCTCCGTCGTCAATCCCGCAGAGAACATGAGGAATATAACACCGAGCTCTGACGCATCTGTCAAGAAATCGCCATTTACTCCCGTAATTGTAATTATATTAAGTGCCGATGGTCCAAGGATGATACCTGCAATCAGAAATCCAACCACCTCTGGAAGGTCTACCTTCTTCGCAAAAATACCAAGTAGCTTAGTTGATATGATAATCAATGCAAGCCATAAAAATATCGTGTAGTCCATAAAAACCTCTCCTATCAATCTTTCATTCGATGCCTATTATACTCTTTTGCTCATTTTTTTTGCGATACAATTTGCGAAAATTGTACGTCTGTTCTTCATATAATACTTCTATATAAATCCAACTACTCTTCGTATGCCAGCAGTGCCTGACACAGGCGCATCTTCTCCGGTGTTGGTGCACTGTTATGAAATGTTACATGTCCCTCATATGACGTATCTGTATTCGCTAATCCAGCGGCCTCTATTCGGCGTTTTAACTCTCTCGCAGTTCCCTCTGCACCGTCAAAAATCTTCACCTGATCTCCCAGCACTTTTTGAATCTGCTTTCGAACAAATGGATAATGCGTACATCCCAGTACTGCAGCATCTATTTGATTATCTTTATAGTCATATAACAGCTGATCTAAAAAATCATACACTTCCTTCGATTTATAATGTCCACTCTCCACAAATTCCATGAGTCCCGGACATGGAAGCTGATAAACCGTGGCATCCTGGCCATATTTATCCAAAAGGTGCTGGAATTTACCCTCACGAATCGTCATTGGCGTAGCCATAACAAGCACTTTCGCCTCTTTCTTATACTGCACCGCAGGCTTTAACGCTGGCTCAATTCCCACCAACGGTAAATCCGGATACATCTGTCGAAGCGATGCCACCGCTGCAGAAGTCGCTGTATTACAAGCAATCGCAACCGCCTTGCATCCCATATTCAAAAACTCCTGTACATGCGCTACCGTCAAGTCTTTCACTTGTTCTTTCGTCTTTGTACCATAAGGAGCATTTTTGGAATCTCCATAATATAAGAAATCTTCATGAGGCATGATTTTCACCATTTCACGAAGAACACTGATTCCGCCTACGCCGGAGTCAAATACGGCGATTGGGCTCTTTGTTTTATCCATGATTTCATCTTCCTTCAATACTAAAAAGAGTTCCATTGAGATAACTCAACGGAACTCTTATTATAATACTTTATTTAAACAGATACAAACTTCTCTGTCGATTCATTTAACTGTTCTGTCACTCGCGAATTCTCGCTCATAGCCTCTTCAATATCATTGAAACCGCTGACAATCTCGGTAGAATTCTCCGCCGACATCGTGATTGCAGAAGAGCTTTCCCGAATAGAGGTATTGATCGTCGATACCGACGTCACCATTTCCTGCATAATATCATTTAATTTTGATGCCTTATCTGCAAATCCATTCAGCATCTCATTCATAATGACTGCCGCATCTTCGTATTTCTTTCCTGTTTCTGCGTAATCATCGTAATCAGGAATCACATTTTCCCGCATGAAATCCAGTACAAATCTGGCATTTTCCGAAAGGGAATTCACGGCCTTTGTAACCTCATTACTGATATCCTGAATGGATGCCGCGGTGTCTCGACTGTTTGCCGCAAGCGAACTGATCTCGGAAGCAACAACCGCAAATCCCTTGCCAGCCTCACCCGCACGTGCAGATTCGATGGACGCATTCAACGCTAAAAGGTTCGTCTGATCCGCAATATCCAGAATAACATTCGTAAGTTCTGCAATCTGCGTTACTTTCTCACTATCCTTCAGGGACTGCTCTAACACCGTAGATAATTCCTGCATCTTCTTACCGGTATCATTCTTACGTTCTTCCACGCGAAGCTTCAATTCATCGGCCTCCACGCGAATTCCATCGGCAGTCTTAGTACCGTCGGCTGCATCACTGGAGATATCCTCTGCTGCACGTCGTACTTCATACACCTGATCATTGATTCCATCCAATGTACCACTGATGGTCTCCATACTCGCTGCCAATTCCTCCAACGCTGCAGAAGTACTCGTGATATTATCATTCGCCGTACGAACCTGCATCGAAACTTCCTGGGCAGACTGCGAAAGGACATCCGCACCACCCTTCACTTCTTTCATAATCTCCTGCAGTGTCGCAATGAAATGATTCATACCGTCTCGAATGTACACAAGCTCAGATTCTGTCTTCGTATGGATACGAACGGTCAAATCGCCGCGACCATTTTCAATATCGCGAATCATCTTCGAAACTTCCTGAGACATCGACTTAATCTTCTTAACGATATTCTGATAAGAAAGGACGAAATTCAAAATAATCATCACTATGACAATCATAGTACCGAGTACTGCAACCTTCTGCCCATTTGCAAGCAAGCTCTCCATCTTGTCTGTCGTTGCAATCGAATCATCCTTAATTGCCTGATCAATCACCTCGGTAGAGTGGAAAATCGCAACTTTCTGAATCTCTGCCTTATCAAATAAGACAGCGTACGCAGACTCCGTATCCGCTGCATCACCGAAGGCAATCGCCTTGTCAATCAAATCTATCAGACGGTCATATTCCCCCTGAATCTGTTCCATTTCGGAAAGCACCGTATCATTTCCTGTCTCTGTATAATATGCCGACAGATTGTCGATGTCCTTCTGAATCTCCGCCTTTGTCGCATCAATTTGTGGCAATAGGGCGTCCTTAGTCTCCTGTGCCTCCGCTGAAACATGGCCCTGTGTCTGATCGTAGAGCGACATCACATCACTCTTCAGCTCCGCCTCCTCTGTTGTAACGCTAATCATATCATTAAACATCGCTTTACTAGAACTCGTCGAGTTTTTCATGGATGTCATAATCATCAGCATAACTATCACAAATGCAAGTAACATCACGATATTGATACTTAGCACCTGAAACAAAATCGTCTTCGTTGTCTTGATTTTCTTCTCTTTCATCTATGCCGCCCCCCTATTCCTTCGCATAATACTCCGCTGCTGCCTGGCTGATTGCCTGTGTAAAACTTCCACTGTCATAGGTACCGCTCGCATAAGCCTGGAATAATGGTGCCAGTGCATCTTTTCCAAGTCCCTCCTTGAAGTTCTGCCAATGCCAGTTACTGGTCTTCTGCGCTGCGATATGATCGGAAATCGTCTGTGCAAACGGATCTTCTGCCACGTAAGCACAGTCCGTAAATGGACTTACAAATCCAGCTTCCTCAACCAAAATCTTCTGTCCTGCATCGCTTGCACACCATGCAAGGAACTTCTCGGATTCCGTAACATTTCCTTCCTTTGCTACAGCCCACCAGGACGGAGCCGATGTGAGGATGGTATCCTGACCATCTTCAAAAGCATAAGGAGCCATCCCTATTTCGAAATTACCAGCAGACTGGTATTCCGAAGCATAATCCCCCATCAAAGATGCTCCGATCCAGGATCCCTGGGTTACAAAGGCATATTTTCCAGAAGCAAATCCCCTGACCTGTTCCTCATACGTACCATTTACCAGAAGGGCTGGATCTGCGTACTGTTGCAGTAATCCGATGAGATTTGCATAATCCTGGAAACGATTCACGTCGATCTGACCACCATCATTCAATAAATCAATATACGTCGTATCCTCTCGATCCAATCCGGAATCCAGATAGGCACCAAAGATATGATTACCAGAAGACCAACCCAGGTTTTCTGACTCTGCACAATACCCGCTTACCGCAGTCAGTCCCAGCTCGCCCTTCATAGAATCCAATTTTGCAAAAGCCTCCTGATAAGCCGATAGACTCGTCAGCTTCGTCGGATCAATCCCGGCCTTTGCCAGAATATCTGCGTTATAGGCAAGTCCGATTGCCTCGATCGTATATGGAAAACCAATGGTTCCATATTCCGAATCAACATAAGCTGCCTCCGTTTTCTTGGCCCATTCCTGATCACTCATATCCACCAGTAAGCCTTCCCAATTTTCAAAACTTGCCCCTTCGCAAACAAAGATGTCCGGCAACTGATTGGACAGATAATATCCCTTCAAAGTTGCCTGCGCATCTACACCTGCCGCGATAGATTCCACAACAACCTGTATCCCGGTTTCCTTCTCATAGGCAGCCGCCAAGGTCTGCAGTTGTGCATCTACTTCGCTCTTTCCATTTAGTAAATGAATCGTCGTGTCAGACGATGAACCTGATGTACTCTTTGAATTCTTCACACATCCACCGAGTACTGTGGATATGCCTAGTAAAGCTACCAGAAAAATAGTACAGACTCTCTTCTTCATACGCTTCCTCCTTATATAAAACCCATTACAAATTAATCATAGCATTTCTTTTAGACAAACTGTATAAAAAAAGCATAAAACATATGCTATAATCAAATCGGTATTAGTAACCAGTTTTTGGGGAGATAGGAGTTTCTATGCATCGATTAAATGATTTGGTGAAGGATCAAAACAAACGCCGTGTCTGCAAATCCTGCGGACGCATCCTGCCACGCTCACTAAAAGGTGACACCTGCCAAAAATGTAAGGACGAAGAAATGTACCGTCAGGTCAAGGATTACATCCTGCACCATAGCGTAACTGAAAAAGAGCTTTCTGAAATCTTTAATATACCATTATCTAAAATACATCAATGGGTGAGCGAAGGTTTCATAGAATATCGAAAGGGGTGGAAATAATTCCACCCCTTTTGCTTATATGCTACCTTCTTTTCTCGCAAAATACTATCTTTTACACCATCTGCGTTTCTGGCATTTCGGACATTTTAAATATGCCTGATTCACAGTCCTCATAGTCAGAAAATATTCTACCGCTGACGGTTTTATTCTCTCGTGACAGTCCGGACAATAATATACACTTGTGTCTACCAATGTCTTCATCAGAAACCCTTCTGCTAAACTCCATATTACAATCATCACAAAAGCAATAACCGCCACCTGCACCGTACTCATACCTGACTTATAATGATATAAAAACAGAATGGCTCCTATGCAAATTGCCAGAATAAATAAAAATAAACCGATTGCCAACCCTCTTCTTTTTAATTTCATAGCCTATACCTCCCTCACCCTATAATTATCGAATACGTATACTTTTTCATTCCCTTTTAGCAAGCTTTGATCATGTGTTGCCATAATTAATATTTTATCTTTTGCTATATTTACAAGCAACTCATAAACTCTGATTTGAATCCTCCTGAAAATCCAAACAGATATTATATTCACTCAACCTCACTTCACAATTCCTCCTCTGATACTCAATCACATTTTCTTATAATTCTAGCGATAAATATCAATAAAAACCAAAAATGGAGTAATATGTATTATTTTAGGAGTAAATAACAAAAATCCGGCATACACTGCCGGATTTTAAAACAAACTATATTTATTCTTTTCCTTATTCCTCTGCTAAATAACACGCATATGCATCTCGAAATGCATTGTATTTATAACGACTAATCATCACTATATCTTCATTCTGAATACATATATTAGCCTTATTAAAGGATTTTACATACTTAAAATGAACCAAAAATGATTTATGACTGCGAAAGAAAGATTTCGACTCCAGTCGCTTTTCTATACTCGCAAGAGTCTCTTTACATCGAAGAGGAGTGGAACCATCAATAAAATTAATGATACAGTTTTTTCCATCCCCTTCTATATAAGCAATTTTCGAATGCTTTATATAATAGATTTCTCCATCTACTTTCACCATTAACGTACCATCTTTTTCCATTCCGCTGATATAAGCATCTAACACACGAAAAAGCTGGCTTTCTATTATAGGTTTAACCAAGAATCGATATGCATTCACTTCGAAAGCCTCATATACGACTCTTTCACAGCTTGTCAAAAAAACAATTTTTGATTCCACTGTACGCTCTCTTATTTTTCTGGCAGTCTCCATACCGTTCTGCCGATTTCCTTCAAAGTAATAATCTAAAAATATCAAATCAAACTCCAAAGAATCCGACAATAAATCCTCGCCACTAATAAATTCTTTGATACTATATTTCAAGTCCTTCGTCAAAAAATATTTCAGTAAACATTGATGAACTTCTTTGCATGTTTGAATTTCATCATCGCAAATAGCAATCCTTATCATACTTCCACCATCGATTATTATAAAACATTTAATACTATTGATACCATTGCCCGAAAAATTTCTTTTTCATAGCTACATGTAAATTTTCCATTATATTTTTTTACAGAATCTCGCACATTTCTCATTCCGAATCCGTGCATTCCCGGACACTTTTTACTTGTTTTTATGCGATTTTTCCCATCAATTAAAACTTCTTTGCTAGGATTATCCATTGTTAGAACCCATATATTTGGCTTTAAAATAGACTTAATATATATTTCTTTTTCGCCACACAAATCTTGACAGGCTTCTATTGCATTATCCAATAAATTCGAAAGAATCACTGCCATATCAATATCCTTCACATAATTCGTTGGAATCCTTCCATCAAATGTAATTCGGATACCAAATTGTTCTGCCGTATTATACTTTGTAGATAGAATCGCATTAGCAACAAAATTTCCTGTATCATACATTTCGCTACATTGTTTACATATCTCTTGCAAATCCTCAATATATTCCAGTGCTTTTTCATGATTCTTTTTAGAAATCAGCTTATACAGAACATGCAATAAATTTTTTACATCATGACGAAATTTTTTTATCTGATCATTCTTTTTTTTCCACTCATTATAGTATTCTATCGTTTGCTTCATCTGCCTCTCTAGCAAATAATTTGTACTTACTAAATCATTTTTCTGCTTTACTATAATTAATGTACGACAAATCAGTAATGCAACAGAAAAATACACCATTATCGCTAACATCTTCATAGAAAATGCATACTGATTGTTATTTAATATTCCATACTCTAATATGGAAACTGCATAAATGATAACTATGAATAAAATATAATCTCTTCCATTCACATTTGAAAAGACCACTTCTATCTGACCTGACTTTTTCATCCGATTAAGCATGCATAAAAAAAGTAATAATAAAATACTTGTTATAAGCTCTGCTACCAGATTCAGAAACTCTTCATTTCTAGCCCTTGAATTTAGCAGCACTAGATACAGATTCCCTGCAATTGACGAATTTAATCCTACAAAAAAAATGTTCATAAATACATGTTTTAAACGAACTTGAAAATATAGAGAAAGTAAAAAAAAGGATTTGATAGAAAAAAGGAGCATCCACAAGCATGATCCAAGTCCTCCTTGATCTTTCATAACAGAAAAACCAACTAGTACCAACATGTATGCAGAAAATACACACATTTTTATCATGTTGGATGTCTTCCTTTTTTCTATTAACAAAAAATTATTTGCTACTACATAGAGATTTAAAAATTCTATGATTCCCCAAATACCATTTAATCCGATATAATACAAAACACTCATCATTCCCCCCTCCTCTTCTTTTTTTATAATCATATAATAATTCTTCTCAATATAGAGCTTGTTAGAGTGAACGGTATCATTTTTAGAGCGAATAACACTAAAATACAAAAAAAGAGGTATCCGCATCGGATACCTCTAAGCGAGCGACAGACGGGGCTCGAACCCGCGGTCTCGACCTTGGCAAGGTCGCGCGTTACCAACTACGCCACTGTCGCATATGTCATATGATTGCTCTAAGAACTTCCATTGACAGAGCGGGTGATGAGAATCGAACTCACGTGTCCAGCTTGGAAGGCTGGCGTTCTACCATTGAACTACACCCGCATATTTTGTTGTAATATCTATTCGATATTCAATGCCCAGTTCCGGAATCGAACCAGAGACACGAGGATTTTCTGTCCTCTTCTCTACCAACTGAGCTAACTGGGCATTTCTGAATTTTATTTATAAACGATTGTTTACAAACTCAACTCACAACAATGGATAGTTTACCTAAAAAGGGTCTTCCTGTCAACAGAATTTATTAAGAAATTTTAAAAAATTTATTATCAAATTCTCTTTCTTATTTTTTTATTTGATTTTCTGGGATTTTTGGACATAACCTAATAATATATTTTTCATTTCTATAAATTCTAAACTCATCTCTAGGAGGTAAATATGAAACAAATTATCTTTGGCGTTGTCTGTGGCGCAATCATTATTCTATCCGTTATCAATTGTCTTCGGTTCCACCAGATGCAATCCTATAACACAGAATTCCAAACCGCACTTTCAAATGCTTGCGATCAGGTATCTACAGCTATGACAAATGGTGAAATACACGACAATACCGAATTAAAAACATACTTTAAGACCTGTATGAGTAACAACATTTCAGATCATTCTGATGATCCAAAATTCAGTCTGTCTTATAAGTTTATTGATGCAGATGCCGATCTCGGTCTTTTTTCTGTCTATGTAAAAGAAACCTATAGCGACGTCAACAAACAAGAACGCAGCATCTCCGACGGACGTACCATAATCATCGAAGAAGAGCTTCCGCCTCAAAGTCACACTGTTCGCTACGAGATCCCAACAGATATTTCTGAGCAATATAAAAGGCCTAGCCTCTACCACGAATATCAAATCGAAGAATCTCAACCACTTTCCGTTCCCGATGCACCGTCTTTCGACTCATTGACATTCTCGCATTGGCGCGACTCCCAAAATAACAAAGTGTATACCGAGTCTGAGCTAAAAGCACTTTCAAGCGACCGAGACTACACCTTTGTTGCAGTCTTTCAATAATTCTACTATTTTCATACTTTAATGAGGAGGTATTCTATGTCAAAACACCGTGTAACTATTTCTCATCAGGCAATAACCGCTCTACTCTATTTCGCACTTTTTCCACTGGTATTCCTGGCTTGTTTTCTCTGGCAATATCGCTTTGTGGAAGCTGCCAATAACTATATTAAAAATAAAGATTTCTATGTATATGGAATCACTAATGATTCTGAAATACACTTTATGACAATTGATGACGACCGCGACGCAATTGTCAATGACACAGCCTGGATCGGAGGCGGTGAAATCACCTATGAGTGGACAGATGCCACCTCCATCCTCGTACATATGAAAAATGTCAATTGCCACAAATACACCCCATGGATCTATGTCCGCGTTCCGGACACCCAGGGGTATCATTTCACCAGCTCTGAATTCGGCCCATGGACCGGAACCGGTTGTGCAGGAACAGACGCTCATTATACAGGAGCTGCATATATCATGGATTCCACTGTACAGCAATATATCGGAGCCCAATTCGGTTATTCCTATGTTACATTTCACCGTGATCCAAACACCTATTTCATCCATTATGACGGCAATGGATCAACCGCCGGCTCAATGGATCTACAATCCATGCTTTATGACCAACCTGCTGCCCTCTCCGGATGTAATTACACCAAAAGCATCTCCCTCTCCTTCGATGCAAATGGCGGAGTTGCTATTCCTGATGCTTCTGCAAATGCAGCTTTTCTTCATTGGAGTCGCGATAACCAATCCTTTGCTCCCGGAACATCCGTCAACAATTTATCCGGTGTAAATGGGGACATCGTCAATTTTCAGGCAAACTGGGGAAATGCAACCATCTCCCTCCCAAACACAACCCGGACCGGCTATAAATTAATTGGTTGGTACGATTCTAAGAACCGTTATGTCGGCTCCTACAACACCAACTACTCTTATAATACTGACCAGACTCTCTACGCCCAATGGAAACCTATTACCTATACCATTACATATCATGCAAATGGTGTCGGTAATTCATCGCAAGATACTGTCTCACAGACCTTTACCTATGATTCCACCGGTTATATTCAGAGTTCTGACTTCTCTCAAAATGGATTCATCTTCCAAAATTGGAATACAGCACCTGATGGCAGTGGTACAAGCTACACTGTCAATCAGCCTATCTTAAATCTATTCCAGAACGAAGGAGAGAACCTGGACCTCTACGCCATGTGGGACACAGATTTTACTCTTGACTTAAATGGTAATGGTGGAACGTTGGGCGATGGAAAAACAGATATCTGTATTGAACATGTAAATAACGAAACCACCCTCTCCGAATACGTATTTACAATGCAAAGATCTGTCAGTGCTTCCGAACAGGAGCATTATGACAGGAACTCCGATTCCTATGTAGACTACACCTATTACTATAGCCAGCAGGGCTGGTCTCTTAACAACAGTGATTATTATTATGACGATCGGGTCTACTATGCAGAGGACTCCATCCACAAATATCACCTGAACTCCGCAGATTTTCTGATTAATACAATGCACGCCTTCCCGGATTTAGTCAACACAGACGAATCTGGAAATGTTACTGTCACTATGTTTGCAGTCTGGGATGAAGCACCGGTCATTCAGAGTCAAGACTTCTATATCACCTCAGATACGCTATCCAATATGTCTCAGGATGGCCTTATATCCAGACTCCTTCAAGACACACAGGTGGAGGTAAGTGATCGAGAGGACGGAAATGATGTTGACCTGTCTGTATGCCAGCTTGACTGGGACTTTCTAACACATATTGGTGATAATAATGATCCGAACAGTCCAGAGCTTGGTGCTTCCTCCATTACTTACCGCGCAACAGATATCTGTAACAATGTAACAGAATATAACATCTTAATCATCGTCACCTCTTCCGGCTCTGTACGCTCTACGCAAAATGACGGTAGTGTATCACCTCTCTATGCAAGATATATTGATTACAAGGCCTATAACTCCGATACCGACCTGGGCGGAATTGAACCTGATTCCAAATGGAACACAGATTCCAATTGCCAAAAAAAACTGATAAACGCTCTTATACGCATAAAAAAATATGGAACCAAGTCCTATTGATTCCATACTTTTATCTCTATGGTTCTGTCAGATTTTCTCCTTCGATAAACACCTGATCATAACCAACAATTGTAATATTGTAAGTGTCTCGATCCTTCGCAAGATCCAGTACTGTTTTATCCTCCAGCATAACCACCGGACGAAGTACTGTTTTCGCACGATTCTTAAGCACACGTGCCTTCTGTCCCGTTGAAAGCATTACATCCGTACCAACCGGATAAATTGTCAGATAGTGAATAAAATTCTCAACTATCCTTGTATCAAACATAGAACCACAGTTAGCCATTAGATACTCAACACATTCTTTTGGATCATAATCATCCTTGTATGCGCGTTTCTGACATAGCGCATCATAGACATCAGCTACATGAATGATTCTCGCATACAACGGAATATGATCCTCTTTAATTCCTCTCGGATACCCTGTGCCGTCCCAGTTCTCATGATGAAGCAGAATTCCCATACGTGTTCTGCTTGTAACAACCGGATTATCATACATCATATTGTATCCAATGGCCGGATGCTGATTAATAATTGCCCGTTCTTCCGGTGTCAGTTTCCCCGGCTTATCCAGGATATCCTTGTTGATACCTCTCTTTCCAATATCATGTAACATTGCAGATGTACATAATTCCTGCAAATCATAATTATTTAATCCTAATCCAATGCCACATGTGGTTGCCAGCATTGCAACATTAACGGAATGAGCAAATGTATCATTATGGTAGAATTTCAAATCTTTAAAATCAATCACCAACTCATCCACACCGAGCAATGATTCCGTAATCTCTGTCGAAAGATACATCACTCTGTCAATATTCATTGTCTGCAGGGCATTCACTGCGTCCATTCTTGTCTTCTCATCGAGGATTTCTCTTAAATCCTCGTATTCTGCATATTCGTCATAAATGTATAATCCCGGAAAATCCATAATCTGAAGCTGTTTAATAATACCTGCTGTCAGCTCATGATTTGCCGCAAGAAGACACACCCCTCGCTTATCAAAAATACTTTTTAGCGAAATCATGCCCGGTTTTAATGCACTGGGTTTTACATATTTCATTTACATCATCCTCTTATTTTGGCATACGACTTTCATGACAGGTAAAGTATATAATCTGCTTTTCCTGTCCAAGTTCTTCCATCAATTCCCATGCCATCTCTGTCTTGTCACGATCAAGATTTGTAAACGGATCATCAAGTATTATCATCGGCTGCTCCTTCTGATAAAGCGCATCCATAAGCGCCATACGAGAACAGAGTGCCACCAGATCCTGATATCCCGAACTGAGATATCCCTCTTGTCGCGTAATTCCTTTATAAGTATATGAAACAGACAAATCAATATCCAGTGAAAAATTACGAACCAGGATTTCTGCATCATCTTCGTTATATAATTTCAACAAATAATGGCGTAATCCATTCTGAAGCGGAGCCATATAACGTGACAAAAAGTTTTCCTTGGCCTGATGCAGATACTGAAGCGTCTTGTCTAACAGATCAACACGCTTTACGTACTCAGCCTCTGTTTCCTGCAATCCCTCTAATCTGGATTTCTGATCCTCTAAATTACTGAGTTTCTCAGAAAGCAATGCCAGTTCCTCGCGCTCTTTTGCAATAAACTGATTACATTCTGCAATCTTATCATCAACCTCAGTCTGCTTCTCCTGCACTTCTTCAACAGTTTCCATATCCTCACTAAGGTCATGTTCTGACTCAAAAGCACGAATACTCTCCTGCAGACTCTCTACTTTCTTCGATAACTCCATATACTGGTTTCGATTTAATAAAACCGTATTAAGTTTATTTTGTAACAAATCTTCCTCATCATCAAACTGAAATCCACTTAAAAATTCTCTAAGTTCCATCAGTGTACGATTTGTCTCTTGATGAAGCTTTTCCACCTGCTGCTTATTCAACTTATACTCCATATAAGTTCCTGCATGATTTCTCAGGTGCTGAAGCAAGTCCACCTCATTCATATCGTGGTACAAATCCATTTCATAAACTGCAGCATAGCCCGTAAGTGCCGTGTATAACTGCAATTGCAATGATGACAATTCCTCTAATGTACCGGAAGTATTCTCAATTAACTTCGACTCTTCCGAAAGTAATCTGTCATAAAGATCCTTCTTTCGTTGAATTTCCGCTATCATCTGCTGTGTCGAATCATTAGGCGAAACCAGGAAATAACTCAAGAACTCCTTGACTTTGGTCTCAACCAAATCACGTTCTCTACTGGTTTCATCCAGTCGAACCTGAGCTGTTGCCAGACGACTGGCACGCTCTCCGCTGGCTTTTCGCTCCAAACTATTCTTTCGAATAGTTCTTAATATTCCAAATACCATGAGGAGTGCGGCTGCCAGGAAACAGATTGCCGCCACAACAACTGTACGTGGTCCCTCCGTAAATCGTAGAAATGATACGCCACCTAACACCAGCACAAGAGTAAGCAACCCGAACATAAGCATTGCTCCACTACTGCTGTGTTCCTCTGAAGCCTCTTCAACAGCCTTTTTCTGAGCCTCTAGATGCTGGACAGTCTCCTCCAATTCACGAACCTGTCCATCCAAAGTTGCAAGCTGCACTGCATCCGCAGATGCATTTGCAAGCTCATCCAATCCCGGATTCTTCTTGGCAAAATAGAATTTTAATTCCTGCAGATGATCCTTGTCTTCATCAGACATCTGTGCATGCTCACCCTTGATACGAAGTTCCTTTAATTTATCAGCATCTTCCATCCAGCCCGTCATCATCTCATCTGTTGGAACCCCATGTTCGAACAATTTATCGAGAAATGCTACCTCTTCCGTTGTTGGAAGCAATTTTGTCTTTTCTTCCAACTCTCTTTGATCTACCTCTAACTGACGTTCTGCAGTAATCATTTCTTGAAGGTACTCTTCTTCCGGTATACCTCTTGCAAAGAAATCATCCAACTTCTCCAGTTGCTCCTGCGTCTCTTGCATCTGTTTCTTCTGCTCGCGATATGCACCTAGTTCCTGTTCCTTCTTACTCTGCTCTGCAATCCTGTCCTGTAGACGTTGTTTCTGCTTCTGCAAATCCAGAAGCGTATCATGTCGTTCTGAAAGAAGCGCACTCTGTTTCTCATATGCATCTGAAAGTGCCGGTAATTTCTCAATTTCTTCCTTGCACTCACGAATATCCGCCTTGATACGCACCAGCTTACCAACATTTTTCGAACTATTTCTATTATAGTTACGACGAGCCTCTTCAATCTTGGCTACTGCCGCATCAAAATTATTGATATCATCGCGGGCAGACGCCAGATTACCAAGCTTTGCATTCATTGAATCCGTCATTCCGGTTTTTAATCCATCCTGCGGTACAAAGATGCTCTTCTCAAATGACACTCGATCCATCTCAAAAAGCTCTTCTCCGATATTTTCCGTGAAATCCTTACTCTCAAGGCCTGTCTTCACATCATAAAGAGCAAATGTATCATCCTTGTCAGACCGTCCAAAGGTACGCTCAATTCGATAAGTTCCTCTCTCGACTTCAAATGTCAAACTTCCGCCATAAGTCCCATAATCCCATGGATGATAATGCTCTCGTTCCTGCAACTCCTTGCGGCGAGGATTGTACTCCATTCCATAGAACATGGATTTAATAAATACAGAGAAAGTTGTCTTTCCCCATCCATTCTTTTCACAGAAGCTGTTTAATCCATCACTAAAATTGAAATGTTCATTCTGGATTCGACCGAAGCCTGTAATATTACATTCTAGTAATCTCATTCTTCAATATCCTCCCCCATTATTGCTTTCATTCCAATCTCAATAATCTGAGAGCGTTCTTCCTCCGGCAAATCTTCGCCCTGCATCAAACGGACAAACTCTCCTTTAAGAGAGCGGTCATTAACAAAACTCTCATAATGTATTTCCGGGCTTGTCCGATCATAAATTTTGAAAAAGAAAAATCTATCTTCAAATGTACGCAGTATTCTTGGAATATCCATGTCAAAGTCCATATCCGTATTGCCTTCCAATACTACCTTCACCAGATCTTTTTCGCTAATCGCTTGAATTGCCTTCTCGATTTCTGCAAGAATCACCGGCATATCCATATCTGTTGTAATTTCAACAGGCACCTCATGCAAACGTCGATATGCAAATGGAATAAATTCACTGTCAATCACACTATCATGAATATCCAAAAGAACAAAACCCTTATCTCCGCATTCATCGAACCCACGGCCCTCTAGACATCCGCTATAACAATACTCGCCTCGTTCATCAAGGCGTTCATTTTTATAGGAATGAATATGTCCAAGGGCAAGATAATCAATATATTTATTCTTATAATCATTTAGATTAATAATCTCTGTTTTATCATTCCCAACATAATCAGACTCCTGACCATGAAGCATAACAATATTGATTTTTGCCTGGTCAAGAATTAGATTTGTAGCCAACATTTTACTGTTATTTTTGTTTATTTCACGACCTGTAATTACTACCTCGTCATCTTCACCAAAGCTATACGATGTCCACTCTTCTTCAGAAAATGTCTTCAGATTCTGCGGAATGTCTCCCTCCAAATCTGCAAGGAAATCCGTCTTGTCATGATTTCCCTTTAGATAGAGAAATGTTATATATGGATGAGATTCAATAATCTCAAGTGCACGATTTTTAGCCAGCTTACGAATATGGTTCTTATCGAACATATCTCCTGCAATCATAACTGCAGAAACTCCCTGCTGCTCGCCAAACTCTACCAGACGCTCAAATGTATCCAATAATTCATCGCGTCTCATTTTCGCCTTATCGGCAGTAAGATTGCTCTCTAGCTTTGAGTCTAGATGAAGATCAGCACAATGGATGATTTTCATTAATTAACTCCTTTCAGTCCCTCTTCATTCACCCGCTTTATAACACCTTCAAATTCTCTGGAAGATATTCTACGAGCCCCTTCTCCAACCACAATCATTTGCACTAAGCCATCGGAAGAAACAACAGTGACATCGGCATTTTGTGAATTCGCAATCACATGTGTTGTACGTTCAATATATGCGTCTGCCGTCTGTGCTTCCTTGGTATAAACCACGTGGATATTATGATAATCAAATACCTCACCCGGATTTCCCTTGACTTTGTATGCATCAAATACAAGTATCAGTTCTACTCCTGTATACCCCTGATAATTGCATAATATATCCATTAATTTTGTACGCGCTGATTCCAGATTACTACGAGATAATTCATCCAATTCCTTCCATGCAAATATCACGTTATAGCCATCCACCAACACGTACTTCTTTCGTACTACTGCCTTCTTTTTATCATTTCTGGCAGCAACTCCCGGATGATTTTTCAGATACGCTTCTCTTGCCTCTTCCACTTTACTCTGATCTGCAAAAACTTCCGTCTTCGATGCCGGAAGAGGTCGCCTTATTTCACCAAATGTTCTTGTGAAAATAGCTTCCAGTTCGTCATCCAAACCACTGTATCCATTATAGCTATTTTTCTTACTTTTGGCTATTTTGGAAGATTTCACATTACCTTGTGGGGAAATAACCTCCACCTGCTCTTCTGAATCATATAATCCAGGTATCGGTTCATCCGGGTTTTCTCGATGCACATAAATGGATTCATATGGATGATACATATCCTCTCGGAAATCATAACCAATGCTTTCTATCACTTCCTCAGCATTATGGCAAGGCTTATATCCACTGAGTTCCATACGGATTTCACCCACTCCCCCCGTATAAGAAGCAACCTCGGATGCATAATCCATCGCACAAACAACCGGGACATCCCCCTCTAATATACAGTGATCCCCGTAAATTTCAGGTGATGACATCGTTCCATGCATCTTCTCTATATCCATCATTGCTCGTCCCACACTTGCCTGCGGAATCTCTAAAGTAACATGATAATAAGGTTCTAACAAAACACAATCCGTGCGTAGCAAACCATCCCGGACTGCAATTCCTGTCGCCTTTCTAAAATCTCCACCTTCTGTGTGTTTCTTATGAGACTTTCCATCCACAAGTGTAATCTTCACATCAGTAAGAGGCGAAGAAGTTAGCACACCCGCCTGTTCTCTACGTATCAATTGATTCATAACCTGATGCTGATAGTTTTTATTCAAATTATCAATCGGACATTCTGTCTCAACTACAATCCCGGAGTTTTCCGGAAGAGGCTCCATTGTGAGAACAACATCTGCAAAATGTTTCAACGGCTCATAATGACCATGCCCCATGGTCGGTTCCGAAATCGTCTCCTTATACATAATATTGCCAGTGCCAAAATCGACCTCTTCCTGAAATCTCTTACGCATGCGCTCCTTCAAGACTTCTATCTGCACTTTTCCCATCAAGTGTACGTGAATCTCCTGCAGTTTCTCATTCCACTCTATATGAAGCATCGGATCTTCATCTTCTAATTCTCTCAAATCCTCCAAAATCAAATGTGGATTCTGTTCCGAAGACAATAAAACCTTATATGATAAAACCGGTTCTAACGCAGGCACATCCGAATCCTCTTCTGCACCAAGTCCCTGTCCCGGATAAGTGTAATCCAGTCCCGTCACCGCACAGAGTTCTCCCGCTTTCACGCATTGCGCCGGTTCATATTTATCACCTTTGTAAATTCGAATCTCATTGACCTTCTCCGCTTCATCCGGATATGCACCATACGGAAGCACCAAGTCTTTCGCTCTCAATGTACCGCCTGTTACTTTTAGAAATGTTTGCCGTGCATGATTTTTGTCTCGGTTGATTTTGTATACTTTTCCACCGAAATCATCACCAAAAACGGGATTATCCACATAATGCTCTAAAGTATCAAGAAATGATTCCACTCCTTCCATCTTAAGAGCTGCTCCATACAACACCGGAAAGACATCCCGATTTCGGATTGCCTCTCGAATAATCTCATCCTGAATATCCCCATTCCTGTCAAACTCTTCTAACAAGGATTCTGAACACATTGCAAGATGCTCTGCCGTTTCATTTCCATGAACGTCAGAAAAATCCACGCAGTTATCACAGAGTTTATCCATGATATCTGCCTGAATTTCTTCCTTTGACATATGGGATATGTCCATCTTATTTACAAATATAAATGTTGGGATTTCATAACGTTTTAGAAGTTTCCAAAGCGTTCTCGTATGTGACTGCACACCGTCAAGTCCACTGATTACAAGAATTGCATAATCTAAAACCGGAAGGGTACGTTCCATCTCAGCTGAGAAATCGACATGTCCAGGAGTGTCGACAAATGTGATTTCCAAATCCTTATATGACAAACTTGCCATCTTCGATAGAACCGTGATTCCACGTTCTCTTTCTATATCATCTGTATCCAGAAAAGTGTCCCGATGATCAACGCGTCCAAGCGAACGTATCTCACCCGCAAGATACAGCATGCTCTCTGATAAAGTTGTCTTTCCTGCATCCACATGTGCCAGGATGCCTGCTACGATTTTTTTCATGAAGTTATTATAACATAATAACCCTATTCCTCTATATTACCTATGTCATTTTCATATATCCACATATCCTGATTGAATTTTTCAAATTTTATAAGTTTATTCTCTCGTAATTCTCGTTCTGCAATAGAAATCCACTTTTTCCTGTTCAATCTGATGCAAAATCTTCACACAAATTATATAAAGTTTTTCTCTGAAACTCTTCGTCATCGCATATTGCAATTTTCATAGTTCTGTCCTCACATCATAGTCTTAAAGCATATTTTAAAAAATTTGAACTATTTGTCAACCTTTCAGACAACAAAAAAACAGCCCGCACCCCTGCGAGCTGTCCAACCGTAAAAACCCTCCGCGTTCTCCTAAAAAGACATTGCGTCTGTCAGATCTAGTCGTCGAAATCCCCCTCACCATGAAGATCTGCAATTAGCCATCACCACAATGATTTCGATCACGGATAGGATCCTATTTAATGATATCACTTTCCAAAAATATTCAAATATGACGATATAGACGATTTTCGGCTCCGAAAATTGTGTAAAAACACAATAATCAGAGCCGATACATGTAATTTATTAATAATTAGGAGGTTATTTTATTTAGCGTAAGTGCCACACTTCATCATTATACTGAGCAATGGTTCGATCAGATGAGAAGAATCCTGCCTTTGCTATATTTACAAGACATTTCTTTTCCCAAGCCTTACGATCTTCATAATCAGCGTAAACCTTATCCTTTGTCTCAATATAATCTTTAAGATCTAATAATGTCATAAACCAATCTTTAGAGATAAGTTCATGATGTAATCTTTCCAGATTTTCCTTATTTCCAAGCTTTGTAATCTCTGGTCCAACAATGAAATCAACCAGTTTCTTAATTAACTTATCTTTCTTATAAAAGTCCTTAGCGCAGTATCCACTCTTTGCATAGAGATCAATTACGGTGTCAGATTTCTCACCAAAGATATAGATATTTTCATCTCCAACAAGATCTCGAATCTCGACATTTGCACCATCTTCTGTTCCAAGTGTCACTGCACCATTCAACATAAACTTCATATTTCCAGTTCCGGATGCTTCTTTTGATGCAAGAGAAATCTGCTCTGAAATATCTGCTGCCGGAATAATCTTTGCTGCATAACTTACATTGTAGTTCTCAGCCATTACTACACGGAAATATGGCGCTACATCCGGATCATTTGCTGTGAGTTCCTGCAAGCACAGGATTAAGTGAATGATATCCTTTGCAATTACATAAGCAGGAGCAGCCTTTGCACCGAAAATCATTGTAATTGGACGAGCAGGCTTCTTACCGCCTTTGATTTCCAGATATTTATAGATTGCATATAAGCAGTTCATCTGCTGACGCTTATATTCATGAAGTCTCTTAACCTGTACATCATAGATTGATTCCGGATCAATTGTAACTCCCTGCTTTTTCTTGAAGTACTCTGCCAACACAACCTTGTTCTCATGTTTGATCTCATCCAATTTCTGAAGTACCGCATCATCATCTGCATATGCAAGGAATTTCTCTAATTCATTTGCATCCTTTTTGTATCCTTCACCAATCTTCGATGTAATAAAATCTGCAAGTGTTGGATTACAGTGAAGTAACCATCTGCGGAATGTTATACCATTTGTCTTATTGTTAAACTTCTCAGGATATAACTTGTAGAAATTATTTAACTCTGAATCTTTCAAAATCTCTGTATGAAGGGCTGCAACACCATTGATAGAATATCCATAATGAATATCCATATGTGCCATATGCACAGCATTATTCTCATCAATGATATATGTACTCTTATCAGAAACCTTTGCACGGATTCTATTATCTAATTCACGGATAATCGGAAGCAGATGAGGTACCACTTCTTCCATATAATCCATTGGCCATGTTTCAAGTGCTTCTGCAAGAATCGTATGATTTGTATATGCACATGTCTTCTCTGTCACCTTAATTGCTTCATCCATTGTAAATCCTTCTAACTGAAGAAGACGGATTAATTCCGGAATAACCATCGATGGATGTGTATCATTAATCTGGATTGTGACATGCTTATCCAATTCATGTAAATCATATCCCTTAGCTTTTGTTTCCATGAGAATTAACTGTGCCGCATTGCTAACCATAAAGTACTGCTGATAGATACGAAGAAGTCTTCCGTCTCGATCAGAATCATCCGGATACAAGAAGAGTGTCAGGTTCTTCTCTACTGCAGTCTTATCAAAATCGATGCTATCTCCCTGCACCATATTGTCATCTACAGAATCTAAATCAAAAAGATGCAACTTATTCACAGTTCCTGTTTCATAACCCGGAACATCAATATCATACATTGTAGAATGTACTGTCATCTTTCTAAATGGAACTGTAAAATCAACCGGTACTTTATTTAACCAGCTCTCTGTCGTAAGCCAAGGATTCTTTACTTCCTTCTGTAAATTTTTCTCAAACTTCTGCTGGAAAAGTCCATAATGGTAATTTAATCCAACACCATCACCCTGTAATTCCAAACTTGCAATTGAATCAAGGAAACAAGCCGCCAAACGACCAAGTCCACCATTTCCAAGAGATGGTTCTAATTCCATTTCCTCAATATCTGCAAGGTCAACATCATGTTTCTTAAGTGCTTCTTTCACATCATCATATAAACCCAAGTTAATCAGGTTGTTGCTAAGAAGCTTACCAATTAAAAACTCTGCAGAAATATAGTAGAGTTTCTTATCTCCCTTTACAGGCTTCTTGTCAGCCATTTCCTTTTTTGTAAGCAGAAGCAATGCATGATAAATTTCTTCTGAAGTTGCTTTATCAAACCCGTGTTTAAATGTGTCCTTCAAAATCGCTTCAATTCTTTTTTCCATTTCCTTTTCCTTTCCTTATATAACCTCTAACCCATTTTTATATTTTTTTAACGCTATCTCGTTCTATAAACTCAGCGTCAAATACCACTTTTTTCTCTGTTTCAACACCATCAATCTCCTGCATCAACATCTTCACTGTGGCCTTTGCCAATTCTTCTTTAGGCTGGGCCATTGTTGTCAGGGACGGAGTCATGTACTCTGTTAAATCAATTCCATCAAACCCTACTACAGAATAGTCATCTGGAATTTTCTTTCCCGCCTCGGAAATTGCCTTATAAGCTCCAAAGGCAGTTAAATCGGAAATCGCATAAACCGCTGTAAAATCCACTCTGGATTCCAATAATTCTTTCATTACTGTGTAACCATTTTTTGCTGTAAAATCCGGTATATCATCCTTCATATATCCCACAAGATTTGCATCATATGGAATACCGTAATCCGCCAGCGCTCGTTTATATCCGTCTAATCTAAGGCCACCTACGGCATAGTCATTCTTACGACCTGTAATGATAGCAATTCGTTTATGTCCTAAACTACATAGATAATCGACAATACGAAAACTCTCTTTTTCATCATCAATTGATACCGATGCAGAATGACGTACATTTGCATTTACCGCAACTGTACAAAGCACATATGGTATATCAAGCCTCTTAAGCGTTACATCCGGATTTTCTATCATACCACCCATGAAGATTATCCCCTTAAGACGTTTTTCCTTGATTAAAGCTTCTGCAACAGTCGCCTCGTCCTGGTCAGACGCCATCTCTTTTAACACAAATGTATATCCTTGCTTACCAAGTTCCTCTTCAAATATTCGAAACATACTCAAAAAAAACTGGTTGTTCAGACCTTTTACAAGTACCCCGATAGCGTTATTTTCTGTAAGTTTTAAATTTCTTGCTGCATTATTCGGCACATAATGAAATTCTTCTACTACCCTTAAGATTCTCTCTTTTGTCGCCGGATTAATACCCGGGTCATCATTAATAGCACGGGATACTGTACTCGTCCCTACTCCGCAAATTTTTGCGATATCCTTGATCGTAAGATTTGCCATGTTTACTCCTCTTCTACTGTTTCCTTAGTAGCCGCTCTTCCGAAAATCTGCGTCACGCGAGAAATACGCTTTGCTAAAGCGCCTGTAATCTGTTCATCTGTTGCGCGCCATTTCCAGTTTTTACCCAATGTAGATGGGGTATTGATACGGCTCCGATTATCCAGATACAGATAATCCTGTAATGGAATAATACAATATTTTGCGGAACTTGCGTGAACTGTTCTGATTAACCGTCTTGCTAAATCTTCCTTATCCATAGCATCACCATCTACATATTCAGCAACCAACTGTAAATCTTCCTTTGGTATACCCTGCAACCAGCCGACCAGAGTCTCATTATCATGTGTTCCTGTATAAGCAACACAGTTTGTTCCATAGTTATGTGGCAGATAATCATTAGCTGCGCCTGTATCTCTTGCATCAAATGCAAACTCTACCACCTTCATATTCGGATACCCAGTATCCTTAACCAATTTGCGAACTGTATCTGTTATAAATCCCAGATCCTCTGCGATAATTTCTACATCCTTCAGCTTCGTGCTAAGATGTCTAAACAAATCAAATCCCGGTCCATCTACCCATTTTCCATCCTCTGCAGTTTCTGCCGGGTAAGGAATTGAGTAAAACTGATCAAATCCACGGAAATGATCAATTCGTATGACATCATAGAGTTCTGCACACTTTGTCATACGCTGTGTCCACCACGCATACTCCGTCTTCTTATGATAATCCCAATCGTAAATCGGATTTCCCCAAAGTTGCCCTGTTGGTGCAAACCCATCCGGCGGACACCCTGCAACTGCCACCGGTTGACCATCCTTGTCTAACTTAAAGAGTTCCGGATGTGCCCATACATCTGCACTATCATAAGAAACATAAATCGGAATATCTCCAATAATTCGAATTCCTTTCTTATTGGCGTATTCTTTTAATTTATTCCATTCGCTATAAAACTCATATTGTAAGTAGCAATAGAAATCTATATCTTCCGCCAACTCACTTCTGTATTTTGCCAGGGCTTCCGGCTTTCTGAGACGAATATCCTCATCCCATTCATTCCAGCTCTTATCCTGAAAATGATTCTTGATTGCCATATATTCACTATAATCGTGTACCCAAAAATCATTCTCTTCCATAAACTTCTTATAATCTGCATCTTCTGCCAGATTTTTATTAGAAAATGCTGTTCTAAGAAGTTCAAATCTTGATTTATAAAGTGCCCCATAATCTATGGAAACGTCATCATTACCATAATCAGAACGTTCACATAATTCCCGGGTTAGTAAACCCTGCTGAATCAGCTCTTCAAGACTGATGAAATATGGATTTCCTGCGAAAGTGGAAAAGGACTGATATGGACTGTCTCCATAACTTGTTGGTCCCAATGGCAAAATCTGCCAAAAGCTCTGACCGGCTAACTCCAGGAAATCAACAAATCGATATGCCTCTTTGCTAAAGCAACCAATACCATATTTTCCTGGTAAACTGAATACCGGAAGCAATACCCCGCTTGCTCTCATAATCTTTTCCTCCAAAAACATATATAATCCCTTAGTTGGATGGAAACGTTTCTATTAAATCGGAATTTTCTTTGTTTTTACTTCATTGGTAACGTTTCCTATCAACTTGATTTAACATTATCATGATTCTATTTTTTATGCAATACCTTTTTCAAAATACGTTATTTTTTAATAAAATATTGCACTATTTGCCACGTTCTGATAATATTGTGTCTGTAATTATTTGGGATGTTTTTCAGTTTTCTGTTAATTTTATATGGGGGGCTTTTATGAAAGAGTTTACAAATGTCATTAAACAGAGCTTATTAGATTTAAACCTGTCATCAGGTATTCCATTTCTTATTGTTAATACTGAGTGCGAAGAATTGTTTGCAGCACCGGAGGTGATATTTCACACAATAAGATCTGACATCTATTCTTTTTGTCACCAGCTTTTAAAACAATATAGAGTTACTCCTGATGAAGTATTGATTTTCTACTTCAATAATGATTACTACGCAGCTATGGCATGGTTGGATCAGGACACATTCTTTTTATCTTTACCTATGTGTAATATTGAACAGCACGCGTTTTCTGCCGAAGCAATCAGAAATAATATCATTCCTGAACATTTATCTGATTTTTCACACTTTATGTCTACAATTCCACCTAAAGACAACCAGCAGGTGGCTCGATTTGCAAGTGTTGTTCATCACCTGATTGCTGGACAGCCACTTAATAAAGTACAGATTCAGTACAACGAATTAAGCAGCATGCCGAAATTCGACCACTACAAACATTATGACGAAAAGCGTGAAGATGTTCCTGATATGAATCTGACACTTCCAATTATCGAAGCGGTGCTCAATGGCAATATTACAGAACTTAAAAATATTTATTCGCGACCTGATCACACAGTAATTCCTCATATGAGCGCAAACTTACTGAATCAGAAACGTTATCAGTTCGTGCTCAATGTTTCTACTCTCGCAGGCAGAATGATAGAAGCAGGTTATTCTAAAAACAAGCTGTTCCCATACTGCGACGAGGCTATGCAGAAGATGGACAGAATGCATAACACCAGAGATATTGATCGTCTGGCATATCAGACTACTATCGGTCTTTGCGAAATGGTACATGACGCACGAGATAAGAAGAAATTGTCTTCTGCCATCGCACTTATCTGCGAATATATTCAGAAACATATTTATGAAGCAATTCGTTTGGAAGATCTTGAAAAGGTAACCAGTTTGAATAGACGTACCTTGACGATGCGCTTTAAAGACGAAATGGGAACAACCATTCCAAAATATGTAAGTGACCGCAAGTTGGATGAAGCCAAGTATCTGCTTTCTTCATCTAAGATGAGCATCTCAGAAATAAGCGATTTACTTAGCTTCTCCAACCAGAGTCACTTAACTATGCGTTTCCGCGAAAAATATGATATTACCCCTAACGAATATCGTAAAAATATGGGGATTCTTAATGATGAAGCCGAATAGGCTTCATCATTTTTACTTACGTTTCTTTAATAACTTCATGACACCAATTCCTCCTGCGAGAAATACTGCTGCCACTCCACTGATAACATATGGCAGTTTACTGTCTGATTCCGTATCCTCTGCAGTATTTGTATCACTATCTGTGGATGTTGTCTTCATTCCTAAAAGATCTGCTGTCAAAGTATCCGGCTTCTCAACCTCATAATCTGAATAAGATGGAGTCTCGGTTGCGCCGCTAAAATCCGCCTCTTCGCTATATGATGTAACTGTTACTGTGTACTCACTATCGCCATCTACATACACGGTTCCATCTGTTCCCACAATAGTAACTGTGTTTCCGTCCTCATCAACGATTGTACCTTCATTATAAAGGTTGGTTACGGTACTATCGCCGGTTACTGTCCATGTGGAATCATCAGAAATATAGAGATTAGCCTCTCCATCTCCACCTTCTCCGGCGTATGTCTCATCATCAATAAATGCACCGGTTAAACTACTTCCATTTGTCATGTAAAAATCCAGCTGACTGATAGAATCATAGATTACGTCGCCTTCCATCACCTGCTGATCTGCTGTAAAATTACAATCTGCGCCATTTTCACCTGCAGTTCCCCATCCTCTTTCATTTGTATTTCCGGTAACCTGCAAGAAAAATTCTGCATCATCAGCCATTGTAATATCTACGTCACTTAATAAAATTGTACTCTCGGTATTTGTTGTATAGAGAAGTCCTCCGTTTTCAGAAGTAATACTTCCACCTACCATGGTAAATGTTGAATTTCCCTCTTCCGAATCACCTGACATACTCTGATAGAGAATAATTGACCATGTATTGTCGTTCTGCTCGCTATCCGGCATGTTACTTGTCAGGTCTGAATCAAATAGCCTAAGAGTATTTAAGCCCTCTATACAGATACCTTCTGATCCATTCGCATTTAAAACTGCATTATTCACAGTAATATCCGCCGTACAATAGATTGCCGGTGAACCGGTACCATTTGAGGTATATGTTCCACCATCTACTACCATCGTGCCGCCGCCCCTATCAGAACGAATTGCCGCCGATGACTCACCACTTGTTTCCACTTCAAGTCCCCATGCATAAAGGGTTCCTCCGCCTGCCACATGAATACCACCCGAAGTATCCTGTGTAGTTGTAATGCTCACGCCCTGAACATAAGTGATACCATCTCCATAAGAAAATATACCCGCACCACCTGCGGAATCAGTCGTAATCGTTCCACCATTCACAATAGAAGTTCCATCTGTTGTCAACATTGCTGCACCGACACCATAAAAACTGCTGTTATCTCCACCTGTTGAATCCGAGCTGGTTCTATTAATCACAACATTATTAAACTGTGCCACACCACCCAATACATGAATAGCATTCTCATCTGTACCGGTCGATTCATAGGTTTCATCTGTAGATTCCGTATCCTCAGAGATTTCTGTTACCGAAGTCCACTCTGTCACTGCTGAGCTACCTCCTCCGGAACCACCAGGGGCTTCTCCACTTGGGGCTTCTCCACTTGGAGCCTCGCCACTTGGAGCCTCGCCGCCAGGTCCGCCTCCGCTCTCACCATCCGGCAAATCCGGAGGAGTCGAGCTGGAGCTGCTCGATGAGCTTGTCGTCTGCGATGCCGCATAAACATTTCCAATAGTTCCTGTATATATTGTTCCAAAGGAAACAGATCCGGCAACCGCTACAATGTAAGTAGCCTTCATAAATTTCTTCACTGTTTTATTTTGCATATATTCACTTCCTCCTATATGTAAATAACCACCGTAAGATTTCCTTACAGTGGTTATTATAATAGGCCAAACTTAATGCAACCTTAAATCATTCTATTTTTCCATATGACCATCTCGATACATTGAGAATTTATCCATTGGATAATTATCAAGATTTGCGATAACCTGCCTCTTGTCTGCTTTCGAAAGAAGCGCCTCTCTTGCCTTAGTAATCTCCTGTTCTGTCTTATGCTTGGATGGTCCACCAACGCAACCGCCAGGACAAATCATACCCTCAATAAAGTCTTCTGGAAGCTTTCCAACTTTCATAAGCAACAACGCCTTACGACACTCATCTCCTCCGGCACATCGTTTTAGCTTTATATCTGATATATCCTGACCACGTTCTTCCATGCACTCCAAAACTGCATTTGCAACGCCGCCAGATGTTGCAAATCGCTTACCCCAGATGGAAGACTCCTGATATTCATCATTGACAGCTTTTAACTCTACACCTTTAGATCGAAGCAACGCACGGAATTCACCATATGTCATTACATAATCTGCATTATCCGGAACGGTTTCATCCTGAGCCTCACCTTTTTTCGCAATACAAGGTCCAATAAAGACCGTCACACATCCCGGATGTGTAGCCTTGAGATATCTGGATATTGCACACATCGGGGATACTACAGATGACATATTCTGTTCATAAATCTCCGGGAAATGTTTACGGAGCATATTGATAAATGCCGGGCAACAAGATGTCGTCATCTTACGTCCCTCTTCCTTGGCTTCAGCCCACTCTGCAGATTCATAGGCAGCCGTCATATCTCCGCCCAAGCCGACTTCTACCATATCAGCAAATCCCAGTTCCTTAAGTCCATTCTTAATTGATGCCATTGAGATATCTTCGCCAAACTGTCCTTCTGTCGCAGGTGCGCACATCGCAATTACTTCTTTACCTGCTTTGATATTATTTATAATATCAACCAGGTATGACTTAGATGAAATGGCTCCAAACGGACAGCTATGAATACAGTGACCACACTGTATACATTTGCTCTCATCGATAACGCAAACGCCATAGTCATTGTATGTAATAGCACCAACAGGGCAAGCCTTCTTACATGGTCTTACGAGATGTGCAATTGCACCATACGGGCAGGCTGCTGCACATTTACCGCATTCCTTACATTTATTCGGATCAATCTTCGTACGGTTTTCACCAAGCGAAATAGCACCAAAGGCACAAGAATTCATACACGCTTTACCCATACAGAGACGGCAGTTATCCGTAACTGTATAAGACGCAATCGGACATTCTTCACATGCAGGTGCAAGCACCTGAATAATATTTTCTGATTCTTTCTTTGGCGTTGGGCACTTTCCCATCGCCAGATTAATTCTTTGTTTTACAAGTTCACGTTCTTTATAAACGCAACATCTATACTGAGCTGTCGGTCCCGGACTGATTTCATAAACGAGTTTTTCTTTACCTTCCTCATCCAATCCATCATTCCAAGCCAATCGCGCCACTTCTTCAATGACTTTATGCTTCAGTTTCAATATACCTGCATCAGCCGTAATCATATTTTACTTCTCCTCCATAAGATACTTTACTATAACCCTTAATTTGTTTTGTGAAATTTTTCACAACCCCTACATCTATTTTATCTTTTTTTCTTCTTTTTTTCTACCTTTTTTATGTATCTCCTCAAATACTTATACAAAAAAGATAGCTAACATAATAAGAGCCTCCTTAAGCCTAAACACTCAGTGGTTACAGCTTAAGAAAGCCCTTTTTAATTACATTTCATTAACACTATTTTCTTCTGATTCCACAATCTGATTACGTACATAATTCTCACCAGATGTCATTTTCATAAAAGTATCAAATAACTCTCGTTCCTTGTCCTCAGCATATTTTTTCCACTTCTCCGAATCAAAATCCTTCTGCCATAATGCTTTCAATTCTTCATCAGTCGAATAATGCGTTTGACTGTATCCTATATTAACCTCTGGCTTCGCATTGTCCCCTTCCATAATATTGTATTCCATATAAGACCAGCCTTCTTTTACACCATATGCAACATCATTCTTCTGATTCGTCACTCATATCCTATAACCGAAATGAAATATCCGGAAATTCTTTACCCAGTTTATCATAATATGAAATACAATCATCTATAGCACTATTCTCAAACTTTTTTCGCTAAGCGCACTGCTTTTCCCAGCATATTGAATAGTCGCTGCATTTGAAGTTCCCAAAGTTACTCTATTCATAAAACCCCCTATTTTATTTCTTTATCTCGATGATCTGAAACTGATGATTCATAATACTGTACATATATCCTTTGATTCATACTTTTCTCTGAACATTTTGAACTAGAGCACATAAAAAAGTATTTATCATAACTCTTTGTATACATATAAACTTTGATGTCCCTTATATTATCGGTAAATGTGTTAGATACTTTATATACACCTTGCAAAAAGTGTATCGTTATTTGCATTTTTACCAGGCGCCGCCTCCGAAACCTCCACCGGAGAAGCCACCTCCTGAGAAGCCGCCCATGCCGCCGATTCCTCCGCTTCCACCAAGTCCACCAAGTCCGCCTTGCCCCATATGTCCTGAACCATTTAGATTTGACATATTTACTTCACGAACAGGCAGGCAATGATGGATGTGATGCGTCATTCCATAGTACCAAAACGGGCTATATGTAAATGTTCCCAATTCATATGTCCATTCTACTCTTTTTGGCACAAAAAAAAGAAGGACGCCCCTCTTCTCATTGCGTCCTTCTAATTTGAATCTGTAGCACTGGGTGGTGGTGGATTCGAACCACCGAAGCAATTTGCAGCAGATTTACAGTCTGTCCCCTTTGGCCACTCGGGAAACCACCCATTTGTTTTAAATTTTCAAAACAACCTTGTTTAATATATCATATGAGGAACACCGTCGCAATACGGAGTTCCCCATTTTTTTATAATTTTTTCATATTTTATTCACATTTTTAGAAGTTGTGGCGTAGCACCATAGCTGTGTATGCCTGTAATGTGACATGAACATTTCCACCATCTACACTGTATTTCACAGGCATAATGGAATAACCCGTTTCATTTGTCAGCATAATTTCTTCCATCTCACCATCCGGGACACCTGTCAACCATACCGGCACATCTCTCTCAATCGTCTTATCAGAACTATTTACAACAACCACCAACTGTTGATCTCTGGTAAATCGTCCATAACTAATAAAATTATCATCACAACGAAGGAATATAAATGAGCCTCGTTTCAATGCCGGATTAAGTCGATGTAACATTATCATGTCTCGATTGAAATCAATCAAAGCGTAATCCGCATTATCCCATGGATAAGTACGTCGATTATCCGGATCGGTAAATCCCACCTGACCCGCTTCATCGCCATAGTACAGTGTTGGCGCTCCCGGCCATGTCATCTGCACCAAAGTAGCCTCTTTCATAACTGCCACATTAACACCTTCGCCAGCTGCAGCAGAGCCCAAATCAGCCACACGTCCCACCAAATGATTCGTACGTGTCAGGAAACGACTATGGTCATGATTCGATAACTGATTCATAGAACACATCAATGAAGGAGTCAAAAACTGTGTCATGGTATGACGCATTGTAAGTTCAAACTGCTGTCCATTGCCAAGGGCTTCCTCATGAAATTCGTCACTATGCTTTTCCATACCTGTTAAAAAGTATGATACCGGCTCCATAAACGCATCATAATTCATGACTGTATCCCACTGGTCGCCTTCAAGCCATGCACTTGCATCACCATAATGCTCAGCCAAGATAATCGCTTCCGGATTAGCATCCTTAACTTCATCACGGAATCTTCTCCAGAAAATATGATTAAAACGTTCACTATGTCCCAAATCTGCCGCAACATCCAATCTCCATCCATCCGCATTATATGGCGGAGAAACCCACTTTCGACCAATATGCAAAATATACTCTGTAAGTTGTAACGACCCTTCATAATTTAGCTTTGGCAACGTATCATGCCCCCACCAGCCATCATAAGCGCCATTATCAGGCCACTGTCCTTCTTTGTTAAAGTTAAAGAAATTATGATATGGACTGTTTTCTGTGTGGTAAGCCCCCTCTTCAAATCCATCCTGTCCTTGATAAACGCGTTCTCGATCCAGCCACTTATTAAATGAACCGCAGTGATTAAACACACCATCCAGAATAACCTTGATTCCTTTTTCATGTGCTTCCTTCACAAAATCAATAAAGAACTGGTTCGATGCTTCAAGATTTTTTAAATCCGCCACACGCTTTTTATATTTGCTCGCATGTGCATTATTAAAATCTCCATGAACGAGAGGCTCCCCTCCATCTTCCACAATCTTTCCATAATGCGGATCAATATAATCGTAGTCCTCCGTATCATATTTATGATTTGAGGGTGAAACGAATATCGGATTGAAGTAGATAACCTCTACTCCCAGACTTTTCAAATAATATAACTTTTGACGAACCCCCTCAAGATCTCCGCCATAGAAATTACTTACATCAAAATTTGATGGCGGTGTATTCCAATCCTGAACATGTTTTGCATAATCAGAGATGTAATGATATTCATTATCTACCGTATCATTTCCCGGATCGCCATTATAAAAACGATCCACCAATATCTGATACATTACTGCACCCTGAGCCCACTCCGGAGTATAGAATCCGGGTACAATAGTAAATGCATATTGCCACCTCTGAGTATCGCTCACTCCATACCGGTCCAGATAGCATGTATCATCCTCTGAAATAATCTGATAGATATAACCAAAGCGCTCTTCACCCAGATTAATCTTAGTCTTATAGTAATCAAATATCTCGGTCTCACGATCCGGTTTCATCTCCACACGTTGATGCTTTGTCAACAGATACACCTTTGAAACATCATGGTGTGCCACTCTAATTCGAACCTCCACACGGTCTCCCGGCTTCGGCTGCCATGGTCTACAAAATTCTGGTGTACCGTCACTAAATATCGCTGTTCTATTCATAGTAATCTTCCCTTTATACTTTTTTACATATGCCTAACCCGCAGCATATATATTATGAAATATTTATTCTATTTTATTATAATCTATATTTTGGTTTTTGTTAAAATGTGTAGAAAAAAAGACAGCTGTTAGCTGTCTTTTTAGGAGAAGGTATTTTTACTATGGGGGTAGTAAAAATATATATAATGTATTGGGGGTTTTTACGATGATTATTATATCAACCGTCCACGCAAAAGTCTGCACAAACATCACAAAAGTTGGTGTACATTTTTATGCAATTTGTACATAACTTCCCTCCTGTGTACATTTCTACACCAAAGTAACACATCAAAAACTTAATCTGTCTCTTCTACTGCTACTCCACGGCCTTCCTTCTCCGGTGCAATTCCTTCCGGAAATAAAGCTTCGAACTCATCTCTGCCAATCTTTTCTTTCTCTAACAAAATCTCTGCTGATTTATGCAGAATATCTATATTTTCCTTTAATATACGTTCTGCTTCCGCATAACACTCCGTGATAATACGTTTAACTTCACTATCAATTTGTGTTGCTGTATTCTCACCATAGCCTCTGTCATGAGCCAGATCTTTGCCTAAGAATACGTCATTATCATCATTATTATAGTTAATAGGGCCAACATCAGCTGACATACCATACTTTGTAACCATCGCACGAGCTGTTGCTGTAGCCTGTTTAATATCCTGTGAAGCTCCTGTTGTAATATCTCCAAAAATCAAGTCTTCAGCAATACGACCACCCATGGACACCTGAATATCCTGAAGCATCTTAGATCTTGTAATAAACATTTCATCCTTTTCCGGAAGTGGCATCGTATAACCCGCTGCTGATGCCCCCGTTGGGATAATTGATACACTGTATACCGGTCCCACATCCGGAAGCAAATGGAACAGAATCGCATGACCGGATTCATGATATGCCGTAATCTTACGTTCCTTTTCGGAAATAATACGGCTCTTCTTTTCTTGACCAAGGCCTACCTTGACAAAGGATTGTTTTATATCCTTCATCTGTATATATGAACGATCCTCTTTTGCGGCAAGAATTGCAGCTTCATTTAACAGATTCTCAAGATCCGCACCGGTGAAACCTGCTGTTGTCTGCGCAATTTGCTTCAAATCAACATCATCACCCAGCGATTTATTCTTGGCATGGACATTGAGGATTTCCTCACGCCCACCAATGTCCGGACGACCAACAAACACTTTACGATCAAAACGTCCCGGACGCATAATAGCAGGATCAAGAATATCCACACGGTTTGTGGCTGCCATAACAATAATGCCTTCATTCGCGCCAAATCCGTCCATCTCTACCAGCATCTGGTTTAATGTCTGCTCACGTTCATCATGACTTCCACCGAGTCCTGCCCCACGCTTACGTGCCACAGCATCAATTTCATCAATGAAAACAATACATGGTGCATTCTTCTTAGCCTCTGAAAAGAGATCTCTGACTCGACTCGCACCAACACCTACAAACATCTCTACAAAGTCGGAACCGGAAATGCTAAAGAACGGTACACCAGCCTCCCCGGCAACTGCTTTGGCCAAAAGTGTCTTACCGGTTCCCGGAGGGCCCACCAGGATAACGCCCTTCGGAATACGTGCACCTACATTGGTATACTTTACCGGATCCTTGAGGAAATCTACTACTTCCTCCAGTTCTTCCTTTTCCTCCTTTAATCCGGCAACATCTTCAAATCTAGTCTTTACCTTGTCTCCAGATGTCATCTGTGCACGACTCTTCCCAAAGTTCATCATACGTCCACCAGCGCCACCACTGGCTGCAGCATTCTGTGCATTAATTACAGATACAAACAAAATGAAGAACAATGCTCCCATCAATAACATCGGCAGCAACAGTTCCATCCACTGATCATGCGGAACATCTTCTAACGTATATGCGACATCCGCATCCTCCAATTCTTCCTCTGTCTTACTTACATCAGAAGTATACATTACATAAGTGTCGCCATCCTCTATTGTAATATTAACTGTACCCGTTGGCACCTCAGCATTTTGTTCGATAGTCACCGAAGAAACAATTCCCTTATCCAAAGCCTTTGTAAACTGGGCCTGAGAATAAGTAGGGTCTTTTTTCTCCGTATACAAAAACCACAAAGCCACCAAAAGTGCAATGACTATAAGGTAAACCCCAATCCCACTTCTTCTACGCTGTTTCAAAACTCATTCTCCTTTAATCGTTTTCTACTACACCAATATATGGCAGGTTTCTATATCTCTGGTCAAAATCAAGACCATATCCCACCACAAATTCATCCGGAATCGTAAATCCGGTATAATCGACTTTTACATCAACTTCTCTTCGATCCGGTTTGTCAAGCATTGTACAAAGAGTGATGCTCTTAGCGCCTTTATCCTTGAAATAATCCAATAGGAAACTAAGTGTATTTCCGCTGTCAATAATATCTTCAGCAACAACAACATTTCTACCCTTAGGATCGAAATCCAGCTCCTTCGTAATCTTTACTTCACCGCTAGAAACCGTTCCACTTCCATAACTAGAAGTTGCCATGAAATCTACAACTACAGGAACTGTAATTCTCTTAGCCAGCTCTGTTGCAAAAAAAGCTGCACCTTTTAAGATACAAACAAGATAAACTTCCTCGCCTTCAAAATCTTTGCTAATAGCTTCACCCAGTTCTCTGATTCTTCTAGTCAGTTCTTCTTCAGGGATCATCACTCTAATATTGTTACGCATCTTTTTGAATTCCTCCAAACTCAATTTTCAAAATATATTTTGTATGCTTATCTACCTTGTAGTCTTCAGCCATTCTATCACCTACAACCCAGAGTATTCTCTGTTCATCTGCCAGTACTATCGCACCGTCTCGCAACTCTCTCGGTATCTTTGCATCAATAAAATAGTCCTTTAATTTTTTTGAACCATGCTTTAAAACTGCTATCCTATCACCCGTCATTCGATTCCGGATTTGGATATTATCTTGAATTTTATCATAATCAAAGCATTTCGTATATGTTAATTCTTGGATTTCTGAGGTTTCCAATTCATTTACTGAATACAGCATTACCTTCATTTCATATGTTCCAACATCTATCAACTCAGATTGCCCCGGTAACATTTCCGGAAATGTTATCGCCGAATCAAATTTCCATTGTATAATACCGTCCTCCTTCATCTGAATCTGAGTACCATCCACATACTTCAACGTATGATAACTGCGAACAACCCTTGCCCCGGGAATTGATATGGATTTTCCAACTTCTTTTGACAGCAGATCCACCAACGCCTCAATATGTTTCTGTCCTAAATCTTTGGCATGTGTACTGTGATATCGTACCCACTCATGCATTATCTCTTGTCTCACCTCTTGATTAAGAGCTAGAACCTTAGCACATATCAAATCCTTGTCCTCATCCATTACAAGATTTAAAATCTCATCCATTTCCTCAAAATGCTGTTTTAGTATCGGTCGAAGCATTTCCATAGATTTCATAATATGATGATACGCTTCCGGATTAATCTCTTGTAAAACAGGTAAAATCTGATGTCGTATACGATTCCTATCATAAGCAACATCACTATTTGTGCTATCCGTTCGATATTCCTGCTCTATTTCCGACAAATAGGAAATGATTTCTGCCCTAGTCGCAAATAACAGTGGTCTGCATACCGTAACAGAACATACTTCTCCATCATCAACGAAATGGTGCATCTTCTTTACCGGAGCCATCCCTGCAAAGCCACGAAGTCCGCTTCCACGAGACAACTGAAAAATCATTGTTTCAATATTATCTATTCCATGGTGCGCAACCACGAGTTTTTGCTTATTTTCGCACGCAAAGCGCTGCATACAAGCATACCGTAATATTCTGGCACTCTCCTCTAAAGACAAACCATTCTCTCTGGCATAGGAAACTGCATCTATCCCAATTGTCTTGCACCGGATATCTAAATCAACACATAAGTTTTCCACAAATCGAGCGTCTTCTACACTTTCTTCACCTCGAATCCCATGCTCCACGTGGAAGACCTCTATATCATACTGACACTCTGGTTCTGCTGAAATTGTATACATCGCACGTAATAATGCGACAGAATCAGCACCACCAGAAACTGCTATCAAAATCCTATCACCGGGTTCAAAAATAGCTTCTTTCATTATGTAATTCTTTAGTTTCCGCTCAAATTCTTTCATTATCACTCCCTGCAAACACAAAAAGGAGACCTCCCATGAGATCTCCTATATTACTATCTTTATCTATTTCTCTTCACGAAAAATGATTTCATTATCATAAATCAGACCCAACTTACTTTGTGCCTGGTCCTCAACATATTCATCAGACTTCGTATAGTTCTCATATTGTTCCAACTCTTCCGCCTTCTGCTGCTGTTCTTCCAGGCTTTCCTCCGCCTTCTGTTCTCTCTCCTTATAGTATTCATGTTTCTGATACAATCGCATCATCTGAACACTCATCACCACAATTAAAAATAATACAAGCAGCACAATGAGGGGTTTTCTACTTCTATTTCTTCTTCTCTTTGTACCCTTTGTAACTTTCATATCTCATCCTTTTTAAAGCAAACTACTTTTCTTTATTATCTGTCATTCTAACAAAAATGTTAAACCCCAATTCAAGCAAGAATCTCCTCTTACAGATATTTAAATAATTCTCCCGCTTCATCCTTCTTTGTTGTATCTTTCAGACTAAGGACTTCCGCTCGAACCGTCTTATTACCAAATGCAATTTCGATAATATCTCCCGGCTTCACCTTGGTAGAAGCCTTTGCCACCATATCATTCACTTTCACTCGACCTGCATCGCAAGCTTCATTTGCAACTGTTCTACGTTTAATCAAACGTGACACCTTTAAAAATTTATCTAAACGCATTTTATTCTCCTCAAAATCTATCTCTATAATACACCTATTATAAGGGTTTTTGTAGAATTTTCAAACAAATGAAAATGAGCACTTATCCAAAGTGCTCATAAAATAAATATACATCTTCTAAATCTGGTTCTACCTGATTCATTTTCTGTAATATCTTCTCTTTATCTTTCGAGATAATCCTCACGTGATTTCGTTCATTTCCAGAATACCTAGCATTTGAAATCAATACGTTTTCCTGCATTTTCAATTCTTCTATCTCTTTATTATTTACAATTCCCTCGTAAACATTTCCATCAACCTTACGAATCAATTCATCCGGGGTTCCAGCTTCCATTATATTACCTTTTTTCATCAAGATAATTTTATCCGCAATATACTCTATATCCTGCATTACGTGGGTCGCTATGATTACAATCTTCCCCTCGGATATTTCACTTATAAAATTACGAATTCTAATACGCTCTTCCGGATCCAAACCGGCTGTCGGTTCATCCATGATTAGTATCTTCGGATCATTTAGAAGCGCCTGCGCAATTAACAGACGCTGCTTCATACCGCCGGAATAATTCTTGATTCGCTCATCCTTCTTATCCTGCAGATTTACAATATCAAGCATCTTATCGATTCTTATTTTTGCATCTGTCTTCGACAACCCCTTTAAGGACGCCATATACCATAAGAATTCTTCTCCCGAGAAATCATCATACAATTTTTGTTGCTGTGGCATATAGCCAATCAGGCTTCGATACTCTCGTCCAAGGGATTTTATCGGTTTATCATCCCATTCTACCCTTCCACTGGTTTCCTTTAAATTCGTTGTAAGGATATTCATAAGCGTAGTTTTACCGGCACCATTTGGTCCTAACAAACCATAGACCCCCGGTTCCAATGTCTGTGAAAACTTATACAATGCAAAACTATCGCCATTATTATATGTCTTAGATATTTCTATAATGTTTAAATTCATATCTGCCCCTTCGCAATCATATCCCTATGAAAAAATTTGAATCAAAAGAAGTGTGATGCTCATATGAAATACCATAAATACTATTAATGGAACCACAATCAATCCCACTCCTACTGTAAGAACTACGGTAGCCTGCTTACATCTATCGATGATGTGCTTCAAGATATAGAGATATAGGAAATAGCATCCCGCTCTTATTACCGTTACCAATAAATAGAACTGTAGAATTGTCAGTCCTGTACTCAAATTAATTTGCGTAAACCAATTCATCTGCTGCCCAAAGGTAACGCCTCCATCAATTCGAAATAAAGCATACCAACTAGCGATTTCCATCAGAAGAAATGCTATCATACCGAAGCTCCAGAAAACTCTGCTCTTCACCTTACGTAACCCTGTTTCCCCGATTCTTGTCGCATTTAAAATGGTATTCATACCTTTTTCATCGTCATAACTTTCTAGCGAGCAAGTCATCAGCAAGACAATACTCTCAAGCATAAAGAAGATAAAGATATCTGCACGATAATTCTTCATCACTTCAAGATAAGAATACTCATCTATAAAATATTTGTCATAGATGCTACCCTCCATCGAAAGCAATCTATCCCGCTGTTCTTCTAAAATCTGCAATCCTTCCTCTTCAAATCCAAGGCTATTCAGTATACCATCTGCCTGAATATTATCAGGGCTATAAGCCCTATCCAACTGCTCCTCCAAATCGATTCTCTTTTTACTTACATATAAAAGAGAATCATCGGTTATTCTGCCCTGGCAACTATCTAGAAGTTTATGATACTCTCCAATCTTAAATTCCGCATACTCTCGATCTCTATCTGCATAATGAAATAAAGAAAAAAATACAAATAAAAGTACCACTACTACCATCCAGCGCTTCTCGTGAACCAGTATCTTCTTCCATTCCTGTATGCAGATATTAACTGTACGAAAAGCTCTAAGAAAAATCGTACGAATTCTGATTACAAGCTTAGAGATTATTCCGTCTACCACAATCTGCATCTGACGCTCATACATCCAGACTCCAACAGAGAATAAAACGATGCAAATCAGAACGCGATAAATAAGTGCAATTACTACATGCGACACCGGATATCCCATGATATTAAGATTCATCTCCGTCGCTATTGACGCTTTTATATCCCATGAATTAAAAAATGTCACTGCCCATATATAATTCAGGCTACTGCTGCTAGTTAATTTCATGGAAAGCAATAATTCCATAATCGTCAAAGCTAACATGATTAATTGAGGTACCCAGTTTTTTCGAATCATCAACTGTAACGAAAAGATGATGATAAACACTCCTATCGCAGACAGGCATCGATACATAAGTGCCTTACAGACTAACTCAAGAATTGTGTAATTCGAAAAGACTCCTCGAAACAGCAATAAGACTTGGATTCCAGACTCTAATTCATCCAATCCATAACGATTTATAAGATATAGGAGACTCACCAATTCCATCGTAAGCACAAAGAGAACTGTCACTATGCATCCGATGAATACCTTCGAAAATAAGAATCTAAGATGCCCCTCCCTTGTCTGTTTAAAAAGAATCAGTAACCCCTGTCGTCTTTCTGATTGAAATAAAAAATCAACCAATGCACATAGAAAAACTATTACAAATAGTATTCCCGCTGAATAAGACGAATAATAATACAATGTCTGATAGGAACCCTCCCGTATCAACGGCATCGAAATAGAACGAATTTCTCGTTCTATTTTCTCAACATTCCTATAATTAAATCCATCTTTTTCCTCTTCAAATCGGCTTTTCATCGAATCCGTCTGCTCTGTAATCGTATCTATATAGTCTTGATAGGATTCTGCCGTTTCCGTAATACAATCCGCACTATAGCTATCTATACTTCGATCTAGTGTTACCGTATTCAAAACTACAAGTATAATAAATATAAGCCAGAGCATCTTTTTTCGAATTATCTTTTTCCATTCAAACAAAAGCTGCTTCATACTATCCCTCCGATGGAAAAACTACCTTTGGATTCCACATCGCGCCTTTTAGATTACCAATCTCTGTTTTATCCCATTGATAGAGGGTAAATCCCATCAAATCATCATCTAAGATTAATTGATATCTATAATCACCGATTCCGATACGTATATCAGATTCATCATCCACCCATTCCTGTTCTTCCACAAAGGTATCAATCAATTCTCTATTTTTATCATAAACCTCTGTATGAACCTTTGTTGTATCAATATCGAATTCTTCCACTTTTTCGGGAAATATTAATGCATACATCACTTCATTACTATTTGAAATAAAAAGATGTTCTCCATCCGAATAAAAATTTCGATAATATGGAATGTCTGTCATATACGTATCTACATC
>JAFOVD010000059.1 GCA_017392525.1 Lachnospiraceae bacterium
GTTTCTGGTGTGAAGTGGAATCCGGAGAACTAAAACTTCTTGAGGCAGAGGCCGCAAAGTGGCTTACAAAAGATGAACTGGATTCTGTGGAATGGCTTCCGGCAGATGTTACATTAATTGATAAGATTCGAAGGGAAATGTAATTTTTAAATAGAAAAATAATCCTCTGATGTATCTATAGATACAGATTTTTTTGCGCTTACAGTTTATTTTGTCAGTGTAAAGAAAAATGAGAGGAGATTTAAGATGGAAAACAAGATGTTTTGCTATCAGTGTCAAGAGACAGCCGGTTGTACTGGATGTACCAATGCAGGTGTTTGCGGAAAGACACCGGAGGTTGCAAATTTACAGGATTTATTAGTATATGTAACAAAGGGACTTTCAGCTGTAACAACGGCCCTTAGAGCAGAAGGAAAAAATGTAGCAGAAGATATAAATCACATGGTTTCTGTGAATCTTTTTACTACAATTACAAATGCCAATTTCGACAAGGATTCAATTATTTCAAAGATAAATGCTACTCTTGCAGCAAAAGAAGAGTTGCTTTTAGAACTTTCGAATAAAGACAATTTACCGGAAGCTGCACTGTGGAATGGAGATCAGTCTACTTTCGAAGAGAAAGGAAAAAAGGTTGGAGTCCTTTCAACCAAGGATGAGGATATCCGTTCACTTCGTGAGCTCATCACATATGGACTGAAGGGACTTGCCGCCTATTCAAAGCATGCGAATGCGCTTCTCAAGGACAATGTAGAAGTAGATGCATTTTTGCAGGAGGCTCTTTCTAAGACATTGGATGATAGCTTAACAGTAGATGATTTGGTTGCTCTTACACTTGAGTGCGGAAAATATGGTGTAGATGGAATGGCACTTTTAGACGAGGCAAATACTTCTACATATGGAAATCCAGAGGTTACATCTGTAGATATTGGTGTTAGAAGTAATCCTGGCATCCTTATTTCAGGACATGATTTAAAAGACTTAGAGATGCTTTTAGAGCAGACAAAAGGAACTGGTGTTGATGTTTATACACACTCAGAAATGCTGCCGGCTCATTACTATCCATTCTTTAAAAAGTATGATAACTTTGCTGGCAACTATGGAAATGCATGGTGGAAGCAGAAGGAAGAATTTGAGAAATTCAATGGACCAATTCTCATGACGACAAACTGTATTGTTCCACCATCAGATTCTTATAAGGATAGATTATTTACTACAGGTGCAACAGGTTATCCCGGATGTAAGCATATTGATGGAGAATATGGTAAAACCAAGGACTTTTTAGAAATCATTGAGCTGGCAAAGAAATGTGAAGCACCAACAGAGATTGAGACAGGTACAATTACAGGCGGTTTTGCCCATGAGCAGGTATTCGCTCTTGCTGATACAGTAGTAGAAGCAGTGAAGTCTGGAGCAATCAAGAGGTTTGTGGTTATGGCAGGTTGTGATGGTAGAGCTAAGAGCAGAAGTTATTATTCTGATTTTGCGAAAGCACTTCCAGATGATATGGTTATCCTTACAGCAGGCTGTGCAAAGTATAAGTATAATAAGCTTGATTTAGGTGATATCGGAGGAATTCCTAGAATTCTCGATGCAGGTCAGTGTAATGACTCTTATTCACTTGCACTTATTGCATTGAAACTGAAGGAGATATTTGGACTTGATGATGTAAATGAGCTTCCTATCGTTTATAACATTTCATGGTATGAACAGAAGGCAGTAATTGTTCTTTTGGCATTACTTTATCTTGGAGTGAAGAATATCCATCTTGGTCCAACACTTCCGGCATTCCTTTCACCAAATGTAGCCAAAGTTCTGGTGGAGAATTTTGGAATTGCAGGAATTACAACTGTAGAAGATGATATGAAGTTGTTTTTTAGTTAAAAAGATACATAGTATAGGACAGTTATTTCGAGAAAGAGATAACTGTCCTTTTCTATGTAAGATTAGTTTTCGAAGTATTGAGAATATTTAATGAGGTATGTAAAAAATTAGAGGTTTAGTGATATGATAAGAACGATAGTAAATAACAAGGAATAAGTGTTGAAGTACAATATGTAGGCAAACTATAGGGGAATGCAGGAGAGGATAATTATGAAAAATCATGATGAAATCGCAGCATTACGAGACGAGAACAAGCGATTGAGGAAAATCATTAGCGCTTTGATGAACGGTTACACCACCATAGGCGAGGCGAATTTTACTACCGGTAAAGTTACATTTTGGCAGCTCGGTACAAATCTTTTTAATAATCTAAATATAGGTGATGCATTGCCACTTTGGTCGGATTTTGTTCCATTGTATGTAAAATACGGTGTATGTGCCGAAGACCGTGACGATGTAATTGAATTTCTATCTCAAGAGTATCTTAGGGAAAATCTCAAGGTTGGTGAGAGATTAAAAAGGGAATTCAGAAATAATGCTGACGTATATGGCGAGGTGAAGATTATTCGTATTGATGAGGATAATATTCTCATGGGATTCACGGAGCGAGATCAGGAAATTACTGAGAGGCAGAAGAAGATATATTTTGATTCTTTAACAAAGGTTAAAAACAGGAAATACTACGACGAACAACTGGCGGAGAAATCTCTACAGGCAATCGTAGTGGCTGATATAGATCGCTTTAAGTCTGTAAATGATCACTACGGTCATGAGTGCGGTGATCTCGTACTTGCAAAAGTGGCAGAGGTTTTGAACGCTTCTGTCCGGACTTCGGATGAAGTTGTAAGATATGGTGGTGATGAGTTCGTGCTTGGATTCACAAATATAGATTATCATGCATTGGAAATATTGATGGAGAGGGTGCGTCAAACTATAGAAAATATCCGATTGCAAGATGATATACCAATAAGGCTTAGTATGAGCTTCGGCGTAGTATACGGAACAGGCATCGCCAGAGAAATGTTTTCTGAGGCGGATAAATGTCTGTATGAGGCAAAAGTTAAGAGAAATACAGTTGTTATTAAGTATTTTGAACATACGACAAAAGGAGGATTTAAAAATGAATAAGATTGTAGAGGAACTTAGAAAAACAGGAGTTTTTTATGTAGCAACAGTGGATGAAGATAATCAGCCAAGAGTTCGTCCATTTAGCTCACTTACAGAGATTGATGGTAATCTCTATATTTGTACGAATAATACAAAGGACGTATATAAACAAATTCAGAAAAACAACAAGATTGAAATCTGTGGAATGGGTAAAGACGGTACGTGGATTCGTGTGAATGGCAAGGCTGTTCGTGATGATAATGATGAGGCGAGAAAGGCTATGCTGGAGGACCCTACCGGTCCTAAAAGCCTTTATACAGTGGGAGATGGATTATTTGAAGTTCTTAGAGTAGAGGATGTAAAGGCAACAAAGTATTCCATGACAGCAGAGCCTGTTGTTATTGAACCGTAAGGGTGTACTATTTCCAGAAACATACAGAATATTGGAAGTGGTGGAATAGATGCAATATGAAAATATAACAAGGGCAATTTTCTTCAATCGTCCCAATAGATTTATCGCAGAGGTAGAGATAGAAGGACAAAGGGAAATTGTCCATGTGAAAAACACAGGAAGATGCAGAGAACTCTTGATTCCGGGATGCGAGGTATGGCTTACAGCACCGGATTCGCCGGGAAGAAAAACAAAATATGACCTGGTGGCAGTAAGAAAAAATACCGGGATACTTTTCAATATAGACAGTCAGGCTCCCAACAAGGTTGTGAAAGAATGGCTATCTGAAAAGGACTACGATAAGGTTGTTCCGGAATATAGATTTGGAGATTCGCGAATTGACTTCTATATGGAGCGGAATGGAGAAAAGTATTTGATGGAAGTCAAGGGATGTACGCTGGAAGTGGATGGGATTGGATATTTCCCGGATGCTCCAACAGAGCGTGGTGTTAAGCATCTTAGGGAACTTGCCAAGGCAGCAGGGGATGGATATCATGCGATATTGGCATTTGTGATTCAGATGGATGGAGTATCTGAGGTTAGACCCAAGACAGATATTCATCAGGAGTTTGGAATTGCGCTGAAAGAGGCCCAGGATGCCGGTGTTGATGTGATTTTCTTAAAATGCCATGTAGAGCCGGATACGCTTATAATTACAGAAGAGCGGAGTTCTTAGAATTATATCTTGGAAGTAGAAAATAAATATTAAATGCGTTACAATGTTTCTTGAGAAACATAAAGGCTATTTTGTGGTAGAGAGAGTCTTTATTGGCTCGCTCTTTTTACTCGGGGGGAATGAGTTATGGGTCAAAAGAATAGCACGAAGTTATCTACCTGCAGAAGAGTATTTTGGGTTCTTATTTTTATGCTTATTTTTACTGCTCTTATTTCATTTGAGATGGAGACCAGACAGAAATTTCATGCAAGGGGTACAGATAAGACACAGGATGCATCTGCTACACAGACAGATGCCGAAGAATTGGCGGTAAATCCGGTAGAACAGGGAAGCTCCTGGAAAGCTGTACTCTATGATAATCTAAACGGACTTCCAACTTCGGAAGCCAATGCGATTGTAGAGACATCGGATGGATTTATCTGGATTGGTAGTTATGCCGGTTTAATCCGATACGATGGTAATACCTTTGAACGCATGGATTCTGCAGGAGGAATAGCTAGTGTTATATGTCTTTTCGTTGATAGTCAGGATCGTCTTTGGGTTGGAACCAATGCGAATGGTGTCGCAGTATTGGAAAATGGTTCCAGTCGAATCTGGGGTACCAAAGATGGCCTGAGTTCTGCTAGTGTTCGTGCAATTACAGAAGATGCAGATGGTCTGATTTATGTAGCAACCACAGAAGGTATTGTGACAATAGATCAGAATATGGACGTTACTGCATTGGAAGACGATCGAATTAAAGACGAATATATTCGTGATATTCGATGTGGCGCGGATGGACTAATCTATGGACTGACTCAGAGCAGTAATCTATTTACACTGAAGCAGGGTGCAGTTGAAACATTTCTAAATCATGAAGAATCCACAGTAACAGGAGCCATAGGTGTTTTGCCGGACGATAGTAATCCGGGATATGTATATCTGGGAACAGATGATTCGAATATCTATTATGGTGAACTGAAGAATAATTTTGAGACACTGGAGATTAAAGACGTATCGCCTCTTTCTAACATTGAACGGATGGAGAATCTGGGAGGCAAGTTGTGGCTCTGCGCCGGAAATGGTATCGGATGCCTGGATGACAGTGGCTTCCATCTACTGAATAACGCCCCTATGGAGAGTTCTGTAGGACATGTAATGATGGATTATGTAGGTAATCTGTGGTTTACGTCTTCTCGTCAGGGTGTTATGAAAATCGTGGCAAATCAGTTTACCGATATCAATGAAGTCTATGGACTGGATGAAGCAGTCGTAAATACGACCTGTTTGTATAACGATCAGTTGTTTATTGGAACTGACAATGGATTAACGGTCTTATCAGATGGAGCAAAAATAGAGAGTCTGCCTCTTACCAAGGCGGTTACATCAAAAGGAGATACAGTTAATACAAATGATCTAATTTCCTATCTGAAGGGTGTTCGTATCAGGTCTATTACCCGGGATAGTGCTAATCAGTTATGGATTGCAACCTGGCGAAAGTATGGATTAATCCGTTATAACCAGGGAGAGATAACTGTATTTGATACTGACGGTGGATTGTATTCTGATCGCGTACGTGTTGCATGTGAGAAATCAGATGGAACCATGATGGTTGCAAATACCGGTGGTGTAAGTATTATCAGTGGAGATAGTGTAGTCGCCAGTTACGGTGAGGAGTCCGGAATAGTTAATACAGAGATTCTAACAGTGACTGAGGGAGAAAACGGGGATATGATACTCGGCTCCGATGGAGGTGGTATCTATATTATTGGTGCTGATGGAACAAAACATATCGGTGTGGATGAAGGTCTTGGTTCGGAAGTAATTCTTAAGATTAAGAAGGATAGTACACGTGACATTTATTGGATTGTCACCACCAATTCCATTGCATATATGGATCAGGATTACAAGGTTACTACAGTTGAGAAATTCCCATATCCGAATAACTTTGATATCTTCTGGAATAGTGAAGGTAATGCGTGGGTACTTGCCAGTGATGGAATCTACATTCTTCCGGTGGAGGAATTATTGGAGAATGAAGATATAGATCCACTGTTTTGTAATCTTGAAAATGGTCTCCCATGTATTACAACCGCGAATTCCTATAGTGAACTGACAGAAGACGGAAATCTGTATATTGCAGGAACAAGCGGTGTTGCAAAGGTTAATATCGAGGAACCTTTGGAGAATGTTAGTAATATTAAGTCTGCGGTTCCGTATATTGAAGCGGATGGTGAGATAATCTATCCGGATGAAGACGGTCGATTTGTGCTGACATCAGATAAAAAGAAGATTACAATCCCGTGTTTCATTTTCAATTATTCGCTTGTAAATCCGCAGGTTAGTTATCGCTTGGAAGGATTCGACAAAGAGGTTACGGTTGTTGACAGAAGCGAATTTGAATCGGCATCCTACACCAATCTGCCTGGTGGAACGTATCATTTCCTGCTTCAGGTGAAAGATTCACTGGGAGATGAAGGCCGGGAGCTTTCTGTGGAGATAGTAAAGGAAAAGGCCTTCTATGAGCAGATTTGGTTCTATCTTATCTGCCTGATCATTGTGGCGATTATTGTGGAAGAGATTACAAGATTCTATGTCAAGAAGAAGACTAGAGCTCTGCAGAAGAAGGCAGAAGAGAACAAGATACTGATTCGTGAGATTACTGAGGCTTTTGCAAAGACGATAGATATGAAGGACCAGTATACAAACGGACACTCAACAAGAGTGGCGGAGTATACGGTTATGCTGGCCAAGGAACTGGGGTATGATGAGGAAACGGTGGAACGATATTACAATATCGCACTTCTTCATGACATTGGTAAAATCAGTGTGCCAAGTACCGTGCTCAATAAGTCCGGTAAGCTTACAAATCTGGAGTTTGAGGTGATCAAATCCCATACGGAGCGTGGTTATGATGTACTGCGAGGTATTCATATCATGCCGGAGCTTGCAGTTGGTGCAGAAGTTCATCATGAAAGACCGGATGGACGAGGCTATCCATTGGGATTAAAGGAGGATGAGATTCCACGTGTGGCACAGATTATTGCAGTTGCGGATACCTTTGATGCCATGTACTCCAATCGTCCGTACCGAAACCGTATGAACTTTGAGAAAGTAGTCTCTATTATCAAGGAGGCAGCCGGAACGCAGTTGACCAAGGATGTGGTAGACGCCTTCCTGAGATTGGTGGAGAGAGGATACTTCAGAGCTCCGGACGACGATGGCGGTGGAACGACAGAAGATATTCAGAATATCCATGCAAACTATGAAAAAGAGAAAGCGAAAAAAGAGGAAATAGACAAGTGATTTTAATGGGCCCACTGGCATACAGCCGGTGGGCTTTTTCTTGACAATTTAAGAGGTCTGGTCGTATGATATATCTGTACTATAGAACATAGTACGGTTAGTTTAGGTATGAAATTTAGCCAAACAATCTCAGGAAGGAGGGACCAAATGATCTGTATAAATTTTCAAGACAGTAGACCAATCTATGAACAGATAGTAGATGGTTATAAACATTTGATCCTTGCAGGCGTTCTGGAACAGGATGAACGCATGCCATCAGTTCGTAATCTGGCAGTGGAACTCTCCACAAATCCGAATACGGTACAGAAGGCATTTATGGAACTTGAAAGAGAGGGATTTATTTATTCGGTTCGAGGTCGAGGCAACTTTGTAAATAGTAGTGGTCAGCTCTTAGAGAAAAAGCGTGAGGAACTGGTGGATGATATCTCAAAACTTCTGATAGAGGCAGAGGAGTTGAGCTTGGATTCAGAACAGCTCTTAAGAGATGCATTACAAAAATCTAAGGTTGGTTGTTGTGATAGTGACGTTGGAGGGAAGATGCAATGATTGAAATTTCAAATGTAAGTAAAACCTTCGGCGATGTTCGCGCACTGAAGGATGTGTCACTGAAAATGAAAGAGGGCGAATTCTTTGGTCTGGTTGGTACCAATGGCGCTGGTAAGAGTACCTTACTTCGTTTGCTGTCCGGTGTATTAAAACCAGACAGAGGAGAGGTTTTGATTGATGGAGAAAATGTATATAACAATTCTCGAATCAAAAATCACATTTTCTTTATTCCGGATGATCCGTTTTTTTATCCGAACAGTGTAGCGGATGATTTGGCCGATTTTTATTATTCCACATATATCGGATTTGATAAGAATATCTATAAATATTACATGGAAGAGTTGGGGCTTACCAGAGACCGTAAGATCAGCACCTTTTCCAAGGGTATGAAGAGACAGCTTTCTTTGATTATCGGGGTAGCATCCCAGAGAAAGTACATCGTCTGCGATGAGACTTTTGACGGATTGGACCCGGTGATGAGACAGGCTGTTAAAGCTATGTTTGCCAAGGAGATGGCAGATCATGAGATGACACCGATTCTGTCATCCCATAACCTGCGTGAACTGGAGGATGTTTGTAATCATGTTGGCCTGCTGCACCGTGGTGGTGTGCTTCTGTCCAAGGATTTGGAGGAGATGAAGTGCAACATTCAGAAGGTTCAGTGTGTATTCAGGAATGATAAGGATGCGGAGAAGATTAATAACAGACCGGACATCATTCTGCATGAAAAGCGCGGTAAAGTTCATATTTATACCGTTCGTGGAGAACGAGATGAGGTGGATCAGATGTTTAAAGGTATGGAGACTGTGTTCTATGAATTACTTGCACTGTCCCTAGAAGAAATCTTTATCAGCGAAACGGAGGTTGTCGGATATGATATTAAGAAATGCATCCTTGGATAAGAAGAAGTCCTTCTTCCAGTTATTAACTATAAATCGTAAGTGGATCAGTCTTATGGTGGTTTTTGTAGCCTTTGCCTACTTCCCGCTTTTGACGATTTTCACGACATTGCATGCCAGGGAAATAGCTACGCACTATGAGTATTCAAGTGTGCTGTTACATAAATACGTTCTAAACAGTGTCAGCGCATGGATTGGTTTTCGTAGCTACGCTTTTATTATTTCCGGCGTACTTGGTTTTATTATTGCTCTGCAGGGATTCCATTATCTGACGGATTCCAAGATGATGGATTTCTACGGCAGTTTGCCATATAAGAAGTCTAGAGTGTTTAGAAATGTTTACGCTAATGGTATCTTTCTATATATCGTTCCATGGACAATCTGCACAGTAATCTCTCTTTGTATTGCAGCAGGTTTGAAAATGGCAAACCAGGCACTGATTCTGGATGTGATCTATGGCGTGATTGTTAATGCACTGGTATTTTTATTCGTCTATAGTGTTACAGTTTTAGCCTGCGTTATCACAGGAAGAACAATTATTGCAGCGGCTATTTCTTTGCTGATGTTGATGGTTGAACCGGTAATGGAATTGATCTTAGATTCTTTTACAACGGTCTTTTTCAAAACATATTATTACTCCGGTGTGGAATTGGTATTAAAGGGCCTAAATCCACTGATGCGTTATTTTGTCTCCTTGAATAAGGTGAGATGGAATACCTGGGATATGACTTTTAAGGATGTACATGGCAATATGGAATTCTTATTATTCCCGCTGTTTTTGTGTCTGTTATTCAGTTTCCTGGCTACGGTTCTTGCGCTGATTTGCTATAACAAAAGAAGAGAGGAGAGTGCAGGCAGTGCCTTTGCATTTCCGCTTGTGAGAAGTATTGCAAAGCCGGTAGTGACAATTGCGGCGTGCTTAAGTGTCACTATGTTTGTCAATACATCTTTTTCAAATCGTGTTTCACTGTCCACAACTGCAATTTCAATAATAAGTATTATTGCAGTAGGCGTGATGTCATCTATTATCCTGGAAATCATTCTGGATATGAATGTACGTGCAGGTAAGCAGCATCTTATGCAGATGGGCGTGGCTATCCTGGTATCGATTGCCATTTACGGAATATTTAGAATGGATCTGATAGGATATGATTCCTATTTGCCAAAGGCAAATCAGATCGAAAGTTTTGCATTGTTTTCAGAGAATAATTCATCGCTTTCAGATTATTATACCAATGATGAATCTCTAACTTATGACATGGATGCGGACTATTGGTCTATTAAGAATTACTTTGAGCAGCATCTGTATCTTACGGATGTAGATGATTTGATTCAGGTGGTGAAGGCCAGCCAGAAATATATGAATGATAATCCGGAGACATATGCTTCAAACGGCTATGAATTTACGGTTATCTATCGACTGACAAGTGGAAAGACGGTATATCGAACAATTGTTGTTGACCCGGATATGGATAAGACTTATCTGGATAATATTATGGGACAGGATGATTATCATGAATGTGCTTATAAGTATTTCTCCAATGATGATGTTAAAAGTTCGGATAGTGTACAGTTGACATTTAGTAATGGCGAAGTAAGTATTTCCGCATTAGGCCAGGATTTCTATGAGAACTTTGTATCGAATTATCGAAAAGATGTTGTGAAGTACAATTATTCTCTGGCAACTTCGGAAAAGGTTGTCGGTTGCGTGGATGTAACTCTGACAAGAGGAAGCGGTACATCTATGGTAACAACAACGGCATCCTATGAGATTTATCCGTCTTATCAGAATACAATTCAGTTTTTAGAGGACAGTGGATTGTATGACAGCGAATTTATTTCTTCAAAGTATATTAAGTCAATTCAGGTTTCGGATTATGAGTCAGGTGATTATTATGAGACCAGTAATCCGGACAAGATTGATGAAATAGCACAGTACTTGGAATCCAGTCATGCAGAATTTTATTTTGGTAATGTAGATGATTCCGGTACTTTGGATATTACTGTAACAACAGAACTTGTAGATGAGAATGGGAATAGTAGCGTAGAAGACGGTACATTGTTAATTGACGGTACAAAAATAAGCCCCTCCGATTTCATTGAATTATTTAATGAATAGATGATATAATGATTGTATCCATTTTTGTACAATTTAATATCACTAAAAAAGGAGAACATGATTATGGGAGTAGTTATGAAAAAGAGCCTTGCAGTGGTTTCTATGTTCGCAATAGTCATGTTGGGTATGTTTACCGGGCTTAGGTTACTAGTAGTTGCAGATAATCCGACAGTTTATGCAACCCAGTTTACAATATCCATTGCGGATGGAACGACTGCACCGCAAAATTACGGTGTTGAATGGTCATTGCAAACATCTGATGGACAGTCTTTAAACGGTAATGGTTACGCGACAGGTGGTAATGTTGGGACCTTTACCATTAATGATGGTGAGACTAATAATTCTCATGTGATTACAGCGGATGATATTTTGTTTATTCGAGTTCAGTCAGCCGGTTTAAGTATCATCTTAGGTGGTGAAGATGTAACAGACACCTATGGAAATGGTGTATCTGTAAAGCTTGGGGAGTTAGCTTCATCTTATGATTTTACACTGCAAAGTAATGCCGGAAATGATGGCAACGGTGGAAATGATGGAGAAAATGGTGAAGGCGGAGGAAACGATGTTTCCAGTTTTAATGGCAATGTCTGGTTTGTATGGGCAGGAGCCAATGATGCATTTTGTGTTCATCAGCTTACCGGGCTAAACACTTTTAATGAAGATGGTCATCCGGAAATGAACTATAGGACGGCTGGTTCAATTACAGATATCCATACTGGCGAGCAGCTTACGATTCCGAATAAAAACCATTTCTGGTTATATGATTCAGCTGCAGATGTGATATTTACGGATGAGAATAGAACAGAGAAGGCATTCTCTACTTATTCTGAGTTTGAAGCATTTGTAAACCAGGATGAAGATATATTACGTTCACTGGCATATGATCCTTGTGGAGCAGTGGATGGGGAAGCATCAATTTGTACAAATGGAGATCGTATTTTTAGAGTAACAATCTATAATGAAACGAATTATCAGGGTATGCAGTTTAGCATTAATCCTGAGGATTATACATATTTTCCGGACTGGTGGGATCCGGTCTTCTTCTCCAATGAAGTAGATTTGTCGAATACATCCAGGTCGAATCCGGCGCAGTATGAATCATTTCTACTGGAGCCTAAAGCTCATTTTGGCGCTACGGAAACCTCTATCAGTAGTATTCAGAATATAGAGGCTTTGGATGTTCCGGATAATGCGGTTTCGGTTACGAATAATGGCAACGGATCATTTGACGTTGTATTTAATTCTAATTTCTATGTGGCAGTAGAATTTAAAGTAACTACGGAAAAGGGAGTATATTACGTAACAATTCAGAGAACATGCTTCAAGGCACATGACAATAAGAAACCGAATCAGAGCGATGCAGATATTATAGCGCAGTTCTATTATGCTGCATCAGAGACCTACAGTTCTTATGATGTTGTTGCCACGAAATATTATTCTGATGGAACTACCAAGGTAGAGATTTTGGAGCCACAGAATAAAGACGAGGACGGTGGAACTAATTTAAGATGCACTACCTATGCAACGAGTCTTGATGCGAACCTTGTGGGAGTAGCCTATATGGCAGTGAAAGCCGGTACGTTGGACGGAACGAGTTTCAATGGAGTACAGGCAGGTGCCAATACAGGTTACTACTATGATGTAGCAAAGAGAACAATTGTATATTAAGGGGGTGCGTAACATGAAAAAACTGATTGGATGTTTACTTTCCGCCGTGATTCTTGCAGTGTTACTGGTGCCTTCTACAGTGGTTCAGGCTGCTTCAGTTAAAACCATGGAAGCCTCTGGAACAAATGGTGTTCTTACCGTAAGTGGTACAACATCAGAGGATTCACTGGCAGTAGCAATTCTCGTATATGATGAGGCAGGTACGTCACTTGTTTATATTGAAACTGTTGGAGTGTCAGATGCGCATACATATAGCAGTAGCATTTCCTTGAAAAATGGTACCTATGTTGTAAAGGCAGGAGATTATGACGGAAGTAGTGATTTGATTTCTAAGACAGTGACAATTACAGAAAGTACGGTAACCAGTAATCCGACAACTACTGCAGTAACAACAGAGACTAAGACAAGTGTTGCACCGAAAACCGAGGATAGTCAGTTGCTTTATCTGTGGGTTCTGACTATGACAATCAGTGGAATGGGCATGATTTATATTAAAAAACAGAAAGGTTAGTAGAGGCAATTTAAGATATGGCAGAAGAGTTTATGAGGAGTCAGCTTCTCTTTGGAGAAGAGGCGATGCATACATTGGAGAAGGCGAGAGTGGCAGTCTTTGGAGTTGGTGGTGTCGGCGGATATGTTGTAGAAGCGCTGGTACGCTCCGGAGTGGGGACGTTGGATATTATTGATCACGATACGGTGAGTATTACGAATATTAATCGACAGATTGTTGCAACCCATAAAACTATCGGGCAGTACAAGGTTGATGTTTTGGAAGAGAGAATTCATGATATTAATCCGGAGTGTGTGGTCCATGTGCACAAATGTTTTTATCTTCCGGAGACCGCAGATCAATTTGATTTTTCTGCCTATGATTACGTGGTAGATGCAGTGGATACGGTTACAGCCAAGATTCAGATTATCATGGAGGCAAAGAGTGCCGGTGTTCCGGTAATCAGTTCTATGGGTGCAGGAAATAAGCTGAATCCGGGTTCATTTCGTGTGGCAGATATATACCAGACGAGTGTAGATCCTCTGGCAAAGGTAATGCGTAAGGAATTGAAGAAGCGTCAGGTGAAGAAATGTAAGGTGGTTTATTCCAGAGAGAAACCGAGAAAACCTCTTACAGAGGAACCGATTCGTTATCCGGCATCTATATCATTCGTTCCTCCGGTTGTGGGGATGATGATTGCATCAGAAGTCGTGATGGATTTAACTGGAATCCATTATGAACCGGATGCGGTATAGCACAATTGAATATGCAAAAAAATGATTGAAAATGCATATTTTGTATACGTTATTGTGCATACAAAAAATTGCAAAAAAGTTATAATAATAGGCGAGCCATGATGGCTCGCCTATTTTATATTTATGAAGAGGAAAGACTATGTTACAGGAAAGTATTAAAAAATTAGTAGAGTACGGTGTACAAAAGGGGTTAACACCGGAGTGCGAAAGAGTTTACACTACAAATCTATTACTGGATGTGATGGATGAAGATGAATTTACAGACCCAGAATGTGATTTAACAGAAATCAATCTGGAGGAGGTTTTGGCAGATCTTCTGGATGAGGCGGTAAAGAAGGGTCTTATTGAAGATAGTATTGTTTATAGGGATCTCTTTGATACAAAACTTATGAATTGCCTTCTGCCTAGACCGGCGGAGGTACAGAGAGAGTTCTTCCAAAGATATGAGAGTTCTCCTGAGGAGGCAACAGAGTATTTCTATGAATTAAGTAAGAACAGCAACTATATCCGTAGTGCAAGAGTGGCAAAAGATAAGAGATGGACCGTCGAAACAGATTACGGAACACTGGATGTGACAATTAACTTATCTAAGCCGGAGAAAGATCCCAAGGCTATTGCAGCAGCAAAGAATGCAAAGCAGTCTGCCTATCCAAAATGTCAGCTCTGTGTGGAGAACGAAGGCTATCGTGGCAGAGTCAATCATCCGGCAAGAGAGAATCACCGTATTATCCCAATTACGGTTAATGGCGGTAAATGGGGATTCCAGTATAGCCCATATGTTTACTACAATGAGCACTGCATCGTATTTAACGGACAGCATACACCGATGAAGATTGAGAAGGCAACCTTCCAGAAGCTTTTTGATTTTGTAAAGCAGTTCCCGCATTATTTCCTGGGATCCAATGCAGATTTGCCAATTGTTGGTGGATCGATTTTATCCCATGATCATTTCCAGGGCGGTCATTATACATTCGCGATGGAGAGAGCGGATTTTATTGAAAAATTTACTGTCAAAGGATATGAGGATGTAACAGCCGGCATCGTGAAATGGCCGCTTTCAGTTATTCGTCTTCAGTGCAAAGATGAGAAGCGTATTATCGAATTGGCAGATCATATTCTGAAAACTTGGAGAGAATACACAGACGAAGAGGCATTCGTTTTTGCAAAAACAGATGGAGAACTACATAATACGATTACGCCAATTGCCCGTAAGCGTGGAGAATTCTTTGAATTAGATTTGGCACTTCGTAATAATATTACAACAGAGGAACATCCTCTTGGTGTATATCATCCACATGAGAAACTGCATCATATCAAGAAGGAAAATATCGGCCTTATTGAGGTTATGGGACTTGCAGTACTTCCAAGTCGACTGAAGAGTGAGATGGAAGAATTGGCAGATGCCATTGTAAATCATAAGGATATTCGTAGCATAGAATCGATTGCAAAGCATGCGGATTGGGTAGAAGAGTTTACACCGAATTATGAAAAAATCGATTCGGATAATGTGGAAGATGTATTGAAGCAGGAGATTGGTAAAGTATTCTGCCAGGTTTTAGAAGATGCGGGTGTATACAAGTGCAACGATGAGGGATTGGCAGCATTCAGAAGATTTATCAGCACTTTATAATTTGCGATAAACAAAAGAACAGAATTGTATAGAACGGTTGTTTTTCGAATGATTGAAAAATAGAGTTTTTCGAATTATAATAAGGATGTATTTGAAAAAAACAAGGAAAAGAGGAGGAGTCTAAATGTTTTTTCAACTTTATAGTGACCATGCGACAATGCAGCTGGTAGGCTGGTTGCTCGCCTTCGCAGGCCTTATCATTATGAATGAAATTGGCCGTAGAACAAAGGTCGGAGGAATGATTGTTTTCGTTATTATTCCAGTAATTCTTACAGTTTATTTCATCCTTGCACATGTTGGTATGTTTGGAGGATCCGAAAACCCAACAGTAGCATTTATGGATGGATGGTTCCATTACTTCAAGCTTTACGCAGCAGATATCGGTTGTGTAGGCTTCATGATGATCAAGTACAAGTGGGGTATTGGTAAAGAAAAATGGTTCGCTTGGTTCCCTTGGTTTATCGTAGCAGCAAATATCATGATCGCTAATGTATCTGATATGGAATCTGCTTTAGCTGCTTACTCAATCACTGGTGACTTCAGCGGTGCTTGGTGGGCATCTAACGAAGGTGTATTTATCTATGGTGGATGGTGGAATATCTTAAATGCCATCGCAGGTATGATTAACATCTTCTGTATGACAGGTTGTGTACATCTTTACACATCTAAGGATAAGAATCAGTCCGATATGTTATGGCCGGATATGACAATCTGGTTCATCGTAGCATATGATGTATGGAACTTCGAATATACATATTTGAATCTTCCAACACATACATGGTACTGTGGTGTTGCACTTCTTCTTGCTCCTACATTTGCCAATGCAATCTGGAACAAGGGTGCATGGATTCAGAACCGTGCCAACACTTTGGCAATCTGGTGTATGTGGGCTCAGGTAGTACCTCAGTTCCAGCTTAGCAGCAAGTTCGCTGCAGCACTTCCGGTTGTATACGGTGGAGCTACTGAAAAGGGTATTACAACAATGGATCTTTATAGCAAAGCAATCGACCTTTACAACGCAGGTGAAGGTAAGTCTGCTAAGGCTGGCGAGATTATTTCCGCTATGGGAATCACAGCCGATCCTAGAATGCAGGGATTTGTTGCTGTATGTGCAGTGGCAATCAATGTTATCTGTATCGCAGTTATCATAAAGAGATCTGTTGCTATGGGCAAGAATCCATACTCTAATGAAGTATTTAAGGGTACAAAGGACTTCGACGAAGCAATGGCAAGAGCAGAAGTTTAATACAAAAGTTTTTTGAAAGAAATGAAAAAGAACAGTCAATGAATGAGATATCTCATTCAGGCTGTTCTTTTTTTGTGTGATGTTAAGAAATATTTAAGTATTTAGGAAAGGACAACGCTTAACAATGGATTGGTCGATTGTTAGGCGTTTGTTTTTTGTAAGAAAGAAAGATAAAAAGATTGTTAAAAAATATACAAATTCACTAGTTGTTGTATTATAATGAGACCTAGAGTATTAAAACAGGGTGGTTTTTATGAATCAAAGAGGGAAAGCATATATAGATCAATTGGAGAAAGAACATAAGCTTTCGGTTGATGAATATTTATATTTGCTTAAAAATCGTACAGGTGAGTTGATGGATTATGCTGCAAAGAAGGCTGTCGAAGTGAGACAGCGGTATTATGGGAATGCAGTATTCACGCGTGGTTTGATTGAGTTTACAAATTATTGTAAAAACAATTGTTTTTATTGTGGTATCCGTCGTGGAAATGCAACTGCGCAGCGTTATCGTTTGACAGAGGATGAAATACTACGTAGTACAGAGGAAGGCTATTCCTTAGGCTTTCGTACATTTGTATTACAGGGCGGTGAAGATCCATATTTCACAGATGAAAAGATTTGCTCGTTGATTCGAAAGATCAAAGAACAGCATAGTGATGTCGCGATTACATTATCGATTGGTGAGAAAGAGCATACGAGTTATCAGGCATATTTTGATGCCGGTGCGGAGCGATACCTTCTTCGACATGAGACAGCAAACGAAGCTCTATATCAAAAACTGCATCCAAAGGAGATGTCATGGAAGCATCGAATGGATTGCCTGAGAGATTTGCGGGAAATTGGGTACCAGGTTGGAGCGGGATTTATGGTGGAATCGCCGTACCAGACATTGGAGGATTTGGCGCTGGAACTAAAGTTCGTTCAGGAATTTCGCCCGGATATGTGTGGAATCGGTCCATTTATTACGCATGAGCAGACGCCGTTTCGTGATAAAAAGAGCGGCAGTTGTGAGATGACATGCTTTCTATTATCCTTGATTCGCTTGATTTATCCAAAGATATTGCTTCCCGCGACAACGGCACTTGGAACGATACATCCTCGTGGACGGGAACTTGGAATTCAGTCCGGAGCTAATGTCGTGATGCCGAATCTATCACCAGTGGGTGTGAGAAAGCAATATGAATTATATGATAACAAGATATGTACCGGAGAAGAGTCGGCACAGTGTAGAGGATGCCTAGAGAATCGTATGAAGTCGATAGGCTATGAGTTGGTTATTGACCGTGGGGATCGATTTGGTTGGAATCGATGTGAAGGTTGATATATA
>JAFOVD010000060.1 GCA_017392525.1 Lachnospiraceae bacterium
CCGAAGCCGAGTTATCGGATACCACAAGTAGTGCTATTCCCGGAAGTTCGAATAGATCTGTCATCAGGTAAAATGAACTCGTCTCCATCTCGATAAGATCCGTGTCAAAAGCCTTAATCTCATCCAAATGTGTATATTCCAAGGCAATCGAAGGAGTGCAGACATCTCCCAAATGAATACTTTTCTTTAGTCCTCCTACGGCACCAATGAAAATCATACGCTTAAAAGACAATTCTGCACAGAGCGACAAATGATCTATCAAATTACCCGCGGAGGATCCGATCTTAATCCACGCAATCTTTAAACCATCTTTTTCTACAAGATAACCTGCAATATACGCGCCTTCTTTGAGCACGGTAACCGTACAATTTTCTTCCATATGCAGTTTATACGGAGAAAAACTAGGGGCAATTACAAGAGCATCATAAACAATGTCCTCACTAAGGCCAAATGCCTGTGCTGCCATATGTTCCGAATTGTATTTATGAAAAGCTTCAACTATTCTTATTAAAGCATCCTTCATACTCTGATCCTCCAACTACCGGTTTTATTTGATCCATCTCTTTCAATTACCTGTTTTTTCATAAGAGCTGAGATTATCCTCTGGACGGTCTTTTCGGATTTTCCAATCCTTATAGCCATTTCAGCTTTAGAAATCCCATCATTATTCTGAATCAAATTGAAAATGACCTGTTCTGCTTCTGAAAGCTCCGTATTTATCTGGACATTTATCTGGACATTTGTCCTGATAAATTCGAAGAAGAAACCGTATGCTTCTTTTCTATAGTTCCAAGTCACGTTCTGTTGCTTACAAAAATCGTTTACACGCTGGAAGCCTGTACCTGACTTTTCAACGTCTTTACTTCTAAACAGAATGTCTAATATTAGCTTATTTCGCTTATATGAAGGCAAATTCCTAGATATAAAATCAAGCGGCGTTAAATCGTCCGGAAATGACCCAGGATTATATATCTCAATTTTGCCCGGGTGAATACCGATTTCAATCTCCGGAACAGTTTCATAATCTGCATGTGCAAATGCGTTTACTATGATTTCGCGAATTGCCTCTTCCGGAATTTCCGGAATCTCTTTCCTCTTTCTAGTTCCGATTTCGCCTCGCCAATTGATACGATTCAAAATGTAATCTAAAGCAGAATTTACAAGATTATAAATATTACCTTCAAGGAGTTTCAAATCAGTGAAAGTGACTTTATTGTCTGTAGCATATGATGCCAGCTTTAACCCAATCTTGGCATTTTTCCCAAAAAGGGCATAGCCACCGTTGTTTATTTGTCCTCCGCGTACGATATCAATGGTAGTGAGCAGTTTCCCTTTGTCATACTCCTTCATGGACAAGCGGCCACAGTCTTTTGCAGACTGATAAAAATCCTTCAAGGCATCATCATCTAGGTCATCAGCAGTATAATCCGTCAACTCTTCTTCCCATTTGGAAGAGTAATCATCATTCTTTATAAGCCGTTTTAATTCATCAGGAGACATACGCCTATTCTCTGTCCCTGTTCGAATTAGATACTTGCCATTAACTGCATAGGGTCTATTATGTCCGGAAAAAGACACCTTAATTATCGTTCGCTGTTCTATAGTGAGCACCTCTATAGTCGGCGCAATTCTCGGTTCAATGGCGTCGCTAATTATTCTTGATATATCCTTTTTGGTAGAATCACTAATCTGTTGTCCTCTAACAAATCCGGAATCATCAACACCAAAATACACTGTGCCTCTGCAATGTTTATTCAAAATGGCTGCCATAGCTTCTACAGCCTCATTCTTTTCTCCGGTAGTAAGCTTAAACTCAACGGTTTCACTTTCAGATCCAATAACCATCTAAAGCCTCCTCTCATATACTCTGTGATTATATCATGGACACAGCAAAATGTCCATATATTTTATTTCACATTTGTCCATATAATTTTACATGATTCCTGCTTAATCGACATATAACGGGAGCGTGTCACGCCCCCGTCATTGTCGCTCAAGGGAGAAGCCTAATCCAGTTCCGGTCCTCTTTGCTTTTTTGGCACCAACGATTTTCTTGGCTGTTCTGAGGTTTCTTTCTTTAACTCCGCAAGTCTGCCAAGAACACTTTCCCTGTTGTCATAATTCTATCTCCACAATCTGATATAACATCTTATTTCTCGCCAACATCTGTTTCTCTATTCATCCGACATTTTCTTAGACCCAATCCAGTAAAGAAAACTAACAACGTAGGCAGTATGCCGGATATTGGATCTAGCATAACAGAATATGTTTCTTTAATCTGAAGTACATTTGCTGTCACAAACAGCATGGTAGGCACTGCATCTTCCATAGAATGCAGGATGACACATGGCCAAACGGATTTCGTTAATCTGCGCAATTCTACAAACAATGGTGACCAGAATATCATCAGCACAATTCCCACAACTACCATCATTGGTCTGCTAATCTCCGTAAAAGCTTCATTCACCTGTCCTGTGGACTGTAGCGATTTGATTACCGTACAATCATAATTTACAAACCGCTCCATGCTTCCAAAGCAGTGGATATTGGCCGTAAGATTAAAGTCCTGATAGTAAGTTCCGGTATAGAACTCGCAGGTATACTTCTTATCCTTCTTAAGCCCCAAAACCGTTCCACCATCCGACACGCTATCCTCATTCACCTTCACATCACCGACTTTATCCAGATATAACCGCGTGATTGCCGTAAGTTCCGTAAGCTGTGACGCATCAGAATTCATGTCGATGAAATACTTGTAATCATCGTCATCCACGTCTGCAAATGTCATAAAGTAATGTCCGCCCTTATCAGCTTCCATATTGGAAATGCCGATGCTGTATCCGTAATCTGCAAATCTCTCAAATACGATTTCCTGCGGAACTTCTGTACTCGATACATAGATCAGTCTGTCCTTCGATGTGACTGTAGGAATCCTGTCATCCGTTGCGGAATCTACCCATATGGATCTTGGATATTCAATCGCTTCTCCAAGTTCTTCGTTCTTGAAGTTATAATCCCCGGTGATGCAGGTGAAATACACGTTCTCACCTGCATCCTTCTTTAAATCCTCTTTGATATCACCGCCATCGTGATGCCAGACATAAGCTTTGCCACTCTTAAGATCATCCACGGACGAAAATGCGTCCGGCTGCTTTCCAGCTTCACCGCTTACAGTTGCAAACAAATCTACTCCGAGAAATGTTGCTACCACGGCACCTACTGCTAAAACCACGACAGCTATGACAACGATTAAAAGCACTTTTCTGTTGCCCATATCACACACCTTCCTTCACGAC
>JAFOVD010000013.1 GCA_017392525.1 Lachnospiraceae bacterium
ACTGCATTTCCAGCCTCTACCGATGTCATGCTACCTTTAAATGAATCAATTGCTGTCACGACTTTCATTGTATATTCCCCCTTAAAAACAGCGACCCCTTCTGCGAATTTGCAGAAGGGGTTAATTTTCAAGCCATTTATTTTTATTATCCGTTAATTATCCCAACAGCTTAGCAACTACCTGCTGAATAACACGTCCATCAGCCTTACCCTTAAATGCAGGCATTACGGTCTTCATGATCTGTCCCTTATTACCAGACGCAATTACCTCCGCATAATTTGCTTTAAGCTCAGCTTCAATTTCCTCTTCGCTCATCATCTTTGGCGCAAATTCTTCAATTACAGATACGCGGAATGCATATTCCTGCTTTAAATCTTCACGCTCAGCAGGACAACTCTCCAACTGCTCCTTGGCTGTACGAAGCTCTTTAGTAACAGCTCTGTCAACCTGCTCATCTGTCACATCTTCTCTTGTTCCTTCGTCAATTGCGATTTTCTTGGCTGCCGAAACAAGGGAAGAAATCACTTCTTTACGGTCCTTATCATGTGCCTTCATAGCTGCAATCATTTCTTTTCTTAAATTTTCAAATTTCATTTTGATTTTCCATCCCTTCTTTAGCCTATTTATTCAAGTATACCAAACTTTGTTTTTCTGCGACACCATCAATCCTGATTTCTACCTATTTGGCTGTCCCTCTGTAGAAAATCTATTTCTACCACGTCAACGCGATAAATTTTTATAGACCGTATCCCTAAAAACCGATATGATATATCCGAAAGAAGGATTCAGATTATGATTGAAAATTTACTGTTTAGTTTAAATGCTACCATGCCGGTTTTCTTAATGATGTTACTTGGCTTTCTCCTGCATCAAATCGGCTGGATTGATGATGCCTTTGCATCCAAAATGAATAAATTCGTATTTCGTCTGCCTCTGCCTGCACTGGTATTTTCCCAGCTGGCCACCACAGACTTTGTAAGCACATGGGACACAAAATTCGTATTATTCTGCTTTTTTGTGACCCTTTTTAGCATCTTTATCGTCACAATACTTTCTTACCTCATTATTCGGCCCACCAATAAAAACCCCCAAGGCAGCATTTCCTATAATGGCACAGGCGGAAATGCCTCCGCTCATCGTGGCGAATTTATTCAGGCCGCCTACCGCAGTAGCGCTGCCCTTCTTGGCATCGCCTATATCCAGAATATCTACGGCGACGCCACCATGTCAGCTTTGATGATTCTTGGCGCTGTTCCTCTCTATAACATAATGGCTGTTGTTGTTCTTACAATGACAGAAAATAATTATATTCCCGGAAATGATACGCATTCCGCTATAAAAAAGACAATTTATGGGATTTTTACAAACCCTATTATTATCGGCATCTTCCTGGGTTTCCTGTGGTCTCTTCTTAAGATTCCCATGCCACCTATCGCCGATAAATTCATATCAAATCTCGGTGGCATCGCAGCGCCTCTAGGTCTCATTGCCATGGGGGCATCTGTTAAAGTACAAAAAATCAAGGGACAGCTCGCGCCATCCCTTGTTGCTTCTTTTATGAAATTATTTGGCCTCTGTGCTCTCTTTTTACCCCTTGCTGTTCATATGGGATTTCGAGATCAAAAGCTCGTTGCCATCCTCATTATGCTTGGATCTGCAACCACGGTCAGTTCCTTTGTAATGGCAAAATCCATGGGACACGACGGTACACTGACAAGCAATACCGTCATCATCACCACCCTTCTCAGTGCATTCTCCCTAACCTTCTGGCTATTTGTCGCCCGCACCGGAGGGTGGATCTGACCCATAAATGCGGTTCCTCTTTTTTAGATGAAGTCCATTGCACTGCTGCTTCCGCCCACCGCCCCCGGCACTTTGCAGGAATATTGTATTTTCCGTATATGCAAAGTCTCGCATCTTCTATTAGCATGTGTTTTTTTTAAGTCTGTACAGTTTCTACGGTGGTGTTTTCAAATAGGGCAGACACACAAAAAGAATGGGAACTTCCTAATGCTACAACCACTGCGTATGAATTAAAGTGAGCTTAGAAAAATAAGAATCAGGATTGCAACATATCGTCATGCGCCGCCATGGACGGCGGCGCAAGTGACACCTGATACACGACGTCGAATGTGTCACGGTGACGATATGTGCAAATCCTGATTCTTTTATTTTTCTTAGCAAACGATACTTGAATACGCAGTGGTTGCAACATTAGGAAGTTCTTATATATGTCTTATGTCTGCCCTTTGAAAACGCCACCGTAGGAACTGTTCATCCTGCAAAAAACACATGCTAGATGCTCGCTTTTTGCATGGTAGGAAATAACAATATTCGCAAACATGTGCCGGGGGCGGTGGGCGAAAGCAGCAGTGCAATGAACTTCATCTAAATAATATTGGAACCATTTAGTGAGTCAATTTGTGGATTGCAATGCTTGCACCACGTTTGATAGCATATGGTCCAATCTTTTTGAATTTATCTTCTGCAATTGTCATCGTACTTGCTTCTGGCACATCACGTGTAAGCTTAATAGCGTCAAAATTGCACTTTGTTGTACAGAGTCCGCAACCGATACAACGGTTCTCATCAACCACAGAAGCTCCGCAGCCCAGACAACGATTTGCCTCCTTTCGAACCTGCTCTTCTGTAAGTGTCAGTCTTAGGTCGTCAAATGTTTCTGCTGCAACTCCGGCTTTCTTTCCCGGAATCTGACGTGGCGCATTATCAAAACCTTCTATACGAATATCATCCTTGTCCAATTCAATAAATTCACGGCGATCTCTTGCCAAATCCAGACGATTGCCCGGATGAACAAAACGATTGATGGAAACAGCACCTTCACGACCTCCTGCAATCGCATCAATTGCAAATCGCGCTCCGGTAAAAACATCTCCACCAACGAAAATATCCGGTTCTGCTGTCTGAAGCGTCAGTGGATCAGCCTTTGCAGTCATATTTCTATTCAATTCTACTTTTGTACCATCCAGCAATTTTCCCCACTGAACCGACTGTCCAATAGATAGCAGTAAATTCTCACATGGAATCTCTATGGTCTCTGCTTCGTCATACTGCGGATTAAATCTTCCTTCAGAATCCTTAACTGCCGTACATTTCTTAAATATGACTGCTGTTACATGCCCATTTTCGGCCTTCACCTCTTTCGGGCCCCAGCCATTCATAACTACGATGCCTTCTTCCTTTGCTTCAAGCACTTCGTCATCCGCTGCCGGCATTTCCTGCTCACCTTCCAGGCAAAGCATCGTAACCTTGGTTGAACCTGCTCTAATAGCTGTTCTGGCAACATCTATCGCAACATTTCCACCACCAATTACTACAGTTTCCCCCTTCAGTTTGATACTGTGATCCTGATTTATATTTCTAAGGAAATCAACACCTGTCTGAACGCCCTCAGCGTCCTCTCCAGGCACTCCTGCCATTCGGCCTCCTTGCATACCAATAGCGATATAGAATGCCTTATAGCACTGTTTACGGAGCTCCTGAATCGTAACATCTCGTCCAACCTCTACTCCGGTCTTTATTTCCACGCCCATTTGTCTAATAACATCAATTTCTGCATCAATAATGTCCTTTTCCAAACGATATGACGGAATTCCATTCATCAACATTCCACCCGGGCGCTGTTCCTTCTCAAATACAGTAACAGGATATCCATCCTGACGCAGGAAATACGCCGCCGCCAACCCGGACGGTCCTCCACCAATAACGGCAATTTTGTAATCATCCGACCACATACCACCATCATGCTTCTCACAAAGCGGCACATATCTCTTATCCTTGGTAAGTTCCACTGCAGCTATAAATTTCTTGATTTCATCAATAGCAAGCGGCTCATCAACAGTTCCTCTGGTACATGCATCTTCACAGCGTCTGTTACATACAGCGCCGCAAATCATTGGAAATGGATTATCTTGCTTTATCAATTTCAAAGCATCTTCATACCGTCCTTCTGCAGCCATCTTAATGTAACCCTGTACGGACAAATGCACCGGACATGCCGTCTTACATGGTGCTGTACCTGTTTCATAACAATTTGTTTTAGCATCATCACGATAATTATAATTCCACTTTTCAGGACCCCATTTCTTTACATTTGGAAGTTCTGTCTTTGGATACTTCACATAAGTACCATTCTTTTTACAGAGTTTCTGTCCAAGTTTTGCTGCACCTACCGGACACACCTCAACACATTTTCCACATGCCACACATTTTTCTCTGTCTACATGCGCACGATAAGCCGATGCTGACATATTCGGAGTATTATAAAGCTGAGAAGTGCGAAGTGCGTTACAAACTCCGGCTGCACAGTTACAGATTGCTACAATTTTATCCTCTCCATCAATATTAGTAATCTGATGCACATAGCCATGGCGCTCTGCTCTTTCAATTATCTCAAGGGCCTCTTCTTTGGAAATGCGACGTCCCAGGCCTCTTTCTGCCATATAATCCGCCATATCTCCTACACCAATACAGTATTCTCCTTCAATTTGACCGGAGCCCTCTCCTCGCATAGCCTGTTGTTTACGGCAGGAGCAGATTCCCACGCCAAATCTGTCGTATTTATTCAACCAATGTGAAATATGTTCTACAGACACAGATTTATTCTGCATCTCTATCGCCGCCTCAACCGGAATAACATGCATTCCGATTCCTGCACCTCCCGGTGGTACCAACTGTGTAATTCCCCCTAACGGCAACTGTGTCATTAGATTAAAGAACGTAGCCAGTTCCGGATGCTCCTCTGTCACCTTATCCTGCATCATCATAAATTCAGCAGAACCCGGCACAAAGATTGGCATATTGTAAAGCTTCTGTCCACGGTTGTGCGGATTACTTGTGGTCTCAACTACACCAATCCACACCAGACGCTTCAACATCTTCTTTGTATCCTCTAATGACATATGATTTTTCTTTGCTAATTCTTCCAACGTATATTCTACGCGGCATTTTTTGAAGTTTAAGAGAAACTTGATTTCCTCTTTGCTAAAGATATGATCCAATGCCCAGTATTCCGGATCATGATTATTAATCTGATGTTTTATTTTCTTAACATATCGATCTGTAATGATTGTCGCAAGCTTCAATACGAGTTCTTCTTTCTCCGGATCCTGTGCCACATAGTCCGGATCTTGCCAATAATCATTTTCATTGATCATTGGATCCCCCAATTTCCACTCTTTTAAACTTTTTCCCATTCTGTATCCCCCATTTCATACTTTAATACTCTATTATTTTAACCGATTTTCTTTACACATGTACAAAAAATCACCTTATTATTTCTCGCATTGATTTTCCGGTCTTTTTCGCTATTTTTCTAACATCTTCGTACTCCGGATAACGAAACTCCTTCCCCCCCGGCGTTTTGACCACCTTGTATCTAATTTCGCCAAGTTCCGTTTCCTCAACCTCTATTTTTCTCTCCAGCACCTTGCGCTCTACGGGGAAATATCTGATTCCGATTGTTGTAGTCTCGCAGAAAATTATTTCCTGAAGATCCTCTATTTGTCTTTCTTCACATATAACAGTTAACTTATATGCCGGGCGATTTTTCTTCATATAGATTGGTTCATAGAAGGCATCCTTTGCTCCCGCCTCCAATAGACACTCCAGTGTATATCCCAGCTCTTCTCCCGTAGAATCGTCAATATTTGTCTCCATTACATAGAGTTTTTCCTCGTAAACTCCCTCATAAACTCTAAGCACATTTGGATAACCGATTTCTCTCGAACCTAACCCATATCCGACTTTATTAATCTGCATCTTTGGCATATTCCCATAATGTTCCGTTAATGTCGCTATAATTGCTGCTCCCGTAGGAGTAACAAGTTCCGTATCCACATCAATCTGCTGAAAAATCACCTGATTCATAGCAAAAATCTCTGTAGTTGCCGGCACCGGTACCGAAAGCTTTCCGTGGGCACATTCAATATATCCTCTTCCCTCATTCAAAATACTTGCATATATCTCATCCGGTTTAATTTGATTTATCAATATTGATGTACCCACAATATCAATTATAGAATCTACAGCCCCAACTTCATGGAAATGCACCTGCTCCAGCGTTTTACCGTGTACCTTGGCTTCTGCCTTTGCCACTTTCAGAAATATTTCCTTTGATAAAGTCTTTACTTCCGTCTCTAAACCACTTTTATCAATTAACTCATAAATGTCCCCAAGATGTCTGTGCTCATGCTTATTTTCTGCTCCGGAGCTCTTCTTTCCATCATTCCTGGTAAGTTTAACGTCTACATATGTGCCTGAAATACCATGGTTTTCTTTCTTTTCTATTATTATTTCATATTCATCCAGTTTTAACTTCTTTAATTCCGTTAAAAACCCCTGCTCATCGCCTGTAACTTCCAGTAATGCGCCTAATGTCATATTTCCACTTATTCCACTTGAACAATCAAAATACAATACCCTCATTTAGCTTCCTCCGTTTTTAATAACCCTTTTGTTCAGTATACACCAATAAAACCCTACATTCGCTATTCTTGTGCGAATGTAGGGTTTTATATGTTTATTGATTCGTGAACCAACTAATATTGTATTTCTTTTATTGCTTTTTTATCCTTGTTTCATTGATTTAAGAATCTGAATTGTTTCTAAATCATCTGCTGTAATACGAATATTAGATTCGTATTCTTTTCCCTCCGGATCCGTTACTTTTACAGCAATAACGGAATCTTCTTTAATTGCATTTTGTCCAACAAACTGCAAAAAAGCAATTGCCTTTGGGTGCTGCTCCTGGAACTTTTTCATTCTAGTTGCAACTTTCATCATTTCCATTGGATTTATTCCCATATTTTCCTAGTTGACTTTAGAGTCAACATACCACCTATCCTTAAATTTGTTGTTTTTTGAACAACATTACTACATGTCATTAAAGACACTTTCTAAAATCTGATTTACCACATCATTTTCTGATGTACCAAGTTCATCTGCCAGAGCTTTCAATTTTTCATTGCATGATTCCTTAATAAGAAAACTTTTTCTAACGCTCTTATTTTCTTTTCTCTTAGCAACAAGATTAATTGCTGCATTAATTGACTGCTCTTTTTCTTCTACTGGACGAGATTCTTTTTTTGTTGACTTTCTTGCCGTAGAAGTCTTCTTTGGAGCTGTTGTTTTTGTCGATTTTGCTTCTGGCGCGCTAGAAGGGGTCAAATCGGCGTTTTCTTCCTTGAGGGTAGAGTTGTTAGGCTCACTCTCTTTTACGGCCTCATTTTTTGTTCCAATTTCATCGTAAGAAACACCTTCTTTAATAAGATCGTCTACGAGATTTGTGGAAGAGACATTTTCCTGTTCCTTTTCCTTCTCGACCTTATTCTGTTCCTTAATATCCTGAAGCTTTTTATTCTTAGCTCTAAGTTTATCTAAGTTGCTCATTTAGTTTACCCCCAATCTTTCAACTAATGCTTTTGCGATATCGCGATAATCAAATGCCGGGTTTGAATAATGATCATATCTCTGGAGAGACTGCATAGCTAATTTGCTTTCAGATACTTTAATACCTTTTCTAACCTTCATTACAAAAGGATGCTCTTCCATCTCTTCTGCTTTTTCTTCTAACTGTTCATATGCTAATGTATGCATAGCTGTGTTTTCAAATTTAGTTAAAATCAAAGCTGCAACCTGAGCATTCGTCCAATTTATTTTTCTATACTTAGATAAATCGCCATAGATTGCATCGATTCCATCAATTGATCCAGTATCACATTCTGTTGGGATAATTACAAAATCAGCTGCGATATAACTCATATTTAAAAGTGAGTTTCGTGATGGAGAATTATCTACAATTGCAAAATCATAATCCTCTTCTATAAATTTTAACAACTCTTTTAATAAGTAAATATCTTCTGGTGCAGAAAATTCCTTATCCGCCTTAGATAATTTTTCTGATGCAGAAATAAAATCAAAATCATCTGTTGTCTGAATAGCTTCCTCCATAGTTGCTTCTGCCTTCAAGCAATCATAGATAGATGGTTTCATTCTATCTGCATTAACATAGCCTGTAAGATTGGACTGCTGATCAAAATCAATAACAAGAACTTTGTAGCCCATATCCTTCAAGCAAGTACCAATTTCCCAGCATGTAGTAGACTTCGCAACTCCACCCTTCTGGTTTGCCACTGCTATAGTTTTCATTTTTAAGCTCCTTTTATTATGTTATTTCTAGTTTTATCATACAAAATGTATTACATAATATATGATACTTATAAACGTTGATTTTAAGCCATTTTTCAATATCTGGCTCCTGTTGTTGTACTGAGTATCATTATCTATTGTTTATAAATATCAGCACGTAATTCGTATTATAACACAAATCATCCTGTTTCTTATGTTCTATTTTGTATTTTTTACTATATTTTGTTTTATAGTCTCTATTATCATTGTTCTTATGTGTTATTTTATATTCCTAAATATATTATTTTATACATTACAAAACATATTTTATCATGCATTTCATGTTTTATTATAGCATGTATTTTATATTGTATTTATAAATATATTTCGTAATGTATTGTGAATTATATTTTGAAATATGTTCTGTAATATGTTATTAAATATGCTTCATCTTGCATTACTTAATATGTTTGGTATGGTGCTATATGTGATACTTTGAATGATATTGTAGAATATATGTAGCATTATATTATAGAATGTATTACATATTATATTATGTATGATACTTTGTAATATGCTATCCATTATCTTTTAGCTTATATGTTATCATTTAGCACGAATATATGTATATTACCGAACATATTACGTTTTATAGTATATATTATATTATGTAATATGTTTCGTAATAGAAAGCATAGTTTAGCTGATTCCGCTATTTTTACCCAGGTAGATACTCTTCTTTATGCCTATGCATACAAAAGCAACGACACGGTGTAGTATAGGTATAAACGACCCGATTTTTGCTTATTCCTGGCTATTTTAAATTTTCGATTTTCAGAGCCTTCTAGGTAGGATTATAGCATATTTGATCCTGAAAAACGATTTTTTATTTTTCAATAATTAGAGGACATTTCGTAGCATTATGTGGATTAAGGTGGATTTTCATAGAACCCTGGGAAAAAGAGTATTATATTTAAATAGTATAAATATCATCTATTATATAATATCTGATATCATATAACATGTATGCTAATTTATTTATATTATAGAGAATAGTACAGGAATATGATAGATATATGATTGAATTATGATAGGATGTATGCTAATATACAATATGAATTGTATTATAAATAGCCACAATTCTAGTAATTTTGAATAAATATCCTTCAGTTTTATAAAATGAAGAAATAATTGCACCAATTATCTGATTATATTAATTTTAATCTGAATATTAGTATTATAATAAATATAGTTGGTTCTAAAATCAACAATAGCATGTTGTTGTTCTTTTAATTATTTATATATTTCTTACAAACAAACAATTTAATTTACTTATCTTTATTTAGGGAATCCAGAAAACCCAGTATCTATATGCATTTCAATGTATTTTGCTGACGCGAAATTGGAGCAAAAGAACATCAAATTAGTGAAATTTTACGCAATAAAAGTGAAAGAGAACATAAAAAAGGTTAAAGATAACGCAATATGGGGGTATTCCGGATAGGAGAATTGTCGCAAAAAAGGAGTTAATTGTATTATCCGGGAACAAAGAATGAACTTTTGAGGAGTTATTTAACGCAAAATAGGTCAGATCATAAAAGATAACGCAATTTTGGAGTTACATATTATAGAACTTAACGCAGAATTGGAGTTTTTGATTGCTATGATGTGATTTTACAGAAATTGGAACATAATCTGACGTATCCAGGTAAATAAATGAGCAATAGGCGTTAAGAAAAGATACCAAATTGTCGACAATAAGAAAGTAAGTACTAATCTGTAGGCGAAATATGGTGAGAAGCTCCTTTTTTGTAGGCAATTAAAGTACATAACCGACTGTTATTAATTGAGAATAGTACTAAATTGTCGGCTGTGTATAAAGTAAAAATTAACATAAAATGAAGTATTTCTTGCATTTTTATAAACTCAAGAATTAAAAACGGCAATAAAAATACTAAATTGTCGTTATAAAAGTATTTGCAAAGTACTAAAGTGTCGTATATAATAGCAAACAAAGGTACCAAATTGTCAGCAAGTTAGTTTGAGAGTACTAAAGTGACGTTTGAGAATTATTAAAACTCCCAAATCGTCGGTAAATACAGTGCTTTAGACCAATCTGTAGGCTTAAAAAGTACCAAATAATCTGTTAATAATAGCCAAATAAGAGGGATACTATGGCAAATAAAGAAAAGAATATTAATGGTGATTCTGTTAATATGTCCAATTACCTCATCAGGGCTAAGAAACAGTCTAATCTTCTGGAATCTAAGATTGAAGTAATGGCAATAAAGAAGCTGGAGACGGATTTGATTTCTGTGCCTGATCGAGATCCAAATGGCGTAGAGTATACCTATGATGCTGTAGAGTTTAAGTCTGATGAATTAAAGGCCCTAATGGGCCGTAAGGGCGGTAGTTTCTATAGCAACCTAAGGGATGCTGCATCCCGTATGATGCAGCGTTATATTGCTATTGAGGAGCCGGAATCACGACAGTTTAAGTTTAATCATTATTATCACGATGTAAGCTATAACAACGGTACATTTCGTGTTGTTTTCGAGAATGGTATGCAACCATATATCAAGGAGATTCAGGCGAATTATACGAATTTATCCTTGCCAATTCTGTGGTCATTTAAGACAAATGGCGCATTTCAGTTGTATACGCATCTTCGAAGCTACATGTATAAGATCGATTCGAAGCCACGTATGGGTGAGAAACAGGAAGATCAGGAGAGCATTGTGAAGGAGTATAAGCTTTCTGAGCTGCGTGTGGATCTGGGATTTGTTAATCTGGAAGAGGATGATGCAATTCGTGCGGAAGCCAAGAAGGCCAGACCAAACTGGGACAAGATAGATAATCTTGATAAAACTCCGAAATACAAACGCTGGTCGGATTTTTATGCACGAGTAATTAAGCCGGGAATCAAGGAAATTAATGAAAAGTCTGATATCTATATCAAGGAACCTGAGACGGTTAAGACCGGTAAGGGCGGTAAAATCACATCCATAAAGTTTTATGTGCAATACAATACGAAATACTTTGAAAATGGCGGTGAAGACGTAGATACAGGCGTTAGAAATGTTTCTGCGACAGATGGCATAGAAGTTGTCGAGATTTATAACAATGCTACTCCGGAGAAGCTAAATGCTGTTCTGAGCCTGTTTAAGGACGTAGAAATCGATTTAAAGGAGGCTGAGATACTTCTTAACGATGCAGATGGCGATTTAGACGAAATACGTAAGGCATACGAGTATGTTTGTACTATTGGCGAAGTTAATAACTTTATGGGGTATATGCGAAAGGCCATTAAAGAACATTATGCTGATCAGGCACAGACAGAAGTCGTATATGGCAGCCAGGAGCGTGCCGAGTTTGTTCAGAATATGAGAGAGTCTATGCAGTCTGTAGACGTTCAGGAGGCTGCATGGAAGCGTTTACAGAGTAAAGATAATTATGCTATGTTTCTTCAGTATTTGGAGTCTCAGCAGCTTACAGAGGAAGTTTTTGATATAGCTTTTGATACTGCTGATAAGATTAAGATGTACACTAAGTGGGTTCGTGAAGGAATGTAAATAGAATATATGTGATTTATAGAGATCTGGTTTTTCCAGGTCTCTTTTTTTATAACCAAAATTGTCGTCAACTTTTAATTAACGCAAATTTGGAGAATCCAAAATATTGTGACGTCATATCATCAAAATAATAATTGTGGAACCAAAAAATCAAACTTTTCTCAATTTCAGGAAAATCAATTCGTTGTAAAAAAACCCGAAAATAAAGGATTTTATTGAATATGTGAAGAAATTGTGATAAAGTATATGTCGTCATATGAAATAAGATGTCAATTAACTGACTCCAAAAATGCGTCAATTAAAACCAGAAAAAGTACCAAATTGGCGTCAATTAAAGCAATTTTCGATACCAAATTGACGTTATGTTAGATAAAACTGATACCAAACTGTCGTTTTTAATAAAAAAGCAGCACCTAAGTGCTGCAAAGTGATGTATGTATGGAAGAACTATTTTCGAATTGAGATGTGATTTAAATCAATTGCCTGCAAACCAAGCTCTGGAATTACATTTTCATATCTTCGGAGCCAGTTTGGCATGATTCCTAAGTATTCAGCAACAGTCTTCTCGGGAATACCCTGAGATAACATGGAAGCAATTGAGCCATTTCGAATATCGGATAGGGTAAAGCTGGAATCTGGAAAAGCTTTCTGGAAATGTCGCTCCAAATCACGGATTCTTAGCTGATTGCCATTTCTATTTTCGAAAAGATATTCATCCGGGCTGGCATATCGGAAGTAATCGTTCAAGATGTCGACTAAATCGTTTGTAAGTTTGATGTTTCTGTCTTTACGTCTCGCATGAACCTTGAGGTATGGGTGATTGGACTGATCCAGGTAGAAATCTTCAATTTTAATACGACTTATTTCACTGACAGAGAGTCCACACTTGATAATTAGGGACAAAACCAGAAACATCTCAGGATTTCTGCTGGAGCGAGAGAGTAATGTATCCATTTCTTCAATAGAAGGAACATGGTGCTCTTCAATATGTTTAGGAGCTTCAGGCATAAAATTGATTCGTACAAAAGGATTAAATGCATAGTCAATATGGTAAATCGCAGTGTTTTTCAAAAGAAAGTTTGAAAAAGAGCGAAGTTTAGCCTGGCGCACAAGGATAGTTGAACGTTTAATATTTTTGGTTTGTAGTTGGTTAAAGTAAGCCTGACTATCCAAGGGTGTAATTTCCAAAAAAGGCTTTCCAAGATAGGTAGTTATCTCTTCAATAGCATGTCTGTATTCTCTTCGTGACTGATCGGATTTCAAATTACTTGCGAAATCTGACCAGATTTGTTCATTGATAATATTCATAATTGTTCACCAAATTCACGCAATTTATTTATTCTATTATACTTCATTTTGTCGCCACATGAAATATGCAATATTATAACGAAATGGTAAGTTCGCTCATATGGCGTCACAAGCAACTCATATTATAGCCTAACGGGGCGAAAATAGCCACAAAAAGATGACAGGCAGGAAATTCTGCCCTGAAGCAAAAAAGAGGCGCAGATGTTCAATTATGAAGGTTTGTGAAGAAATGTTCATTTTGACGCAAAATCATAAATACATAAAATAAGACTAGTAAATAAAGAAAATGTGAAGTAATAGGATAAAAGAGTAGCATTCTTATCTGTTCTTCAGTAAAATGGGAAAAAGAAAAGAGGATATTAAATTGAGAATAGATAGAGAACATATAAAGAAAAGATTTCAGGAATATGTTGAGAGATATGATATTTCTGATACTAAAATCAAATTGAAATACGATCATACATATCGAGTGGCAGAATTAAGTGATCGCATTGCAAAAAGCCTTAATTTGACAGATGAAGATAGGAATATTGCATGGACACTGGGTATGTTTCATGACATAGGCCGTTTTGAGCAGGTAAGAAGATACGGAACCTTTGAAGATGCTAAATCTATAAATCATGCTGCTTTAAGTGCAGATATCTTATATGTAGATGGCTTGGTAGATGATTTTATAGAAGACGTTAATCCGGAAGAAAATAGGCTTATGGAGAAGACCGTGCGTTTACATAATGTATTTAAACTGCCGGAGGAAATGACGGATAGAGAACTTCTCTTCGCCCAGATCTTACGAGATGCTGATAAGATTGATATCTTAAAAGTAAATTGCGATATCCCATTGACGGAGATATATAACGTTTCAGAGGAGAGACTAAAAAACGATGAAGTCTCTGATGCAGTAATGAGATGTGCGTTATCCTGGCAAAATGTAGATCGTCGCTTTAACAAGACAAGCATAGACCGTTTGATTGCGCATATATGTCTTGTATATGGACTTGTTTATCCGGAGAGTTTACACATTGTAAAGGAACAGGGATATTTGGAACAGATGTTGCATTTCCAGAGTCATAATTACAAGACTCTTGGCTGTTTAAAACGTCTTGAGGGATGTATGAAGCAGTTTATGAGAAGCAAAGATACAGACTACAAAATAGTGTTTACTGACATTGATGGCACTTTTATCAATAAGAAAAAGGAAGTTATGCCTATTACTAAAGCAGCGGTTCATGATTTTGTGAAGGCGGGAGGCGAGCTGGTGCTCTGCTCTTCCCGTTCAGCAACGGGAATGAAAGTTGTTGCTGAACAGCTGGATGTGCCTTGCTGTATTTCGGCCTTTGGCGGTGCTCTTTTAATTGATGAAAATGGACAGACAGTGTATGAGAAAGGCATGCCTCAGCCTGTGGCAAAAGAAGTGATTGATTATCTGGAGAATGAATTTCCACAGGTTACCTGGAATATCTACACTTCCGAGGACTGGTTTGTAAAGGATAGAGACAATGATATTATTCGACATGAGGAGGATGTTGTTAAAATCCAGTCTACAGTCGGCACAATTGAAGATGTTGAAAAGAATAGGATGGTTGATAAGATTCTATGCATCACATCAGAGAATGATATATCTAATCTGGAAATGAATCTGCAACGCAGATTTCCAGATCTTCATATTGTAAAATCCGGTGACAAGTATCTGGAAGTCAATGAAAACGGGGTAAATAAAGGTATATCCGTTCAAAAGATGTGTCAGGTACGTGGAATAGATCAGAGTGAAACCATTGGGTTTGGTGATAATTTTAATGATTTCGAGATGCTTCATGAAGTTGGCCAGGGCGTTACCATGAGAAGCGCTGTGGAGGCCTTGAAGGATGCGATGTATTTTATAACAGAAAGCAATAATGATGATGGCGTGGGTCGTGCATTATATAAGCTAATGAGAAAATGAAAAAATATATGATAAAACATATGATGAGAAGTAATACATATAGGATGAATAAAATATATTATGTAATATAGTATAAAACATACATATAATATAATAATTAGCGATGCCCGAACAATAAAGTCAGTATTAAGAAGAATATATTAGAAATAAAAGAAAAAGGTGGATCCCTCTATACGAAGACACGTATAGAGGGATTTTTAACGTAAAATATCAAAAAATAACAATTCACATGAAAAGATAGGGAAAGATAAAGTGGATGCAAAGCCACATAATATGCTTATAGGTTATATATTTTATATTACGGAGGGCTAATAAGCATGGAAACAACAAGTAAAAAAATGTCTCTTTTAGAGAAGCTTAGTTATGGTTCCGGAAACATGGGAATCTGCTTGGCAACAACAATCATATCAACATTTATGATGTACTTCTATACAGATGTTATTCAGTTACAGTTGATACAGGTTGGAACAATTATGATGGTTGGTGGTGTGGTAGATGCCATTTCCGATGTTGCAATGGGAGTTATTGTAGATAATACAAAGTCACGATGGGGTAAATGCAGACCATATATCATTTTCTGCGCAATCCCGATGGCAGTTGTTTGTTTCTTCCTGTTTCATATTCCGGAAGCTGCAAATCAGGTGAAATACATCTATGCAATGGTAACGTATGTTCTTTATACATTAGCTTACACAGCTGTGCTGATTCCACAGAATGTACTTCTTACAGCAGTGACAGATGATCCTAAGGACAGATTACAGGTAAATATGTTTGGAACTTTAGGAACAAATTTTGGTCAGCTGGCTGTTGCATCACTTGCACTTACACTGGTCAATGCTATTGGTAAGGGAGATGAATATCTCGGATATGGAGTAACATCCATGATTTTTGCCGGAATCGGAGCAATTCTTATCTTGATTGATGGATTAAATACAAGAGAAAGATTGAATGCCGGTGCAGCACAGAAGGCGACAGCTACAGATATGTTAAAGGCTATGAAAAACGGGCCATGGGTTATCTGCACACTGACTTCATTATTTACAATTGCAGTTGTTGTAATAAAGGCAACAACAACGGTATATTTTGCTACAAATGTACTTGAGAACGTAGGCATTGCGTCAACATTACTGTCAATCTCCAACTTAATTGGTATTCCGCTTACGTTGGTGATTCCGTTTATTGCAACAAAAATAGGTAAGAGAAATCTAGTATGGACTGGAGCGATTTTCTCCATTGCTGGTTCACTGGGAACATTGTTATGTAAGGATTCTATTGTATTTGTAATTATATTTACAGTTGTTGCATCCATTGGATTAGCATTCATTAACGGTATTATTTATGTTATGTGTGCAGAATCCATAGATTATGGAGAATGGAAAACAGGAATCAGAATTCAGGGATTCCTTATGGCCTTTATTGGATTTACAATAAAGATAGCAAATTCTCTGGTATCCCTTCTTATTACAACAATTCTGAATATAGGAGGATATGATGGAAGTAAGGATGTGCAGACTGCTTCCGCATGTACAGCAATTGAGTTTTGCTATATCGGCTTACCTGTAATCCTCATGGTTGCAGTTGTAATTATTAATGTATTTTATCATCTTGATAAGCAGTATCCGGAAATCAGAGCTGCGCTGGATGCAAAAAGAAATAATGCTTAAGAAGTAAGGAGAAAAATTATGTCTACAGGAAAGATGCGGTTTTATTCCGTTTGTCAGAATGCGCAGGTAGAGTTTACATATGTACTGCCAAATGACTATCCACCGTTTATGACGGAGGTTAATCCACATTTTAAAAGAGGTATGAAAGCACTTTATCTGCTTCATGGTATTACAGGAAATGATCTCGACTGGGAATGCAATGGTACAGCAGAGGAACTGGCATTAAAGTATAATCTCGCAATATTTATGGTTACAGCAGGAAATAATTTCTATCTGGATCGTGCTGCAACTGGCGCACAGTATGGTAAGTATGTGGGACAGGAAGTGATTGATTTTACCAGAAAGACCTTTCATCTGTCAGATAAGAGAGAGGACACATTGATTGGAGGTCTATCCATGGGCGGATTTGGAGCAATCCATACCGCCTGGGCTTATCCGGATACATTTGGCGGAATTGTCGCACTTTCCTCAGCCTTGATTATCCATAATATACAGGGCATGAAGCCTGGTACTAAGGATATGATGGCAAATTATGAATACTACCGTGAAGTATTCGGAGATCTAGATAAGGTTTCGGAATCGGATAATAATCCGGAGGTTCTCTATAAGAAATGTATACAAGAGGGCAAGAAGATGGCGCCTCTTTATATGGCGATTGGCAAAGAGGATTTCCTGTATCAGGAAAACCAGATTATGAGAAAGTTTTTAGATGATCAGGGAGCAAATTATAAGTATGAAGAGGGTCCGGGAATCCATGATTGGAATTTCTGGAATGCCTATATTACCAAGGGATTGGAGTATGTTTTAAATGAAATCAAATAGTTTTGGATGGAATAATTGCATAGAACCACAGTTTCTCTCCATGGATCCGGTACTTCCGCCAGAGGGGGTGCCGGACCCTCTTCTTTATAAGGATGGCGCCTGGTATCTCAATCTATATGCCAAAGAAGCTCATGTAGTGACCTATGGTTGGGCTGATCAGGTGTTTTTATGTGAGAAAAAAGAGGATGGTACATGGCAATCCAGATTGCCGTTTCAGAAGGGAATGAATTACATTGCGATTCAGATTGACGGTGTGGATGTGTTGAACCCATATCTTCCAATTGGATACGGCTATTCAAGACCTTGCAATTATATAGAACTTCCTCAGGAAGACGGAGATTTTTATGCAACACGTAAGGTGAAACACGGCAGAGTGATAATTGAAAAATACTTTTCAAAAGTCACACAGGAATGGGAACGTTGCATGGTTTATACGCCATATGCCTATGATGAGGAGCCGGAGAAGACATTTCCGGTACTTTATCTACAGCATGGGCATGGAGAAAATGAAATCGGATGGATCAGCACGGGACGTTTACCGGATATTCTGGACAATCTGCAGGCTGAGGGCAAATGTGAACCCTTCGTTGTAGTTATGAATAGTGGTATGGTTCAGGTGGAAATGGATGGAGAAAGAACCGTGGATTTCACAAGATTTGATGACCTTTTGACCGTGGATATCATTCCTTTTATAGAGGGACGTTATCACGTGGGAGGACAGCGTAAACTGCGTGGAATGGCCGGATTGTCCATGGGCAGCCTGCAGACAAGTATAAGTGGATTCAAGCATCCGGAAATGTTCAGTTGCCTGGGGATTTTCAGTGGATTTCTACACGATTGGATTCAGGGCTCATTGATTGATATGGTTGATCGTGGAGCAGGAGATGATCAGCACCTGGAATTTTTGAAGAAATTAAAAGATTCGAAGGTATTTGACGTGTTCTTTCGTGGAATCGGAGAAGAAGATCCGTTTCTTGAATATTTCCTGGGAGATGATGAGCTGGTAAAAGCTTCAGGAATTCAAGAGACAAGAGTGATTTATCCGGGAACACATGACTGGAACACATGGAGATATTGTATTCGTGACTTTGCACAATTGATTTTCCGTGAGAAATAGATGGGAGACCATATGGCAGCATTATACCAATTGGAGAACTTTGAGAATAACAGAGTTCCAATCAAAATCTACAATCATAAACAGGATGGAGAGAAGATTTACACGCCCCTTCATTGGCATCGAAATATTGAGTTCAATCTGGCAACAGTTGGACGGGTTATGAGCTATGTCAATGGTGAAAAAATCATTAAGAATGCCGGAGAGTGGAATGTTATCAATACGACGGTGATTCATTCGGATCACTATGTGGAGAAGACAGATCATTTTGAGGGCATTACGGTGCAGATTTCAAAGAGTTTTCTCGATAAATGGCTGGGAGAGAATCTGGTATTTCAGGTGCCAAAGAGGCCGGAGGACAGAGAGAGAATCCGGGAGATACTGCTTCAGTTTGGAGCGATAGAACGGCAGTGCAATATTGAAGCCGGATTTTCAAGCGGAATGGATGAAAGACTGAATTATGCGAACTGGAACCTGAATGAGAGAAAGAAACAGCATATGAATGGAGCAGATTCGCAAGAGGTGGATATCTGGAGTGATCACAGCAGTCGGATTTTGAAACTCAGAAAGATGGAGCTGACGTTCCATTTCCTGCAGGAGCTGGAAAGATGTTGTATCGCAGATGTGGATGTGACCAAGCTGCAGAGTAAGTCGGATGCGGCAGTGAAGGATGTGATTCAATATATTGAGGAGCATTTTTCTGAGAGTATTACATTAAATCAAGTGGCAAAACATTTTGGCTATACACCGTCTCATTTGTCCAGAACATTTAAATCCAGAGTGGGTGCTAATTTTCATGATTATCTGCAGAATGTGAGAATCACACACAGTGTGGAACTTCTGCGATCAAAACCCAATATGCTGCTTTTGGATTGTGCAATGCAAAATGGATTTTCCAATGTGAAATCATTTATTACAGAGTTTCATCGCACCTTTGGCTGTACGCCATCGGAGTGGGTGCGAAATGGTATGAAATAGGAAGGGGAAGCAATGGCTTATTTAACAATGGAATTTAACTCCATGGCACTATGTCGTGGCGTGGAGATCAAGGTGTTCCTGCCGACGGACGGGTTGTCTACAAAGCAGTGGGAGGCACCATATAAAACTTGCTATTTTCTGCCGGGTTATAGTGTGGATGCAAGTAGTATTTTGACATATATCAATTTGAGAAAACAGTGTGAATTAAAGGGGATGGCAATTGTCCTTGTGGACGGATGCAATTCCTTCTATGTAGATCATCCGGAGAGAAATGAGAACTTCTCCAAATTTATCGGAGAGGAATTAATAGAATTTACAAGGAAAATATTGCCGCTGTCGGACAAGAGAGAAGACACATATGTGGCAGGAATTTCAATGGGTGGATATGGAGCGATATACAACGGATTAAAGTATCGCGATAAGTTTTCTAAAATTGCGGGATTATCTCCTGCAGTGGATCCGAAACATCTGCTGAACAATTTTCCAATGTTGGGATTCAGACCCGAGGTATTTCAGGCAACATTTGGCTCAGAAGAAGCATATGAAAACAGTAACAGGAATCTCTTCCGGGAATGGCCAAAATTAAAGGATGATCCGCTTTTGCCGGGATTATTTATGGCCTGTGGCAATGCTGACGGATTGGTATGGGATTCTGTGAGTCGCCTGTCGGAAACACTGTCTGAGGCAGGTATAGAACATGTTTTAAAGGAAACAACAGGAAATCATGAATATGATGTATGGGAACGTATGGCGGATGCAGCATTCTCATATTTTGCGGATATAGAAGAGGGTAGTAACAATGCCCTTGTGCTTGGATTTTAGGAGGACATTATGACGCATCAGGAAGTTATTCAGCGAATAATTGCATATCATCCCCCGATTGATGAGAAAAATACATGTGATGGATTTAAAGCAGGAAACCCATCAGATGTTTGCACTGGAATAGTAACAGCTATTGTGCCTACGGTAGAGGTGATTCAGAAGACAAAGGAACTGGGAGCAAATCTTTTGATTGTCCATGAGCCTACATTTTATATGACGCCGGATTATCCGGACTGGCATACGGATTTTACAAATAGTGTGGTGGAAGAGAAGAAGGCGATGCTTCAGGAGGCCGGAATAACCATCTGGCGAGATCATGATCATATGCATGCTAATCAGCCGGACAGTATCTTTACAGGGGTGATTCGACGCCTTGGATGGGAAGATTACAGAATGGATGTAGAACTTCCACTCTTTTTCGGATTTGAGATTCCGAAGATGACAGTTGAGGAAATGAACAGTTTCCTACAGGAGAAGTTCCATCTGAATGGTCTTCGATATATTGGCAATCCATCGGATGAAATCTCTCGTATTGCCATTATAGGACACTTATGCCCCGGCATGTTTATGGAAGAATCTGAAGATGCTAAGGGCAATTACCATGATTATGCAACTTCTATTATCAGGGAGTTGGAAGAGGACCGATTTGACGCAGTAATCCCGGGAGAGGTGATTGAATGGAACCTGCTTTCTTATATCCGGGATGCAGCGGCAATGGGAAGAAATAAAGCCTGTTTCAATATCGGGCATTTCAGCCTGGAAGAACCCGGCATGGAATACGCTGCAGAATGGATTCGAGAACTTGTGCCACAGGAGCTTCCCGTGCACTATGTAAGAGTTGAGGAAATGTATCATTTCCACTAGAGGCACGAAATCTTGTGCCTCAAAAAAAGTAGACCACAAGTTTTCTAAAAATGTAGAATAGATGGTGAAAACGCGTTAGACTAGAGTTAGTGAGAAGTCGACATATTTTTCTTCAACGAGGGGAGGATAATATGAATTTAGAGCGTTTAGAGACCATGATTAATGAGTATATGGACCAGTTTAGTGTCCGTGCCAACACCAACACGCATGATGAGATGTCGAAGTGGCGTACAGCATATGCTTGCAAGAAATGGGACAACGATGCCGAAGATTTCCTACAGATGTTTCAGACCTGCACAAAGGAGAGTCGTAGATTGCTTTCCGGAAACAGTGTATATCAGCCGAGACTTGCCGTAGAGAATCTGGTTCGACGTGATCGCGGTAATGAAGAGGAAGAGGTGCGTACGTATTTCAAGATGCTTCTGGAGGACAGTCCCAAGGATCTGAAGAAACGGGAGGCATATATGGAGGATTTTATCCAGAAGATGAATGATCTGGAGGAAGAGTGTCTGATGCCTCAGCAGATGTATAAGCTGGACAAGCGAGCTTGCTTGATGTTTATGGGGCTGGTACATCCGAAGAAGGATTATATGTATAAGCAGCGGGCGGTGGATTTCTTCCGGGATTATATAGAGTACGATTCCGGCGGCTCGTTCATTCTGGCTAACTACTATGCATTCTGTGATGATGTTGTAGCGGAGCTGGAGAAACATGAGGATTTGCTTGAAATGGTTACGGCGGAGTTGAAAAAGCAGGCAAAGATGTTTAAGATGCCTGGGCTTGAGAAAATTGATCCAAAGCATCACATTCTGCTTTATGATCTTATGTATGTGACTGAGAAATACGGTTTTAAGACTCAGCATGAGGCTGAGATTGAGCCGGAGGGTAAGGCTAGAGGAAAGCAGAAGAGTAAGGCAGAGAGGGAGCAGGAAGAGCGCGACAAAAGGAAGAAACAGCTCTATGATGAACTTGATAATCTCCGGGATACTATTATAGATAAAGAGATTGAGCTGGATAGAATAGATGAAGTCGATGTTGTGGGGGAAAAGGTCAAACACTTTAAGTTTGGCGATGGAGAGATTATTGATAAGGATAATGATATTGCCACAATTCGCTTTAATGTTGGAGAGAAGAAGATGAGCATGCGTTTTGTTGCAGAGCGAAAGATGCTTCTTAACAAGGATTTGACAACGGCCTATATGCGAAGAGCTCGTGTGGAACGTGAAATTCATGAGATGGAAAAGCGTGTGGAAAGTGATGAGAAGATTCTAATTAACATTAAGAATATAGAAATAAAGCTTGGTAAATAGCATTCTCTTGACAGACCTCACTGTTGAACATACAATGAATAAGCAAAATTTCATAAGACAGTTCATTTGTACCATCCTGTCTATAAACAAAACTAGGGCTATTGGCATACGGCAAAGTATGCGATTTTATGAAATTATAGGATTTGTAATTTTGGACCCATGGTATATCCATGGGTCTTTTTTTGTTGGAAGGAGCGTTAGATGTTTTATATAAAATCCGAAGAAAGCTTTGATTCTGCGCATTTCCTAAAGGATTATCAGGGGAAATGCAGCAATTTGCACGGCCATAGATGGCGCGTTGTGGTAGAGGTGCAGGGAGAAACTCTACGAGAAGACCGGCAAAACCGAGGTATGGTTTTCGACTTCGGCGATTTGAAGAGTGTGTTAAAGGAAATGTGTGATTATCTGGATCATAGTCTGATTTACGAGGAGGGATCCTTGAAGGAGAAGACAGTAGAGGCCTTGAAAGAGGAGGATTTTCGACTGATCAGTGTGGGATTTCGTCCGACAGCCGAGAATTTTTCAAGATATTTCTATGAGGAAATTAAGAACCGTGGATTTTTAGTGCATCGTGTAGATGTCTATGAGACACCAAATAACTGTGCTTCCTACGAGGAAAACAGGTAAGTAAGGAAAAAAGGTATGAAAGTAGTTGAAAAATTTGTCAGCATAAACGGAGAAGGCCAAAGGGCTGGAGAATTAGCGGTTTTTATCAGATTCAAAGGGTGTAATCTTCGCTGTTCTTACTGTGATACGATGTGGGCCAATGAGTCGGATTGTACATACGAAGAGATGTCTCCAAAGGAGATTCATACATATATCAAATCCACAGGAGTAAAAAATGTAACCCTGACAGGTGGAGAGCCGTTGCTTCAGAAGGATATGGAAGAACTTTTGAAAGAACTCTTGGGGGATGAAGAAATCCGAGTGGAGATAGAAACCAATGGAGCGGTTGATTTAAAGCCGTTTATAGGGGAGCATAGACCGGTTTTTACAATGGATTATAAATTGCCGGGAAGTGGTCAGGAAAAAGCTATGGATATGGAGAATCTGATGCTTCTCTCCATGGAAGATACAGTGAAGTTTGTTTCGGGAAGCAGAGAAGATTTGGAACGCGCCCGAGAGATTATTGAAGAGTATGGTTTACTGGAGCGTACCCATGTGTACTTTAGTCCGGTGTTTGGCAAGATTGAGCCGGTGGAAATCGTATCATTTCTCATGAATCATCGGATGAATGAGGCAAGACTTCAGATACAGATGCATAAAGTAATCTGGGACCCCAATGAAAGAGGTGTGTAGATGATAGATAAAGAAGCAATTGAAGGGCATATTCGTGGCATTCTTATTGCACTTGGAGACGATCCGGACCGTGAGGGACTGCGTGAGACCCCGAAGCGGGTGGCGAATATGTATGAAGAGGTCTTCGAAGGGATGAATTACAGCAATCACGAGATTGCAGAGATGTTTGATAAATCCTTTGAAGAGGGAGCCTCTGATGGAGTGGTGGTTATGAGAGATATCGATTTCTTTTCCTATTGTGAGCATCATATGGCGCTTATGTATGATATGAAGGCAACGGTTGCCTATGTTCCAAGGGGAAAAGTGATTGGATTATCAAAGATTGCCAGAATCTGTGATATGGTCGGCAAGCGACTGCAATTGCAGGAAAAAATTGGGCGGGATATTGCAGATATTATGACAGAAGTTACGGGTAGCCCGGATATAGCTGTAATGATTGAGGCGTGTCATAGCTGCGTATCAGCAAGAGGAATTAAGAAAAGTGGAACGAAGACATATACAGCGGAGCTTCGGGGAGAATTTCGTACAAACCCAATGCTTCAGATGTATTTGAAATAATGGAGAATAAGAAATGAGAGCAATGGTTTTATGTAGTGGCGGAGTGGATTCTACTACCGCCCTGGGAATGGCAGTAAAGAAGTATGGAAAAGAGAATGTGGTTGCCCTTTCGATTTCCTATGGACAGAAACATGATAAAGAGATTCAGGCGGCAATAGATGTTGCAAACTATTATGGTGTGGAGCAGCTGTTTTTGGATCTGGCTAAGATATTTGAATACAGTAACTGTTCCTTGTTAAAGCAGTCTGATGAGGATATTCCGGAAGAGAGTTATTCCAAGCAGATTGATAAGACGGGAGGAGAAAAGCCGGTGAGTACGTATGTGCCTTTCCGAAACGGCCTGTTTTTATCAAGCGCTTCCAGTATGGCCCTCAGTAAGGATTGTAGCGTGATTTATTATGGGGCTCATGCTGACGATGCGGCAGGATTTGCTTATCCGGATTGTTCTGAGGTCTTCAATAAAGCAATGAATGAGGCTATTTACGAAGGCTCAGGTCATCAGCTGCGAATTGAGGCACCTTTTGTAAATATGAATAAAGCAGAGGTTGTAAAGCTTGGATTAGAATTGGAAGTACCTTATCACCTGACATGGTCCTGTTATGAAGGCGGAGATAAGCCTTGCCGGAAATGTGGAACATGTATTGATCGTGCAGCTGCATTTGCTGCAAATGGTGTGGCAGATCCTGCATTGGCGGAATAAGAGCTTTAAGAATAAGTATGGGAAAGAAACGGAGTAAATAAAATGCGAGAAAATGAGAATTTGACCCTGTTGGGAAATCAGGGAGTGAAATATGAGTCTGATTATAATCCGGATGTACTGGAAACATTTGAAAATAAGCATCCGGACAATGATTATTTTGTGAAGTTTAACTGTCCGGAATTTACATCTCTCTGTCCAATTACCGGACAGCCGGATTTTGCTACAATCTATATCTCTTATGTACCCGACGTGAAGATGGTGGAGTCAAAATCACTGAAGATATACCTCTTCTCATTTAGAAATCATGGGGATTTCCATGAGGACTGTGTGAATAAGATTATGAAGGATTTAATCCGATTAATGGATCCAAAATACATTGAAGTATGGGGTAAATTTACACCTCGCGGAGGTATTTCCATTGATCCTTATTGCAATTACGGAAAGCCGGGAACAAAGTGGGAGGATGTCGCATGGAACCGGCTTCAAAATCATGATTTGTATCCGGAGAAAGTGGACAATAGATAGCAGAAAGCGTAAAATTATAGTATCTTTTTAGTGTTTTGGGGAAATATGGGAGAAGAAAGTTATGATTGAAAAATTAAAAGAAATTAATGGGTATTATACCCGGTATCGGGATGAGGTGAACCATCGAAACTCGAGAGTGATTATGTATATGATTCACGGAGGAATCCCAATCTCGATGTTTGTTATTATTACGCAAGCTGCAATGCAGTACTATAATGCGATGATGCTAGCCTTTCGGCTGCTGATCTATTATATGTTTCTGTTTGTATTATATCGTCCGGTTCTTCAGAAACTCAAGAACCAGACGATTTTAATCTATCTTTTACAGATTCCGGTATTGTCGACGGCGCTTCTTATGGGTACGTTTATGGATCGAGAACATCAGGCAATTACGATTTTTGTATTCTTGTCGGTGCTTCCAATTATTATTCTGGATAGACCCCTTCATCTGGTAGCCTGGGTAATCGGCTGGCTAACGTTATTTGTGGTTTGCTCCTATCAGGTTAAGACATTCCATGTGTTTAGAGGGGATTTGTTATATTCTCTGGAATTTGGTTCAGCCACATTGATGACAGCTGTAGTTATAACAATAGCCCGTATCAGGGTGATACGGGACTTGAAACTGGCAAAGAAAGAAGATCTCTAACGTCCGCGGCGGTCGATTCCTGACCGTCTATAGTAGAGAGCTTTTTGCTGATACATATGGGCATCTGCCGTCTTCTGTAATTGAGATAAGTCTTCAAACTGTTCACGAAATGCGTATCCGATGGACATGGAGTATTTTGTTTTCTGCTGCTCGGATTCAATCTTGTTACAAATTTGTTGAATCTGTGCCTCGTCCATAGAAAAACAGAGGATGGCAAATTCATCTCCACCGATACGATAAACAGATGCATTGGATGGAACACAGCGCTCCATGATATGGGCCAGGGTCTTAAGGCCGGTATCGCCGGCGCTGTGACCGCTTCCATCATTTAGAGTCTTTAATCCATTCATATCCAATATAATAATACCGGAGATTTTCGATTCAAAATTTTCCATATCAATAAAATACATTTGACGGTTAAACAGGCCTGTCAGGGAATCCATGCGACCAATTTGCATGTATAAATAGAGATAGTATACCAGGCCACTGGCTAAAATACATGGATAGAGTGCATCCCGTGTAAGGTCAAGAGATTCGCAAATCATGGCCAGAGAACAGCCAATGGCGCAGGAAATAAGCACCGGCACGTCTTCTGTTCGTTTTCTGTTATTCTGCCAGACTTCATAAGATATAAAGATAATGATATAAGCAACTGTCAGAAAGTGAGAAAAATAGCCGAGGGTACCGCGATTAAACATATTTATGCCACTAAAAGAGTATACTAGCGGGTTTTCCACATTCGTCTGGAAAAAGATAGTGCTGTAAAGTGCGGCATTTAGAATCAGAGGTGTGGATAGCCAATGCATGTATTTGGAAGGACAGCGTGTAGACATGGAAAAGAAAGCCAGTAAGCTGGCCGGTCCAAAACTATAACAAAACCAAGATGAGAATTTTCTCGCAAAAGGCGTAGAAGAAATAACGGAACTCATCTCGATTTCTGTGTCTACAACGCGGAAAATACTTAACAGTAAAGTAAGAATCATCAGCGCATAAAGAGAAGAACGAACCCGTGAATCACGAAGTTCCTTGTTCTTAGACATTAAAATCAAGATGGTCGCATCTAAAAATAGAATAATAAAATATCTGTTTATGAATGATGAAATAATAGCTGATAAGTCCATAGAATAGTCCTCCCCAATGAGCTAAACCAAGACCGATGAACCAGTGTATGTCTTAGGCAACAGTTGCAGAACATGCAGAGATTGCAGGTCTGATTTCAGGATTTACCGGATTTACGCAAGAAATCTGGAAATTCTTATTATTGCCGTCTCTAAAGGTCTGTGAAAGTGTAAATGTCATGACAGAACCACTGTTTGCACTGGTAAGTTCACCCTTATTGGTGGTGAAGTCAGATACACTCTGGTTAAATGTAATTGTTACATTCTGGTTTTTACATTCCTCGTTGCCGGAATAATAAAGGTCTAAATCCCAGACCCATTTTCCGTTGCTTAAGGTTTCTCCCTTAGGAGTTGCTTTTACAGTGAAAGATCCAACGCCACTTGCTGCGAAGATTCCTTCAGAGATGTCATTGGATTCGATAATAACTGGTTTTATATACATATATATATATTCCTCAATCTTTCAGATAAATTTAAAAAAAAGAACACTTTTGGAATTTAAGTATATCATATAGATTGCTCAATTGCTATGAAATACGATAGAATAGGTAAGGAAAATCATTAAAAGGACGTTTTGATATGAAGAAAGCATATGTTGTTTTTAAGGGCAGAAAGCCTGGAATATATAAGACCTGGGCAGAATGCAAAGCACAGGTGGATGGATTTTCAGGGCCGGTTTTCCGGGGATATGAATCCATGGAAGAGGCGGTAGCAGCCTACGAGAAACAGGATGCAGGCTATGCAAACCGTTACAGTGGCAGCAACAAGACATACAGCGCAAAATCAGGAAATGATAACTCTGTAGTTCATAAGGAGTTTCACCCGGATTTTGAGGGAGAATACTATGAAGTCCATTCGGATGGTGGGGCTCGTGGCAATGGAATTGCCGGTGCTCCAAGTGGTTATGGCTATGTGGTTGTGAATTCCCGGCATGAAATTGTAGCAGAGGGCTACGGTTCTGTGATTGGTGCTACAAATAATCAAATGGAGCTACTAGGCGCCATAGAGGGATTAAAAGCAGTTCCTGAGGGAGCAAAGGTATATTTTATGACAGATAGCCAGTATGTATATGCCGGATTTGCCAGAAACTTCAGCGATGAACCTCGTTATGAGAAATGGGAGGCTAATGGTTGGAAGAACAGCAGCAGGAAGACTCCGGAAAATATTGAGATGATTCAGGAGATTTATGCACTCGGAAAGTCTCATAATCTGGAGTGTATCCCAAGAGACTATCAGATGCTGGCAAAGGGTCGTGGCAAGTATATTCCAATTGCCCACGGTGATGTGCCGACAAGTGATGGGAAATGGAAAAATCCATATAATAAAATCTGCGATGCCCTGGCAAATTATGGAGAAGATGATGCTGAGGCCGGCAAGCAGGGCCTTGTTAAACTGATAGTGGATGGCAAGATGGTGAATGATAAAGCGTTATTTGTAAAGGATTTTGATGATAATCGCCATGGATTTGTGGTGGATGCAGAGGGAAATACAGCAAAAGTTAATTAGCATAAAGGTTGAGGTGGTTTTATGAATTTAATGGTTTTTGATGTTGGGGGAACAGAAATCAAGTACTGTGTAATGAATGAAAGTCTGGAGAGAAAGCTGGCAGGTTCGCGCCCGACGCCTCTGGACACCCAGGAGCATTTCTTTTCGATTGTAAAAGAAATATTTGACGAGGTTGTCTTGGGATTTGAGTCCCTGAATGGAGAGAAGATACATGGCGTTGCCATGAGTCTACCGGGGTTTATTGACAGTAAAAAGGGTAGAAATAACGGCGGTGGATTTATGATTTATAATCAGGGCAAATCCATCGGACCGGAGTTATCAGAACTGCTTGGAGTGCCGGTGCATCTTGCCAATGATGGCAAGTGTGCAGCATACGCGGAATTTTCCGTTGGATCTTTGCAAGGGACGACGAATTCTGCTGTCTACATCTGCGGAACAGGTGTGGGAGGTGGATTGATTATCGATGGAAAATTGATGTGCGGTCCTCATTATACAGCAGGAGAATACAGCTTTATGCGTACCGGATTTGAAGGTTGGGGTCAGTTGGATTATTCTCTGGGCTATACCGGAGGTTCCCGAGGACTTCTGATTCGTTATTTTCGGGAGGCAGGATTGCCGGATGATACGAAGATGAACGGAAAAGAACTGTTTGAACTTATAAATTCAGGTGATGAGTTGGCAAATAAGGTTTTAAATGATTATGCCAGACACGTGGCCATGGCGATATTTAATATCCATGCACTATTGGATCTGGAAAAGGTGGCAATCGGTGGCGGAATCAGCAGACAGCCGATTTTGCTGGATAAAATCCGCGAGAACCTGCAGGATTTATTTGAGAGAAATATTTATGATGCCATGCTTCCGAGGCCGGAAATTGTGGCATGTAAGTATGGAAATGATGCGAACATGATTGGAGCATATATGTTCTATCAAAATGAGATGCATGAATAAAACGGATTGACTTTTCCGGGAAAACGTGTTTAAATTTTCTAGAAATGCGTTGAGCAGAAATAGTAAATATTGCAAAGTCTATGAGAGAATAGCCGGTTGGTGCGAGGCTTAGATATTTGGGTATTGAACCAGTCTGGGAGCAGCAGAAGGGAAAACTGAGTATTCAGAAACTTCTGACGGTAGTCACCGTAATTTGACAGGTGGGTGGTAGCTCACCAATGAGAGCAGACTTCGGTCTGAATTTAGGTGGTAACGCGGAATTTATTTCGTCCTAAGTATACAATGTATGCTTAGGGCGTTTTTTGTTTGTCTTGGCATACTTTATCTCATTTTTTAGGAGGATTTACAAATGAAAGTCAGTAAACTTGTGGGAGTCAGATTTAAAGAAAGACCGGCAGATTGTGTCATTGACAGTCATGCATTCTCTGTACGTGGCGGTTATGTAAAGCAGGTATCCAATGGTATATTCTCTCTTTACTCTCCAATGAAGAAGGTAACACAGAACATTGAGCGTATTATCCGTGAAGAAATGGATGCGCTGGATTCACAGGAAGTAATGTTTCCGGTAGTATTACCGGGTTCTCTCTGGGAGGAATCAGGAAGATACCAGAGCGTTGGTGATGAGCTCTTAAGATTCAAGGATCGTAATGGTACTCCAATGGTACTTGGAATGACACATGAAGAAGCTGCAGTTCATCTTGCAAGAGATTTTGGTCGTACATATCAGAACTACCCATTCTCAATCTATCAGATTCAGACAAAGTATCGTGATGAAGCAAGGCCACGTGCAGGATTAATCCGTGTACGTGAATTTACAATGAAGGATGCATATTCTTTCCATACTTCACAGGAAGATTTAGAGCAGTACTATGATCGTATGGCTAATTCCTACCATAGAATTTTTGAACGTATGGGACTTCCGGATGTAATTGCTGTTAAGTCTGACTCAGGAATGATTGGCGGTAGCGTTTCTCATGAATATATGCTTTTGGCTGATTGTGGTGAGGATTCCATTGTCCTTTGTGATGATTGTGGTTTCTCTGCCAATATGGAAGCTGCTGATACTATTGTTGACAATAGCGGATGCTCTCCTATGTCTGAACTTACAAAGGTTCATACACCGGACTGCAAGACAATAGATGAAGTGTGTCATTTCCTTGGAGCTAAGGTGGAAGAGTCTTGTAAGGCTGTTATTTATCAGATTAATGCCAATGATGAATATGTGGTTGTATTTACACGTGGTGATTATGAAGTAAATGAAACAAAACTTACAAATCTTCTTGGAGAGAAGGTTCATCCTGCAGAAGTTACACTGGAATCCGGTCTAGTAGCAGGGTTCTGTGGACCATATAATATTACAGACAAGTGCAGAGTGATCTTTGACAAGTCCTTAGAGGGTATTGAAAGCCTTGTTTGTGGTGCAAATGAAGTGGATTATCATTTCACAGGATTAAATATCAAGAGAGATATTGGAGATGTTGAGTACGTTGATATTTCCAAGATTCAGGATGGCGGTATCTGCCCTGTTTGCGGAAAGAAGAGAATCCGTATCAGCCGTGGTATTGAAGCAGGTAATATCTTCCAGCTTGGAACAAAGTATACAGATAGTATGAAGATGACATATACAGCAGAAGACGGAACAGAGAAGACTCCTATTATGGGATGTTACGGAATCGGTGTCGGTCGTGCAGCTGCTTGTATTATGGAGGCTCATCATGATGATTACGGCCCAATCTGGCCAATTTCTGTCGCTCCATGGAAGGTTGAAGTATGTTGTATGCGTGTAGATGATGAAGAGTGCAAGGCAGTAACAGATAGAATCTATGAAGAACTTCAGAATATGGGCATTGAAGTTATCTATGATGACAGAGATGTTCGAGCTGGTGCAATGTTTGCTGATGCAGATCTTATTGGAGCTCCTGTTCGTGTAACTGTTGGACCTAAGGCCCTTAAGAATGGTGAAATCGAGCTTTGTACAAGAGATAAGAGTGTAAATGTTAAGGTTCCTAAGGATGATATTATTGCTGAGACAAAGAAGTTAATCGATCAGTTATATGCAGATATCAATGCTAAGGTTCGTCCAAGAAACTAATAAGTCTATAGAGAGATAAATAAAAAGAGGCGGTGAAATGAAGATTTCACCGCCTCGAATTTTTATGTGTTCCATCGGGGATTTGTTATGTTTGAAGCCATAACAAACTAGGAAGGTGAACAATCGGTCAATCTGTGGAAGACAACTAATACATAAAAGGCATTTTTAAGTATATTAGGACAGTCCAGTATTTACAGATAGCATCGAGGTTGAAGGGCAACGATGCAAAAGGGACCAATGTTCGATGATGGAACTTGTATTTTTGAGTTTAAGCCCAATCAAGCGCGAACGCCCGGCTCGGAAAAAAGATGAAAGGCAAATTCCGAGTGGACTTAACGAAAAATAGCTGTTGTATAAAATAAAAAAACCTATTCCCAAAAGTGGAATAGGTTTTATATTATATAGAATGAAAATAAAAATTGCAAGTGCTTTTATGAAAAATCTAATTATTTTTTAAAAATCCGGGGAGAATCTGCGCCAGTACAATGGCAGCAAACATAAGTGTAGCCCCGAGAATCTCAGGAGGAGTAATAATCTGAGAGAGTAAAAGCCAGCCTGCAATTGCTGAAATAACGGATTCCAGACACATTATCAAGGAAGCTACCGTCGGGTTCAGATGCTTTTCTGTTACGATTTGAAGTGTGTAGGCAACACCACTGGATAGAACACCGACAAACAACAGGGATGGCAGGGCGTCTATTACACCGGAAAGGGTGGGATGTTCATATATCATTGTGAGAATCCAGGACTCGCATCCACAGACAAAAAACTGCAGGCAGGATAATACAACACCGCGACACCGCATGGAATAATGGGATACGCAGAGTATCTGAACTGCAAAGATAAAGGCACAGATTATTTCCAATAAATCGCCGATGGATGTACTGCCGGCGTCTTTGCCATATAGACATAGAAAATACAAACCAACTACGGAAATGCCAGCGCAAATCCAAAGATATTTTGGAATTTCATGATGCAGTAATATGCCTAACATGGGAACAAGGATAACATATAAAGCCGTCAGGAAACCGGCTTTGGCAACGGTGGTGTACTGGATGCCAACCTGCTGAAAATTCGATGCGATACAGAGGATAGAACCGCATACCAAACCACCGAGTAGTTCTGCTTTGGTAAAGGGACCAATCATATAGACTTCGCAATGCGGCATTTTATCAATATCGGTATGTTTTCGCTTATGTCTTTCCACCAGGATTGCCACCGGAATCAGAAATAGAAACCCGATAAAACTACGCCCTGTTGTAAAGGCCAGAGGGCCAATGCTGTTCATGCCCAGAAACTGGAACACAAATGCCGTTCCCCAGATAAGGGCTGCAATAAATAATAATAAACTATATTTCAATTCTGTCTTATTCATATAAAAAAACCTCGTACCTATTTTGGATGATTCCCTTATATTTGGCAAGTCTTGTTGTGATTTAATATGGGACTTGCCAAATACAGGTAAGTAGCGCTAATATTTTTTTAGGTTGAATATTTATCCTAAGGGTTTGGGGGAATCTTTATGATGTATTGCGGAGGTTTGAAGTCACGTAAAATCGTGGCTCTAATTGGCGTTTCAATAATTTTTCTATTGTCATTGTCAGTGGCAATAGCTCAGATCGAGTCAGATCAATTTTCACAGAGAAAAAATCAGGGGAACTCGGATGTGTCTCCGGAAATGAAGACGGTGTCGCTATCTTTCTATTCCGATATTCAGGATTGGGATGGTGTGGAATGGACGCTGGATGAAGGCACACTTACAGCGTGTATTTCAAAACAGACGGGAGTTCTTATCAATACAGAAAATCCGGTGCAGGACGCAGATATGCAATTGTCTCTTATGCTGATGGAGAACAAGCTTCCGGATATTATTGCTGTTTCGGATTCGAATATGATTCGACAGCTGGTGTCATCCGGAAAGGTGTGGAATCTGGAGGATTTTTTCAGTGAGTACAGACCGGATGCGAAAATCCTTGAAAGTCTATCTGCGGAAGATAAACAGGCCATGGTGTACCGGGACGGAGGTTGGTACAGCATTCCTACGGGGTTCACTTCTGCTGATTTAAAGACCGGTGGCAATGCCGTGATTTGGAATACAGATCTTTTGCAGACCCTTGGATATACATTGTCTGATGTCAATGCCGAAGAGAAGGTTACAGAGATTTTTGAGGCAGCAAAAAATTACAAAGAGGAGAGTATTATTCCCTTGCTACTTGGTGGTGAGGATACCGGTGGAGGAATCCGGTTTCTTGCGGAATCCTTTGGAGGTACACCTGTGAATGAGGATGGGAGTTATCAGGATATCTGGCGGACAGAAGGGGGAAGAGAGGCACTTCTGTTTACCAATCAGTTGCTGAGAAATGGTGTTTTGGATGCGACGACTCTGTCCTACAGTAGTTCTCAGATTTATCACAAGTTGCTACAGAATCAGGTTCTTTGCTACATCGGAAATATTACGGACTACCGTCTGGATAGGAATAAGTGGCAGAATGGCGGGTTAATCAAGGCGACCTCCGGAGCGACGCCATATCTGGAAATGCAAACGGCGGGCGGATATCAATGGACCAATGTCTTTGTAAGTAAGAGCTGTACGGACTTGTCAGGAACCGCAGCATTTCTCGATTACATGATAAGCGGGCAGGTTTTTGATGACTACGACCACGAGAAAATACTGGAGGATTGGTGGATTTTAAAAAATCCTCTCTGGGAGGAGAAGACTTCGATAGATTTGTCGCTGTTTGCTGTGGATAAGATGAGGAAAGATGCGAAACAAATTGATGGCAAGAATCTGGTTGTGCCGCTTTATCATTTCCGAGAATCAGAGAATTTTGAGGATTTGAAGGGGCGAATTACGGACTGTGAAAAGCAGAGGATTTCCTATGTGATTGCAGCGGAATCTGCGTCGGACTTTGAAGCGCGGTTCATTGAATTTCAGGAAGAATTATCCGGAGTTGGAGTGGAAGAATACGAGAGAGATATGACAGAACAGGTAGAGAAAAACTGCGGGTGTCTCGCCGGTGTTTTATGTGGGGGTGAGATGGAATGAGTAGATTTATTCGTGCAGTCAGGCAAAGCATTATCGTGCAGATGGCTTTATTGATTTTATTAATTATGTGCGTATTGGCAGGAATGATAGTACAGAGCTTCAGGGCGTTTCAAAAGCTGGAGAGAGACAATGCCAATGTGCTTGCCAATACTATATTGACACAGTCGGAAAATTCCTTAAACAGTTACTATAAATCATTGGAGAACACGGCAAAATCCTTTTCTTATTCCCCGACAGTTCTGCAATATTATGAGGATGATTCCATGGCAAAGGTTGCGGATATCAGTGAACTTCGCACGGTATTTTCGAATATGTTGCTGTTAAATCATCATATACAGACGGTGTTTTTATATAACAACCGGATGGAATTGCTGGCTGGACTCGGTGGAGATTATAGTTTGCCGGAGCGACAGCAGAGGCTACGCACAGTGGGAGAACTAAGTGTGGATTACTATGCAGGGGAAGATCAGAAACCATGTTTCGCCTATTATCTACCGGTTTATGATCTGTCCAGTGACGAATACATGGACCAGCTGGGAATGTGTGTATTTGTTATGGACAGCAGTGCACTGGACGATTCTCTGTCCAATGCCCTGTCTGCCTTGTCCTGTGCAGTGCAGTTACAGGATAGGGCCGGTAATCTTCTTTCGATTCAGACGACGGAGGATTTAAGTAATGTAAATAAAATCTCGTATCTGACGGAAGACAGCCGGTTTGGCAGTACGCACGGCTCCTGGGGACAGAATGGCTGGCGTATTACTACAGCTGTGTCCATAGAGGCGAACGCAGAGAATGAAAGCGGCTACAGAAATTTGGTAATTATAGGAATCATAATGGTTATCTGGATGTTCCTGCTTCTGATTCTGTTTACTTATTTGAGGCTGGCAAAGCCGATTCACAAGATTCAGGATTTTATCGAACATGTTATGGTTCAGCCGTCTTCGCGACTTACAATGCATAGATCTGACGATATCGGAACAGTGGCAAAGAGCCTGAACCGTTTGCTGGATGATAATCAGCGGCATATTCATGAAATACGTGAGAATAAGATACTCTTGTATGAGGTGGAATTATCCAGACAGAAGATGAAGGTGCTGGCCTATAGAAATCAGATTAATCCGCATTTCCTTTACAATACATTCGCCTGTATCAGCGGAATGGCACTGATGAATGACCAGGAGGAAATCTCCGAACTTGCCATGGCACTTTCAGATATCTTCCGCTATGCCGTAAAGGGCGGCAATATAGCAACGGTGCAAAAGGAAGTGGAAAATATCGAAAAATACGCGAAGATTATGGAATATCGCTTTATGGGTAAGATTAAGGTGCAAATCAAGGCGGACAAAGAGGTATTGGATACACCGATTATTAAGCTGATATTGCAACCGATTGTGGAAAATGCAGTATTTCATGGTCTTGAACCGAAGATGGGAGAGGGACATGTGGAAACAACCGTTTCCCGTGTAAATAATGGGATTCGCATCGTAGTATCGGATGACGGACTGGGCATTGCACCGGATCAATTGGTGGAAATGAAACGTAACTATGAGTCGATTGCCTACACAGTGCCGGAATCTATGCGAGTACCGGAATATATGAAGCCTACACAGATGGTGGAGGGAACCGGACGGGGAATCCGTTTGGAACAGCCGGATGAGACGAATAAGAGTAGAGGAATCGGTCTTGGAAATATTGTTCAGAGATTGAAGTTATTTTATGAGACAGACTATAGCTTCCAGATTGAAAGTCAGGAACAGAAAGGTACTACGATTATTATCACTGTTCCTGATCAGATTCGACAGGAAATACTGGACGCAGAGTCATAAGGAGGATTCAGATGATTCGAACGTATATAGCAGATGATGAGATTTGGGTTGTTTTGGGATTACAGAAGCAGTTGGAGAAGACGGGGCTGCCGATACAAATTGTTGGAACGGCAAACAATGGCCTGACTGCAAAGGAAGAGATAGGGAAATTACAGCCGGATATCGTTTTTACAGATATTCGTATGCCGGGAGAAAATGGACTAGAACTTCTTCGGGATATTGGGGATTTATCAGAGGATAGCAGGGTCGTAATCATTTCCGGATACGAGGATTTTCAGTATGCAAGAGAGGCAATCAGAAATCATGCATATGAATACCTTGTAAAGCCCATTAATCAGGAGGAGTTGCTTCGGGTAATTCATAGTATCCAGAGGGAAATTCATCCGGAGGAGACGGAAATACAGATGCAGGAAGAGGTTAAAGCCCTGCGGAGCGAACGGGCAACGGATATTGATAAAGTGGTGGAGGAGATACGTGATCATTTTACGGAGAATATCTCGCTTACATCTCTTGCAAAGAAGTATGGGATGAGTTCTGCGAATCTTAGTGCACAGCTAAAGGACAAGCTTCAGATGACATTTTCAGACTACTTGACCAGTCTTAGAATCCAAAATGCAAAGCAGCTTTTAAAGAATCCCAATGTTTCAGTGCAGACGGTTGCAGAGGAATCCGGCTACCCGGATTATTTCTATTTCACAAAGGTATTTAAGAAAGTAGAGGGCATTAGCCCTAGTAAATACAGGAAAGAACTGGAGGGGTAGCCACCCCTCCTGAACAAATTACCAAATTTCAAAAATCAGTCCATACTTTTTCATTTTTGGGCAGGATATGATGTAGATGGTTCGTAAGACAAGCCAATTGATTTGGGGGTAAACATTCAGTTGGCATGAGGTTAATGAAAAGGAGTGGGTGAAATGAAGAAACGAATCTTAAGCTTGTTCCTCTGTGGAGCGATGTCACTTTCCTTGCTGGTAGGCTGTGGAAATGCCGGAAGCGGTTCGGCAGCAGCAGACGGCAAGATCAAAATCGGTGTTTCTATTTGGAGTTCCACCGATGTCTTGGGTTCTCAGTGTAAGACAATTATCGATGAGGCTGCGGAGGCTCTTGGGGATGTAGAAGTACAGTACGTTGATCAGGGCCATGTATCAGAAAAGGTTACAGCATCTGTTGAACAGTTATGTGCAGCAGGTTGTCAGGGGGTAATTATCTGTAACTCATCCGATACTGAGATGACCTCAGCAATCAAAACATGTAATGATAACAAGGTTTATCTGTCACAGTTCTTCCGTATTATCAGTAAGGATGACAACCCTGATATCTATCAGGCAGCGACAGATTCACCATACTATATTGGTGCTGTTCATGAGAATGAACCGGAAAATGGCGAGAAACTTATGAATATCCTCTTAGAGAAGGGGGATAGAGATATCGGTCTAATTGGCTGGGAGCAGGGCGATGCAACCTGGCTTGGACGTTGGGAAGGTTATCAGAAGGCCGTTGAGGATTGGAACAAGGAACATCCGGATGACAAGGCAACATTGTCAGAACCTCAGTATGCAGGAACTTCTTCAGAAGGTGGTTCAAGAGCAGCAGAAGCATTGATGTCAGCAGATCCAAAGCTGGATGCATTGATTCCTGCCGGTGGTGGTGGTGATCCGCTTCAGGGGGCTATCGCAGCAGTAGAGCGTGCAGGCAAAACTGATTCCATCGATATCGTATCAACAGATTTCTTACCGGATTTGGGAGAAAGACTTGAAAACGGATCTATGGCAGGTGAGTCCGGTGGACATTATTGTGATCCTCTTTTCTCATTTATGATGGTGTATAACGCAATTAAAGGCAACTACACAGATATCGAAGGTAATTTCGTAGATATGGATTTTCCATATCTGTATGTATCATCTGCAGAAGACTACAAGGACTATGAAAAATACTTTGTAGATCAGCTTCCATATACAGATGATGAATTGGTTGAAATGTCAAAACTTAGCATCGACGATCTTGCAAAGAAGGCAAGTGAACTCTCCATCGAAGATGCTGCAGCAAGAGCTGGACAATAAACTAAGAGTTTCTTTATAAGAAATGATACGGAGCCGGCATTATTTGCCGGCTCTAGTACTAGAAATGAGGTAAAAATGATGGATGCCACAATGACTTCTTCTGTAAAGGCAAGATTTGCCGGTACAGATAAAAACAGGAAAAAACTTTCGGGCACTGCGCGGGGATATTTGATTTTAATCGGATTGGTTGTCATTTCCTGGTTGATTTTCAAACTGATTACACCGGATAATTTTGGCTCTCCGGCAAATATGTTGCAGTATTTTCAGGCCAGCCTGATTGCAGCGACAGGAGCAATTGGATTTTACTTTGTAATGGTTATGGGAATGTTTGATTTCTCTATCGGAGCCAATATTATGTTATCCGCAATCGTTGGATGCGTACTTGCAACAAAATACAATATGGGATACGCGGGACTGGTTATCGGATGTATTGTAACAGGTGCGCTGGTGGGACTGTTAAATGGTTCTTTTTATGTAAAACTCAGAATCCCATCCATGATTGTAACAACGGGATTGGCGCTGATTTATGAATCCATTGCTAACTATATGGCAGGTGGAATAGAGCAGACTCTGCCTGCAGATATGCGAATGTTCGGTACTATGCCGGGGGATATCATACTTGCAATCGCCGCATTTCTCGTTGCGTATCTGATTCTGAATTATACGAAGATAGGAACGTATACTTATGCCATTGGTTCAGATGAATATGTTGCTAAAAACATGGGTATTAAAGTCAATAAGTACAAGGTTCTTGCCTTCGTAATCAGTGGAGCTTTCTTTGGAATTATGGCGATTCTTACTATCAGCTACGGTTCTTCAATGGTAGCTGTAACCGGCATGTCATCAATGAGTCGAAACTTCGTTCCCACCATGGGATGTTTCTTTGGTATCGCATTTAAGAAATATGGTATGCCGCTTCCGGCAATTATCATTGGTGAGTTTGTAATCAATATTATTTTCTTTGGATTTATCGCACTTGGGGCGCCGACAGCAATTCAGGATGTCATCACAGGTTTGGCACTTCTGATTATTATTACACTTACAACAAAGGCCAATAAGGGCGAAATCGTCAAGTAAGAGAGGGAGGACGCAAAATGAGTGATGACATTAGATTAGAGGTAAAACATCTTTGCAAATCCTTTGGTATTACAAAGGCGGTGAACGATGTTTCATTTAACGTTAGAAAGGGAACAATCCACGCGCTGATTGGTGAAAATGGTTCCGGAAAGTCAACGCTTACCAATATGTTGACCGGAATTTACAGTATCGACAGCGGTGAATTTATATTGGATGGCAAAAAGATCCATCCAAAGAATCAGGTAGAGGCCAATAATGAAGGCGTATCTATTATTGTGCAGGAGCTTGGTACACTATCCGGACTTACGGTTGCAGAAAATATATTCCTGGGACATGAGGATATGTTTGTTAAGGCTGGTATTAAAAACACAGCAGCGATGAACCGTAAGGCCACAGAACTACTCAAGAAGTATGGGTTCGACAATATCAAAGCCAATAAGATGGTGGATGAGTACAACTTTGAAGACCGTAAGCTGGTGGAGATTATCAAGGCTACCTACTTCCATCCAAAGGTAGTAGTTATCGATGAGACAACAACAGCTCTTTCACAGGAAGGTCGTGAAGAACTCTACAAGCACATGTATCGCATTCGTGAAGAAGGCGGAAGCGTCATCTTTATCTCCCACGATTTGCAGGAAGTGCTTGAGATGTCAGATGATATCACGATTTTACGAGATGGGCAGTATATCGATACGATTCGTGCCTGTGACGTTGTGGAAGAGCAGTTGAAGACTCTTATGGTAGGACGAGAAGTGACCGGAGCATATTATAGAAATGATTACGGCGATAAAATCTCGGATGAAGTTGTTTTATCTGTAAAGGATGTGACCGTACCAGGTGAGCTAAAGAATATCAACTTTGAACTTCATAAGGGTGAAATCCTTGGATTTGGAGGATTGTCTGAGTCCGGTATGCATGAAATCGGCAAGGCAGTATTCGGCGCTTCCTATGACCGTGAAGGAGAAGTAAGACTGGAAGATGGAACAACAATCAATGATATTCCGACAGCAATCAAGCACAGTATTGCTTATACATCCAAGGATAGAGATAACGAATCTGTCGTTATGAATATGAGTATTCGTGACAATATCTGTCTCCCGTCACTAAATATGCTGGGAAATAAGCTGCATCTGCAGAGTGACAGAAGAAACAAGAAATTCGCCAATAAATTTGCCAAGGATATCTCCGTAAAGATGGTTAATACAGATCAGTTTGTATCACAGCTTTCCGGAGGTAATAAGCAGAAGGTCGTTCTGGCCCGTTGGATTGGCAAAGATTCCGATATTGTTGTACTGGACAGTCCAACACGAGGAATTGATATCAAGGTAAAACAGGATATCTATCAATTGATGGATCAGATGCGAAAGAACGGAAAATCCATCATTATGATTTCTGAGGAATTAATGGAACTAATCGGTATGTGTGATCGAATCATCATTATGAAGGATGGCAAGATTAGTGGACAGATTAATCGAAGTGAAGAAGTCAATGAGCATTCATTGATTGAAATGATGGTATAGGAGGCGTGTCATGGAAAAAGTAAAAGCAATCGCTCCTCTGGGAGGAATGAAAAAAGAGAATATGATGTCCATGATTCGGGCAATATTGCCGGTTGTAGGGCTGGTTTTGGTTTTCCTGCTGTTTAATACATTGACGGCAGGTAGAATGACAATGAATATGTCACTCGTACTATCACAGGTATATGTGATTATGATTTCGGCGATGGGAGTATTTTTCATCATGACGATGGGCGGGTTGGATTTCTCGCAGGGATCTATTCTAGGCATCTCATCTATTGTCGTATGTTACCTTAGCCAGTATGGTGTTGTAATAGCAATCCTCGGTGGAATAGCAGCAGGTGCAATAATTGGCATGATTAACGCGTATTTCTACGTATATCGTAAGATAAAGTCCTTTATTGTTACTATATGTACCATGTTTTTGTTCCGCGGATTTATAAAGTATCTGACAACGAACGCACCGGTTTCCGGTTCGGCAACTTTGATAAATTATGATTCAACAGCATTGAAACTCACTTGTACCATCATTATTCTTGTATGTGGTTTTGTGGCATTTCGATATACAAGATTTGGAACAGGTTTACGGGCAATCGGTGCAGGGGAAAAGGCAGCAATGTTTGCCGGAATCAGAACAGATCGCATGAAATTCTGGGTATATGTTCTTTCCGGTGCGATTACCGGATTTGCAGCATTTATTAATGTAATTAAGGTGGGTTCCGTCACCTCCTCCGGCGGAAACCAGCTGGAAACACAGATTCTGATTGCATTAGTACTTGGTGGAATGCCAATCTCAGGTGGTGCCAAGGTTCGCTTTGAAAATATCATTGTAGGTTCCCTCCTATACATTGTATTGAATAGCGGATTGACCATGATGGGCTTTTCAACGCAGATGCTGCAGCTTATAGAAGGAGTTGTATTCTTGGTATTTGTTGCCATTTTTGCCGACCGTGAATCTCTGTCTGTAATTAAATAGTGTCTCTGATTGGACTTTATTCTTACATTGACGTAAGATTAGGGTATTAAAAATTGGAGATAAAACAAACTATGAATAACAGACTATATTTTGCATCCGATTATCTGGAGGGCGCACATCCTAAGATTATAAATAGACTTGTAGAGACAAATCTTATGCATACAGTTGGATATGGAGATGATCCCTATACAGTCTCTGCAAAAGAACGTATTCGGAAGGCATGTGTGTGCCCGGATGCAGAAGTTCAGTTTTTGGTTGGCGGTACGCAAACCAATGCCACTGTAATTGATGCAGTATTAAAACTCTATCAGGGTGTTATAGCGGCAGATTATGGGCATATAGCGGTACACGAGGCAGGAGCGATTGAATATACCGGACATAAGGTGCTGCCTTTAAAATCAGAACTCGGTAAGATCAAGGCAGAGGATGTCAGGAAATATCTTGAGGATTTTTATCAGGATCCAAGCTATACCCATATGGTAAATCCGGGTATGGTATATATTTCTCAGCCGACGGAGTATGGAACACTTTATACCAAAGAAGAGCTTACTGCGTTGTCCGAAGTTTGTCGTGAATATAAGATTCCGCTCTATGTAGATGGAGCGCGTCTGGCATATGCATTGGCAAGTGTTGAAAATGATGTGACACTTGCCGATTTGGCGCGTCTAACAGACGTTTTCTATATTGGCGGAACGAAGTGTGGAGCGTTGCTGGGGGAGGCTGTTGTAGTTCCGAACCCGGAGCTTATTTCACATTTCTTTACGATTATCAAACAGCATGGAGCACTTCTTGCCAAAGGACGTGTATTGGGAATACAGTTTGATGAACTTTTCAGGGATAATTTATATATGCATATCGGTAAAACTGCTGTTTCCTATGCCGGTGAGATTAAGTCTGCATTGCAGAAAAAAGGATATCCTCTGTATTTTGACTCTCCAACCAATCAGGTATTCTTTATTCTGGAAAAATCCAAGGTAGAATCCCTGCTAGAGAGGGTTGAATATAGCAACTTTGAGCAATATGATGATACCCATGTTGTGGCACGTTACTGTACAAGTTGGGCTACCACAAGGGAAGATGTTGATGCATTGTTAGAAGTAATTGCTAATTTCCGGTAGAATTTGGTATGATTTTAAACTGTTAGAAAAATAGGACTGTAAATTACGGAGGTGTAGGATGAGTAATTTAATTAAAGATACAACTATGCAGGAAAGAATTGCACTGATTAAGCAGTGGGAAGAAAACGGTGGATGCGAAGATAGTGGATTTGATCTGATGGAGTATTTCCGCGATTATATTGATGGCAA
>JAFOVD010000061.1 GCA_017392525.1 Lachnospiraceae bacterium
AACTATGAAATCAACGAAGGTGATGGTGCATTCTATGGCCCTAAGATTGACCTTAAGATGCGCGATGCTCTTGGTAGAGAATGGCAGATGGGTACTATCCAGCTTGACTTCCAGTTACCATTAAACTTCGATATGAAGTATGCTGCACAGGATGGATCTGTTAAGCAGCCTGTTATGATTCACAGAGCTATTTTTGGTTCTCTGGAGCGTTATATTGGTATCCTGATTGAAAACTACAAGGGAGCATTCCCATTCTGGTTAAGCCCATATCAGGTTGGTGTGGTTCCTATTAAGCCTGAGCATAATGAATATGCAGCCAAGGTTGTTTCTGCACTTAAGGAAGCCGGAGTACGTGTCGAAGTTGATTACAGCGAAAAGAACATGAATGGTAAGATTAAGACATTCAGAAGCTTCAAGAATCCTTATACAGTTGTAGTAGGTGATAAGGAAGCTGAATCAGAGACACTTTCACTGACAATCCGTGGTCAGAAGCAGCAACTTCATGATGTTCCGCTTGCTAAGTTTGTTGAAATGTGTAAGACAATGAACAGAGAGCATTCTAAGGAACTTATTACAGAAGTTTAATTTATAATAATTTAAGAAATAATATAGAGGCAGTATCCCTTTGGATGCTGTCTCTTTTTTTGTTTTGTGTTATAGTTAAACCAACAGATTTGGGAGATTATGTTATGGAAAATATTAATGAATTATTTGGCGTCAGCCTGGGGTACAACGTCTTCTTTGAGATGGCTGCAATTCCGCTCAACCTGATTATGGTTGGGTATTTATTGATTGCCTATAAAAATGAAAGAACGAAGACAAATAAGGCATTTACATTGCAGAGCATGGGTGTTACGGTTGCAACATTCTTTAATGTGTTTGCGGCGGTTGTCACTTCCATGGGACCGGATGTATCTGTCGGATTTCATATGTTTATCAATAGTTTAGACGGGGTTATGACCTGTCTTTCTGCTGCCGGTTTCGTATATTATATTGCTTCTTACCTTAAGAGCAATAGCAGTAGACGTCGTGTCTATCAGGTGTTGATTACGGAATTGGTTTTCTACATTTTGATTCTTCTTATTAATATCAAAACCCATTCAGTAGCACTTTATCTGGAGGATGGCACACTTGTCCATGGCCCACTTTTTAATGTCATGGCATATGGATTTCCTATGTTTTCGCTGGTACTGGGAGCTACGCTTCTGTTTTTGCACAGAAATTCTTTCCGATTAATGCAAATCAATGCATTGTTTATGGCATTGGTTTCTATTGCAGTGATTATGCTTTTCCAGATGTTTTTTATGCCAAAGGTTCTGATTGTGTATTTTGCAGTAACACTGGGTGAAATTATCATGTTTCTTGCATTGGAGTCGCCGGATCATGCCAGATTGGTTGAGGCAAAGCGTAAGCTGGAAATGATACAGAATGCCAACCTGGAAGAAGAGATGTCGGAAGAGATGCAGAAACAGCAAATACTCGTGCAGGAAATGACCATGGACATCAGAAATGGTGAATGGCGAGATCCTCTCGACTGGCTCAGCAATGAAAAGATTCGTAAAATCAATAAACCAAAGCGCTCGGAAGAACGTGGAAAGGGCCCTCGTGTTAGTAGAGGCGAGGGTGTAATCATGGTTGTTGATGACAATCAGTCTGTAATTGAACAGACCAGGCGAGCACTTCGTGGATCATTTGAAGTAATTGGAATTCTGTCAGGTGAGGAAGCACTAGATCAGTTAGATACTTACAAACCGGAACTGGTGCTTCTGGATACATTTATGCCGGGAATGGATGGAGAGGAAGTTCTTAGACGTATAAAAAAATCAAAACACCTTCATGATATTCCTGTAGTAATGCTTGATAATGAGTCTGACCCGGAAATGGAACTGAATGTTTTCAGACAGGGAGCAGAGGACTATATACGTAAGCCATTTGCTCCGGCGGTGTTGCTTCATAGAGTGAATCGGATTGTGAACTTTAGAAGGCTGGAAAAGAATCTTAATGAACAGGTAATCCGACAGACAAAGCGTACAGGTAGGTTGTCCCGGGAAATAATGGAAGCCCTATCCAATACAGTGGAAGCGAAAGACCTTTATACCAGTGGACATAGCAGACGAGTGGCGGAATTGGCAGCAGAACTGGCTCGCCGTGCAGGTAAGACTGACACGGAGATGCGGGATATTTTTGCTTGCGGACTTTTGCATGATATCGGCCAGGTGGGCATTTCCGAAAAAGTCGTAAATAAAGAGGGTAAGCTTACACCGGAAGAATTCGAAGAGATGCGTCGTCATCCGATTATCGGATATGATATATTAAAGACAATTTCGACTATGCCGGGACTGGCTCGAGGTGCGAGATGGCACCATGAGAGATATGATGGTAAGGGATATCCGGATGGCCTGTCAGAGGATAGTATTCCGGAGGAGGCTCGTATAATTGCAGTCTGTGACACATTTGATGCGATGACTACAGCAAGAACTTATTCATCAATTCGACCATTGAAAGAGGTTCGACAGGAATTTCTGCGCTGTCGAGGTACGCAGTTTGATCCGTATTATGCAGATTTGATGGTTCAGATTATTGATGAGAAAATTGAAAAAATGAATGAATCAGAGAATTGATATGCAATATGCACAAAATGGTTTGGTTAATATTGGATAGAGTATACAAGATTTATAAAAACAATTGACACAGTAACAGTAGAAAGATAAGATAGTCCTATCAAGAAGTTAATAAAAAGTTTACGAATTAAACAGATTGTGACTTTAAGTAGGCAAGACTGTATTGTGTAAAGAGGGAAATCTATTGGAGTTTTCTTTGAGACGCAATATGGTCTTTTTTTGTGCTTACAAAACTTTTTGACTTGTTTCCAAAAAGACATGGAGGAAATAAATTAGGACTGAGGGCTAAGGGATGAACATTACAAAAGTCATTAACAATAACGTAGTAAGTTCAAGAGATGAACAAGGTAACGAAGTTCTAGTTATGGGAAAAGGACTTGGGTTCCAAAAAAAGGCCGGAGACCAGTTGGATCAGGAAAAGGTAGAAAAGGTTTTTGCTTTGACTGACGAGGTGAAAGGACCATTGGAACAGGTGCTTCGTGAGATTCCATATGAACACGTGCATATGGCAAATCGCATTATCCACGAAGGAAAGAAAGCGCTGAACAAGGACTTGAACAAAAACATTTATGTCACGCTTACCGATCATTTGAGTTATGCGATCGATAGAGCAAAGAAGGGGCAGGTATTTCAAAATGCCTTGCTTTGGGAAATAAGAAAGTATTACCCGCAAGAGTATGCATGTGGGAAACAGGCAATCCTGTATGTGAAAGAAAAAACAGGAATTGAACTTTCAGAGGATGAGGCGGGATTCATCGCGTTACATTTCCTGAATGCAGAGATGGACAGTGAGTTGAAGGACACCATGAATATGCCGGAGATGATTAAGGATATCTTAAATGTCGTAAAGTATACCATGATGCTGGAATATGACGAGGACTCCCTTAGTTATGAAAGATTCGTCACACACTTGAAATTCTTCATTCAGAGAGCGGTAGCTCATCAGTATTATGACGACGGTGATGAGGCGCTGATTTTCAAAAATTTCATCAAGGATTGTCCTGAGGAATATGCATGTGCTCTTAAAATAAAGACTTATATGGAGTCTCAGATAGAGTATGAAGTTTCAGAAGAGGAACTGTTTTATTTAACACTTCATATTCACAGACTGATTCAGACTGCAGAAAGAGTCTAAACCAATCTAAAAGGGGAAGTTTTAAGCAAACGGAGGAAAAAATTATGGCAAGTAAGTATGATGGCTTGGCTAGAATCATCATCCAGAATGTTGGCGGAAGGGATAACATTGTGAGTTTGACTCACTGTATCACACGTCTTCGTTTTAAATTAAAGGATGAAAGCAAGGCAAACACAGACATTTTAAAGAACACAGACGGCATCGTAACAGTTATGCAGTCAGGGGGACAGTATCAGGTAGTTATCGGAAATCATGTACCGGATGTATATGACGTGGTTTGTGAACATGCTCATATTCAGGGAAATGTAGCATCTGACGATGCACCGGCAGAGAAGATGACTCCGGGACAGGCATTGATTGATATCATTTCCGGCGTATTCCAGCCATGTTTGGCTGTGCTTTGTGCAGCAGGTATTATCAAAGGTTTGTTGGCAGTCTGGTCATTCTTTGCAGCAGGAGATGTAACAGCAACAGGTGCTTATAACATCTGGTATTCCATCGGTGATGGATTCTTCTATTTCCTGCCGGTTGTTTTGGGATACACAGCAGCAAAGAAGTTTAAGTGTTCAGAATTTATCGGCATGGCACTTGGTATTGGTTTAACATATCCAACAATGGTTGCTTTAAAGGATGGAGCAGTACTTGGTTCTGTTCTTGCAGGAACATCATTCCAGATGGATTATTATGCAACATTCTTCGGTATTCCAATTATCATGCCATCATCTGGATATACAAGTTCTGTAGTACCAATTGTACTTGCAGTATTTATTGCAGCAAAGCTTGAGAAGAAGCTTAAGAAAGTAATTCCTGATGTTATTAAGACATTCTTTGTACCACTTATTGTTTTAGGAATTATGATGCCACTTACATATCTTGTAATTGGACCTATTGCAACAGTACTTTGTAACGTATTAACACTTGTATTTGGTGGATTATATAATATCCCTGTTGTGGGTGGTGTTATTGCCGGAGCATTAATCGGTGCATTATGGCAGGTACTTGTAATCTTTGGATTACATTGGGGACTTGTTCCACTTGCAATGATTAACTTTGGAACACTTGGATATGACTTTATCCTTTCTCCATATTTCTGCGTATCATTTGCACAGTCATTCACAGTACTTGCAATGATTATTAAGACAAAAGATAAGAAGCTTAGAGATATGGCTATCCCAGCATTTATCTCAGGTATGTTTGGTGTAACTGAACCTGCTATTTACGGTATTACACTTCCTAAGAAAAAGCCATTCGTTATTTCATGTATCGGTGGTGCAGCAGGTGGAATTGTTACAGCAGTAGCTGGTGTTAAGTCATTTACAATGGGTGGTCTTGGACTTTTCGGACTTCCATGTTATATCGATCCAAATACAAAGAGCATCTACAGCATGATTTGGGTATTGATTTCTATCCTTGTAGCATCAGTGGTTGCATTTATTCTTACACTTATTACATATAGAGATGAGGCTCCTAAGGCTGTATCTGCTCCAAAGTCAGGATCAACAGCAGTGGAGGGTGAAGTATTAGTAGCACCTGTTTCAGGAGAGGTTAAGCCACTTTCTGAAATTTCAGATGAAGCATTTTCTTCAGGCGCTCTTGGTGAAGGATGTGCAGTAGAACCTTCAGAAGGCAAGGTCTATGCTCCATGTGATGGTGAAATCACAACATTTTTCCCAACATGCCATGCAATTGGAATCAAGTCCAATGCAGGTGCAGAAATCTTGATCCATGTAGGTATGGATACAGTGAAGTTAAATGGTAAGGGATTTACAGCTCGCGCTTCTCAGGGCGATCGTATCAAGAAGGGCGATGTATTATTAGAATTTGATATGGATGTGATTAAAAACGAGGGATACTCTTTAGTAACACCTGTTATTATCACAAATACAGGAGACTATGCCGGCGTTGTATCAACAGATGCGACTCGAGTTTCCAGTGGAGATGAATTAATTACTTTATTATAGGAGGAAGTACAATGCCTAAAATGAAAGAAGGATTCCTGTGGGGCGGCGCAACAGCCGCCAACCAGTTTGAAGGTGCATGGGATGTGGATGGCAAGGGTCCATCCGTATCCGACATGTGTACAAATGGTTCACATAAGGAATCAAAATGGATTACAAAAACAATAAAGGAAGACAGATTATATCCAAGTCATGAGGCAATCGATTTCTATCATCATTATAAAGAGGATATTAAGCTGTTTGCGGAAATGGGATTTAAAACATTTCGTTTCTCTATTGCCTGGACTCGTATTTTCCCAACGGGAATGGAAGAGACGGCAAATGAAAAGGGCTTAATGTTCTATGAAAATGTAATTGATGAGTGTTTGAAATACAATATCGAACCACTGATTACAATTTCTCATTATGAAATGCCATATGCACTTATTGAGAAATGTAATGGATGGGAAGGTAGAGAATGTATTGAGTATTATCAGAGATATGTACATGCCATTATGGACCGCTTCGCAGGCAAGGTTAAGTACTGGCTGACATTCAACGAAATCAATGCAGGTACAATGCCAATGGGAAATGTTCTGTCTACCGGAACTGTACAGGGGTATGAAGGCCCTATTTCAGATGTTAAGGATAATCCGCAGGCTCGTTTTCAGGCGTTGCATCACCAGTTTGTAGCTTCTGCGGAAGCAGTGAAATGGGTGCATGAACACTATCCGAATGTATTAATGGGTAACATGATCTGTTTCCTGACAAGTTATGCATATAGCTGCAATCCGGAAGATGTTTTAAAGGCACAGCAGCAGATGCAGATTTGTAATTGGTTATGTTCTGACGTTCAGGTTCGTGGATACTATCCGGGATATGCCAAGAGATTTTTCAGAGACAATAATATTCATATTAAAATGGAAGAAGGAGATGAAGAAATTTTATCCGAAGGAACGGTTGATTTCTATACATTCTCTTACTACATGAGCTCTTGTGTAAGTACAGATCCGACATTGGAACAGACAGAAGGAAATATCTCAATGGGTCTCAAGAATCCATATCTTGAGGCTTCTGATTGGGGATGGCAGATTGATCCAAAGGGACTTCGCTATACACTGAATGAAATCTGGGATAGATACCAGATTCCGCTTATGGTAGTGGAAAATGGATTAGGTGCCTATGATGAAATTTCAGAAGATGGCAAGATTCATGACAGCTATCGAATTGATTATCTCAGAAAGCATATCAGGGAAATGGAAGAGGCAGTTGAGGATGGTGTTGACTTAATGGGTTATACTCCATGGGGCTGCATCGACCTGGTATCCGCTTCTACCGGTGAGATGGCAAAGAGATATGGCTTCATCTATGTTGAGAAATACGATGATGGAACGGGTACTCTGGCACGTCGTAAGAAGGACAGTTTTGACTGGTATAAGAAAGTGATTGCCACAAACGGTGAAGATATCAATTAATTAATATGTAAATTTATAAATTATCCTCCTATAAGGTCTTCTTATAGGAGGATTTTTTTGCTATTATAGATTGGAAAACTATTTTTATGGAAGTGTAGAGAATGTCTAGTGAAACTAAGAACTTTATGAATACAAATTCCATATTGCTGAGTAAATGGAATCGGGATATAGAGCAGATTAATTTATTCATGATAATTACAATGATGTTGCTGGAAGTGGTGTTCTACTTTATGATGCAGCATTTTGCGACGGTAGATGAGCCGGAAATATATTTTACGGCCTATTTAATCAGGCCTACAGTTTTTAACGTTGTTTTGTTTGTCTTGGCAAAGATTCTAAGTCGACGGAGAATCTCGCTGCAGAAGAAGGCGATGATATGGATGGGTGTCTTTACATTGATTCTGGCCAATATCATTAGAGTGCATTATATTTTTACTGTTTTATATGGACTGATTCTTGTACCGATTTTCCTGACGATTTTATATGGAAATGCCAGAATCACCAAAAGAGTTATGTGGTGTAGCGTGGCGATTTTTACCGTAGATGTAATCGGCATTGTATTTCGAGGAATTGGAGGACTTCCGGAATTTTTCTGGTTAAGTGTTATTCTGACTTATATTATGCTCCCGTTTTGCTATTACCTTGTCAAGGCGGTGCTTCGTTATGAGGCGCAAAAGGAGCAGACTATTCGTGAGCAGTTTATTGTTAATGAAGAATTGCAGGAAGAACTGTTGTATGATGATTTAACAAAGATTTATAATTATACAGGTATTTGGAATCGTATTTATCGAGAGGTGGAGCGCTATAGCTCTGATACACAGATTTATCTGGCGTTACTTGATATAGATGATTTCTCCGAGTTAAATGATGAATTTGGTCATCTGGCAGGTATGAATGTTGTGGAATGTCTTGGAGGCTTGCTGGCTGAAGAACAGTCGGATCGTGTTTCTGTAGGCAGATATGGAAGTGTTGAATTTGCGATTCTGTTTCGAGGGATGAGTCGTGTGGAATGTTATTCGATTTTACTTTCTCTATTCCGGAAATTCCAGAATAGCAAGTTTAAGGGAACAAAGATTAATCGTCCGGTGACATTCAGTGCAGGTCTTGCAATGTATAAAGAGGAAATGACAGCGGTGGATTTTTTCAATGCTGCAGATCATATATTATACCTGGCAAAGCAGGATGGCAAAGCTCAGATAAAGACGGAAGAATAATTCACTTTAACGCATTGAACTAAAAATAACACTATGCTAATATATCTTTAATTATGTTCAGTTCACCTGTGGATTGAACAAGGGAAAAGAGATAAAAGACATAGACAAAGGAAGAGTAAAAGATGAAAAAAGTTGTAAAATTCGGTGGTAGTTCACTGGCAGATGCAAAGCAATTTAAGAAGGTTGCAGATATCATTCATGCAGATGAAACACGTAGATATGTTGTTCCATCTGCTCCGGGTAAACGTTTTGGAAATGATACCAAGGTAACAGATATGTTGATCGCAACATATGAACTTGCTGCAAAGGGAGAGGATATCCATAAGAAAATCCTGGATATCAAAGCAAGATATGATGAGATTATTACAGGGTTAAATCTGGATTTCTCATTGGATCAGGATTTCGTAGAAATCGAAGAAGAATTAAAGAAAAATCCGGACCAGGATTTTGCAGCCAGCCGTGGCGAATATTTAAATGGTAAGATCATGGCAAAATATCTTGGATATACATTTATTGATTCAAAGGAAGTGATTTTCTTTGATGAAGAGGGTGGCTTAAACAGTTACAAGACAAATAAAGTGTTAAAAGAAAAGCTGGATGAATTAGAACATGCGGTTATTCCCGGATTCTACGGATGCAGTAAGGATGGCCGTGTAAAGACGTTCTCCAGAGGCGGATCTGACATTACCGGTTCTATTGTTGCCGGCGCATGTCACGCAGATGTGTATGAAAACTGGACTGATGTTTCCGGATTCCTGGTGGCGGATCCACGTATTATCGACAATCCTGCCGGAATCAAGACACTTACCTATAGAGAGCTTCGAGAGCTTAGTTACATGGGTGCATCTGTATTACATGAGGATGCAATTTTTCCTGTCCGTTCTGCAGGTATTCCAATCAATATTAAGAATACCAATGCTCCGGAAGATGAGGGTACATGGATTGTAGAGAGCACCGGTCAGAAGCCGGAGTTTACAATTACCGGTATTGCCGGTAAAAAGGGATTCTGCGCAGTGGACGTTACAAAGTCTCTTATGAATTCAGAAATAGGATTTGGACGCAAAGTTCTTCAGGCATTTGAAGAGAGCGGAATCAATTTCGAACATATGCCATCTGGAATTGATACGATGACAGTGGTAGTAAATCAGGATGAATTTTTATCCAAGGAACAGAGTATCGTTTCAACGATACATAGACTTGCAAAACCGGATTCCGTAGAGATTGAATCTGATTTAGCGTTAATTGCCGTAGTAGGTAGAGGAATGAGAAGTACACGTGGTACAGCGGGTAGAATTTTCTCAGCATTGTCTCATGCAAGAGTCAATGTACGTATGATTGACCAGGGTTCATCAGAGTTAAATATTATTATCGGTGTTGAAAATGATGACTTTGATGTAGCCGTTAAAGCGATTTATGACATTTTTGTAGAAACACAATTTTAATTTAAATAGGAGGATAAGGCATGCCAATCTTAGTGCAAAATGATTTGCCAGCAAAGCAGATATTAGAAAGTGAAAATATCTTTGTGATGGATGAGAGGCGTGCTTCCATGCAGAATATCCGACCACTTCAGATTTGTATTCTGAATCTGATGCCCCTAAAAGAGGCGACGGAGCTGGATATTCTAAGAGTTTTATCAAATTTTCCGATTCAGGTACAGATTACATTTATGATGGTGGAGTCTCATAAGTCCACACATACTACTGCGTCTCATCTGAATAAGTTTTACACAACATTTTCAGAGATTAAGGATCAGAGGTTTGACGGCCTTCTGATTACAGGAGCTCCGGTGGAACAGATGGAGTTCGAAGAGGTGGAATACTGGAAAGAATTGACAGAGATTATGAAGTGGTCTAAGACGAATGTCTTCTCAACATTTCATGTATGCTGGGGAGCACAGGCCGGACTGTATTTCCACCACGGAATCCAGAAAATCATTATGGATAAAAAATTCAGCGGAATTTATCGAGAGAAGGTTATTCATCACAGCAAGATGTTGATGCGAGGAATGGATGATTATTTCTGGTGCCCACAATCAAGATATACAAAGATCGACGAGGATGCGGTTGCAAAGAATCCGGAACTATATGTGGTTGCGGAGGAAGAGGAGACTGGAAGCTGCGTGTTGTTGGCCTATAGTTCACGTCAGATTTTTGTGACAGGTCATACGGAGTATGATCGAATGGAACTGGATGCAGAGTATCGTCGTGATGTGGGGAGAGGGTTAAATCCGGAGATACCTAAGAATTATTATCCGGACGATGATCCAAACCAGAAACCGATGTTAACATGGCGAAGTAGCAGTAACTGTCTGTACACCAACTGGTTGAATTTTATTTATCAGGAGACACCTTATGATCTAGCTGAAATTCCACCAATAGAAGACTCAAGTTACGTGCTTCATCCAAATTCACCTGATCCAGAGGGATCATTATTATAAAAAAACTTCCCGGTTTTGTAGTTCCGGGAAGTTTTTTTTAATCTGTTTTTACGATGAAGAAATTTTTCACCGGTTTGTGTACATTCAGCCAAGTAATAATTGTGTCTGCAACAAGGGATGCTATAAAGGTCAGTACAATGCAAAGGGTGCATTGTATGAAAAAGCTGGCATCCGGCAGCATGTATTCTACAATTCGAATACAGTAAAACTGGTTTAAATAGATTACCAGGCTGAGACGACCAAGTGCGTATACAATAGGTCTGTTAAAGTATTTTTCCCCGAGAGCAATATCACTAAAGGACAGGATTACCAGTCCAAAAATGACAAACAGCATCAGGAATTCATATTGTCCGTTATATCGGGTACAGGTGTAGAATAGCACAAACAGATACCCGAAAATCTCGGTAAATGTAAGGAACCTTTGGCCCTTCTTTGTCCAGTTTCTCTGATTCATCCATCGAACCAGGGAGAATGCGCAGCAGCCAAGTGCCATTTCCGCAAATCCACGAAGGAAACACTTGTAGAAGATTCCGGTCCAGTCTTCGATGTCGGATAAGCCCTCGGTGGTAAAGTCAAGATATCCAAGAATGAAAAGTGCCATCAAAGGGCAGATGATATTCATAAAGATATCGTAGTTTTTTCTTCCGATAGGGTAGAGGATAAACATCACCATTAACCACACGGCCAGATACCAGGTGAGTTTGTTGGCCCAGGAGGATTCGAATCCAAAGACTTCCAGGAAGAACAATGATGACCAGGAATCCAGAATGTATTTCAGTTTCTTGTCCGTCGCATCATAGAGCAAGATGGCATTGACACAGACCGTTAGAGCCATTGCATAGAAATGGTACGGAAAAATATGGAAGAATTTGGATTTGATTAAGAATCCTGTTTCGGATCCAAGGTACTTGGTAGACTGATCTCTCATCTTGTAGATATTCGCTGCAAGAAAGTATCCGGAGACCAGAAAGAAAAATTCTACACCAATCAGTCCCTCATCAAAGAAGTACAAACGGAACGGATCATCAGAAGCACCGGGGGTCCCCAGAAAACGTTTTCCGATATGGAATAATAAAATCAGAATGGCGAAATAAAATCGTAAAAATTCAATTTTTCCATTTTTTTGTTTTTTTGACATAGAGTAACTCCCTTTTTATTTTTTAGTAGATACCATCATCACTGTTATAATCCTGGAATTTTGAGTTCAGGTATTCTACGATTTTTACAAGCCCTTCTTCGGAAAAGGATTCAATATGCTTTTCCATCAGTGCCTCATCGGTTGCCTCGAAGCTGAAGGGGCCGGGCCAGGTGATGACTTCAAGACATTTTACCTTATTCTCTTCATCTTCACCTATCATTACTTTGCCGATTTTATATCTCATATTTTTGTCACTTCCTTTGAAGGGAAGTTTTTCATAGAATGCTAAATCCAACAATTCTTTTCGTTCTATCATTTAGCGACCTCATTTCTAATAGATTGAATATTCTTTTCTATTATAGCGAAATTACGAAAAAAATGTTCTCCTATGTGTTAAAATAGAGTTAACGAAATGACCGAGGAGGGATAGCCTATGAAAAATAAGAAGTGTGGTGGACGTTTCCTTGGAAATGTTACAGTCGCTATGGTTTTGGCCATTTCTGTGATATTTACTACAGTTTCGACGGTTACTGTTCAGGCGGGCAAGGATGAATCAGATTCGTCTTCTGTAGAGTCATCCGATTGGATGTCTATGGTTTCAGGAGAGACGAAACTCAGTTCCATTTCAGTTCCGGGTACACATGATAGTGGAGCGCAATACGCGTTCCCGGGATATTTTATGGAATGTCAGGATACTTCCATTGAGGAACAGCTGGAAAATGGGTATCGATATTTTGATATTCGTTTGGCACTTGACCAGGATGGAGAGGATAAGCCATATCTGAAATTAAAGCACAGTTTTGCTGATTGCAGATCCGGAAGGTCATGGTTTTCAGCTCCTCTAAAGATGGATGATATTGTGGATACCATGTATGATTTCCTGATTGAGCATCCTACGGAGACAATTATATTTGTCTGCAAAGCAGAGGACGAGGACGATGATATCGCATCTATTCAGAATCTTCTTTATGAGAAAATCGATGGAAATCCGAATATGTGGTACACGTTAAATCAGATCCCTACATTGGATGATGTCAGGGGTAAGATTGTACTTGCAACCAGATTTGAAGATGCCAACGGTGTAGGAGAAACCAGATCCGGGTTGAATTTCCGTTGGGAAGAGCAGAGCAGCAAGGAAATCGTCGATGTTCCATATGTAAACTCCATGATTAATGATACAGAACAGCTTTGGGTTCAGGATCGTTTCAAGTACAATACGGAATCCAAATGGGAGGCTGTGGTGGATGATATGGAGAACTGTCAGGCTGATGATGAGACATTCTCTCTTAATTTTACCAGTACAGCAGGATCCGGATTTTTCAGTCATCCAAAGGGATATGCAAAGTATATCAATGAGCAGCTTTTGGATTATGAGATGAAAAGTGGAGTGTGCTATGGTGCAGTGATTGTGGACTTTGGTACAGAGGAAATTGCAAGACATATTTATGAAACGAATTTTTACTAACAGGAAAAGAAGGATATAGTTATGCCACAGGGAAAACCAATGCAGGGCGAGATATATCGCCATTTTAAAAATAAGATGTATCAGATAGTGGGGGTAGCAACCCATTCTGAGACGAGAGAAAAGCTGGTTATTTATCAGGCGCTCTACGGAACGTATGGAATCTATGCAAGACCATATGATATGTTTATCAGTGAAGTGGATCATGTAAAGTATCCGGATGTTAAGGAAACATATCGTTTTACTTATGTTGATCCGGAGACATTGACAAATCAAACGCCGGTTGTGGAATCTAAAGAGGAATTGGATTCAACTCTGGTTCACGAGTATCCGGAGACGGAGGTGGATCCGGAATTAAAGGGTGCTTTGATTCAGTTTATGAAGTTTTTGGATACAGATAATATGGATGAGAAATACAAGATTCTTATTGATATGAGATCTGATATCACAGACCAGTTAATTGATAATATGGCAGCATCACTTGATTTTGTAATTGATGATGGCCCATTGGATAAACGTTACGAAGAACTGTTAACCTGTGTTCGTACACGTCAGAGATTTGAAACAAATCGTTTTAGATAAGAAAAAGCAGATGTTTAGATTATTCTAAACATCTGCTTTTTTGTTTTGAAATTCTTTTGGAAGACCAACTTTACTAATGGTGGAATTGTGATAGGCACTCTCATAAGTGACTTCTCTTCCAAACCAATCCGGAACAGGGTAGTTCAGTGCTTCTTCTTCAGAGTTAAATTCTATTTCTGCAAGAATCAGACCCGACAAATCTCCCTGAAAAATATCCAGCTCAATTGTATGTGCTTCATCCAGAGGGATGAAGTATCGGATTTTGTGGATGATAATTCCGTCTGCTTTGTTGATAAGATGGCGAAAACTTTCTTCGTTCAGTGGAAGATTGTATTCCTCTCTGGACAGAAGCCCTCCGCCTTTATAAGTTAAGACGTAGGAATCACCTTCACGACGTGCACGGACAACAGGTGCGGTACATAGATAGCCCTGTTCAAATTCCTTATGTGTATAATCGTCAAGATGTTCCGGCAGATTTTTTTCTTCTATTAAAAATTTGCGTTCGATTTCCATAGGGTTCCCCTCTAGCGTTTTCTATCTATAAAGTATAATATAAATAAAAAGAGGCAATATAGCAAATACGAAGCAAGAAAAGGAGAGGACAGTTATGAGTAAAAAAGTAGCGATTTGTATTGCGGACGGATGTGAAGAAATTGAGGCTTTAACAGTAGTAGATTTGCTTAGAAGAGCGGGAATTCAGGTGGACATGATTTCTGTTTTAAACAAGAAGCTTGTTACCGGATCTCATGGTATTGCATTTGAAACAGACAAGAGTGTATTGGAACTTGGAGCAGATATAGATTCTTATGACGGAATTATTCTTCCGGGAGGTATGCCGGGAACAAATTATTTAAGAGAGAGTTCTTTTGTATTAAATACAGTGACAAAGTTTGAAAAAGAGAAAAAGCTGGTGGCGGCAATCTGTGCTGCACCGACAGTTCTGGCTTATGCCGGTATTTTAAGAGGAAGGAAAGCGACTTCATTTCCTGGAACAGAAACTGAGATGAAGGGTGTTGATTATCAGACAACCGAGGTTGTTGTAGATGGAAATGTAATTACAAGCCGTGGAATGGGAACGGCAATTGCATTTGGTTTAGAGATTATCAAGTATCTTCTTGATGAGCAGACGGCTAAGATGATGGGCGAAACGATAGTATATCGTCAGTAAATTCAAGTTTTTTCTGTCACTTATGCCTTGTTGAAATCATAGATTTAGTGTGATATAATTCGTTAGACTGCATACTCGTAGGTATGCTGTAGAGAGGGCGAAAACCCGTAGGATAAGAATATATATGTTACACACTTATACATATATTTTAAGGAGGATTTTAAAGAATAATGAGTGTACAGGTAGAAAACTTAGAGAAGAACATGGCGAAACTTACAATTGAAGTTGACGCTAAAGAGTTTGACAAGGCATTAGATAAGGCATATAACCGCCAGAAGAAGAGCATCAGCATCCCTGGCTTCCGTAAGGGTAAGGTGCCAAGACAGATGGTAGAAAAGATGTATGGTGCAGAAGTGTTCTTCGAAGACGCTGCAAATATCCTTATGCAGGAAACATATGGCAATGCTTATGATGAAAGCGGTCTTGAAATCGTTTCTCAGCCAGAGGTAGAAGTTGTACAGATGGAAAAGGGTAAGAACTTCATCTATACAGCAACTGTAGCTGTTAAGCCAGAAGTTACACTTGGAAAATATATGGGCGTTACTGTAACTAAGATCGATACAACTGTTTCTGATGAAGAAGTAGATGCTGCAATCGAATCTGAGAGACAGGCAGATGCTAGAAAGGTTACTGTTGATCGTGCAATCGAAAACGGCGATACAGCAAACATCAACTTCGAAGGATTCCAGGATGGAGTTGCTTTCGAAGGTGGTAAGGGTGAAAACTACAACCTTGAAATCGGATCTCATTCCTTCATCGATACTTTCGAAGATCAGTTAGTTGGTAAGAAGGCTGGAGATGAAGTTGAAGTTAACGTAACATTCCCAGAAGATTATCAGGCAGAGAACCTTGCAGGTAAGCCAGCAATGTTCAAGGTTACAATCAATTCTGTAACAGCTAAGGAACTTCCTGAATTAGATGATGAATTCGCAGCTGATAAGGGATTTGATACAGTAGCTGAATACAAGGAAAGCGTTCGTAAGAACTTAGAAGAATCTAAGGAAAAGGATGCTCTTAGAACAAAAGAAGACGAAGCAGTTGCTAAGATCGTTGACAAGTCTAAGATGGACATTCCAGAAGCTATGATCGAACATCAGGTTAACAACATGATCAACGATATGGCTAACTCTATGATGCAGCAGGGTCTTTCTATGGAACAGTATATGCAGTTCACAGGTCAGACAATGGATCAGTTCAAGGAACAGGTTCGTCCAGATGCTATCACAAGAATTAAGTCTTCACTTGTTCTTGAAGCAATCGCTAAGGAAGAAAACATCGAAGTAACAGATGCAGATGTTGATGCAGAACTTGAAAAGATGGCTTCTATGTACAACATGAAGGTTGAAGACATTAAGAAGTACATGCAGGATTCTGAAAAAGAAACAATGAAGAAAGATATTGCAATTCAGAAGGCAGTTGAACTCGTTATGGAAAACCGTAAGGAAAGAGCTAAGGCTAAGAGAAAGACTGCTACAGCTGAATCTGAAGAATAATTTTTGCTAGAATACTAGTAGACCAAAAGGAGGTTGATATCTATGGCATCAATGCCTTACGTTATTGAACAAAATTCCAGAGGAGAGCGTAGTTATGATATTTATTCTCGTCTCTTGAAGGATCGTATTATTTTCTTAGGAGAGGAAGTAAATGAAACTACTGCTAGTTTGGTAGTTGCACAGATGTTATTCCTGGAATCCGAGGACCCTACAAAGGATATCCACCTTTACATCAATTCCCCTGGTGGAATGGTAACTGCAGGGTTTGCCATTTATGACACAATGCAGTATATTAAATGTGATGTGTCTACAATTTGTATTGGTATGGCAGCTAGTATGGGTGCATTCCTTTTAGCTGGTGGTACTAAGGGTAAGAGACTTGCTCTTCCTAATGCTGAGATCATGATTCACCAGCCTTCCGGTGGAGCTAAGGGTCAGGCAACAGAAATTGAGATCGCAGCAGAAAATATCCTGAAGACAAAGAGAAAGTTAAATGAAATTATTGCCGCTAACACAGGAAAGACAGTTGAACAGGTTGCAGCTGATACAGAACGTGATAAGTGGTTAAGTGCTCAGGAAGCTTTAGACTATGGTATTGTAGATAAGATTATCGAAAGCCGTGCTGAAGCTGAAAAAGAAAGTAAATAATCTTTATTGAGAAATAATAGGAAGGCACCCATTTTTCGGGCGCCTTTCTTTCTCTTATATATATCAGGTTTAAAAAAAGCCGAAGGCGAGAGGAGTAGAGTGTATGGCAGGTAGAAATGATGACAAGATTCGCTGCTCATTCTGTGGTAAAACACAGTCACAGGTTCGTAAACTGATTGCCGGACCAAACGGTGCATTTATCTGTGATGAATGTGTAGAAATCTGTGCAGAAATCATTGATGAAGAATTGGAAAATAGAAATATTGATCCGGAAAGTGCTGAAGATGAAGGTTTTAGTATTAACTTATTAAAGCCGGAAGAGTTAAAGACATTTCTGGATGACTACGTAATAGGTCAGGATGAGGCGAAGAAGGTTCTTTCTGTAGCGGTTTATAATCATTATAAGAGAATCATGTCCCGTTCCGAGACAGACGTAGAATTACAGAAGAGTAATGTTTTAATGCTTGGACCAACAGGTTCCGGTAAAACATTATTAGCACAGACATTGGCAAGAGTGTTGGGGGTTCCATTTGCAATTGCAGATGCTACAACACTTACAGAAGCCGGATATGTCGGTGAAGATGTAGAAAATATCCTGTTGAAATTAATTCAGGCTGCAGATTATGATATCGAGAAGGCTCAGCTTGGAATTATTTATATCGATGAAATTGATAAGATTACAAAGAAATCAGAAAATGTATCAATTACAAGAGATGTTTCCGGTGAAGGTGTTCAGCAGGCTCTGTTAAAGATTTTGGAAGGAACTATTGCATCTGTTCCGCCTCAGGGTGGACGTAAGCATCCTCAGCAGGAATTGATTCAGATTGATACTACAAATATTCTGTTTATTTGCGGTGGCGCATTCGAAGGCTTGGATAAGATTATCGAGCAGAGAAGTGCATATAAAGGAATCGGTTTTGGTGCAGAGGTTCATGCCAAAGAAGAGCATAAGATTGGCGATTTACTTCGTCATGTGCTCCCTCAGGATTTCATTAAGTTTGGTTTGATACCGGAATTTATTGGTCGAGTACCAATCAATGTTGCATTGGATGAACTCGACGAAGATGCCATGGTACGTATCCTGACAGAACC
>JAFOVD010000062.1 GCA_017392525.1 Lachnospiraceae bacterium
GCTCCCTGCTGACCATTTGTCTGGTATGCTCCCTGCTGAGCCCCTGCCTGGTATGTACCCTGCTGAGCCCCTGCCTGGTATGTACCCTGCTGACCGCTCTGTTCTACACTTGTTGCCTGCTCTGCAGTCTGTTCAACTGCGTTCTGATTAGGTTCCTCAATCTTCTGACCGCAATTTGGGCAGAATTCTGAACCTTCCGGAACTTGTGTTCCACAATTTCCACAAAAACTCATATTGTCTCCTCCTCAAATATGTAATCTAGCAAACACTACAATTATAACCTGAATGGCCAAATATAGTCAAAGGCAATATTATGTGGACAAGTGATCTTATGTACGTTTTCTTCTTTTTCTACGACGTTTCCGCCTTGGTTTTTGCCCATGTGCTTCTCGATAAGCATTTATTTCATCATGAATCTTTGCATAATCACGTTCAAATAATTCTTCGCTTATTTCTACTGCAAGAACCTCCTCCGGAATAGACTCCAATATATAATTCTGAACAAAATCTTTGCTCTTTGCAGCGTATTTATATAGTCCATGTCGTTCCTGGATATTTGAAAGCTCCGGTCTCCACAGGAAACGCAACTTCTCCTTAGAATCTATCTTTGGATTTATGCCCATCTTACGAACAACATAAAAATCAATCCTATCTTCCTGGTCCTCTTCAACGGAAATAATCCCCCAATATGCCGGAACATGCTCTGCTACATGAACAGCATGCGAGCTTCCCACTACGATTATATTGCCATCAAAACAGCGATCATAATCTGCCACCTGGCTCTCCAGCCGCGTGTAGGTGTCCGCATCGCTTTTGATTTCAATTCCGATTAGTTTATCCGGAAGAACCATAACAACATCTGCTCTGGAATTCAAACCAATATTCTTTTCTTCAAATATACGATTTTTCCCGAACCGTTCTTCTAGAAAATCAAATAACGGCTCCCGAATATCCTTATCTCTTAACAATTTATTCTCCCGTCTTCTTCTGACAGAGCTTTCTGGCACTCTCTGATGTTGCCAGTCCGCCTTCACTGGTCTCCTTCAATGCATATGGCATAATATTTCCAATTCGATACATGCTATCAATAACATCATCCGGTGAAATCGCGCTCTGAATACCTGCCATTGCAAGCTGAGCAGAACTAATGGCATTCACAGTACCAGCAACATTTCTCTTAATGCATGGAACTTCAACCAATCCACCTACCGGATCACATGCCAATCCCAACATGTTTTTCAGAGCCAACGATGCAGCCTGGACCATCTGATTTTCATCTCCCCCCTGAAGATATACCAGCCCCGCAGCAGCCATCGCACTAGCTGAACCAATCTCGGCCTGGCATCCACCAAATGCACCTGCAATACTTGCATTTTCAGCAATAACCGCACCAATTCCAGCAGCAATAAACAAGGCATGTACGATTTCATCCCGAGTGGATTCAAACATATCCTCATATGACAGAAAAACTGCCGGAATCACACCGCAACTTCCCGCTGTCGGCGCAGCAACTATTCGGCGCATGCAGGCATTGGACTCTGCCATCTTCAGTGCCTTCTCCATAGCAAGTGCTGTAAAATCACTACAGAGATTCTTTCCACTTTCATTGAAGGCACGCATCTTCTCGCCATCGCCACCGGACATCCCACTTGAAGATCTAAGATTTTTATCATAATTCTGATCCGCCTGACGCATGGCAGTGTACATGGATTCCATTGTATGATAACTCTCTTCCCTCGTTACCTTTCTGCTCTCCATATCTGCCTGTAAAATCACTTCCCAAAAGGAAAGATTTGTATCTTTACATAGTTTTAAAATATCTAAAATTGAATGATATACCATTTATTTTTCATCCTCCGGATTCAAATAAGTCACCTTGGTCACGCCCTCAGATGCTCTAAGCTTTTCAATACCACTTCTTGGTATCTGCTGATCACATTCCAGAACCATTACAGCCATACCATCTCTTTGATTTCTATATAACTGCATCGTCGCAACATTTACACCCTGATTGGACAACATAGAAGCAACCTGAGCCACCAGTCCCGGCTTATCCTCGTTATTTACAATTAATGTTGGATACTCTCCGGAGAAATTCGTTGCAATACCATCGATTTCGGCAATATTAATACGACCACCACCAATAGATTGTCCTATTAGTTCCATTGTATTTCCCGAATTTCCCGTCAAAGTCAACTGCACAGAATTCGGATGTGCTTCCTTGAGTTTTGCCTCCCCGAAAAGCACCTTGACTCCTCGCTCCTTGGCGATTTCAATGCTTCTTGGGATTCGCATATCATCCGGCTTCATTCCAAGAAGTCCTGCCACAATTGCACGATCTGTTCCATGTCCTGTGCCTGTTGTCAGAAACGACCCATACAGATTGGCACGAATCTCCTTTGGATCCTCACCCAATAATTTTCTTGCTATATAACCGATGCGACACGCACCTGCGGTATGTGAGCTGCTAGGCCCTACCATTACCGGTCCAATAATATCAAAAATTGCCATAGTATCTCTCCAAACAAAAAATAAGGGGCAAAATTCTTGCCCCTCGAATTAATCCTATTCTATCATGTTCTCTGCTTAGAGAAAAGCATATCTCATTCAGAAATAATATTTTTGCTACTACAATAAGTAATTACAAAATATCCACCATAAATTACAAGTAAGATAACAGTAGATAGTCCTATAGACTGCATGACTGCCTCCGTCCCAAATGTCTCCAGGAAAAATCTTGCAAATCGCATACCTACAATAGAATGAATAATTGCAAGAGACAGTGGAGCAAAGAAACAAACTCCCGTCTGGATAAGCAGTGATTTTGAAATTACTCTCTCATCAACACCAATCTTTCTAAGCACTTTATAACGTTCCTGTCCATCAACACTTTCTGAAAGACATTTTAATGAAAGAATCGCTCCACAGGATACTAAGAATACAAATCCTATATATAAACCAAGGAAGGCCAAGATAGCACCAAGTCCAATCGCATTTCCAAGGATTTCTTTTCTGGTATCCATAACCAATCCACTGGTATAGTTTAATGAATTTGCCTCCATTTTTTCCATACGATCAATCTGCATCTTCTCAATCTCGTCTATACTGAAATCCGAATTTTCTTCATAATCACCAATGAAATAGCTTCTCTTCGGTTCCTGATTCTCCACAACATCATCAGGAACAATATAGATTCCTGTATTGATATTAGAAGCTGAAAGTTCAATAAAACCATCCTGACATTCTTTATACATTGGTTTCAATTCATTTCCATAAACCGAAATCGTAGTACCACTCTTCATTACATAATCTCTTACATCCTTCATGGTCTTGAAATTACACATTACAATGTATTCGCCCTGATTCAATTTGATTTCATCTTTTCCAAATAAATCCATTACCCGGTTATAATCACTGACTGTCATTACAACCTCAGGTGTTTCATAAGCCAGGTGAGGCAAAGACTCCTTAATCTCCTCCAGAAAGGGTCCCATAGATTTTGCAATTGTTAAATCCGAATCCATATAGGTATAGAATTCCACCGACTTTTCTATATGATCATCAATAGAATATCCTGACAGTTCATAGAGATGTCTAATACTGTCACAGCCGCTCTGCTCACTTTCATCTGACTGTACATTACAGCATACTTCAATATCTGCCGGGCAAAGCTTATTAATATTGGCATTCATGGAATTTCTAATGGCAAAAGAAGATGCTATAGTACAAATCGTAATAAATATCATAAGGCAAATAATTGTCATTGAGAAAACCATGGTATTAATCACACTACTAATCTGACGGAATGTAAATGCATTTATACTTCTGTAGTAAGTGCGTTTCATTAACATAATGACTCTTAATACCACACCTGATACTGACCAGAAGATGAGAAATGTACTTGCTGCTCCAAGTACAATACAGAACACCAAAGACTTTTCATCCAAAGTTGTATATTCCCATCCCACCTGACGATATGCGTATGCCAGTGCAATTACTGCAGCAACAAATGTAATCAGACAGAGAAATACATTTCTGTTTGTAACATGTTCTGTACGTTTGCCACTTTGAATCAAGTCAATAAGCTTCATTTTCGTAATGGCAAGATTATTTAAAACGATAACCGCAAGATACATAAGTGCAAAGTAAAAAACGGTCTTTCTGGCTGAATCTGCTGAAAACATAAATTTATATGCAGTCATATCCGCTTCAAATAAATCCGCTACTACCGCACTCATAATCTGTGAAAGTCCGGTTCCAAGAAAAAGCCCTACTGCAAGAGATGCAACACCGATAACTACAGTTTCAAAAAAAAGCATAAGAGAAATCTGGCCCTTACCCATACCAAGTGTCTGATAGATTGCAAACTCCTTATGACGTCTCTTCATGAGAAATCTACTGGCATATACAATTAAAAGTGCGAGAATTACTGCCACAAATATACTTGTTACAGAAAGAGTTCCCTGTAACATCTTTATAATATCGTACTCACTGGCATCCAGTTGCAACATAGCCGTCTGGGTAGAAATAGCATTAAATACATAAAAAATCGATACACCTATAATCAAGGTAAAAAAGTAAATTGCATAGTCCTTAATGCTTCGTTTAATATTGCGAAGTGAAATCTTAAATAGCATCGCTAACGTCACCTCCCAACAAAGTCATAACATCAATAATTTTGCTGAAGAACTCCTTCCTACTGTCATCTCCACGAACAATCTCGTGATAGATCTTACCATCTCGAATAAAGATAACTCGACCGGCATAACTAGCAGAAAAGCTGTCATGGGTAACCATCATAATTGTCGCCTTATATTCTTCATTTAAATAAGTAAACCGTTCCAAAAGCATCTTAGAGGACTTAGAATCCAAGGCACCTGTAGGCTCATCTGCCAATATAAGTCTTGGATTTGTAATAATTGCTCTTGCTGATGCAACTCTCTGCTTTTGACCACCTGACATCTGATATGGATACTTCTTTAACACATCTTCAATTCCCAGCTGATTTGCAACTTTTTGAATCTTTGCATCCATTTCCTTCACAGAAATGCCATGAATTGACATTGCCAATGAAATATTCTCATACGCTGTCAGGGTATCTAATAAATTAAAATCCTGAAAAATGAATCCCAGCTTTTCTCTTCTAAACTGATTTAAAGACTTACCCTTAAGCTTTGTGATATCCTTGCCCTCCAGGTAAATATGTCCGGCAGTAACCCGATCAATGGTAGAAATACAATTAAGAAGTGTCGTCTTACCACTACCTGACGCTCCCATTATTGCAACAAATTCTCCCTCATCTACCGTAAACGAAATATCATCAATCGCTTTTGTAAGACTGGATTTATTTCCATAATATTTTTCAATCTGATCAACCTTAAGTAATTCCATTAAAGTATCTCCTTTCTGTTACTGTTTGCTTATCTGTCTCATACTTTACTTCTATTCTCAAAGGTTGTCGCAAATTTAGTCTTACTTAACCTTACAGATTTGTAATGTTACATCTTATAGAAATCATTATTTACAAAGGTGATTACCACATCCGTATATTTCCCCTTTTCAGAAATGATACGTATCCCATGTCCAAGCTGAATACACAGATTCTTTACAATATAGAGTCCCATACCAGTTGATTTCGCCCCGTTTCTGCCATTCTCTCCCGTAAAGGTCTTATCCCATACTCTGGAAATATCAGCGGCGGCAATTCCGATTCCGTTGTCCATAAAATGGAGTTCTATAGCATTTTCGACCTTTTTTGCATATACGGAAATTTCAAGTGGTCTATCCAACGAACGGTATTTCATACTGTTTGACATAAGTTGTCCTAAAATAAACTCCATCCACTTATTATCCGTAAGCACCACCTGATTTAGCCCCTCAGTCTTAAGAGAGGCATCCATAAGCTGCAATGCCACACGATTGGCAATGGCAACATTTCCAAACATCTTCTGGAGTGTAACTTCCTTAATCATATAATCCTTGTGTGCATTTTCACTTCGGGCATAGAACAAAACATTGTTTACATCATCATCAACAAGTTTCAGTTGCTCAATTACCTTCTCTCCTATTTCCGGATAGTTATGACACATAAGTCTCATGCTCGCCACGGGAATCTTAACCTCATGCACCCATGTTTCGATATACTCACGGAAATCATTACTTTGCTTTCGATACTCTGCCACGTGCTCCGCCATAGACTTGTTTCCTTCTTCTAATATGCCACAGAGAACCTGCCCTTCATAAAAGGACGGCTCCTGCATCATTTCACAGATCAGATACTTTTTATCCAGTCCATCTATCTGAGCTATCAACTTATCATAAAATATTTTCTTTCGGAAATAATCCCATAGAAAAGGGACGAAGAATGCCGCAGTATACAGTAATTCAATAATGATGATTGCCTGATTTAAAACCCGATATGCGCGACAAAAGATAAAAATCATAATCAGAACTGTTACATATACTATAAACCCCAACCAACGATCACGTACAAACTTTCCAAATGTCATCTCAATCTATACCCCTGCTTTTTTCTCGTTTCAATCGCTTCACTAACGCCAAGGTCTGCGAGTTTATTTCTCAATCTACTGATATTTACAGACAGTGCATTGTCATTTAAAAACTCATCATTATCCCAAAGTGTTGTCATTAACTCATCACGGGATACAATCTCTCCCTCATGCTCCAACAACAGGTTGAAAATCAGCATCTCATTTTTCGTAAGAACCTGCTCACTATTCCCTCGTGTGAGTGTTCCCTTTATAGTACTGACCTCCACATCCTTATATTTACAGACCTGTATATTCTTCTGTCCACGTTTTAAAACCGCAGAAATGCGAAGAAGTAAAATTGTTGGATTATATGGCTTCGTAATATAGTCATCTGCTCCATAGCTCATGGATAAAACCTCATCCATTTCTCCGGTACGGCTGGTAAGCATAATTACCGGCGTTTCGCTTTCCTTTCGAAACTCTTGCAGAATAGCTTCCCCATTTTCACCGGGCAAGTTGATATCCAACAGCACCAAATCTGCATTAACTTTCACCAGCTGCTTAGCCACCCCTGCAAATTCTTCTATACTATAAACTTCATATCCGGCGTTGGTAAGTAAAATCCCCAACTCCTCACGCAATGTCTGATCATCTTCAACAATAACTAATTTTTGCACCTTTGCCTCCCATCTCCAGTCCACAACTAATTCTCAATTAGTATTTATTCTACACGTACTATAGCAAAGATTCCATCTTTTTTCTTCCGAAGAATATGAATCAAATTACACAAAAACATTTGACATTGAGGAAAAATCTGTGATAATATATTTCACACTGTGACAACTAAATACTTGGTAATATTGGAAACGATACACTCCCTCAGTGATGAACGAACAACACAAGTGCATGAATTGAGAGGAGTTTTTTATATGCCAAAAACATTTTTACAGGGATTATATTTTACTATTATCATGGCCTTTCTGATGGTCTACACTATGATTTGTTATAACATTTCACTGTCTACAGGCGGGATGTCCAATCAGGTGTTCCTCATGGCCTTTAGTGAAATCAAAATCATGTGGCCTATTGCTATTATTCTTGAGATGACAGTTGTAGAAAAACTGTCCGGCATGCTGGCAGAACGTGTGATTACAGCTAATATGGCACCGATTACTATTATTGTAATCAGATCAGCTCTTATTGTTTGTCTGATGTGCCCAACCATGAGCTTTATTGCTACACTTCTTTTCAAAAATGCCGGTAGCGAAATCATTGCAGTCTGGTTACAGACAGCAGTATTTAATTTCCCAATGGCTCTATGTGCACAGATTTTCTTCTGTGGACCTCTGGGAAGATTGATTTTTAGAAATTCCATGAAACTGGTTCCTGAAAAATAATAAAAAACAGCGCTTTGAGTTAATTACCCAAAGCGCTGTTTTTTTTCAAATCTATGTCATGATGAAACATTTCTCTCACTGCTTCTTCATATTCACTTCGATTTTTTGCTTTTCTAAGATGTTTTCTGGCCTTATCAGCCTCCACAAAAACATCCCCGATATAAGCCCATAATTCCTTCATATGGAAGATAACAGGCACAATATCCATATCAGCCTGGTATCCCTCGTAAATCGCCTTGTGAAAAACTTTGAGTCGTTCTTTCGCCTCCTGGTTTTCCACATCTACTCCCTTTAACATCAGGGGAAGAAACGGATTACGGATTACTCCGCGGCCAAGCATCAGTGGCATTTCCTGAACATCTGTGCACTTCGCATAATTTTCCACAGTGAAAATATCACCATTATAAGCCAACTCCCCCGGGTAGCGATTTTTAATTTCAGACATATAGGACATTCTGGCAGGCTTTTTATAATAATCACTCTGTACTCTCACATGCACTGTCAGTTCAGAGACCGGATATTTCTCATAAATAGACAGCAGATTCCATATCTCATCCGGATCTGATACACCCAGTCGAGTCTTTAAAGAAATATCATACTGCTGCCCCTTCTTATCCCTCTGGTCAAAAATCTGCATCAGGAAATGATCCAGCTCCTTCGGATTTGAAAGGAACCCGGAACCCTTTCCACGACTCACAACCGTTTTCGATGGGCATCCCAGATTTAAATTAATTTCCTGATACCCATATAGTTCATGAATCTCTGTTGCCAGATTAGTAAAATCCGGTGCAGAATTGGTTAGAATCTGTGGAACCAAAGAGACATCCTGATTATTCTCAGGCAGAAGGTCTCTTCTCTCTCTGTCATGCATCCCCTTCTTCGGTCGGGGCGCGATAAATGGTGTATAGTATTTATCAATTTTTCCATTACATAAATTATGGAGGGCATTGCGATATACATACCCCGTAATACCCTCCATTGGTGCCAAATAGATTTTCATTTATTCCTCCACGCAAACATTTCCTGAATTGCGTTCCTCTCTAGTGTGATATGAAATAATTCCAAGCATCATAAATATTGCCAGAAAACCGGCCAGATCAAATATTCCGAAATCCGATCCCAGAAGAAAAACCGAAACCAGCGCTGCGGTCACCGGCTCCGAAAAGCCATATAAAATACCTTTTGAAGGTCCAATATAGCTAACGCCCTTAATATAAGTGGTAAATGCAAGCACATTACCTACCAGCACCACAAAAGCGATGCCAAAATATCCCATCGGTGTCGGCACATAAGAAACCGTCCATGGATGGAAAAACAGACCAAGCACTACGCCCCCCATCAGGAATGACCATGTCTGCAACACAACCACGGGGTACTCCCGTGTCAATTCCTCTGTCAACATATTATATATGGTCACTCCAACAGCACTTATAACGCCTGCTGCCACAGCAGACAGAGGAACATGTATCTTGGAAACATCCCCATGAGTCACTATTAAGAGTACACCCACCATAGCTAAAACCAGGCAAGAAATCTCATATCTATGAGGATTTCTCTTCTCGACATAACAGCTGCAAAAGAGAATCATAACCGGTGCCAGATCCTGCAGAATAGTTCCGATGCTGGCAGATGACAACTGAATCGTCAAAAAATAAAAGAACTGACAAAGGGATACTCCCACAAATCCATAGACAAACATCAGAAATGCGGACCTCCTGCTGCACCATATTCCAAAGAGCCGTTTTCTCTCCTTTCGCAAACAGTATAAAAATAAAACAACGCCGGCAAGTCCCAGTCGAATCGGTACCAGCCAAGAGGTATCCATCCCCTCTCTGGTAAATAGATACTGACCCATGGAACCGGACAGTCCCCAACAGCATCCTCCTATCAATGTAAGTAATGCACCAACTGTATTTTTCTTTTTATCCATTCTAATTACAATTTTCCTTGTTCTTTTGATCTAGATAGTGAAGCAGAAATCTCTCTGCCAGACTACCGGAGTATATATTATCTCTTGCCTTGGAGATTGTAAACCACTCATAGGAATCTATTTCCTCATTTTCATGAACACACTCATCTGTGACCGTCACCGCAAAATTAATCATCAGTGTATTAGAGGGTTCATAGTATTCACTTTTATTAAATTCCATGGAAGAAACAGTGAGTCCCATCTCTTCTTTCACCTCACGAATCACTGCAGATTCCACATTTTCCCCGTGATTCACATAACCGGCAACCAGAATAAAACGATCCTTATTATACTGCTTAATCAGCACAATCTTATCCTTGCTTTCATTCATTACAATCATGGAAACCGCCGTATTAAACATAGGGAAACGATACTGCTGACATGTCGGGCAAAACGGTATGTCACGCCCTTCCGTTTCCAAGAACCTGTCTTCTAACCTGCTACCACAAACTGTACAATAATCGCCCAATTATATGCCTCCTGTCTCTATACCAATAATATCTCGGCAAACCCGTCACAGTCACCATTACATTCATACACGTTAATTGATTCAAAATCCGTACATCGGTTATTAAATGCCGGAAACAAGAATCCTTTGTTTGGAGTTCCCACTTTATAATCTTCATCCACCGGAGCTATGGTCAGAATCAAATATCTATACACCTCTTCTGACTCCCACTGACTTGCACCATCTGTACCCTTGGCCGGAACATCATATCTTCCATAGAATACATCAATGGCATACTTCTCATCCATATGGAGATTGGAACCTAAATACTCATATAAGTCATAGAGAAGTGCATCATTTTTTAACTCACACTCCCGTAATGCCATAAGTAATTGATAAAGGGTTCCCGGTTTTCTCTTCTCTGCCGGGATCTCATAGTTTTTTAGTTTTACATTAGTCTCCGCAAAAGGCACCTTCTTAGCAATTGAAATATTGGCATCCTGCTCTGCCTTTGACAGTTTTAAGAAATGAATATTAAAGGACTCGTCTATCTCTCCATCACTATCCATATATGCACCTGCAATACGACTAAAACATGTTCTTGCCACCGTCATTCTTCTGGTAAGTTCTAGCATATCACTTCTGTTAATTTTCATTTCCATTCCCCCTGTGGTCTTAGAATCTTATATAGAAAAAGGATGTAACATAGATTCCTCTATCTTACATCCCCTATGTTTAAAGTGATTTATGAAGCCTCATTCATATTGGCAAGCTTCTTCGCCTGATCAGCAGTAATTAACGCATCTAAGATTTCCTGGATATCTCCATCCATAATCTTATCCAACTTATA
>JAFOVD010000014.1 GCA_017392525.1 Lachnospiraceae bacterium
AAAGGAGTAAATTACATGGATATAAAGCAAGCGATGAGGGAACGACACATGGTTCGCAAATACATGGATCAGCCAATCCCAGAGGATATCGTTGAAAAATTGAATAATCGTGTAAGGGAAAACAATGAGCAATATGGCCTTTCCATTAGACTGATGACAAATGACGGCAGTGCTGTTCCCGGAGTAATCAAGTTGCTCCTTGCTAAGGGTGTTAACAATTTCTTTATTATGGCTGGCCCTGATGGTGCGGATGAACTGTGTGGATACTGTGGTGCTGATCTGATGCTCTATGCGCAGACGCTTGGTCTGAATACATGGTGGGTCGGCGGTACATATAACAGGAAAGGAGCACAGGATAAATCCGAGGGTGCAAAGCCGGTAGGAATCATTGCTGTCGGCTATGGTCAAACACAAGGTGTTCCGCATAAAACAAAGACAGCGGAGCAGGTCAGTTCATATGACGGAGAAGCTCCTCAGTGGTTTAAGGATGGCATTGAAGCAGCACTTTTAGCACCAACGGCTCTGGCAAAGCAGGCATTTATTATCAGCGGATCCAAAAGCAAAGTATCCATATCTTGTGATAATGGTATCTTTACAGGAGTGGATACCGGACTTGTTAAATATCATTTTGAACTTGGAGCTGGGAAAGAAAACTTTGAGTGGGTGTGATTCTCGTATAAGTTCAATTTGAATTACATTAAACATCAAAAACACCAGTTTATGAGATGACTGATTGGATGTTGTATTAGAAGATTACAGTATAAACGGTTAAGCAAATCGGGATTCGACAAGGAAGGACAAACTTATGAAACATTGTGGAACGCAAAAGCTAGAGACAGATAGACTGGTTTTAAGAAGATATGTGAATGAAGATGCTGCAGCGATGTATAATAATTGGGCAGCAGATGAAGAAGTCACTAGATTTCTGATGTGGCCAGCGCATTCGACTCTGGAGGTAAGCCAAGGTGTAATAGAAGATTGGGTAAAACAATACACAAACGAAAGTTATTATCATTGGGCCATTGTCTTGAAAGAAAATGGAGATGAGCCGATTGGTGATATTGCTGTAGTAGATATGAAAGAAGAAATCTCAATGGTACATATTGGTTATTGCATTGGAAGAACATGGTGGCATAAAGGGATTACATCAGAAGCCCTAAAAGCGGTTATAGATTTTTTGTTTGATGTAGTAGATGCAAATCGGATTGAATCAAGACATGACCCGAGGAATCCAAATTCTGGTAAGGTAATGAAAAAATGTGGAATGAAGTATGAGGGTACTTTACGCTGTTCAGATTGGAATAATCAGGGAGTTTGTGATGCTTGCTATTATGGATTGCTAAAATCAGAACGTTAACTTCGAGTTTGTCGGGCTGAAGTTGGCGTGTTATATCGGAAGAAACCTTACCAAAGCTAATAAATAATAGATGAATTTTTACGACCGCTATGAGAATTAGTTCATGGCGGTTTTTCCATTCGCAGCAGCTTTATTACTATTCGTAGAAGATTTCCGATATTTTCAAAAACTATAATTTTTATGTTACTTAAAAGTAGAAGCAAAACAAGCTTTTTGAAGCAAAGAGCGTGTCTACCCCGACACACTCTTTTACTATTTAATTTGGAGAGGATATTCTGGAACTTCTGCATGAATTTGCTGCCGATGTAATTAGGGAACCATTTATGATCATAGGACAATCCTATGGCGGTCTCCTTGCAAGGGGATTT
>JAFOVD010000063.1 GCA_017392525.1 Lachnospiraceae bacterium
AATGGCGTGCCGGTATATTACAGTCTTGGAAATTACTGGTTTTCTGTTTCCGGAGCCATGCCTTCTGCCTATGATACTGGATTGGCACAACTTCGCATTTCCTCAAATGGAGATATAGAATCATATTTTATCCCGTGTGAGTTCTCCTATGGAGTTACAAGTATGGCATCAGAAACAAATCAATCAGAAAAAATTCTGGATAAATTGCAGAATTTATCAAAATACAGTACTATATCTTCGGATGGAAAAATCCAAGAGAAATAATTTGTTTATAAGGGTAAAACCTTTAGATATTTAGTTTTAACAAAGGAGAATTATTATGAGTAAGAAACCATATGTCATTATGATCATGGACGGCTTTGGATTAAATGATAATCCTAAGGCAAATGCAGTAGCTGAAGCAAAGAAGCCAAATCTTGACAAGATTTTCAAGGAGTATCCTTGTGTACCCGGCTTAGCATCAGGACTTGCGGTTGGTCTTCCGGACGGACAGATGGGTAATTCTGAGGTAGGACATATGAACATGGGTGCAGGCCGTGTTGTATATCAGGAATTAACTAGAATTTCCAAAGAAATCGAAGATGGCGATTTCTTTAACAATTCTGAACTTAAAAATGCTTTTGAAGCTGCTAAGAAGAATGATAAGGCTGTTCATTTCTTTGGACTGCTTTCTGATGGTGGTGTTCATAGTCACAATTCACATCTCTATGGACTTCTTGAGATGGCAAAGCGTGAAGGAGTAGATAAGGTTTACGTACATGCATTCCTTGATGGACGTGATACAGCTCCTAAGTCTGGTCTTGGATTCGTTAAAGAATTAGAAGAGAAGATGGCTGAAATTGGTGTGGGTAAGATTGCAACACTTTCTGGTCGTTATTATGCAATGGACCGTGATAACCGTTGGGATCGAGTTGAAAAAGCTTACAGAGCAATTACAGAAGGCGTTGGAAACACAGCTGATTCTGCTGTTAAGGCTATGGAAGCTTCTTATGCTGAAGATGTTACAGATGAATTTGTTATCCCAACATCAATTCAGGAAGGTGGACATGCAGTAGCTACTGTTGAAGATGGTGATTCTGTTATCTTCTTTAATTTCCGTCCTGACCGCGCAAGAGAAATTACTCGTACTTTCTGTGCAGATGACTTTGATGGATTCGATCGTGGAGCAAGAAAGAATGTAACATTTGTTACATTTACAGAATATGATGTTACTATTCCTAATAAGGAAGTTGCATTTAAGAAGGTAGAACTTACAAATACATTTGGTCAGATTCTTGCTGCAAAGGGAATGACTCAGGCTCGTATCGCTGAAACAGAGAAGTATGCTCATGTTACATTCTTCTTTAATGGTGGTGTTGAAGAACCAAATGAAGGAGAAGACAGAATTCTTGTTAAATCTCCAAAGGTAGCTACTTATGATCTTCAGCCTGAAATGAGTGCTTATGAAGTATCAGATAAGTTGGATGAAGCTATTCTTTCCGGAAAATACGATGTGATTATTATTAACTTTGCTAACCCAGATATGGTTGGTCATACTGGTGTGGAAGCTGCAGCAATCAAGGCAGTAGAAACTGTTGATGAATGTGTAGGTAGAGCAGTAGAAGCAGTTAAGAAGATGGATGGTGTTATCTTCCTTTGCGCTGATCATGGTAATGCAGAACAGCTTGTTGATTATGAAACAGGTGCTCCATTTACTGCACATACAACAAATCCGGTTCCATTTGCATTAATCAATGCAGATCCTTCTTATGGATTAAAGGAAAACGGTAGACTCTGCGATATCGTTCCTACAATGATGGAACTTATGGGATTGGAAAAGCCTGCTGAAATGACAGGAGAATCCCTTCTTATCAAGAAGTAAATAATTATGACGAAGAAGACGGCTTAGGTCGTCTTCTTTTTATTGCTTTATTCAATTGACTTATAAATAACGCATGAGTTATAATCTCTGTGTTGATATATAAAGTATCAAAAATAAGAAGAACTTATAACTAAAAGGGAAAGGATGTACAAATGAGCACTGTATGTAAACCTATGAAAGAAGGAAAAGTTAGAGAGGTATATGATAACGGAGATAGCATCGTAATGGTAGCGACAGATCGTATCTCTGCTTTTGATGTAATTCTGAAGAACAAGGTAAAGGATAAGGGTGCAATTCTTACACAGATGTCTAAGTTCTGGTTTGAATTTACAAAGGATATTATTCCTAATCATATGATTTCCACTGATGTAAAGGATATGCCGGATTATTTCCAGAAGCCTGAATATGATGGAAATTCTATGTTGTGTAAGAAACTGACAATGCTTCCAATTGAGTGTATTGTACGTGGATATATAACGGGTTCTGGCTGGGAAAGCTATAAGAAAGATAACAGCGTATGCGGTATCAAGCTTCCGGAAGGATTAGTAGAATCTGACAAGTTGCCTGAACCGATTTACACACCGACAACAAAGGCTGAAATCGGAGATCATGATGAGCATATTACTTTTGAGGATTCTGTAGAAATCTTAGAAAAACAGTTCCCGGGAAAAGGAAAAGAATATGCAACGACCATTCGTGACTGTACAATTGCTCTTTACAAGAAATGTGCAGATTATGCCCTTTCCCATGGTATTATTATTGCGGATACTAAATTTGAATTCGGTTTAGATGAAGATGGCAATGTGGTTCTTGGAGATGAGATGCTTACACCGGATAGCTCTAGATTTTGGCCAAAAGACGGTTATAAGCCAGGTCAGGGTCAGCCATCCTTTGATAAACAGTTCGTACGCGATTGGTTAAAGGCAAACCCAGAAAGCGATTATCTGCTTCCGGATGATGTAATTGAAAAAACAATTGAAAAATATAAGGAAGCATTTTCACTTTTGACTGGAAAGCCATTTACTAGATAAGTATAATTACACTTGTCTAATAAATAGGAGAAGAGATACATGTTAGGATTTGAAAAAGAAACACCATTTGACGATTTACATGAAGAATGTGGCGTTTTCGGTATTTATGATTTTGATGATGCCGATGTGGCATCTACAATCTACTATGGTTTATTTGCGCTTCAGCATAGAGGCCAGGAGAGTTGTGGTATTGCAGTATCTGATACAGAAGGACCAAAAGGCAAGGTAAATTCCTATAAAGGAATGGGACTTGTTAATGAAGTGTTCGTTGGTAATCAGGTAGAAGAATTAAAGGGAAATATTGGTGTAGGTCATGTTCGTTATTCAACAGCGGGTGAATCTACAATTGCTAATGCGCAGCCACTGGTACTGAACTATGTTAAGGGTACACTTGCACTTGCGCATAATGGAAATTTGATTAATGCAAATCAACTCAGAGAAGAATTGTCACAGACAGGTGCAATTTTCCAGACAACTATTGATTCAGAAACTATTGCGTATTATATTGCAAGAGAACGTCTGAAGAGCCATAGCGTTGAAGAGGCGGTTGGACGAGCAAGTGAGCACCTCAAGGGTGCATATTCTCTGGTAATTATGAGCCCAAGAAAACTGATAGGTATGCGTGATCCACACGGCTTTAAACCTCTTTGTATCGGCAAGCGCGATAATGCGTATATTCTTGCGTCAGAGTCATGTGCGCTGGATACTGTCGGTGCAGAATTTGTACGAGATGTACTGCCGGGAGAAATCGTTACGATTTCCAAGGAAGAGGGACTTGTTTCCGACACATCGCATTGTTTACCTAAAGAGAAGCAGGGCAGATGTATTTTTGAATACATCTATTTTGCAAGACAGGACAGTTATATAGATGGTATCTCTGTTCATGATTCGAGAATTAAAGCGGGTCGTTTCCTTGCTCAGGATTCACCTGTTGAAGCCGATTTGGTGGTTGGTGTCCCTGAATCTGGAAATGCAGCTGCCATGGGTTATTCATTGGAATCCGGTATTCCGTATGGTACGGCGTTTGTTAAAAATACATATGTTGGGCGTACCTTTATCAAACCAAAGCAGAGTAATCGAGAATCATCCGTGCAGGTAAAACTGAATGTGCTTCGAGAGGTTGTTCAGGGCAAACGTATTATTATGATTGATGATTCGATTGTTCGAGGAACAACATCAGATCGTATTGTTGGTATGTTAAAAGAAGCGGGAGCAAAGGAAGTTCATATGAGAGTAAGTTCTCCTCCGTTTTTATGGCCATGCTATTTCGGTACAGATGTGCCTGCTAGAAAGCAGTTGATTGCTTATAATCGCTCTATAGAAGATATTCGTAAGATTATCGGTGCAGATAGTTTGGGATACTTGTCCCTGGAACGTTTAGAGTCCCTTGTAGACGGGTTGCCAATATGTAAGGGTTGCTTTAATGGAAGTTACCCGGTGGATCCTCCAACAGAGGATATTCGTGGAGAATATGAGAAATAGATATTGAAGGAGAAAACATCATGGAAAATACAGATCGTTATATTAGCCCACTTTCAGAAAGATATGCAAGTAAGGAAATGCAGTATATCTTTTCGGAAGACAAGAAGTTTCGTACATGGAGAAGACTCTGGATTGCTTTAGCGGAAACAGAGATGGAACTTGGCTTAAATGAAGACGGTAAGCCTGTAATTACACAGGAAATGATCGACGAGATGAAAGAGCATCAGGATGATATTAATTACGATGTAGCAAGAGCAAGAGAAAAAGAGGTTCGCCATGATGTTATGAGTCATGTATATGCTTATGGACAGCAGTGTCCAAAGGCTGCCGGTATTATCCATCTTGGTGCAACATCCTGCTATGTTGGTGATAATACAGATATGATTATTATGAAGGAAGGATTGGAGCTGGTTCGTAAGAAGCTGGTGAATGTTATTTATGAGCTGGCACAGTTTGCTGAGAAGAATAAAGACCTTCCTACATTGGCATTTACACATTTTCAGCCTGCGCAGCCAACAACTGTTGGTAAACGTGCAACCCTTTGGATTAACGAATTTATGATGGATTTAGAGGACCTTGATTATGTTCTCAGTACATTAAAGCTGCTTGGATCCAAGGGTACAACAGGTACACAGGCTAGTTTCCTTGAGTTGTTCCAGGGGGATCATGAAACAATTGATAAGATTGATCCTATGATTGCCAAGAAGATGGGTTTTGAGAAATGTATGCCGGTTTCCGGACAGACATATTCAAGAAAGGTTGATACAAGAGTATGTAATATTCTTGCTGGAATTGCGGCTTCAGCACATAAGATGTCCAATGATATCAGATTACTTCAGCATCTTAAAGAGGTGGAAGAACCATTTGAAAAGAATCAGATTGGCTCTAGTGCAATGGCTTATAAGAGAAATCCAATGCGTTCTGAGCGTATTGCATCCCTTTCTCGATATGTTATGATTGATGCTTTGAACCCTGCCATTACATCAGCTACTCAGTGGTTTGAGAGAACTTTGGATGATTCTGCAAATAAGAGACTTTCTATTGCAGAAGGATTCCTGGCTACTGATGGTGTTTTGGATTTAGTATTAAATGTTGTTGATGGACTGGTTGTTTATCCAAAAGTTATTGAAAAGAGACTTCGTAGTGAACTTCCATTTATGGCAACTGAGAACATTATGATGGATGCTGTAAAGAATGGTGGCAACCGTCAGGAAATGCATGAAGAAATCCGTCAGCTCTCAATGAAGGCTGGAGCAAATGTAAAGGAAAACGGGTTAGAGAATAATTTATTAGAGTTAATTTCCGAAGATCCTAAGTTTGGTCTTTCATTGGAAGATTTAGAAAAGACGATGGATCCTGCCAAGTATGTCGGACGCTCACCTCGTCAGGTTGAGGTTTATCTTCGTGATGAAGTAAAACCTGTACTTGAAAAAAATAAAGATATTATTGGCATTAAGGCGGAGATAAATGTATAATTATTCTCGTTAGGAATAAATTATGTTGTGGGAAGCAACAGGGAAAAGGAAGGAGAAAGATAAATGTCATTTACATTTAAGAACACTTACTTGAAGGAAGTTTACGAAGGTTTGGCTGCAAGAAATCCTGAGCAGAAGGAATTCTTACAGGCAGTGGAAGAGGTTTTGGTATCTCTTGAACCGGTTGTTGAGGCAAATCCAAAGATTCAGGAAGAAGGTATCATCGAGAGAATCGTTGAACCTGAGCGTATTATTATGTTCCGTGTACCTTGGGTTGATGACAATGGCAAGGTTCAGGTTAACCGTGGATACAGAGTTCAGTTTAACTCTGCAATCGGACCTTATAAGGGAGGACTTCGTTTCCACCCATCTGTTAACCTTTCTGTTATTAAGTTCTTAGGTTTTGAACAGATTTTTAAGAACAGTCTTACCAGCTTACCAATTGGTGGTGGTAAAGGTGGTTCTGATTTTGATCCTAAGGGAAAATCTGATCGTGAAGTTATGAAATTCTGCCAGAGTTTTATGACTGAATTATCTAAGCATATTGGTGCTGATACAGATGTTCCTGCCGGTGATATCGGTGTTGGAGCTAGAGAAGTTGGTTTCCTTTATGGACAGTATAAGAGACTTAGAAATGAATTTACAGGTGTATTAACAGGTAAGGGACTTTCTTATGGCGGTTCTCTTGCACGTACAGAGGCTACAGGTTATGGACTTTGTTACTATACACAGGAAATGCTTAAGTCTTTAAAGGATGATAGTTTTGCAGGCAAGACTGTTGTTGTTTCCGGTTCAGGAAATGTTGCAATCTTTGCCAATGAAAAGGCTACACAGCTTGGTGCGAAAGTAGTCGCTATGTCTGATTCTAATGGTTATATATATGATCCTAATGGAATTGACCTTGATGTTGTGAAGCAGATTAAGCTTGTTGAGCGTGGACGTATCAAAGAATATGCTAATCGCGTAGCTTCAGGTGAATATCATGAGGGATGTAGAGACATCTGGACTGTAAAGTGTGATATTGCACTTCCATGTGCTACACAGAACGAGTTAGATGAAGATGGAGCAAAGGCTCTTATTGCTAACGGTGTTATTGCAGTTGCAGAAGGTGCTAATATGCCAACTACTCCAGAGGCTACAATTGCATTCCAGAATGCTGGCGTATTATTCGCTCCTGGTAAGGCCTCCAATGCTGGTGGTGTTGCAACATCTGCATTAGAGATGTCTCAGAATTCTGAAAGACTTCATTGGACTTTTGAAGAGGTTGATGAAAAACTTCAGGGAATTATGCAGAATATTTTCCATGCATGTGATGATGCAGCTAAGAAGTATGGATTTGAAGGCAACTTAGTAGTTGGTGCAAATATTGCCGGATTTGAAAAGGTATGTGATGCAATGCTTGCACAGGGTATTGCATATTAATTCATGTTCTTCTATGGGTCAGGCATGACTATTGAAATTTCAGGTAGTCTGTGATACTATAGGAAAAGATTGCGAAAAGGCAACAATAGGAGGTTTTACTTATTATGACCGTTTTAAAGACAATTTTAACAATTGTAATTATCGTGGTATCTATTGCGGTTTCCATTATAATTCTTTTCCAGGAAGGTAAGCAGGCGGGGCTTGGTTCCATTAGTGGACAGACATCCAATAATGAATCTTACTGGAATAGAAATAAGAAACATTCACGTGAGGGTGTTCTGGTTCGTTTAACAAGTGTACTTGTTATCTTGTTCTTCGTTCTTGCAGCAGTTCTTAATATTGGAAGTTTCTAGAGGAAGCAATATTTATCGGGGTCATCTGATGATGACCCCTTTTTTATTCGTTAGGAGTTTACATGTCAGAACATAAGAAGTTACAAAACAAAAATAAAAAGAAAAAACATAAGACCATGAAACCGTTTGCGTCTTCCGGTAGAAAATCTGTTAAAAAGCCGGCTAAAAAGACTGTTAATAAATCATTTAAAAAGTCAGTAAAGAAGAAAGCAGTTTCAAAAAAGGCATTGAAGAATGCCAAGATTTTGTCTGGTGTATATACTGCTCATCCAAAGGGATTCGGTTTTGTTACAGTTGAAGGATACGAAGATGATTTCTTTATTGGTGCAAGTAATACCATGAATGCATTTCATCAGGATTTGGTAAAAATACGTGTACTCCCTTCACAAGAACCGGGAAAACGTGTTGAGGCGGAAGTTATTGAGATAGAAGATCACCAGATCAGTATGGCTGTCGGTACATATGAGGCGTCGGATAACTTTGGATTTGTGGTTTGCGACGATAAACGTATTACGCAGGATATATTTGTTCCCCAGGGAAAATCCATGAATGCAAAGGCTGGTCAGAAGGTTGTGTGCCAGATAACAAAATTTGGTAAGCCTGGTAAGAAACCTGAGGGTGTAATTACAGAGATTCTTGGATTTGTTTCCGAGCCAGGAGTAGATATATTATCAGTGGTTAAATCCAGAGATATTCCGAGTGAGTTTCCTGAGAAAGTTCTGTCTCAGGCTATGCGTGTTGCTAAGCCGGTAACAGAAGCAGATTGCGTTGGCAGAAAAGATCTGAGAAATGTTACGATGGTGACAATTGATGGAGAAGAATCCAAGGACTTGGATGATGCGGTATCTCTTCAGAGAAAGGGATTTCATTATGTTCTTGGTGTTCATATAGCTGATGTAAGTAACTATGTGCAGGAAGGAAGTGCACTTGATAAAGAGGCTTTAAAACGAGGTACATCCGTATATCTTGCAGATCGTGTTATTCCTATGCTTCCGGTAGAACTGTCCAATGGTATGTGTTCGTTGAATCAGGGAGAGGATAGACTTGCGTTAAGCTGTATTATGACGTTGAATCGCAAGGGTCAGGTTATTAAGCATGAAATCTGTGAATCTGTGATTAATGTTGATCGCAGAATGACATATACTTCTGTTAAGAAGATTCTTGTGGACAAAGATAAGGAAGAAATCTCAAAGTATAAGAAACTTGTTCCTATGTTTAAATTAATGGAAAAGGTTTCTCTTCTGATTCGTTCAGAACGTGAGAAACGTGGAGCAATTGATTTTGATTTTGCAGAATCTCATCTTGTAATGGATGAATATGGGAAATTACAGGATATTGTTCCATATGAACGTTCAATTGCAAATAAATTGATAGAAGATTTTATGCTTCTTGCCAATGAAACAGTGGCTAAAGAATTCGATTTACGAGAGATTCCATTTTTGTATAGAACACATGCAAAGCCGGATGAAGAAAAAATCGAAGCACTTGCTGTATTTTTGGGTAAGTTTGGCGTGACACTAAAGGATAGACCAAAGGACATTACTCCAAAAGAAATTCAAAGGGTTTTAAGTGAAATGCAGGGTACTCCACAGGAACCAATGGCTACAAAATTGACGCTTCGTGCGATGCAACAGGCCAGATATACACCGGAGAATATAGGGCATTTTGGTCTTGCTGCAAAATACTATAGTCATTTTACATCTCCGATTCGTAGATACCCGGATTTGCAGATTCATCGAATTATCAAGGATTGCCTTCGCGGTCGTATGGATGAGAAGAGAAGAATGCATTACCAGTCATTACTTCCGGTAGTCGCTACAAAGACAAGTGAATTGGAACGCAGATCAGATGATGCGGAACGTGAAGTTGAGAAGATGAAAAAGGCCGAGTTTATGGAAGAGCACATTGGCGAGACATACACAGGGGTTATTTCCGGAATCACTGAGTGGGGACTCTATGTAGAATTACCAAATACCATTGAAGGTCTTGTTCATGTTTCAACTTTGAATGATGATTTCTATGATTTTTATGAAGAATCTTATGAATTGGTAGGAAAGGCATCCGGTAAACGTTATACTTTAGGTCAGAAGGTAACTGTTAGAGTGGAAGCGGCAGATAAAGATGCCAGAACTGTCGATTTTACATTACAGGAGGGGTAAAACATGAAAAAAGATGGTGGTAAATTAATCGCCAACAATAAAAAAGCCAGGCATGATTATTTCCTGGAAGAGACTTACGAAGTTGGAATCGAGTTGGTGGGTACTGAAGTAAAATCGCTCCGTATGGGAAAGTGCTCAATTAAAGAGGCTTTTGTTCGAATTGAAAACGGGCAGGTTTATATTGTGCAAATGCATATTTCGCCATACGAGAAGGGTAATATCTTTAATAAAGACCCACTTCGCACAAGAAAGCTTCTTATGCATAAAAGTGAAATATTAAAACTTCAGCAGAAGATGAAGGAGAAGGGATATACTCTTGTTCCTGTCGATATCTATTTTAAAGGGAGCCTTGTAAAGATGCATATTGCATTGGCAAAAGGTAAAAAGCTCTATGATAAGAGAAACGATATCGCAAAGAAGGATATGAAGCGTGAAGTTGAGAGAGAATTTAAGATGAGAAATTCTTGACCAGAGAGGCACAGTTATTTATAATAATTTGTGCTGTATACGGGCTAGTAAAGGTTTCGACAGGGATCTTGAAGCTGGTGAAGCGAGTCGCAGGGCGATGCGTTAAATTCCAAATTAAAATTAAACGCTGAAGATAATAATTTAGCATTCGCAGCCTAGTTGCTGCAGTCTGACCTAGTGGACCTACACATTAGGACCCAGGCTTCGAAACTGTAGGAAACGACAATAGCAAAGCTTTGAGTTATTGGGCGTATTATGAAGCTACTAAAGTTATCAGGGTGTTTGTCCCCGGATAGCGGAGGGAATGTTAATTGATAAACTACACTCGTAGAAGAACAGGGAATGGGTTTTTGGACGCGGGTTCGATTCCCGCCTAGTCCACTAAAAAAGAGTTCGCTAAATAGCGAACTCTTTTTTTATTTAAGTAAGTCACTTAATTTTTTTCCATAGAAGAAATCTTTTTCTAACATATAGAATTCAGTCCAGATAGGAAGAGTGTTGCAAATATCTTTTCTTTCGCATTCTTTTGCACATGCATCCAAACAGGCAACCGGTGCAAGGGAGCCTTCCATTAATTCAATGATTTCTCCAACAGAATATTCGTCAGGCTTTTTCGTCAATTTATAGCCGCCGCCTTTGCCACTCATTCCGGCAACCAGACCTCCTTGAACAAGAGTCTTAACAATGGCTTCAAGATATTTCTTGGAGATGTTTTGGCGATTGGCGATATCTTTTAATGGAATATAAGAATCACTTTGTTGTTGAGCCAAATCAATCATTACTCTTAATGCATATCTTCCTTTTGTACTAAACATATATCTCTCCTCTAATTGTAAATTCGTTATATTTCTCTCTCTATTAGGATTTCCACTATTATATGATAGGTTGATGGGTAATACAAATGATTTGTTATAAAATTATTCGATAACTGAATATAGATTATATCAATTATAAACCTATTGACACGATAGGCAAATAGGTTTAAACTTGCAATCAGTTATTCAAAATAACAAGAAAAAAGGAAAGAGGGTAAGACTATGAAGAGAAAGTTTTTAAGAAGAGTAGTCAGTGGTTTATTGGTTTTAAGTGTTGTTGCGGCGGCTTTTACCGGATGCGGTTCAGCTAGTGCATCAGAAAATAGCTCTAAGGATTCTGATAGTGCTTCATATAGAACATTAGATGAAATTAAGGAAAGCGGAACAATTAATATAGGTGTATTTTCAGATAAGAGTCCATTTGGTTATGTAGATGAAAATGGTGACTATGCCGGATACGATGTTTACCTTGCAGAGCAGATCGGTAAGGATCTTGGAGTAAAGATTAATTATGTGTCAACAGAAGCTGCAAATCGTATTGAATATTTACAGACAGGTAAGGTTGATATTATTCTTGCAAACTTTACAGTGACAGAAGAAAGAGCTCAGGAAGTAGATTTTGCAAATCCTTATATGAATGTAGCACTTGGTGTGGTTTCTCCTGAGAATGCAGTTGTAACAAGCTTAGATGATTTGAAAGATGATGATGAGGTAATTGTTATTTCTGGAACTACAGCAGAGACATATCTTACAAAGAATTATCCAAATATCAAGCTTCAGAAGTATGATGCATATGCTGAAGCCAAGACAGCATTTGAAAATGGTAACGGTGTTGCATGGGCAAATGACAATACAGAAGTAATTGCCTTTGCAAATGAAAACCCTGGATACAAGGTAGGTATTGCATCTCTTGGAGAACAGGATACAATCGCACCAGCTGTAACAAAGGGAAATGAAACACTTTTAAAATGGCTGAATGAAGAATTAGAGACACTTGGTTCTCAGCAGTTCTTCCATAAGGACTATGAGGAAACACTTCTCGATACTTATGGTGCGGATTATGAAGAAACTTTGGTGGTTGAAGGAACTAAATAATAATGGATTTTAATGTTATTAACGAATATATTCCATTATATAAGAATGCATTGTTATTAACTTTAAAAATTGGATGGCAGGGCATATTAGTGAGCCTATTCATAGGACTAATAGGCTCTGCTATCCTTTATTTTAGGATTAAAATTCTTAAGACGTTTATTGGAATATACATAGAAATTTTTCGAAATACACCTCTTTTGGTGCAATTGTTTTTTATATACTTTGCTTTACCGAAAATCGGTATTGTATTAAGTGCTGAAGTGTGTGGAACGCTTGGACTTGGGCTATTAGGCGGCGCATATATGATTGAAACGATTCGTAGTGGACTGGAATCTATTCCGGTGATACAGCGGGAGAGTGCGGCGAGCTTAGGACTAAATGAAATGCAATCTCTATGGCATGTTATTTTACCTCAGGCAATATCAGTTAGTGTGCCGGGACTTTTGGCTAATGTAATTTTTCTTTTAAAAGAGACGTCTGTCTTTTCAACTATCAGTTTGATGGATTTGATGTTTACGGCAAAAGACTTGATAGGAATGTATGCAAAAACAATAGAAGCTTTATTTTTACTTGTTGTTTTTTATCTGATTATGCTTCTTCCTATCTCTATATTGGGAACGATTTTAGAGAGGAGGATGCGATATGGACAGTTTGGGGATTGATGTACTTTTTAAAGGAACAAATTTTGTTCGACTTCTACAGGGCTTATGGATTTCCGTTGAAATTAGTATGATATCTGTCGCCTTCAGCATTGTACTTGGTACAGTGGTCGGTATGTTCATGACGGTCAGAAACAGAATTGTGAAGATTGTTTTAAAAACCTACCTGGAAATAGTTCGAATTATGCCGCAGATGGTTTTGCTTTTTATTGTATATTTTGGAACTACAAGAGTATTTCAGTGGGATATTTCTGCTGAGGCTGCAGCGATTTTTGTTTTTGTCTTCTGGGGAACTGCCGAAATGGGAGATTTAGTAAGAGGGTCTATTAAAAGTATACCGAAAATACAGTTTGAATCGGCTTATGCGTTGGGAATGAATAAGTTTCAAACATATTATTATATTATTTTTCCGCAGACCATAAGACGACTGATTCCATTGTCGATTAATTTAATTACAAGAATGATAAAAACCACTTCGTTGGTGATGATGATTGGTATAGTAGAGGTTCTAAAGATTGCTCAGCAGATAGTGGAGGCGAATAGAAATTCTTCTCCAAATGCGGCATTTGGTGTTTTTGCCGTAGTATTTTTATTGTATTTTATAGTTTGCTGGCCAATCAGTAGATTTAGTGTATATTTGGAAAAAAGGTGGGCATAATGAGTGAATTATTAAAAGTTACGCATTTGCAGAAGGCTTATGGCGATAATGTTGTATTAAAGGATATTAATTTATCAGTTAAACAGGGAGAAGTTGTCGTTATTATAGGACCATCCGGATGCGGCAAAAGTACTTTTTTACGATGTTTAAACGGGCTTGAGAAGATTCAGGGAGGAGAGATAGCAATTGATGGCTCTCCGGTTGAAGCGGAGAGCAGGGATATCTCTAAAATCAGACAAAAGATTGGAATGGTGTTCCAGTCATATGAGTTGTTTCCACATAAAAATGTGATAGATAACCTACTGCTTGCTCCTGTAAAAGTACAAAAAAGAGATAAAGAAGAGGTGAAGGAGGAAGCACAAAAGTTATTGGCTAAAGTAGGGCTTGCTGGTAAGGAAGAGTTCTTCCCGAGACAGTTATCTGGTGGACAAAAGCAGAGAGTTGCAATTGTAAGAGCACTTCTTATGCATCCTGAAATTATTCTTTTTGATGAAGTCACTGCTGCGCTTGATCCTGAAATGGTGCAGGAGGTTTTACATACAATGTTAAAACTTGCAAAGTCAGGATCTACAATGATTATTGTTACTCACGAGATGGCTTTTGCCAGAGCTATTGCAGATAGAATAGTGTTTTTTGATGAAGGCGAGATTATCGAGGAGACACGTGAGGTAGAACAGTTTTTTGAAAAACCAAAAACAGATAGAGCAAGAAGATTTTTAAGAACCTTTACTTTTTCTAAGAGTGAGATAGATTAGATTATTTATGGATGGTTCGTGCAATATATGATATGTTGAATATGAATTTTATTATGTAGGGGGTAATAAAAACATGGACATTGAATTGCATAATAAACTGGAGAAACTAAAGACTTATCTTCAAGAACTTGGATCGGTAGCGATTGGTTTTTCCGGTGGGGTGGATTCTTCTTTTCTTCTTTTTATTTCTCATGAAGTACTTGGAGAGAATGCAATTGCTGTTACTGCGGTTGACGGTTCTGTTCCGGAAAGAGAAATAGGGGGAGCAATAGATTTTTGTGATGACATTGGAGTTCGCCATATAACATGCAATGTGAATCCGCTTAAAATTGAACAATATCGATTAAATGCTCCGGATCGTTGTTATCATTGTAAGAAAGAAATTTTTACGGATATAAAGAAAATCGCAAAAGAAAATGGTATAAAGTATGTTGCAGAAGGGTCTAATGTTGATGATTTGGGGGATTATCGTCCGGGGCTTAAGGCAATAGAGGAACTCTCGGTATGTAGTCCATTGCGTGAATGTAACCTAACCAAGCATGATATTAGGATGCTTTCTAAAGAGTTTGGTCTTAGAACCTGGAGTAAACCTTCATATGCTTGCTTGGCATCGCGATTTGTCTATGGAGAAGAAATAACAAAAGAAAAGCTTCATATGATAGATGAAGCAGAACAATTTCTTATTGAAAATGGTTTTTTGGAAGAACGGGTAAGGATGCATGGAAAAATGGCTAGAATCGAAGTGAATCCAGCGGATATTCAGAGGCTGGCAGAAGATTCTATGAGAGAGAGAGTATATCAGCGATTTCGAGAAATTGGTTTTTTATATGTGACACTGGATTTATGCGGTTATAGGACCGGTAGCATGAATGCGGTATTGGGTAAATGAAAAGTACCGATACATATCTAAATTAGACATGTATCGGTACTTTTTATAGTTATTATTAATTAATCTCTTTTTGTTCCGCAATTTGTACAGAAGTTCTGTCCCGGCTTTAATGCAGCACCGCAGTTCTTACAAAATGAAGTGTCGTTTCCGGATTCATTTGTTGTAGTAGAAGCCACCTGATCGGAAGTTACATACTGATTGTTAGCATACTGATTGTTAGCATACTGATTGTTAGCATACTGATTGTTAGCATATTGGTTGTTAGCGTACTGATTGTTAGTGTACTGATTGTTAGTGTACTGGTTATTTCCGTTATAACCTGCATAAACAAAATCAAAAGGTCTTGCAATATCAAATGGCGCAAGTGGAGTGAACTGTGAATCTCCAAAAGCAAGAATCATCATAAAGATTGGGGATAAAAAGATTAATCCTACGGCAAATCCTGTTCCCTGTCCAAATGAATGAGAAAGTCGAAGCATAAAAATGATTGTAAATAACAATACTACGATTCCGCCAATAATAGGAACGATAGAGGCGAAGTATATCAGGAACCATAATCCGTTACCAAATATCTTTTCTGCCATAAGATAGAGGTTGTAGAAAGGAATAATTGCTTCCCACCACTGTCTTCCAATTTTTGTGAATAATTTACATGCGGCAACGATTTCTAATACTGCAAAAGAAATGCAGATAAGAATCCATAAGATGCCGATACCAGCTAATAAGTACATAATCTACTCCTTTAAAAATGTGTTTTGTGAATAAATTCACCAGTAATTAATTATAATTATTTGCATATGTGTTGTAAAGTGAGGTTATAAGGTCGAGATTTTATTATTGAAATCCTGTTTATAACACTACAGATAGTATTTTGTCTATTATAACGATACCATATTTGGTGTTCCGATGTTATAATGGAACAGGTATGTTGGTAGTTTAGTAGGTGGGGAATTATGTCAGATTTATCAAATATTTTAAAAGAGAATAAGAAGATTTATTCTCATTTATTATTTGGAGAAGACCGACCGGAAATACGTAAGCATTATAAGATTCCAAAGAATGAGAATATCTTAGTTGTTGCACCGTTGGATCAGAAAAACGTATTGTCATCCACGGTTATTACAGACCGATGTATTTATACTTATAATAACTATGAAGAACCGATTATGCTCACTATGTTATGTGACTTTGTGTTCATGCAGGAAGCGCCGGGGTGCCCGATAATCGGAATTAGTAAGAAGAGAGATGTTACTGTATTCCCAAAGCAGTCAGGTAACTCTAGTACCGGCCGGGAACTTTTGCATCTCTTGGGTGTTTTTCAGACAAATCTTATGTCTGTAGCATCTCAATTAAAGAGGCAGTATGAGATTGCCATTGCCAATGCGTTAACACTTGTCCGAAAGTCCTTTCATGAGACGGGAATACTGGGACGAAAATCAGAAAGTCTTTTAGCTATTATTGAGGACACGAAGTTCTATGAGGCGGAAACATATTATGTTCGAGCAGAGAATTGTTATCGGAGATGTGATTGTGTTGCATATGATAAATATATAAATACCCTGGAGGAAAAGCGGGTTCGCTCGGAACTTATTCACCAATTAAGGCATCCGGAAGAACTTTTTTTTGAGTCATTTGTACGAGATATTTCGAATCCATATGCGCTGTATATAACACAGAATCTGGTAGGTTCATACAGTGCGCTTAGAAATAAAAACCTCTTGTCTAATCAGGAGGCGATTATCCTTTCTTATCTTTGTATTCGAATGGAGGATAATCTGTATTTACATAAGATTTTAAACGATTATTCAAGAAGGGTTGGCGAAAAATGCGTATGGGAGATTATGTGTTTTTCTGCAAAGTATAAAAATGAACGAATGAGTAACGTATACAATCGTATTATTTCCGAAGAAGAGGTGAAACTTCCGGAACTTGCCTGGGTGGATAGCTTGTATCTTACGCCTCTTCATTATGCTCTGATTCTTCGTAATACGAAGGCAGTGGATACTATTTTGGAGATGAGAGATTGGAGCGATTATGATTTTTCGCATATACAGAATGAGGAGAATCGGATTTTGTATGACTTTAATTTTGTTGCGTCAATACTCTATGAAAATCCTCATTTCTTAAGACGGATTTTTCTAAAAACTTCTAAGATGGCAAAGCCTATTCAAAAAGCGATAAAGCAGTTGGAACAGAAGATTTATATTAATGAAAAACTTGGAAATGAATCTGCAGTGCTGGAGTATAAGCTTGCTAAAGCAGATATGGAGCGTGAGCTTTCCGATTTGATCGCTACGACGTTACAGAAAAACCGATTAAAAGCTGTTCATATATTTGAGAGTGGCAATGATTTTGCAAAGTATTTGATGAGAGTTTATGAAAACAGCGACAGTTTGTTTCATATTCTTACAGGTACAATTTCCGAATGGAGACTGTATCGAGATGAGCAACATTTCTTTATTACAAATATCGAGCAGGAATTTAATTACTCTTATTATGAGTGGAAGCAGGGAATTGTGTCTTCGAAGCATGTGAAACTCGAGGATGTTTTGTATCAGTGGACGGATAGAGAGGCTATGCAGTTTGAATCTGTCTACGGAAATAAAAAGGAGGAAGAAGAGAAGAGAAAGTTCCACAAGTATACAGATTATGATGATATTTCATTTGATGTTACGGTGAAAACTCCATATGAAGGAAGCTGGTTTTCCGAAGAAGCACATCGGAATTTGACTGTTTTAAAGAAGGAGTACCGATCTCTTGTTAAACAGTATCATCCGGACAATGCATCGGAAGAAGGCAATAGTGCCATTTTCCAAAAAATCATGTCAGAACGTGCGGAAATAATTGCGGCTTTAAAATAATATGTAATGTTCGTTTGCACCATTCTTAAATTTGTGGTAACTTTTTTATAATGATGAAGTGGGAGAACGTTTATGTCACAAGGATTTAAAGAGGTTAATGGATTTAATTTTACAGAAGAAGAGGCAGTGATTGCAGAGAAGGAACTTTCCGCAATCAAGTATATTGATAGTCAGATAAAATCAGGTGATGAAAAAAAACTACTGAATTTGTACTGTAGTTTGATTCAGCAACGTTTTTTTAAGACACAAGTTGGGATTGATTATCTTCGTACATTGCAAAAATATCTTTTGAGTTCAAGTTCATTTGACGATTCTAAAATCCCTCCAATTCCGGCACCGGTATTAAATACGGTGTTGAAGATGGATGAGCCGGAGATTTCCCGAAAATCAAAGAAGGCGAATGAAAAAAAGACAGTCAAGGGAAAGCAGGGTGAGGATGCTTCTGAATTGCAGCTACAAATGAAAAAGTATAAAAGCTATTTTCATTACGCTGCCATCATTTGTATAGTTTTTCTGTTGACTATTGGTGGCATGTTCTATATTTTGTCAACAACAGATAGTCCGACAATCATTAATTATGAGAATAAGATTATTGATAAGTACTCTTCATGGGAAGAGGAATTAAATAAACGAGAGTTGGACATAAATGAGAGAGAACGAGCGCTTGAAACGACTAATACCAATACAGGGGATTAACAATTAAAGTAGGAGATTGACATGACAGGTAAGATTTTGGTAGTAGATGATGAGGATAGAATTCGTAAGTTAGTACGTGATTTCCTGATTAAAGAAGGATATAACGTAATTGAAGCAGCTGATGGAGAAGAGGCATTAAATCAGTTTGATACAAATCCGGATTTAAAGCTGATTATTCTGGATGTGATGATGCCTAAAATGGATGGTTTTGAGGTGGCAAAGAGAATTCGAAAGACTTCTAAACTTCCGATTATCATGCTCACTGCAAAGGCGGATGAAGATGATGAACTTCAGGGGTTTGATATTGGCGTAGATGAATATATAGCAAAGCCTTTTAGCCCAAAGATTTTAGTTGCTCGCGTTGGTGCAGTTATCCGTCGCTCTCAAACAGAAGAATCTGTAGAAAGTTCTAATGCAACAGAAATTGGTGGAATTACATTGGATATTGATGCCCATGTGGTTAAAATTGACGGTGAGGAAATCTCTCTTTCTGTGAAAGAATTTGAGTTGCTTGCTTATTTTATTCAGAATAGAGGTATTGCGTTATCCAGAGATACCATTCTCAATAATGTATGGAATTACGATTATTTTGGCGATGCCAGAACAATTGATACGCATGTAAAGAAGTTAAGAAGTAAGATGGGTGATAAGGGCAACTATATCAAGACCATCTGGGGAATGGGGTATAAATTTGAAGCAGAATAATAGTGTTAGATTTCGCCGGGGTAGAATCAGCAGGCAGTTGGCACTTTACATGATGATCATCGTAGTTGCGGTGGTCATTCTTGTTTTTGCGATGAATTCTATTTTCCTGGAATCGGTCTATACAAAAAATAAACAAGATACGATGACAAAGGCCTATAACGAACTTAGCAAGGCCACAGAAGAAGGAACTATCTATGATGCAAATTATTGGGTAACATTTGAAAAGATGTGTTCAACCAACAATTTGTCTATACTGGTGGTTTCATCAGACGGTACTGTACTTTTGTCTTCACATAATTCGAATGAAGATATTTTCATGGTAAATCAGCTGTTACAGGCGATTTTTAATTATGGAAGCGGAGATACGAGTAGTAATGCAGATATCATTGAATCGACAGATAATTATATTCTGGAGAAACAGCATGATTCTAGAATAGACGGCGATTATCTTGTGCTTTGGGGATCGTTTAGTGATGGTAATCTTGTGATGATTCGATGCGCAATGGAAGCCATCAATGAATCCGTTAATGTGACAAATAAGTTTCTGTTGGTAATTGGTCTTATGGCAATTCTGATAAGTCTGTTGTTGGCTGAATTTCTATCAAAGAGAATCAGTAGACCAATTTTGGAACTGACTGATATTTCTACAAAGATGACGAATCTGGAATTTGAGTCCCGTTTTTATCCCCGTAGAAATGGTAACGAAGTGGACATTCTTGGTCAACATATGAATACTCTTTCCGGACGTCTGGAGGAAACGATTCGAGAATTGAAAGAGGCGAATCTTGAACTTCAGCATGACATCGAAATTCGAGACAAGAATGAAACCATGCGTAAGGAGTTTTTGTCGAATGTTTCACATGAACTGAAAACGCCGATTGCTTTGATTCAAGGATATGCAGAGGGTCTTGTTGACGGTGTTATTTCCGATCCGGAAGATGTGAAATACTATTGTGATGTCATTATTGATGAATCAAAGAAGATGAATCGCATGGTTAAGGAAATGCTTTCGCTAAATCAGCTGGAATATGGTAAAAGCACTTTGAATATGGAACACTTCAATATTGTTGAGCTTATTCAGGGCGTTATAAATCAGACTAAGGTCATGGCGGATCAGTATGAGACGACATTGATTTTTGATGAGGCTGATTCGATTTATGTTTGGGCAGATGAGTTTTTTACAGAGCAGGTTATTTCAAATTATCTGACAAATGCAATCCATTATGCGAAAAATGAGAAAGAAGTCAGAATTTCCATACAAAATCGAGAAAAAGATATACGAGTTGAAGTTTTTAATACAGGAGATCCAATTGCGAAAGAAAACATGGATCATTTGTGGGAAAAATTTTATAAGGTTGATAAGGCTCGTACAAGAAAGTATGGCGGTAGTGGAATTGGCTTGTCCGTTGTAAAAGCGGTTATGGATAGCTTTAAAAAAGACTGCGGTGTATACAATAAAGAGGATGGTGTGGTCTTTTGGTTTGAATTGGACAAATAATACAATTAATTTACAGAAATTTTATTGAATGTTGCGAATAACAATGATAAAGTTATACTATGTAGAGAAAATAAGGAGTATTGTATGAAGAAAGGAATCTCCGTTCTTTTAATTGCATTTTTGTCATTGTCATTGACCGGTTGTGGACTTATTCCTTCGCTATATTCTATGACAGATGAAGAAGAAGACCAAATTGTGTCATATGCTAGTAAAGTTGTTTCGAAATACAACACTTTGCAGGGTGATGGGATTACTAGAGTTTATTCTTCGGATTATGAAAAGGAAGAAGATAAAACCGAAGAAACAACTGATGATATTGCCGAAGAAGAACCAACATCTCAGGGAGAGACAGATGTTGTTGAAGATACAACGAAATATGTGACACTGGATGCTGCGTTAGAGCAGCCTGGTATTTCATTTTCATATCAGGGATTAAATGTAAGTTCATCATATGTTGAGGGTGATTATCTTTCTTTGACTCCTGATAAGGGATATGATTATCTGATCATGCAGTTTCAACTGACAAATACTAATGCAGAAGAAACCATGATAGATATTTTATCAAAGCATCCTTCATTTACAGTAACTGTTGATGGTGCTACAGTGGCAAAAAATGAGCAGACAATTTTACTTATGGATTTGGCCACGTATCAGTCAACAATTGAAGCAGGTGGAACGGCGAATGCAGTTCTTCTGTTTCAGGTGCCTACTGGCAGTGCAAGTTCAGAATCATCTGTAGCGCTGCAAGTTAAGGTTGGAGGTGCAGATTACGACATATCGTTATAACTAGAAGAGTAGTTTCGGAAATGCCGGAGCTTTAAAGGGAGGAAAAATTTTATGGACACAAATATTTTGCTTGAATCAGGAACGAACGAGCTCGAAATCCTAGAATTCAAGGTTGCAGATCATTATTATGGGATAAACGTAGCTAAGATTCGTGAGATTCTATCTTATCAGCCAGTTACACCAATTCCAAATTCACATCCTTTCATTGAAGGCATCTTTATGCCACGTGATACGATGATTTCTGTTATCAATCTTCGTAAGTGTCTTGGATATGGAGAAAACGAAGAGAGTGATGGATTATTTTTTATCACAAACTTTAATAGTTTGGATACGGCTTTTCATGTTGATGAGGTTCTTGGAATTCATCGTGTATCCTGGGAAGAAATTCATACACCGGATTCTACAATTAGTGCGGAAGACACGGGTATATCAACAGGTATTTTAAAACTTGAAAACAGATTGGTTGTTATCTTGGACTTTGAAAAGATTGTATCTAATATCAATCCTGAGACAGGCTTGAAGGTTTCTGATATGGATAATTATGAGAAACGTGACCGTAGTCAGTCTCCAATCCTGATTGCTGAGGATTCTAAGCTTTTGTCTAAGTTGATTCAGGAGTGCTTACGTAAGGCTGGATACACAAATCTTATGATTAATGAGAATGGTCAGGAAGCGTGGAATAAGCTGGTTGAGTTTGATAAGAAGGGTACGGTTCTTGATGATGTTCACTGCATCGTTACAGATATTGAGATGCCTCAGATGGATGGCCATAGATTGACAAAGTTGATCAAAGATGATGATACTATGAAGAATATTCCTGTTATCATTTTCTCATCTCTTATCAATGATGATATCCGAAGAAAAGGTGAGTCAGTTGGTGCAGATGCTCAGCTTACTAAACCGGAAATCGGAAAATTAGTAGAGGCTATTGATAACTTAGTAGATAAGTATGAAAGAGGCCGTCGCGAAGCAAAGCGTAGCTAATGATAAATTGGTAAATATGAGGATGTGGTATTTTTATCACATCCTCTTATTATGTACATAGTGTTTGATACAATGGCAACATGGAGGACAGATAGTGTCGAATTCTGAAGATTATTTAGATGGATTATTGAATTCCATCTCAGAAGCAAAGACAAATGTAAAAAATGCTGCAGCTCGTGAAGAACGACGCCGTGCAGAACGTGTAGCTAGACGTACCAGAATCAATCCTGAGGATAATTTCATGGACGCAACAGGTATCTCTGGTTATGAACCACGTCGCGTTTCTCGTAAGAACTTACGAGAGGCTTTTTCAGAGAGCGATTTTTTAAAAGATTTTGAAGACGAATTACTCGAAGGCGAAGAGGATGATGGCACAAGCCTGGTAGATGATTTTGAGCAGGAAATAGCTGCTGATTTTGGCCTTGATATGGGTAATGAGGAAGAAGGCGATTCATCAATTGAAGAAGATGAATTGGATTTTGAGGATTCAACGGATTTTGAGCCTCAGAATGAAGAAAAGTCAGATGATTTACAGCAAGACTCGGA
>JAFOVD010000064.1 GCA_017392525.1 Lachnospiraceae bacterium
GCATAGGCACAAAATCGCAGCGGGCACTCAAATTACAACAGGAACAGAATAAGCAGGAACGGAAAGTCAGAAGCCGTGAACAAAGGGATGCTGAGAGCCAGCGGCTGTTTGAACTGAAACAGATGAAGAAAAGAGAAAAACATAAAGGACATTGAGGTATGGAAATAAGAGTTGAGAGACTAACTGAAGATAACTTTAATTCCCATTCACTGGATAACTTTATCAGGCATCAGGTTGTCACGGAGTGCTGGAGAAATGTGGATGGAAATTGGCTTCTTCTGCCTATTTCGTTTGTAGAAGAATGGAGTCTTGATAAGTGCAGAGAGGAAGCATCAGCAATAGCAAATAATCTATCTGGGAATATGATAGATTATGGAGCATTTGAAGGGACAGATTTAATAGGATATATTACGGTCGGTACGGAAAGATTAGGAACAAAAAGACAGTATGTCCAGCTTGTTACATTTCAGGTATCAGAACCATTCAGGGGTATGGGAGTTGGCAGAAAGCTTTTTGAGAAAGCAGCCGGGGTTGCAAGGGAATATGATGCAAAAAAGCTTTACATTTCCGCTCATTCATCAAAAGAATCTCAGGCTGCATATAAGGCCTTGGGATGCGTGCATGCCGAGGAGATAATACCCTGGATTGCAGATGAAGAGCCATTTGATGTACAGATGGAATATGTGTTATAAAACTGATTTTACTAAAACTGGAGGAGAGAAAACCGGAAAGGAGCTTTGCTGATCATGGTCACAAAGGAAATGCTAAAAAATGCGCTGACTCAACTTGGGGTTGAGAAGGGCATGGTATTAGAGGTTCACTCATCACTTAGCAGTTTTGGAGAACTTGAAGGCGGAGCTGAAACAGTGATAAATACGCTAAAAGAGATTGTCACGGAGGAAGGAAGTATTTTCATGCCGGCGCTTAGGCTAAGCCGAGAACTGCCGCTTACCGAAGAAGATAAAAAGCTTGGGATCACAGTAAAGATAAAAGTATTACCGCCTGACTCAGATAGAACAGCAATGGGACTTGTTGCAGATACATTCCGCAAACTCCCGGATACTTATACCGGACAGGATGTGATAAGCACCTCGGGCTGGGGCATGCACGGGAAAGAGGTATTGACAGGCGGCCTTGATTATCCGATCAGGAATGGCGGCAAGGCACTTATGTTCGGCGTTGATATTTATAAGCTTACAGCAATGCATTATGTGGAAGGGATAACTCCGGATGATATAAACAAGATATTTGAACCGACGGACGAGATTAACCGAAAGTATCCTCCGGATAAGTGGTTTATGGAAGCAGGGCATCCGCCTGTAAAGGCGTGGTACAAAATCCAGGAGATGGCTTATGAAAAAGGACTCATTAGAGAAACGGCTATCGGAGACTGCAAGGTGATGTTTTTTGATATATGGTCAGTGTTATCGCTGTATGAAAATGAGTTAAAGCGTGATCCATACGGGTTATGGGGATTGAACCAGGGCGAACGCAACTGAAAATAGCAAAATATCATATGATATTCATCGAGCGTGCCTGTGATGAGTATTATGTGCGGATCGACCACAGCATGACAAAGGAGCATTATATTTCTTTTGTTGCGGCGGCTTCATCCGATGATATGCAGATGCGCACGCTCTATCCGGAAGGGAACGCTGA
>JAFOVD010000065.1 GCA_017392525.1 Lachnospiraceae bacterium
GTTCTTACTTCCTTTCCAACATTGTAATGAATGCTTGTAGCATTCTCAGCGCCCTCAACTCTATCCTTGCGTAGCTTTTCTTCTGTTTGCGATATTCTGAATAAATTGGCAATCAATTCAGTACTGCCCATATAGTCAAGAATCTTCTGCCCTACTTCAAGTTTTTTTCGATTATGAATATCATCAACATCAAGACCACCATACAACCCCATATATCCCGCATTTTGAAAAATTGCAAACTCCTCATTTGATATAACTCCTGCATCATACGCCGTCTCTGCAAGTAGCTGATTCCACTGCTTTATATCTCCTCGCACAACTAATCGTCGTCTATCCTCATCAAGTTGATTAAAATGGTCCGCCACCTCTTGACGATAAGTCTGTATTGCAAAGTATGTCTGTCCCAACGCGATGACTTCTTTACGCGGATCACCATTTTGAACGATTAAATAACACGCGTACCGAGTCAGATTATAATCAATCTTAGACCTTGGAGCCACGCCACCTTCAACCAAATTCCTGACCTCAGGAAATTGGTCAAGAATACTGTGTCCTGAGTTTTCACAAGAAATCATTGCTCTTTTTATTACTTTATGAAAATTCTCCCATTTAGAATACTCTAATACCGGTGCAAGTTCTCTGGCGCTCCAATACTCGGTCCCATCATTTCTTACATGCTTAATATCCTCAAATCTCTTATACTCACTTGCTTTCAGTTCCATCATAACATCTCCAAATCTTGATAATTTTTTAGAGCTTCACTATTGCAATAGCCTCTACGATGCTTACTTCATTACTTTGTACAGAAACTCTTTTTCCGAAAGCTTTCCGGTTATAGTATTCTGCTTGCCGGATGGCACAAATCCTTTCCTGCGATATAAGCGTTCTGCTCCAAAATTGTTTTCTAGAATCCAGAGAGTTGGTGTGATACCTTCCCTACAGATTAAGGTGATTACATAGTCTAATAATGCAGTGCCATAACCTTGCCTTTGTAATTCAGGCAACACATACAAGTCTTCCATCAATCCGTCTGTGATAGATACAACAGCCATCGGTTGCTTACCGCAGAGCATATAGAACTTGCTGCCATTAGCAATCTTATTGCGGATATATTCTGCCTGGTGTTCCACATCATGCTTTAAGATAAACGCTTCGTTGCAAAATGCACGATGGGATTCCTGCCATGATATGGAATGTATACATGCAGCCTCCATGATGTTATCTTCGTCTACCGGAACAATCATATATTCACTAATAAGCCACTTCATGGCATCATCACGATTATAAAATGTTATAACTTCTTTTTCCGGATACTTTCGGAAGAGCTCCTGCAACCTTAGTTTATTCTGTGTTTCGTACTGTTGAACCATCTCCACCAATTCAGGGTCCAACTCGTCTTCTGTCCATGGCATGTCTTCACGAACTTTTCCTACCCGCTCAGTGATTCCTTGCATGCATACTTCTTCCCCATAGTCTAAGAAGATGACTGTATCACACGCCGCAATTCTCATCTCATAAGTTCTCGAATAGTCCCCATCAATAATCCAACTATCTCCTTGCATATATTCAGTCAAACACGCATCAAATTCATCTCTGGATATGTAAGTTCTATCTGCTTTCCAGAATAAATTATCTAAGTGGTATATTGGCAATCCCGTTACATCATGAAGTCTCCTTGCAAATGTACTTTTCCCGCTCCCGGAACAACCTATGATAATAATCTTTTTTCTGTCCATCTAGTTCCTCAATTCATTATTCTTTTTTAAAATAAA
>JAFOVD010000015.1 GCA_017392525.1 Lachnospiraceae bacterium
AACCGGAATCAGCCGTGGAACGGTAGTAGTAAAAGGCAATCCGGGAAAAACATATACGATTAAGTATGGTGGAAAGACGTATAAAATATCCCAACCAAGAGGTAGGAGAGTATATCCGTTTATAGTAGATTAGGCTGGAAGCCCTGTGAACATCATTTCACAGGGCTTTTTCAATAAAAATATTTTCCGCCTCACAATTTTACACAGATTTTACATAACTATGTGCATACATTTTACTTACAGATTCTATTCTAAGAATTGATGAAGAATAGAATGAGAGAGGGATTTGTATGGATATTTTTAGTGTGTTGAATATGATTGGCGGCTTATCGCTTTTTCTGTATGGCATGAGTGTCATGGGAGACGGACTCTCCAAAATGGCCGGTGGTAAGCTGGAAGCGATACTTGAAAAGCTTACGAAAAAACGGATTTTTGCAGTATTGCTTGGAGCCGGAGTTACAGCTGTTATACAGTCTTCATCCGCTACGACCGTTATGGTAGTAGGTTTTGTCAATTCGGGAATTATGAAACTGTCACAAGCGGTAGGCATTATCATGGGTGCTAACATTGGTACGACCGTCACATCGTGGATGTTATCCCTTACGGGAATCAAGGGAAGTACCATTTGGTTACAGCTGCTGAAGCCTTCTTCTTTTTCACCGGTGCTTGCAGCGCTTGGCATTATTTTTTTGATGACGAGTAAGGGTGAATCCAAAAAGAAGGATGTAGGAGGCATATTACTTGGCTTTGCCATTTTGATGTTTGGTATGGAAACCATGAGCGGGGCCGTAGCCGGACTTGCAGAGATTCCGGCTTTTACCAGAATGATGACGGCATTCAGCAATCCGTTGCTTGGATTGATCGTTGGTGCTGTTCTGACGGCAATCATCCAGAGTTCATCCGCTTCTGTAGGTATATTGCAGGCGTTATGTGCGACCGGTGCCGTTCATTATTCTGTGGCTGTTCCAATTATCATGGGACAGAACATTGGAACATGCATAACCAGCATAATCTCTTCCATTGGAGCGAATAAAAATGCAAGAAGAGCAGCTATGATCCACTTGTATTTTAATCTTATAGGTACAACCATATTTATGGTTGTATTTTATTCCATAAATGCAGTTGTAGATTTCGCTTTTTTGGGTCAATCGGCGAATGCAGCAGGTATAGCTGTGATTCACAGTCTTTTTAATATAGGCGCGGTGATTTGTCTGTTCCCGTTTTCTGATGGTCTTGTGAAACTGGCAGAACTTACGATACCAGGGGATAGTGAAAAAGAAGTTCCGGAAGAAAGCAATGTATATATTGATGAGAGATTTCTTGAGAACCCGGCTTTTGCGATGGAATTATGCAGGGCAAAAGCAAGAGAGATGGCAGAGCTTGTTCAAACATCCATCGGGCTGGCAACAGAGGCTCTTTTAGATTACAATCCTGACGGAGTAAAAGAGGTTGAAAGACTTGAACCGGTGGTTGATCAATATGAAGATGTACTTGGTTCCTACCTTGTGACATTATCAAGTAAGAATATCTCGGTGGAAGACAGCAGGAGCATGTCGATTATTTTACACAGTATCAGTGATCTTGAAAGAATTTCCGATCACGCCCTTGATATTGCAAACTCGGCAAAAGAGATGCATAAGAAGGAATTATCTTTCTCACAGCCTGTAAGGCGTGAAATTGCGGCAATCAACAGTGCAGTGATGGATATTTGCACGTTGACAGTAGATTGCTTTTGCAAGGATGACAATGAGAAAGCAACACATGTAGAGCCTTTGGAGGAAGTAATCGATACTCTTACGAAGCGGATCAAAGAGAATCATATAAAACGGCTCAAAAAAGGAAAAAGTTCAATTGAGATGGGCTTTGTTCTGGAAGATATTTTGACGGGGTTGGAAAGAGTTTCCGATCATTGTTCCAATATTGCGTTAGAGCTTATTACGAGCTACGATAATGATTACAGTACACATGAATATTATAAGAATTTTTCTGATGAAGAGCGGGCTTCGTTTTATAATGAATATGAGAAGTTACTCAAACAGTATCCATTAACGAAGAAAGAAATAAAGAAACTGGAAAAGGCAGAGTAGGATCATGGCACTGATTTTTATTATTGAAGATGATGACAGTATAAGGGAAATAGAAGAATTTGCCCTCATGAATGCAGGACATAAAGTGTTGGGATTTCGTTGTGCAAAGGATTTTTATAAAAAAATAGAGGACGTAATTCCCGACTTATGTCTGATTGATATCATGCTTCCGGATCAAAACGGGAATGAGATTGTAAGGCATCTGCGTAGAAAAGCGGACACAAAGAAATTGCCGATTATCATGGTGACGGCGAAAGCATCAGAGCTGGATCTGGTCAAGGGCATTGAGGATGGGGCAGATGACTATATTAAGAAACCGTTTTCTGTTATGGAACTTATTTCAAGAGTCAAAGCATTACTCAGAAGAACTTCATCGGATGAAGTAAAAGAATTATGCCTGGACGGGCTCATTGTAAACAATGCGAAACATGAGGTCTCCATTGATGGAAAGCCGGTTGAATTAACATACAAAGAGTATAAGTTACTGTCGCTGTTCATTGTCAATCGTGGAATTGTGCTGACCAGAGACATAATGATGGATGAGGTCTGGGGAACCGATTACGCAGGTGAAACAAGAACAATTGATATGCATGTAAAAACGCTTCGCAGGAAGCTTGGAGCATATGGTTCCAGAATCAAAACCATTAGAAATGTGGGTTATGTGATCGAATGAAAAACAAAATCAATAAAAGACTGGCTGCAATTGCTGTTCTTGCAGTCATTGCCACAGTTGTAGGAACTACAATTATATACTATGGTTTGTTTCAGAGACAGGTGCGGGACGACTTGTCTGTCAGTGCCAAACTTTTAAAGGATACACATTATTTTGAGTCGGTTCAAATTGATACAGATGC
>JAFOVD010000016.1 GCA_017392525.1 Lachnospiraceae bacterium
ATCGAATGCGTTAATAAATACAGTCAATACTACATAAAGTGCCGCTATCATAGCAGCCTGTGTGATGAACAGAACCTTGTTCATCTTATTCCATAATTCCATTGTATATCTCCTTAGTTTTATTTTACGTGTGGATGGTTACGAACACACGGACTACACAGGGCAATTTTACCCTAACAGTCGAAAATTATATCACAGAAATTCATCTTTGGAAAGAGATGTGTCCTCATTTCTAAGTTCCCTGATTTTTCTCAAAAACATCGGCATCTGGCTAAAATAAAAAGCTTCCCCTGCCGTATGATAATCTTTCTGGAGACTCTCTACATGTTCTGCAGAAACAAGGCAGTCATTCTCATCCAGGAAATATTGCTGCGACGGGTATTTCATTTTAGCAACCCTTCGAGATACATTCTCACTAAAAACCGAATAGCAAAGATTTAAAATAACCGACTGTTCTGTCTCTCTGAAATCCAGTTCTTTTTCTAATACATCCTCAGGATTTTCCACCTCCTGCAGTAGGATAAACTTCGGCGGTTCACAACCAATTTTATCCGCCATGCTCTGAATCTTTTCAGACAGTAATGGCATCTCGCCTTCGTTTAAGAATATCACCTTGTTCTTCGTCAGAAATTCCCGATACTTCGCGTCCTCAAAATGAATCGGGAAGATACGTCCCTCTTTGGCTCTTCCGGTAACACCATGAATTGCATCATCATAGGCCGCCATAATCGTTTCCGCTTTTTCATACTGTCCGGAGTATAAAGCCTCGTATTGTGCCTGAAATATGGACTGCAAAAAAGTTTCAACCATTTCAAACTGTTTATTCTCCGGCGTAAATTTTACAAAAAACCGAATCCAGTTTCTCCATGCATAATATATAGGGAACGTTGTTACATCCTCCTTTTTTGCACCCATGGAATGCAAAGCCTGAGACGCTCCTACAGAAGCCACTTTGTAACCGGCCAGTTTACATCGGTAACACCATTCCGTATCATCCCAATATAAAAAATTACTCTCCGGCAGATACCCGATTTTCTCAATCACCTCTCGACGGACCATAAGTGAGCACGCCGGTACTCCATCGGAATAATTCACTTCAGGCATAGACCCATCCTCTACTTCTCCCAAATAGTCCACCGCCGTATAGAACCCATCAAAATTAATTCTCTGACCGTAATTCTGCACAATATCCGGGTTTTCCAAATCGTATATCTTCGATGCAGCTATTCCTGTATCCGAATGATTACTTAAGAAATCATACAGCGCACCTATAGCACCTTCGTCCAAAAATGCGTCATTATCTATGCACATCAAATATGCATATCCCTCTTTCATCAGATAACGAAGCCCCGTATTAAATCCACCGGAACCTCCGAAATTCTCACGGTTACATATCAGATGCACTCGTTCATCAAAAGAGGGAGACGAAAGATCCATATACGTCTTCTCAATAACAGAAACCGATTCATCCGTTGACGCATTATCCACCACAAAGATGTCAAAATCTGTAAATGTGTTATCCAGCACCGTCCGGATAGATTTTTTCACCATTTCTGCTTTGTTATAATTGCAAATAACTATACCTACTTTTTTCACCATCTGTCCCCTCTCGATTCATATACGTAAATCAAAAAAGCAACTGCGCACTTCATGTACCCAGTTGCTTCTCACTCTTACTTATTATCAGGATTCTCTGCCGCTTTTTGTTTTGCGATCTGTTGCTTCTTCGCTTCAATCACAATTTGCTTCTTTAATTCCAGACACTTATCCTTGACTCTCGCAGAAACACCACTTGTTCCAAGTAATCTTGCAACCAGCTTGGACGCCACGTCATACTTCTTATAATGCATAGACATATTAGCAAGCATGAAATCCAATGTACTTGTATCCATTCCGCAAAATGGTGGAGTCTCCGTTGCAGAAGCCTTTAAAAATCCCTCGTAGGCCTGCTTATAGAAAGCCTCGTATTCCTTTCGAACAGCATTGTATTCCATCTTCTCTGATTCAGCAGTATTTGGCATTGTCTTTAATTTAGCACGATCGAGCCATGCAATCTTAAGACAGTTGTAAGCCTTCTCACTAATTTTAGCTCTCTTAGCCATAGCTGAAACCAAAGAAAGTTTAAAACGCTCAATTGCCTGATCATATGAATACACATCCACATCCTCAGCCTTAGTCGGACGGAACTTACTGCAAACTTCCTGTCGAATCAGCTTTGCATGAATCGTAGAAATATGATCAAAGTAACGATTCATAGCAGCATATCCGCAATGGGGACAAGCTGTTACGTCATATTTCACTGTATCTATCACTTCAAAATTAGGACGAAGATCAAAATCCGGCTCCAATCTTTTTAACTTAGCCGTCTTCGCTGATAAAGTCACGAAACTCTGGTCACAGATTGGGCACTTAACAGTTTTCTTAAGCACAAGGTCCTTTTCTTCCAAAAGTTTCACAACCTTCTTTTTCGGCTCTTCTGCTTTTTTCTTTTTCTTTTTATCCTCTTTTAAAATATCAAAGTCTTCATCACCAGAAAACCCGAACTTTTCAAGACCTGAAAATAGATTCATATACTACTCCTTTTACCCCAATCTGATCCTTCTCTTAATTATTCTTCGGCAATTTGTAAGAACTCTTTAGAGAAACAATTCTGTTAAATACAGGCGCCCCTTCTTTGGAATCCTTATAATCAACAGTAAAGAAACCATTTCTGACAAACTGGAAGCTCTCATATGCCTTGGCATCTTTCAGCGATGGTTCAACATAGCAGTCCTCGATTGTCTCCAAAGAATTTGGATTGACATTCAAGCTACCGTCTTCTTTATTATAAATGTTTCCTTCTTCATCTTCCAATGCAATATTCTCATAGAGACGAGCTGTTACCTTGAGAGCATCCTTGGCTGAAACCCAATGAATTGTTCCCTTTACCTTACGGCCATCAGAAGCATTTCCCCCACGTGTTTCCGGATCATATGTACAATGAACTTCTGTGATGTTACCATTTTCATCTTTTTCAAATCCTGTACATGTTACGAAATAAGCATTCATAAGTCTTACTTCATTACCTGGGAAGAGACGGAAATACTTCTTTGGAGGTTCTTCCATAAAGTCTTCACGTTCAATCCAAAGCTCCTTGGAGAACGGAACCTTACGGGAACCAAGTGCTTCATTTTCAAGGTTGTTCTGTACATCCAACTCTTCTGTCTGATCTTCCGGATAGTTATCAATTACCAGTTTTAACGGATGAAGAACTGCCATTGCACGAGGACGTGTAACCTTTAAGTCCTCACGGATACAGTACTCAAGCATCGCATAATCAGCAGAACTATTTGCCTTAGAAACTCCGCAGAGTTCTACAAACTTACGAATAGACTCCGGTGTAAAACCACGACGACGAAGAGCGGAAATAGATACCAGACGTGGATCATCCCATCCGTCTACAATTCCGTCTTCTACAAGCTTTTTTATATAACGCTTACCGGTTACAACACCTGTAAGATATAACTTTGCAAATTCAATCTGTCTTGGTGGCTGTGGATATTCTAATTCACGAACAACCCATTCATAAAGAGGTCTATGATCCTCAAATTCCAACGTACAAATAGAATGAGTAATGCCTTCGATTGCATCCTCAATTGGATGAGCAAAATCATACATCGGATAGATACACCACTTATCACCTGTTCTATGGTGAGTCATATGGGCAACACGATAAATAATCGGATCTCTCATGTTGATATTAGGGCTTGTCATATCAATATTTGCACGGAGAACCATCTCTCCATCCTGATATTTTCCATTTTTCATATCTTCAAAAATCTGAAGATTCTCTTCGATGGAACGACTCTTATTCGGATCTTCTTTTCCCGGTTCTGTGAGGGTACCACGATATTCTCTCATCTGTTCCGCTGTCAGATTAGAACAATATGCCTTGCCCTTCTTGATAAGCTTAACTGCACCTTCATACATCTGATCAAAATAATCAGAAGCAAAATAAAGATGATCCTTCCAATCAGCTCCAAGCCATGCAATATCTTTCTTAATAGAATCTACAAATTCCACTTTTTCTTTTGTAGGGTTTGTATCATCAAAACGCATATGGAACTCACCGTTATATTCCTGTGATAATCCGTAATTTAAGATAATGGACTTCGCATGTCCAATATGTAAATAACCATTTGGTTCTGGCGGAAATCTCGTACATACATGATCGTAAACTCCCTCTTTCAGATCTTTGTCGATTTCCTGCTCAATAAAATTTCTGGAAACAACTTCGTTTTCCATTTCCATAGTTACTAATCCTCCAAGTATATATAATTATTTTACATGCTGATGTGTAAACAAGTGATCCTGACAATATTCATAGTTGCCATTACACTTACTGCAAAACCGGAATTCCATCTCCGGATTTGTAAGTTCTGTTCTACCGCAAATAGCGCACTTATGTCTTGCAACAGGCTGCCCAGAACGATTTGGTCTCTCCCACTCCGGCGTTGCTGCCCTCTTATATGCATTTCTTCTATGAATCTCTCTCGGATTCACGCGATTAAGATTATGTGTTGAGAAAAAGAAAATCAACACATTCAACAGCGAACTAACAATTGCTATTCTAATTGCCCAGCTTCCGCTGAACACATTTAAAAATGCGATTCCGGCGTATACAACTGCAAGCCATCTCATCTCAATCGGAATCAAGAAAAACAACAATACACGTTCACGGGGATAACACATTGCAAAAGCCAAAAAGATTGACATATTAATATAGTTCGTACTGAATGCGCCACCTATTAATGTAGCGCCATAGACGGTTGTAATCACACCGGCTGAAACCAATGCATAAAGTACAAAAGCTCCTATCACAGTAAAGAACATACCACCAAAAATAAAAACATTAAAACGAAATGTACCAATTGTACGTTCCAAAGTCATGCCTAGCTGATAGTAGAAAACCATCATAATAAATGCGAAAAAGAGATTCGACGTACTTGGAGGAATCATCACCCATGTGATAAGTCTCCAAAACTGAAAATTATGAATGATTTGATATGGTTCCAATGTCATAAAACTTATAAAATTCAAGTTCGTACTGACCGAACCAAAATAAAGCAAATACCCAATTACATATCCGCCCAGCAGATACATAATAAGGTTCGGGATTGCATATTTACCAAGTTTCTTTTCTAATTTGTTTAACATTCTTTTTTCTCCTGTCTTGTCGCACAACAGTATCGTAACTTAATTTAGCCGACAGAATATCAAAAATAATTATATTTTCAACCCCATAGTTTGTCAACGAAATCAGCCTCCGTTATTTGTAAAAATAAAATTAATTTTTTCCCTTCCATTTGTGTTTTAATGCTCGATGTCTTATAATACGTAAGGCTTTTATTTAGGTAAATATACTTTGAAGGAGTTTATATAATGAAGAAAGGCGTAAATAAATTAGGAATTGATATTGGTTCCACAACAGTAAAAATCGCTGTAATGGACGAAAATAATCAGCTCCTATTCTCAGATTATGAACGACATTTCGCCAATATTCGTGAGACATTGCATGATCTAATTGAAAAGGCATATGACATTACCGGTGATATTCAGGTAGCTCCTATGATTACCGGTTCCGGTGGTTTAACACTTGCTAAACATCTTGGAATTCCTTTTAACCAGGAAGTTGTAGCTGTTGCTACTGCACTTACACACTATGCACCTCAGACAGACGTTGCTATTGAGCTCGGTGGTGAAGATGCAAAAATTATCTATTTTGAAAACGGAAACGTAGAACAGCGTATGAATGGTATCTGTGCCGGTGGTACAGGTTCCTTTATTGATCAGATGGCTTCTCTTATTCAGACAGATGCCAGCGGACTAAACACTTATGCCAAGGATTATCAGGCAATCTACCCTATTGCTGCCCGTTGCGGTGTATTTGCAAAAACAGATATTCAGCCGTTAATTAACGAGGGAGCAACAAGAGAAGATTTATCAGCCTCTATTTTCCAGGCCGTAGTTAATCAGACTATCTCCGGTCTTGCTCAGGGTAAGCCAATTCGCGGGCATGTGGCATTTCTCGGAGGACCGTTGCATTTCCTGGATCAGCTTCGCGAAACCTTTATCCGCACTCTGAAATTGGATGAAGAGCATACAATTATTCCGGAAAACTCACATTTATTTGCAGCTATTGGTTCTGCATTAAATTATAAAGAAAACACTGAAATGGAGCTTTCGGATATTCTGGAAAAGCTGTCCCATGAAATCCACATGGAATTCGAAGTTGCCCGCATGGAACCATTGTTTGAAAATCAGGCAGCATATGACGAATTTCTTGAAAGACATGGCAACAACCATGTAAAGACAGGGGATTTGGCAACTTATCACGGCAATGCCTACCTGGGTATTGATGCCGGTTCTACTACAACAAAACTTGCCGTAGTTGGAGAAGACGGTTCTCTTCTCTATTCCTTCTATAGCAGCAACAACGGTAGTCCATTGACTACATCTATGAAGGCTCTGGATGAAATCTATAAGATTATGCCGGAGGATACACATATTGTCCACTCCTGCTCCACAGGTTATGGTGAAGCACTTTTAAAATCTGCTTTAAAGCTGGACGAAGGAGAAGTTGAAACAGTTGCACACTACTATGCTGCTGCTTTCTTTAATCCGGATGTTGACTGTATTCTTGATATCGGTGGACAGGATATGAAGTGCATCAAAATCAAGGATCAGACAGTTGATTCTGTACAGCTGAATGAAGCATGTTCTTCCGGATGCGGATCCTTTATTGAGACCTTTGCTAAATCCCTTAACTACACAGTTCAGGATTTTGCAAAAGAAGCTCTCTTTGCAAAGCATCCTATCGATCTTGGAACAAGATGTACTGTATTTATGAATTCCAAAGTTAAACAGGCTCAGAAGGAAGGCGCAACTGTTGCGGATATCTCTTCCGGACTTGCTTACTCTGTAATCAAAAATGCACTGTTTAAGGTAATTAAGCTTTCCGACCCTTCACAGCTTGGTAAAAATGTAGTTGTTCAGGGTGGAACTTTCTATAACGATGCAGTTCTTCGTTCCTTTGAAAAGATTTCCGGTGTCAATGTGGTTCGTCCGGATATTGCCGGTATCATGGGCGCATTCGGAGCCGCTTTAATTGCAAAGGAACGTTACGAAGACGACCCTAAAACAACCATGCTTCCGATTGAAGAAATCAGAAATCTTACATTTGAAACAAGACTTACCAGATGTCAGGGATGTACAAATCACTGTCTTTTAACAATCAACCACTTTAACGACAACCGTAACTTCATTACCGGTAACCGTTGTGAACGTGGTATTGGTAAAAAGAAGAATGCTGAAAACATTCCTAACCTCTATGATTATAAAAATAAAAAGTTATTCTCATATGAGCCGCTTCCAGTCGAAAGCGCACCTCGTGGTACTGTTGGTATTCCAAGAGCTCTGAACCTCTATGAGAATTATCCATTCTGGGCTACTTTCTTCAAAAAGTTAGGTTTCTCTGTAGTACTGTCTCCACAGTCTACTCGTCAAATCTATGAACTTGGTATTGAAAGTATTCCCAGTGAATCTGAGTGTTATCCTGCAAAGTTAACCCATGGTCATGTACAGTGGCTGATTAATCAGGGTGTAGACTTTATCTTCTACCCTTGTGTGCCTTATGAAAGAAATGAATTCCCAGAGGCTAACAACCACTACAATTGTCCGATTGTTACTTCTTATGCAGAGAATATCAAGAATAATGTTGATGCCATTACATCCGGCCAGGTACGTTTCCTGAACCCGTTTATGGCCTTTAGCAGTGAACAGATTCTGACAAACCAGTTAATTAAAGTTTTCGGTGAAGAATTTGCTGACATTCCTGCTCTCGAAGTCCGTGCAGCATGTCATGCCGCATGGGAAGAATTAGCTGCATTCCATGAGGATATTCAGAAAAAGGGTGAAGAAACCCTACGCTATCTGGAAGAAACAGGACGTAAGGGTATCGTACTCTGCGGACGTCCTTACCATGTAGATCCTGAGATTAACCATGGTATTCCTGATATGATTAACACCTATGGTATGGCAGTTTTAACAGAAGACTCTATTTCCCATTTAGGAAATATTGAAAGACCTCTGATTGTTATGGATCAGTGGATGTACCACTCTCGTATGTACTCTGCTGCAAACTATGTAAAGAAGGTAGATAACCTTGAAGTTATTCAGTTAAACTCCTTCGGATGTGGTCTGGACGCTGTAACGACAGATCAGGTAAATGATATTTTGTCCGGTTCTGGAAAAATCTATACCTGTCTGAAGATTGACGAGGTAAATAACCTTGGTGCCGCCAGAATCCGTATCCGCTCTCTCCTTGCAGCTATGCGTGTACGTGATCGTAGACATTTTAAGCGCGAAATACATCCTGCAAATTATGAGCGTGTTGTATTTACAAAGGAAATGCGTAAAAACTACACAATCCTCTGCCCACAGATGTCACCAATTCATTTTGAGTTGTTAGAACCTGCATTTAATGCGTCCGGATATAATCTAGAGATTCCGGATGTACCTGCAAGAACCTGTGTGGATATGGGTCTGAAATATGTAAATAACGATGCCTGCTATCCATCCCTTATTGTGGTTGGACAGTTAATGGATGCTGTTAAGTCCGGAAAATACGATATGAAGAAAACTGCCATCCTGATTTCTCAGACAGGTGGCGGTTGTCGAGCAAGTAACTATATTGGATTTATCCGCCGTGCCTTAGAAAAGGCCGGCTATCCGGATGTACCTGTTATTTCCATCAATGTAAGCGGACTGGAAAAGAATCCGGGATTCACTTTGTCTCCAAAATTAATTCAGCGCGGACTCTATGCTCTGATTTTCGGTGATATTTTCATGCGTTGCGTATACCGTATGCGTCCATATGAATTAACACCGGGTTCCGTTGATGAACTTCATGCAAAATGGAAACAGCGAGTCATCGATTTTGTAACACAGGATCATTTCCTGTCACATAAAAAATACAAGCAGATGTGTCGTCAGATTATACGTGAATTTGACGCAATTCCAATTGATGAGAACCTAAAGAAACCTCGCGTTGGTATTGTCGGAGAAATTCTGGTTAAATTCCATCCAGTGGCAAACAACCATCTGGCTGACCTGTTGGAATCTGAAGGTGCTGAAGCAGTTATTCCTGATTTAACCGACTTCCTGCTCTACAGTTTCTACAACACAAACTTTAAGTACGAGAACCTGGGAGCTTCAAAGAAATCCATGCGAATTGCAAACCTTGGAATCAACTTCTTTGAATGGTTGCGAAAGGCAGCTCGTGAAGAGTTTAATCAGAGTAAGCACTTTAGTGCTCCTGCCTTTATCCAGGATACAGCAGAACGCGCCAAGGATATCGTATCCATTGGTAACCAAACCGGCGAAGGCTGGTTCTTGACCGGCGAGATGCTGGAACTGATTGGAGAAGGCGCTGATAATATCGTTTGTATTCAGCCTTTCGGTTGTCTTCCAAACCACGTTGTAGGTAAGGGTGTTATCAAGAAGATTCGTGCCAAGAATCCTTCTGCCAACATCGTTGCAATTGATTACGATCCGGGAGCTTCTGAAGTAAACCAGTTAAATCGAATCAAGCTTATGCTTTCAACTGCAAATAAGAAATTGTAAAATTATTAGCACTCTTTTTAAAAGAGTGCTAATTTTTTTATTGAATTTAAGAATCCAAGGTGCTAGTATAGATTTTGTTGATAAATATAAAGGAGCGTGATTTTTTATGAGTAAAAAACATGGAAGTCTTTCTATTACCAGTGAGAACATCTTTCCGGTTATCAAGAAATGGTTATACAGCGATCATGATATCTTTATCCGCGAACTTATTTCCAACGGATGCGATGCTATCACAAAATTAAAGAAATTAGATATGATGGGTGAATACGAACTACCTGCTGACTACAAGGCAAAGATTCAGGTTGAGTTCAGCCCTGAGGATAAAACTCTTTCCTTTACAGATAATGGTATTGGTATGACCGAGGAAGAGGTTGACCAGTATATTAACCAGATTGCATTCTCAGGTGCAACTGATTTTATTGAGAAGTATCAGGGTAAAGCCTCTGAAGATCAGATTATCGGCCACTTTGGTCTTGGTTTCTACTCTGCATTCATGGTAGCAGACAAAGTAACTATCGATTCTCTGTCTTATACAGACAATGCTTCTGCGGTACATTGGGAATGTGACGGCGGAACAGAATTCGATATGTCTGAAGGAACAAAAGATACTGTCGGTACAACTATCACTCTTTACTTAAATGAGGATTGTCTTGAATTTTCAAATGAATACCGCCTTCGTGAAGTAATTGAAAAATACTGTTCCTTCATGCCAACAGAAATCTTCTTAGGCAAGAAGAATGCTGAAACAGAATATGAAACAATCAACAAGGAAGATGTTCTTGACACTGACACTGTTGTAGAAGAAATCAAGAATGATTCCGATGCGGATTCTGAATCTGATTCTGAGAAAAAAGAACAGGTTAAAATTGTAAAGAGACCTCGTGCCTTAAATGATACTCATCCACTTTGGGCAAAAACACCATCTGATTGTACTGATGAGGAATACAAGGCATTCTACCGAAAAGTATTTAATGACTATAAGGAGCCTCTCTTCTGGATTCATCTGAATATGGATTATCCATTTAATTTAAAGGGTATCTTATACTTTCCTAAAATCAATTCTCAGTATGAATCAATTGAGGGAACCATCAAGTTATATAACAACCAGGTATTTATCGCAGATAACATCAAAGAAGTTATTCCTGAATTCCTTATGTTATTAAAGGGTGTTATCGACTGTCCTGACCTGCCACTGAACGTTTCCCGTTCTGCTCTCCAGAATGATGGATTTGTTACAAAGATTCGTGATTACATTACGAAAAAGGTCGCTGACAAGTTATCCGGTCTGTGTAAAACCGACAAGGAAAACTATGAAAAATACTGGGATGATATTAGTCCATTCATCAAATACGGCTGCTTAAAAGATACAAAATTCTGCGACAAGATGAATGATTATATCCTCTTCAAGGATATTCATGACAACTACACTACTCTTCCTGAACTTCTCAAGAAAGAAGAAGAAAAGACTACAGAAGATAACAAGGATGAAGCAGAAGTAGTTGATAACAACGACGAGAATCAGCAGGAAGAAGATACTCGCAAGAAAGTTTACTATGTTACCGATATTAACCAGCAGGGTCAGTATATCAACATGTTTAAAGAACAGGATATGAATGCTGTAATCCTTGATCAGGTTATTGATACAAGCTTTATCACTCAGTTAGAGCAGAGAAATCCTCAGTATCGTTTCTTGAGAATTGATGCTGATTTGACAGATAGCATGGTAGAAGAATCATCTGAAGAAGAACTGAAAGAAACAACTTCTACTCTTACAGATATCTTCCGTAAAGCCCTTTCTAAGGAAAACTTGGATGTGCAGGTACAGAAGTTTAAGAACAAGGAGATTTCTTCCGTTATCACCCTTTCAGAAGAGTCTAGACGTATGCAGGATATGATGCAGATGTATAGCATGGGCATGGGTGGAATGGATATGTCTATGTTCGGTGGAAATGAATCTCTGGTATTAAATGCAAATAATGATTTGGTACAGTACATCTTAAATCATAAAGATGGCGAATATACAGATGATTTCTGTAAACAGTTATATGATCTTGCCATGATGGCAAACAAGCCTCTCAGCACAGAGGAAATGTCTGAATTCATTAAACGAACAAACAAGATCATGATGCTTCTTGCAAAATAAATATAAATAAAAATATCGAGACGGCAATGCTTATATGCCGCCTCGATTTTTTTGTAAAAAAACAAGCACCGCTCCGAACCCCGGAAGCAGTGCTCTCTTCAACCAATATAACCCCATGAGATATTATCACACAAACAACTTATAAATCTACGCGTCCTGGATAATCTGAATTTGCAACATAGTATGCTGCATTTTCTTCAGGCTTAATATAAAGCTTGAGATCTTCCAGAGTCTTACTCTTGTTCTTTGCTTTAAAATCCTTCTTTACATTGTCAAGGATTGTATCTACATCATATTGATTTCCGGCAAATTCAACAAAGGATGTGATAACCACTTCCTTCTTTGCCTTCTTAGCTGCTGTTGTAGCTGCTTTCTTTGCTGTAGTAGAAGCCTTCTTAGCTGCTGTTGTAGCTGCCTTTTTAGCTGTAGTAGCCTTCTTGGATGCTGTTGTAGCTGCCTTCTTTGCCTCTACCTGTACTTCGCTTGCTGTTTTCTTACCTGCTTCTACAATCTTAGAAGCCGTTTCTGAAACTTCTTTCTTTAAGTCAGGTGCCTTCTTAGTAGTTGTAGCCATAACCTCTTCTCCTCTCCTGTAACAATAATCTCAACTCGGTTATAATTATCAGTCAATTTTTATTATAAACATTTTTATTCACAAATCAATGTGTGAAACTGACTATTTATATTATTATTTAAGGAAAAAGTTATGGAATTTTTATACTTTAATTGTAATGAAGATGATTATCTAACACACTGAAAAAGCTATCCGTTTTAACATCATCCTCTAAAGGTATTTCAATTTTTGCCCACAATCCCTTATTGATATCAGAATAATATGTGGTATCCAGATTCTCAATAATATCTTCCATCACTTCTGTCTGACGCTTCTCAACAACCTTCTGCTTGTTTTGATTAGACAATTCTTCATCGTATTTATTTATGCATTTAATGAAATAATATTTGCCATCATCTCCATCGATATTGTAAGCAGACTCACCATTGTCTAACTGAAAAGCCACATCCTCCACAGAAGACGGATAGGTATCACGACCAAAGGATGTCTGTACAGATTCTCCACTCTCATTGTAAGAGGATGCAATCATAAGGAAATCCGAACCGTTGTTTAATGCTGCCTCTGCTTCTTTAGCCTTATCCTCTGATGTAACATAGAAAACATATGCATCCATGATACGTGCTTCATCCTCAGACACATCATTATCTACCGTACTCATAAGCTCTGTATAAACCTTTTCAGCCAACGCATAACGCTCATACATAGCCTCTATATCACTTTTTGAAGCACCGGTATATTTCTTTTCCTCATCATTTAAAGAATCATAATATTCACCGGCAGCCTCAGTAATCTTCTCTTTCTCTGTACTGTCCAGTGAAATCCCTTGATCTTTTGCATACTGATTAAGGGCATATACCTTTGTCAAATGTTGAAGAACCGCATCCTTGACACTGCTCTCCATATTGTCTGTATCATACTCTTCCGTCCACAGGCTGTTTCCATTTACAACACCATAGATATTCTTATAATTTGCAAGATACATCTTTACTTCTTTTTTCGAACAGGAATAATCTCCGATTTTAAAAACTGTGTTAAAACTTGCCCCTGATGCCACGAATACCTTTTTTCCTGCAATCGTACAACCCGTAGTTGCAATTACAGTAAAACATAGGAGCAGTCCTAGAACTGCTCCTCTCTTACAGTGACGAAGTATCGGGCGATAAATCTCTCTAAACTTCATAATCAACTTTCTTTATCCTTCAACTAATAAATAACGTCCCTTTGAAAGTGCAAATACTTCTGGTGACTCTAATACTTCCTCCTCTGACAAACCAGAGATATCCATATTTTCTTCCATATATTCCAGCAACTCACTCTTGTTATCACAAACTACAGCCAGGCAATCCTCTAAAAAGAATTCCGCCTCTTCCTCTGAATCAGCTACCGGCTCCGGAAACAACTGCAACTGGTTATCTAAAAATGTCTGTAAACATTCTTCATCGTAATCATTTGTCATTATACTACATCCTCCATTTCTTTAACCTTGAAAATTATAGTACATGCCATATAAAACCACAATATTTTTTGCTGTGAAAAATGGACTTTTTACTCATTAATGTAATTTCCATTTTCATCCACCGGGACATAAATCTCAGTCCACCCAGAAGCGATATTTTCTTCCATCGTTTTCTTTGCCGTCGACTTATCTACACCCTTAAAACGGATTTCATAATTATAAAACTCTTCTGCCGATAATTTCTTGGTGTAGTGCATCGTACCACTCTGATCCAAATATGCTTCATCATACTTAGTAGTCTTGTCCTCTGTCGTCGAGCCACCATTAGTATCTGAAACAGAAGCCCCAGCAGAATTCTCTGTAGAAGAAGAATTCGCAACCTCTTCAATATCAGCTACCAAATCAGCAAATTCAGTCGCCTGAGAATCTGACATATCCCCAGAAGCAATTGCATCACCGTACGCTTTCAATGCATTATGCTTCTTGTCCTTGTCATCATCTGATAAATCCAATGTATCAATCAGTGCGTCCGCCGTCTCATACATATCCATTAACTTATCATAATCCTCATCCTTAACTGCCTGAACAGCCTCTCTTTGCTGTTTGTCAGTGGCATCCTGATCATCTGGCTTATGACTCTTGTTAAGATAAATATACCCTCCTAACAAAATAACTGCAAGGATTGCACACCCCAGAATGCATATATTTCTTTGTTTTTTAATAAATTCGATTCCTTTTTTCAAGATTTCCTCCTTCAGAAATTAAACTTCTACCACATCTCCCAAGGAGAATGAATATAGATACCTCTCCTTTACCGGCATATTATATGCTCGCGAGATAGCATCCGCATAGATATCAATCTGCTTTCTATATAAATCGGCTAATTGTTCCTTGGTCTTGACTCTATCTGTCTTATAGTCCACAAGAACTATTCCATCCTCTTCCATAAAGAAGGCATCAATAATACCCTGAACCATAACAAGAGGTTCCTGCTCGATATCAATCTTCTCACTGTCCTCTTCCTCCATCAGGCCGGCAAACAGGTTACTTGGTTTATCTCCAAAGACAAATGCACGTTCCAGGAAGAGATTATCCTTATACGCCGATGCATGCATACGTTTTGCCAGATTCGTAACCAAAAATGCCTGTATCTGAGATTTTGAAATCATATCCCGCTGTTCCACTGTAACCTTGCCTTCTGTTATCATTCGTTCCATCTGTGCATCGTAGGAGTTTTCCATTCCATCATCCATAAAATCAAAACACTCCATGAAACGATGCATTGCCGTACCTCGCAAAGCGCCGGCATTCGGTGCCTCTTCCTCTGATAGGAATGACGGAATCGTCGGCTCGAATTCAGGTGTCTCCAATATCTGATCCATCGCCTGATGCTTAATCTCTGATACAGAATACTTATTCTTATATTTTGAAATATACGGGTAAGGATATACAAAATCAAATACCCTATCTAGCGCATCCGTCTCTTCCAGAACCTTTCTCTGATTCTGACGAGTTGCCATTTCCAAAACCTCTTCTGTGACAAGGCTTCTCTCATCAACAATATGAACCATATAATCCTTGTTTTGATAATATAATACCGGCAATATCCAATCCAGGTAGGTTGCTGCACTACTTCGCCTATAATATGTCATATGACCGAGATTAGATTTGATTTCATCTATCTTACTCTCGGCATCCGGTATCACTCCTGTAACAATAATTTTCTCTCTGGCTCTGGTTAAAGCAACATAGAGAATACGAAGTTCTTCCCCACGTGCCTCAAGCTTAATCAACTGATTCATCGTATCTTTATAGAAACTGTGATATTTCACACGATTCTTGGAATCAATCGCATCAACCGCCATTCCATAGTCACCGTGAATCAATACCTTGTTCCTGTTTGGATGATCCAGCTTTTTACTCATGCCACTTACAAAAACAACCGGGAACTCCAGACCCTTACTCTTGTGAATCGTCATAATCCGTACAGCGTCATCATTTTCACTAATTACTTCTGCTGAACCTTCTTCACTCTCATACTTTTTTGCCTCTTCGATATAATTGACAAAACGAAACAGCCCTTTAAAGCTGGTGTGCTCGTATGAGATAGCCATATCTATCAACTTCTCCAGATTTGCCTTTCGAACAGCACCATCCGGAAGAGCTGTCACATAGAGAAGATACTTGGTTTCCTCTAAAAAAGAAGTCAAAAGTTCGTGGATAGACAAATACAATGCCTTGTTACGATAATCCTTAAGCAATGTAAGATAATAATTCAGCTTGGAATTTTCCGGATGATTCTTGGCATAGTCATAGAAAGCCGTAGCAAAGTCAGACTCCTGATTTGTGCCTCTAATTTCAAGCAGTTCTTCATTGGTTAATCCAATAATCGGTGAACGAAGTACCGCTGCCAGTGGAATATCCTGATACTGATTATCCAATAAGGATAAAAAAGACAGAACAGTCTTCACTTCCGTTGCTTCAAAATATCCTGCAGCACTTGCAATCTGCACAGGAATATGAAACTTCTTCAGAACTTCGGCATACTTCTCTCCCATAGTGGAAGTTGATCGAAGAAGAATAACCATATCTCTGTAACGAACCGGTCGAATCATCTCTGTATCCTGGTCATAGATTCGAAGTTTTTCCTTATTAATCATTTCCTGAATACGATTCGCAATCAGATACGCTTCCCACTCATCCGCATCCTCTAAATCAAGATCTTCAAAAGTATTTTGATCCACGTCTCCTATCAAAACTTCCGGCTCATAAAAGGATTCTCGAGTCTCCATTGTTACCTCCGGATGCTTCTCTATATCTGCTTGATCTGCATCATCATAGTATTTAGCTCCAAGGTACAATGCTTCTTGCTCTGTATATTTTACATCCCCAAGATCCGGTTTCATCAGTTCATAAAACAGGTCATTGGTAAAATCCAGCACTTCCCCACGACTTCTGAAATTCTTATTCAAATCAATCTTTTGCTCTGTATCACTCTCATACTGATAAAGCGCATATTTATTGGTAAAAATACGTGGTCTGGCCATACGGAACCCGTAAATACTCTGCTTTACATCTCCAACCATAAAATAGTTATATGAGCCTGAGCTCATTTTACTTACGCTCCCAAGAAGTAACTCCTGAACATCATTACTATCCTGGTACTCATCAATCATAATTTCCCGAAACTGTTCCTGAAACTCCTTTGCCGCCTCTGTCGGTTCACCCGTTTCAGGATCAACCAGAATCTGCAGTGCAAAATGTTCCTGATCTGTAAAGTCAATCAGATTCTTCTTTTGCTTCTCTAACGCATAGTGTTCCATATATTCTTTCGTAAGATGAATTAATTCTTGGGCAATAGGACAGCTGACCTTAAGAGTTTTATAAATATCCTGCAAAGACTGTTTTCCAACCGAGGTCTCAACTGCCTTTATGCTGCCCTTTAGCTGCTCACGACGTGCTTTAATCACATCATCTATCTCTCTATTGGAAATATCATCCTTCTTAAGTGCACGGTAAGAATCGAAACGTCCATGTGCACTGATACGCAAAATAAAATCATCTACGTTTCCTGATTCCATAAGATATTCCGCATAAGTTAAATCATTCTTTAATAATTGTATTCTGGATTCCGGTGCTCCAGGGGTCTCTTCTATATACTGAATCAACTCAAGATAGCCATCCTTGATTTCCGATAATTGATCGAGCCATCGCTGAACGCAAAGGCGCATCCATTTCTGCTCTTTCAACTCTTCTATAGATTCTATTTCATATACGGACTTTGCCTCATCCAGCCATTTATCAGGCCATGGATAGGAATTTGCCATTCGCATAAGCTGAAAGATGGAGTCTCTTAAACTCGTATCTTTACCCTTTGAGGAAAAGATATCTGCCACTTGCAAGAACTCTTCATCTGCTTCAAGATATTTTCGTTCTAAGAAGCGTTCCATAAGGGTATTTTGTAAAAGTTTAATCTCGTTTTGATCTCCTGTCCGAAACTCAGGATCAAGCCCAATCTTATGGAAATGATTACGAATCACCTGTAAGCAAAAACTGTCAATTGTGGATATATGTGCAGATCCAACCAGAGTCTCCTGTCGAATCAGATGAGGATCTCCCGGGTTTTCTTCCAGTGCCTTATCAATTGCCTGTCGAACTCTTTCCTTCATCTCACGAGCCGCTGCATTGGTAAATGTAACAACCAGCAGTTCATCTATATCCATAGGATGATCTCGGTCGGTAATCATTTCAATTATTCTCTGAACAAGAACAGCCGTTTTACCGGAACCCGCAGCAGCAGAAACCAGAATATTGCGATTTCTTGTTTCTATTACCCTAAGCTGATCATCAGTCCATTTCTTCTCGCCCATGCTGTTCCTCCTCTACTAGTTTTTCCATAATCTGATCTTTGTTAAGCTTTTTTAGATCACGATATGCAAATCCGGGTAAGCTTCGATCAAATCCACACACATCTTTAAACTCACAATAGGTACACCCATTGTCTCTGGCTTTACGATATGGTGAAATATCAATTTTGCCTGCAGCAATCTCCGAACCTGCCTTAACAATCTGTCTCTTGACATGTTGCTCCATCAATTCAAACTGTCTTGTCGTAAGTGTTCCGCCATCGGATGATAAAGTTAAATCCTTTTTATATTTCACCGGAATAACCTTAGATTTAGAGCTCGGCTCTGGTTCTATGTCAAGTGCTTCAACAATTTTCGGATCCTCATTAATTAGTCCGGATCCTCGTAACGCAAGCATCAACTCTTGCTCCTTACGATCCATCAATTCCTCATCCTGCAGATTTATTTCATTATTCAAATCAACTACCGGATCATCAATTGTATAATACAATAATCCCGCCGGCTCCACAGATTTACCGGTTCTATTGTGTTCTGATTCCATTGCCGCACTCATATAGAGAATCAACTGCATTTGCAGTCCATAGTACATCTCTTCATAATCAAATTTCTTATTACCTGACTTGTAATCAATAATTTTGATATATGATTTCTCCGGCGTCTCAAAACGATCAATTCGGTCAATTTTACCATTTAGCTTCAGAGTACTTCCATCCTCCAGCTCATATCTAAGAGAGGAAAGTGATTCCAAGTCACTAAACTTAACTTCAAATCCCTTTGGAATAAATCTTCCTTGTCTTACCTGCTTTGTAAGTACATGTACCGTACGTTTCAAGGTAACACGCATCCGACTAAGAATATATGCCTCTTTTGCCTCATCAAAAAACTCTGCCTTTGGCATAGTGTGAAATGTCTCCTGTACCGATTCATTTAGCAGGGACTCCACCTCTTCTTCCGGAATGTTATACCAGGTATAGTCACTATCCTCGAGCTTTTTAGAATATCTTTCCAGCGCGTCATGATAGAGTGTTCCCATATCCGCATTCTGAAGCTCATGCTCCTGACGCTTCTCCAGTTTTAATCCGTACTGCAGGAAATATGCGTAGGCACAACTTGCAAACTTCTCCAAACGACTCACACTTCCATGCACACTTTCTCCTGTAACCGCACGAAGAGCAGCCTTTCGAATTCTGTCATCCTGATGCACAAAGTATGCACTATCCAACAACCGCTTTGCCAGAGTAGCATCATCACCCTTACACCACCCAAAAAGTTTTTCCAGGGTTGCATCAACTTCCTGATTGGATTCCACACTCTCTCGAAGCAGATCCGCAAGATATTCCTGCGCAGGTATCGGACTGGCCATACGATCTTCCTCGGCAAGATTTTCCAAATCAGAAACTTCTAGTTCAGGAAACATATTACACAATGTCTGAATCAAATATGAGCGGCGAACTGAAGCGCCATCATTTCCTGTACGTCCATATGTGACTATCAGCTTCTCTGACGGCTTCGTCAAAATCAGATAAAGATAAAAACGTTGCATAAACGTCTTTTCTCGTTCTGTCGGTGCGAGCTCATAGTTCGCATCCTTCAATTTCTGTCGATCAATCTGAGATAAGATTCCACATGTGCTTACTGACTTTGGAATTGCTCCATCATTGGCCCCAACCAGAAACAGCACCTTGATATGTTCCAATCTGGTTCGCTCCATGTCACCAAAAATAATATTGTCATAACTTGGTGGGATAACACCGATTTTGGCCTCCTCCAGACCAGCATCCAGAATACCTCGATACTCTTCCAGAGTCATGGTTTCATCCCCAAGAATCGTTACAACCTTACTTAAAAGGTCCATAATTATCCCATAAATCTGCTGATATTCCTTCGCACGTACGCTATCACCATTTTCCTGGAAATCATCCGCCATCTTCTGTAATTTCTGCTCAATCTCATACTCAACCAGTAGATTATACAGTGCCTTTGACATCTCAAGTACAGTCCTTTTCGATGATGCATTCGCATACAATCCATCACAGAAAGGTTTCACACCTTTTACAAAACCTTCGCGTATTTGATTGATCTCAGCCACCTGTTCCGATGTATAGCCTCTTGGAATAACCGTAAACAGATTAAAATATCTCTTCTTTCCTCGAATTCCAGCAGCACGCACATAATTATCCAATCGATCAATCTCATCCATCGACATATCACTCATACCACATCGTAAGAAATGAAACACTGATGCATAAGAAAAATCATCTTCTACCATAGATAATGCACTTCGCACAAATTCAATACTCGGCTGAAAACGCACTTCTGATGTGGCGTCCACAAAGATTGGCATCTGATACTTGCGAAAGATATCTTGAATATAATTCTGATAATCCGCCATATTGGCACAAACGATTGCGAAATCACGATAGTGATAATTTCCTGTGCGAATCATCTTCTGAATTCTTGCTGCCACAAAGGACAGTTCCATTCTTGGGTTACTCAGTCGATATAGTTCAATCTCATGTTCATCCAGATTTGGGTTATGATACTTCTTATAAGTTCGACGAAAAAGATTCTCTTCCAAATGCAGAAGTTCTCCATCTTTTTTGAAACGAATTGGCGCTTCCATTGTATGAACCAGAGGATCATCAATCGGAACGGATGTTTCTCCGGCAATTCGAATTAACCCCTGTGCCATCTTCTTTGACATATAAAACAGTTCTTCCGGATATGGCTCAGACATCAAATCTTCTCTGTTATCAATGGAAATGGTACATACAATCTTTTCCACCATCGGCATCAGAATACGAAGCAGCTTATTCTGAATCGGAGTAAATCCGGTAAAGCCATCAAAAACCATGATTGCATCAGATACCAGCTTTGAATCAGAAACCACATCAATCAGAAGTTCCAAGATCTCCTCGGTGGTGATGTATTTATCCTTCATAAACTCCTGGAATCCACGATACATAACAAGAATATCCTCTGCCTTGGCACGAAATGAAGGATAGGAAATGTCTTCCATTATTTCCTCAAAGTCATGAATGGAAATATCATACTGCTTAAATTCTGAAATCAACGACTTCATCTCAGAGATATATCCCGGTTTTGTCATATTCGAACGTAAAACAGACAACTTTTCCATCTTCTCCTGAGCAACTCTACGAAGTACCAGGTTTTTACCGGTATCCTCCAAGACGTCCCTAACTTCTGTACCCATTTCATCAAACACACGATAGGCCAGACGATCAAACGAAAGAACTTCTATATTTATGACACTATGCCCCGGATGCAAAGAAACCAGCTCCTTCTGTGTCTGAAGAGTAAACTGCTCCGGAACAATAATCATATATTTTTTCTTTGGATTTCGAACAGACTCCTGTATCAATTTCTGATACAGTGTAACGGATTTACCGGATCCGGCATTTCCTAAGATGAATTGTAATGACATATGACCTCCCACGAAATCTTAATACCTGAATTATATCATTTCATGACAAATAAAAAAATAAAGCCCACTAAAAGTGAGCTTTATTTTCAATCCATATTCTAATAAATATTATGCTAATTTTGTTCCACAACTTGTACAGAACTTCTGTTCCGGCTGAATTGGTGCCTGACAGTTCGGACATGTTGTCTGCTGTGTCTGTTCTGGCTGTACCGGCTGTGCTGGCTGTACCGGCTGTGCTGGCTGTACCGGCTGTGCTGACTGTCCAGGCTGCACTGGCTGTGATGAAAGGGAATTTACAAATACCTTCCAGTTATAACCATTCAAAACAACCTCTGCATTCACTTTCTTTAACAAAATAAAAAGTGAAATAACAAATATAAAAATCTCTAACAGCAAAGAGAACCAAAATGCAACTCCAAAGTGAACATCCGCATAACCTGTATCTCCTACTGAATAAGAAATAGAGGCTCTGCAAATAAGATTAAATAAAAATCCCAGTGCAGTAGCTACGATTGTCACTATAGATACAATCTTTTCTTCAATCTTTGCCACATCTAATAAGATCCACATAATCATAGATACAACTGCAGGAAGAATCAAAAGAATATATTCCGGACTTCCCGGTGTATCATAACCATATAACGAAATGCCTGTTACAAGTCTGTAACCATTAAAAGAAAAATCTCCAATAATCGTTTCAAGAATAACAAATGGCATAAAGAATGTAAGCATCCAGAGTCCGATTAATAAACGAACCAGATTTTTAACATTCACATATTTCATAATTGAATTCTGTTCCATATTCTACTCCTTACTCACCAAATGCCTTTAAAGCATCTCCATAAACAGTAGCTGTATAGTTATCAACGTTAGATGTAACTATTCCACTGTAAAGTTCTCCACCGTCAAGATAACCATAAACACTTGTCCATCCATCGTTTGGATATTCATAGTGCCAATCTAAATCCACACTATAGTAATCCATTGTTCCATCACCCTTAGCCAATACATCTTCTACTTTAATTGGCATATATACCGGAACATCAGCAAAATCGCCATCTGGATCTGTTGCTGAAACCTGATAAATTAAATAGAGACTGTTACCACTATAACTTGACTTGCTCTTAGGTGTTAATAGATATGCACCGATATATGCAGGTTCAGAAATTGTATAATCTTCATCTGCCATCTCAGCTGTAATCTCATCTAAAGCTTCCTTCTGTAACTCAGCAAGCTGACCTTCTGTAAGATCATCTAATGATGTAATATACTTATCTGCTGAATCAACTGTGTACTTCTTTTCTGTCTTCTTAAGACGATATCCCTGAGATAATGCATAATCTTCATCAACCTCAGCTGTAACGGTGAATTCATCACCATTTGATAATCCAGAGTAAGTATCCAAGCTGAAGTAAACATTATCTAAGAACTTAATCTTAGAAGAATCTACCTCTACATTTGGATAGATATATGGTTCTACACCATCATAAGTGATTGTTACATAGTCGAATGGATCAATTTCTTCAACATCCTTTAATCCTTCAACCTTAACCTTAACATCTTTACCCTTGATCTTAACACCGTACTTCTTTGCAATTGCACTACTGTATGTAAAGGAAAGTGTTACCTTGTCTCCATTTGAAAGCTTTTCATCCGGAGTAACTTTAGCGTCAATGCTGTTCATAATATCGTACTGACCACTATAAGTAATAATCTTATTTCCACCTGCATCTGTAAGTGCGTTGTAAAGCTTGTCTGAATCAACATTTACTGTAGCTGTACCTGCTGAATTAGCACCACTGAATTCAACTGTGTAGTAATCAGACAAATCAACTGTTTTAGCAGCATTAGCTCTCCATACAACAATACCAATGATTAAAACGATTGCTGCTAATACACCTGCACAGATTCCCTGAAGCTTCTTATCAGTCTTAAGACGACCAAAGAATGACGCTCCATTCTGTGTATTGCCATAAGCAGGCTGTGTCTGGTAACCATTAGTCTGGTACGCTCCCTGCTGACCATTTGTCTGGTATGCTCCCTGCTGACCATTTGTCTGGTACGCTCCCTGCTGACCATTTGTCTGGTATGCTCCCTGCTGA
>JAFOVD010000017.1 GCA_017392525.1 Lachnospiraceae bacterium
ACCTGATCCGCCGGATATTCCTGCTGCAGAGATGCAATCACCTTGAGGAAGTTTGCCATCGGTCCCTCCGCAAGTGGCTGGCGTGCTTTCTCTCGTTCACTATCTGAGAATGCCTGCAGTCCGGCATTTTCAAATACTAAATCCGCTTCATTGGAGAAGATACAGGAATCTCCATCGAATGCTATTCGTATCTCTGGGATTTCCCCCTGTGTAGTCCCTGTTCCCTGCATAATCCAGCCCGCAGGAATTCCACTTGCAATAGCAGCTTCCACATCAGCAGCATCTGCCGACAAATAAAGATCCGTATGAAATGCTTCAAGATACGGCACGATGGAACGTCCCGTCGTAAAAGATGCTCTCGTGATATCCAAACCATATTCTTCGATCGAATGAAAAATTCGAAGCGATACCTCGGCACTGTTTTTCGACATCAGTAAGATTTCCACTTTCCCATCTAATCTCAAAAAAGCTTTGATCAGATCAAACGCCGGTCCCGGCTTCAGAACTTCATCTTCATGCGCCATCTGATACTTGATATATTCTTCTGCTCCCAGCGCTTCAAAGATTTCATTCTCCTTCTCCAAATCAAATAGTGCACGCGTTGATACTGCAATATGCAGCACGGGTTCCTGCTCTCTTACCGGTTTTAAATAGTTTTCTCTCATAACGTGCCTCCTTAAAATAAAGCATTTCCTTTTCTATGCTCTATTTTATCCAGGCGCATGTCCCATTTATGTCCCGTCATCTTTACCATAAAAACGATGAACATCTGTTTGATATCACGTATATGACATACTATTCGCTTTTTTATCACACTCGAACCCATTTAAAACGCCACAATTTAGGTATTATAGAACACATATGAATTTTTGTTCATTATTACTATTCCCAAAATCCAAAAATCTGTATATCATTTTTCCATTGCTACTGTATTTAGTAAATTTTTATTAACACGTGACACATGGAGGTGCACATGAATCTCAAATTATTGAAAATCAAATCCATCCGTACCGCTTTAATTGGTATGGTTATTGCAACCGTAGTAATACTTGAAGCAATCAATATCACATTTGGAGCGTCAAACCTTAAGACCGGTATCGAATATGAAACGATGCAGGGTCTGAATGCTGCTTGTCTCTCCTACGCACAAGTACTGAATATCACAGAACATAATGACAGTATCGATAATTCCACACTGGAGGCCGATCTAAACAATTCCACGGGTTATGAATATACCTATTTCCTTGGAAATATTAGAGAACGCTCTTCGATTGACGGCGTTGTCGGAACCGAAGCAAACGAAGATATCTACAATACTGTCGTAAATAATTTAGAAACCTATACCAATGACGCTACTGTAATCGGCGATTCCGAATACTACGTCGTATACCAGCCGCTCATCTACAACGGCGAATGTTATGGTATGGCATTTGTAGGCTTACAGAAGGATACCATCACAACCTACATCACTTCTATGATGACAAAGATGGTTGGTACCGGCCTCGTTGCTATGTTTATCATCCTTACCATCGCCATTCTCGCTGCTATTCGTTTATCGAATGCCATCAAGAGAAATGTTGAAGCTATCGATAAGCTTGCAACTGGCGAATTAAATATCGAAATTGATGAAAAAATCACGAAACGAAATGATGAGCTTGGACAGACTGCAAAGTCTATTCTCTCCCTGGCAGATAAGCTTCACGATGTCATTGGAAGCGCAAAACATTCTTCCGAGGAACTGGATACTTCTGCCGAGGAACTTTCCGAGTCCGCAGACACCATGTCTTTAACTGCTGAGAATGTTTCCAGTGCAGTCGATCAGATTGCCTGTGGCGCAACAGACCAGGCAGAATCTCTCCAGGACGCTGTCAGCAGTGTAGAAGAAATCAATGGTGCAATCGAGCTCATCACACAAAATACAGAACACATGAATACCATTGCCGAAAATATGCAGAAGAATTCGACAACAAGTTCTGCTTCCCTTCAGGAACTTCAGGCTTCCACAGAAGAGACCATCCAGGCAATCAACGATATTGTGAAGATGATTCAGGAAACAAACAAGGCTGTCGATAACATCAGCGAAGCAGTCATCATTATCGACTCGATCGCAGAGCAGACAAATCTGCTTTCTCTGAATGCAAGTATCGAAGCTGCAAGAGCTGGTGAAGCCGGCAAGGGATTTGCGGTAGTTGCAGATGAAATCAGAAATCTTGCAGAGCAGTCTGCATCAGCAGCAAAGAACATCCAGGAAATCATGGGCGTTCTCTCTGAAGACTCTGCTGTAACCATGGAAAACGCTGGAAATGTACAGTCGATCATCGAAAAACAGAACGACGTTATCGGCAATACCATCACTCTGGTTAACACCATGATTCATAATATTGATGAGTCTCTTGTTGTAACAGGTCAGATCTCCGAAAGTGTAGACCGTTCCAACCAAGCAACGAAGGTATTCTCTGATACCATCAACTCCCTGTCTGCCATTTCTCAGGAAAATGCAGCAAGTACTGAAGAAACACGTGCCTCTATGCTGGAGCTCGCCGAAACAGTAAGACGTCTATCTGAAAAGGCAACGGGATTAAACACTATTTCTAAAACATTAGAAGAAGAGATGTCTTTCTTCTCCTAATCATAGATGCAAAGCAAATAATAGAAAGAAGGTCGGTGAAATTCGTTTTCACCGACCTTCTAATGCATCTATAGTTTCTGTTTACGAATTGATTTCGAGACTTCCATTTCTCACCGTTATCACTTTGTCACATTCTTCTGTCAATTTCGTATTATGCGTTACCATCAAAATACTTACACCATACTTCTTATTAAATTTTTTCAAAAGATCTATAACAATCTTCGTATTAACCTCATCAAGATTTCCCGTAGGTTCATCTGCCAATATAATTGCTGGACGTTTCAAAACGCTTCTTAATATTGCAACTCTTTGTTTTTCTCCGCCAGACAGCTGTGATGGGAAACTATCTTTTTTCTGCCCTAGTTTTAAAGCTGCCAATAGTTTCTCCACTGTTTGTTTATTCGTCTTTAGTCCTTTTAAATCCGCTGAAAACATAATATTCTCATAAACCGTTAATTCTTCAATCAAATTATAATCTTGAAAAATAAATCCAATATTCTGACGTCTAAATTCGCACAATTCTCTCTCTGTCATCTGATCGATACGTTTTCCCAAAATACTTATTTCTCCACTAGAAGGAATGTCAAGTGCACCCAGTAAATTCAGAAGTGTTGTTTTTCCACTTCCAGAATCACCTACTACACCAATAAACTCCCCTTCCTTTACAACGACATTTATTTCATTTAATACCTTCTGTTTTCCAGCTTCTGAAGAATATACCTTTGAGACATTCTTCAAATTTATAATTTCTTTTGACAAAACCAATTCTCCTCTAATGCTTCGCTCTTTTTGAAATAACATTTCTCTTATACATCATTACTGCTCCAAACATGATAACGATTCCCATGAAAATATAAATAGAATCTATACTATATACGAATCTATACGTTACATAATCTTCCGCAATTACATCACTAATAAATGTTCTTACCAACACCGGCGATAAAACAATTCCCAAGACGATTCCTGTACAAATATAAATAAACACTTCAAATACAAACTGAACTACTAATTCTCTTTCACTAACTCCAATTTTTTTCAAATTAATAAGCTCATTTTTTAATTGATACATCTCATTGATGATAATGTTAAAGAAACCGCCTAATACAGAAGCAATGATAATTAAAATAATCATAACTACAATCACTTCTATATTTCTAAATAAATCTTTATTATCTTCAGCAATCGTTCTTGCCGATTCATATTTTATACTGTCATTCGTCTTAGATAATGTATGAAATGTCTCTTCCCAATATGGAAGGTCATTCTTATTTACATTAAATAAACAAACATATCTTCCCGTCTCACCTGTTAAATTTTCCCATTCACTTTCAGGCAAAAAGAAATTACAAGTTTCATAATAATAGGAACCAACTCCTAAATCATAAGGAAGATTAGCAAAGGCCATAATTTCATATTCTTTTACACTTCCATCCGAAGCGGTTAAGGAAACTTTATCTCCAATATTCCACCAGCTTTTTCCTTGTTCCGTTTCCATTCCCGCCTCAGGTGCACATACTCCATCAAGAATTACATAATTACCACTGTTGAATTTATCTAAATCTATCTCACCTTTTATGACATCCATTTTACTAACAAAATAATCATCTAAACCGTATAGATATGTAGTAATCAGCCCATCTTTGTACTGTCCTTCTGGCAAAAGCTCCCGATATTTTAAAGTACTTTCTTCATCCAGTTTTACTTGATATTCTTTCGCAGATGCACTTGCGTACTCAAATTCCTTTTCTGTGTTAAATAACGTACTCAATGCCGATTCTTCTATTACTGCAATTTGGTCTGACATAGCATCAAACGAAGAATTATGCACTACATAATCTGCCTGTAAGCTCTCTCCAATGTATTGATCAATATCAAACCCTTTTATATAACTACATATTCCATTACACAGGACAATACCCAAAAACAAGAGAAAACTAATACCAAATACAGCCCGTTTTTGCGTACCAACTCTTCTTAACGTCATACGGAATAATGGATTTGAGAACTTCCATCCTGTTCGTTTCTTATATTTTATTTTCCTTGTTTTACCTGTTATATTAATTTGTCGATTTATATGTCGAAGCATTAACAGAAGTCCTAACACAACTTCCAATAATGATATCAATACTGGATAAATCAATGCCCCCTTACTAATAGACATTTGCAATTCCAGATTGATCAATCGATTGATAAGTGGCACTAAAAGATAATTACAAGAAACACAAGCTAAACCGGCTGCAATTATATTAGCAACAACCGCAATTGCAACCATCTGTATGAGAATCATTCTCACAATCTCTCTTTTACTTACACCGAGTATATATAGTGAGCGATAATAAATACGATCATTATTCAGAGACAATTCGTAAATATCAACAATAAGTAAACTTCCTATTATCGCAAGTACAGACAAAATGATGCATTCTAAAATACGTATCCCTTTTTCTAACGAATCTGTGACTTCTTCATTTACCGTATACTCCGTTGTATGAATCCCTTCTTCTGACAACAATTTTTGCGTTAACTCTTCAAAATTCTTATGTTCTTTAAAAGTCACTGCCAACATTATAGGAAATTCTGAATCATCGATTCCTTTTTCACTAAATTCCTGCTTCTTTTCATCATAATATTTTTCCGACACAAGAAACATATTATGCGAACCAGCCTTCTGCTCATAAAATCCAGATATCGTAAACGTATCACTTACGGATTCGTTTCCAATAGAATACGCAAGTGTTATTTCACTTCCAACTTTACAATTTGGCCATGCTTTTTCTGCAATATACTTTGGTAAATATATATCCTTTTTTTCGGTTGGGACTTCACCCTCCATCGGCTCACAATTCATTTTCTCATACATATCGCTTGAGTAATATGCGACATTCGCAACGGCATCACCATCAGCAATCACATAGCCCAAATGATATTCACAGCCAACATCTTTCACTAACTCCGAATCACTAATACTACTTACTTCTTTATCGGAATAAACATTGATTGCAACGTCTCCCTGCCACAATCTATTACTCTTTATATAATCTCCATATGACTGTTGCAATGATTCTGATAAAACAGAAACAACTGAAATCAAAAAGGTACTAATAACTATTGCAATAAATAAACAAATTGTTCTAGTTTTTTGTCTTTTCATATTACGTATACTTAATAAACTAATTATTGGCATCCAAACTCTCTCCAAATCTTACCTCTATACTTAAAAAGATGGAGACTTGAAATAAACTCAATTCTCCACCTTTCCATCTTTTATATTCTTTCCAATTTCACGACGGCTTCACAATGTGCGGTATGACCGAATTGGTCGACAGCACAGGCCTTCGTCAACTGATATTCTCCGCTCGCGCAGAACAATTTCAAATCACGTGCCATAGTCGCCGGATCACAGGATACATAGACAATTCGCTCCGGCTTTTCTCCCAGGATTGTCTCAATTACGGAAGCTTCGCAGCCCTTACGCGGTGGGTCCAACATAATAACATCTGCCTTATTTCCTTCTCGCACGAGTTTCGGAAGTACATCCTCCGTTGCTCCAGCGTAAAAGTCTGCGTTTCCTATCGCATTTCGAACCGCATTTTCCTTGGCATCCTGAATCGCTTCCGGAACAATCTCGATGCCGGTTACATGCCCTGCCTTCTTCGCCAGGAAAAGGGAAATCGTACCAATTCCACAATACAGGTCATAGACATACTCTGTACCTGTAAGTCCAGCGTAGTCCAAAGCCTTTTGATAGAGCTTTTCCATCTGCTCCGGATTTACCTGGAAGAATGACTTTGGCGAAATACGAAAGGAAATATCACCAATCTTATCCGTAATCGTATCTTCGCCCCAGATGGTACGTGTCTCCTCACCGAGAATTACGTTATTTCGCTTTTTATTCACGTTCAGCGAAATACTATAGATCCGTTCACTCGCCGCTTTTAAATATGCGATTAAGCCGCTCTCATCCGGAATCTTCGTACCATTGATGATGAGGCAAACCATCGTCTGATCGGTATGCACACCCTGTCGAATCAGGACATGACGAACCAATCCTTTGCCCGTCACTTCATCATATGGCTTCACATGATTTTTCACCATCCAGGACTTCACAGCTTCCAATAAATTATGGTTTTCTTCCGCACCGAGATAACAATCTTCGGCATCGATAATGCGATGACTATGCGATGCATAGAATCCCATTACAATCTCGCCATTCTTATCCAGTCCCACTGGATACTGCGCTTTATTTCGATATCTCCAAGGATTCTCCATACCGATAATCGACTCAGAAATAGAATCGATATAAGCTTGATCGAACCCACCCAGGCGAACGAGATCATTTTTCACCATCTGCTCTTTCCATGCAAGCTGTGCCTGATAATCCATATTCTGAATCTGGCAGCCACCGCAGGTCTTTGCAATCGGGCACTTTGGCTCCACACGGTTTTTGGAAGGCTCTAGAATCTCTACAATCCTCGCATAACCATAAGACTTCTTCAACTTCATTGCGGAAGCAAGTACACGGTCTCCCACAATGGCATCCTTGATAAAGAATGTCATCCCGTCGAATCGTCCGATTCCCTCTCCATGGGTTCCCAAATCCGTAATCTCAATTTCGAAAGTATCGTTCTTTTTCATATTTTTCTCCAAAAAAGAAATGCAGACGATGCTGCATTTCTTTCTGTCCTTCTAATCTGTTTTATTTCGATGTACGACGAATATTTGTCTCCAGGAAACGGTTGTATCCCTGCCATGTAATATCCTTATCATCAACGGACTTAATTGCCTCTTTAAACGTCTCCATCTTTGCATCAATATTATCTGCAAAGCTAAGCGCAATCGCTTCTGCAATTGCAGGCTTCTTTGGAGAACCATATTCCAATTCACCATGATGTGCAAGAATACAGTGAATCAATTCGTTCGCCTTCATCTGTGGGAAACCATCAATCTCTTTGATCTTGTCACGTACCATCTGTGAACCAATAATAATATGACCAAGCAACTGGCCATCATCTGTATAGTCATTCAGTGGAAATGGTGCGATTTCCGATAACTTACCAATATCATGGCAAATTGCCGCTGTAACTAATAAATCGCGATCCAACTCCGGATAATTCTGTGCATAGAAATTACAAATCTTCGCAACCGATAATGTATGTTCCAATAATCCACCAACAAACCCATGATGAACGGATTTTGCTGCAGAGTGGAAACAGAATCTCTTTTTGAAATCTGCATCCATAAAGAAGCTTTCCAATAACTGTTTTAAATGCACTTCCTTAATGCTGTCTATTAATCCGAGAAGTTCAGCATACATTTCATCAATATTTTTATCTGTAATTGGCAGATAATCAGAAGGATCAAACATCCCTTCTTCTGCCTTTCTCGCTCTCTTAATATTAAGCTGTAACACGCCATTGAAGCTTGTTACTTCTCCATTGACAAAGAGGTAATCCATCTTGTCAAAATCGCAAATCCCCGGATTTCCTACATCCCAGATCTTTCCATCAATTGTTCCGGTTCTGTCCTGCAAAACAACTGTCAAATAAGGCTTTCCGCTCTTTGTCAGTGCCTGCTGTACATGTTTCACCAGATAGACATCATTAATAGTTGCACCTTCTTGAAAGGCTTCGATGTATTTCATTATTATTTCTCCATTCTAAGCAGCCCACCTCATAATGCATCTCTGAAATTGTCTGCAGGCTACATTTCATCACTCATTATACTTGCTAAAGCTATATCTATCAAGGAATTTCTTGCGTTTCTGCAAAAGAAACATTCTAAGAATACAACAGAAATAACAAACTGAAAATTCATCCTAATATATGAAAATTTACTATTTCAAATTTTATTTTTTCAAGATACGCACTAGTAAGAATTTTCTAAAAAATTATAATTAACAACCGATCTATTGTTATATTCCCAGAAATACCTTTTTGGGCTGCTGTAGACAAAAAGGGTTACAAAGAATACTAATTTTTAGTATCCTTACAAGAAGTTGGAAGTTTTTTTATTGCTCAATTATTGCCTGCAATTTTCGTTCTATTTTCTGGAGTGATTATTGATTATTTCCAAAAAAACGTATTGATTATAAGTAATCTTTGTAAAATATTGATTTTTATCAGTATTATCTTTGTAAAAAAGAAGATATCTTTCGTGTAAATTCAGTGCTTAATGTTGTTGATGGGGTAATCATGGTTATTATTCCAATTGTAGTAGCCATTATGACTGAAAAAACATCTTTAAATCTTTTAATAATAGTTGCTAGTTTATCTTGATTTCTTTAAAGACAAAAGAATCAGAAATATATCTCTTCTATGGATGATATTTATGATTTGTATTGGAATAACTGGACCATTAGAAATCGTTACATTTATCGCAAGAAAATACTATTATTATTCAATTATACCTATAGGAATGGCTTGTGCAGCATGTAGTTACTTGATAATTGGATTATCTCCCAATATTTCCTTTTATCTTATTGGCGCATTTTTTGTAGGAATTACTTCTACACTATGCCCCATGGGATTTCGAAATGAATTACAAATGATATGTGAAGAGGATACAATTGGAAGATATCTTGCTAGTGTCCGCTTTTTCGTTATTAGTGCTCGATTGACCGGTACTTTAAAATTACACGAACAATCGGTTGAGTCCCCTTTATTTCTAAGGTAAAATAGACGGTATGAATAAGAAAGTATTAAAAACATTAGAATTTGATAAAGTAATTGAACAGTTAATCGAATTAGCTGCATCCGATAAAGGAAAAGAGTATTGTAGCAAATTGACTCCCATCTCCAACAAAGAGAAAATCAAGGAACGTCAAGCACAGACAAGCGATGCTCTTGGGCGATTGATTCGCGATGATCGAATCTCCTTCGGCGGCATCCACGATATGTCACTTTACGCGAAACGCCTTGAAATCGGTGGAATGCTCAATGCCGGTGAGCTCTTAAAGGTAAGTAGCCTCTTAAGCATCACAAGCCGTGCAAAGAACTATGGGCGCCCGAAAAGAGACGATTTGCCCGTAGATAGCTTGCAGCATTTCTTTGCAGAATTAGAGCCTCACACTCAGGTACGTGAAGAAATCGAGCGCTGTATCATTTCCGAAAGTGATATTGCAGACGATGCCAGTGCAGGTTTGAAATCCGTTCGCCGCGAGATGAACCTGACAAACGAGAAGATTCGTAAGGAAATGAACAGTTTCCTCGCTGGTTCTAGTCGCGACTATCTCCAGGATGCTGTGATTACCATGCGTAATGGCAGATATTGCGTACCGGTCAAGGCAGAACACAAATCGCATATCAAGGGTATGGTTCACGACCAGTCCTCCACCGGAGCAACGCTATTCATAGAGCCAATGTCTGTTGTGAATTTAAATAACCAGCTTCGAGAACTAGAAATTGAGGAACAAAAGGAGATTGAAAAGGTCTTATCCGCACTTTCTCAGATGGTTTCTGAAGTGATGGATTCCATCAAGCATAATTTCTATGTGCTTGCAGAACTGGATTTTATCTTTGCAAAAGGACGCCTTGCCCTCAAGATGAATGCCATCGAACCACATTTCAACACCGATGGAATTATTCGATTAAAAGGAGCCCGACATCCTCTGCTGAATCCAGAACATGTCGTTCCTATTGATATTCACCTGGGAGATGACTTCAAGCAGCTAATTATTACCGGTCCAAATACCGGTGGTAAGACGGTTTCCCTGAAAACCTGCGGACTCTTAACTCTGATGGGACAATCCGGTCTTCATATTCCAGCGAAATCAGAATCTGAACTGGCGATTTTCCACAATGTCTATGCCGATATTGGAGATGAACAGTCAATTGAACAGTCACTTTCTACCTTTAGTTCGCACATGACCAATATTGTTCGTATTCTTCAGGGTGTCGATGCCAAGGATGACGGTGATGCGCTGGTACTCTTTGATGAATTATGTTCCGGAACGGATCCTTCCGAAGGTGCTGCTTTGGCCATGAGTATTCTTCAGAAATTACACGCGCTCGGCGTTCGCACCATGGCGACAACACACTATAGTGAATTAAAGGTCTATGCACTTTCAACTCCGGATGTGGAAAATGCAGCATGCGAATTCTCGCTCGAAACTCTGAGTCCTACTTATCGCCTGTTGATTGGTGTACCCGGCAAGAGTAACGCATTTGCCATTTCCAAGAAACTGGGATTGTCAGATGATATCATTGAAGACGCTCGCTCCAAGATGACAGAAGATGACCAGTCCTTCGAGGATTTACTTGTTGACTTAGAGCAAAAACGTGTTCAGATGGAAAATGATCGTCTCACAATTGAATCTGAGAAGAAAGAAATCCAGGCGCTACGTCAGACTCTGGATTTAAAACAGCAGAAGATTGATGAGCAACGTGCTACCATCATTCGAGATGCAAGCAAAGAAGCTGCGGATATTATCCGTGAAGCCAAGGAGACTGCGGATGAGACAATCCGTGCCTTTAACAAATTCAAATCTTCCAATCCTGATATCGCGGAAATGGAAAAGCGCAGACAGGAAGTTGGTAAGAAATTAAGCAAGGCACAGTCAAAATCCTTCCAGTCGCATAAACCGGCTGCATCATCTTCCACAAAGGCGGAAGATGTCCATATTGGTGACCGCGTAAAGGTTCTCAGCATGAATATGACCGGAACTGTTCATACTCTTCCAAATAAAAAGGGTGAACTGGTCGTTTCCATGGGTATTATAAAATCAACAGTTAAACTTTCGGATATTATTCTGATTGCTGACAATACAGACACTACATTCAACGGTCAAGCTGTTGGTCAAGGCCATAAAATGCAAAAGAAACGTACTCCGGGCGCATATGGACGCCTCAGTAAGAATGGTCTTGGCGGCAATACTTCTGGATCCGGTAAGTTTAGTAAAGCAGCTTCTATTTCAACCGAAATCAAACTACTTGGTTATACCTCCGATGAAGCTATCTCCATTCTGGATAAATATCTTGATGATGCCTACCTATCTCACCTGACTTCTGTAAGAGTCGTACATGGTAAAGGAACAGGTGCTCTTAGAAAAGCAGTTCATCAGTATCTTAAAAAACAACCACATGTCAAAGACTATCATCTCGCTGAATTCGGCGAAGGAGATGCCGGCGTAACGATTGTTGAATTTAAATAAATCATAATACTAAAAAAAGTCCCGCAGGAAATCCTGCGGGACTTTTAAAATGCATTGTGGATTAAACTAACTCAAGAACAACTTCAAGAGCACCATCACCCTTACGCTGACCAATCTTTACGATTCTTGTGTAACCACCGTTACGGTTAGCATACTTAGGAGCGATTTCATCAAATAACATATTAGGTACGTTAACTGACTTTGTATCTCTCTTCTTGTCACCCTTAGCTGTTACAGGATAGAGAACCTTGAGCATCTGACGACGAGCGTGCAGACGGGACGGCTGATCCTTCTTGATAGTCTTTTCAACTGTATCATATACAGTTACGTTCTTACCATCAACAACTTCCTTAACTCTCTTACCATTTGCGTCTTTCTTAGCAACCTTGCACTGTACAGTAACTTCATCGAAGTTATCCTTTTCCTTTACAGCTAATGCAATAAGACCTTCAGCAATCTTCTTAACTTCCTTAGCCTTAGCTTCAGTAGTGATGATTCTACCATTGTAAAGAAGGTTTGTTACCTGGTTTCTAAGTAAAGCTTTTCTCTGGGAAGATGTTCTTCCTAATTTTCTATATTTTGCCATTTTAATTTCCTCCATTTATTGGGTGGTACTACTTAACAACGCTCGTCGGACTTATATGTTTAGCAGCTCATCTTTGCCACTCTGAGGTCCACCGATGGATGCTCGTCGGACTTATCCCACCGGCAGTTCAAAGTATATTAACTTACTCTTCGCCGATGCGCAGAGAAAGTCCAAGTTCTTTCAACTTAGCCAGAACTTCGTCAAGAGACTTCTTACCTAAGTTACGTACCTTCATCATCTCATCAGGTGACTTGTTACATAACTCTTCTACGGTATTGATTCCGGCTCTCTTTAAACAGTTGTAAGATCTTACAGATAACTCGAGTTCGTCGATAGTCATCTCAAGAGCTTTTCCTGTTGTGTCGTCTGGCTTGTCTACCATGACATCAATTGACTTAGTATTTTCAGATAAGTCGATAAAGAGATTCAGGTGTTCATTTAATACCTTAGCAGCAAGGCTGACAGCCTCATCTGGTCCAAGAGTACCATTTGTATAAACATCTAATGTTAATTTATCGAAATCTGTCACCTGACCTACACGAGTATTCTCAACCTTTAAGTTTACTCTTTCGATTGGTGTATAAATACTATCAACAGCGATTACACCGATTGGTGTATCATCGTTCTTGTTCTTGTCAGCTCCAACATAACCTCTACCATTTGTGATAGTAAGATCCATGTATAATCTGCTATCATTGCCACCGTTTAAATTAGCGATAACAAGATCCGGGTTGATGATTTCAATATCAGAGTCAACATGAATATCACCAGCAGTTACTGGACCCTCGCCTTCGAAGTCGATATAAGCCTTCTTAGGTTCGTCGGAAGTACTGTTGTTTCTCAGAGCTAATTGTTTGATGTTCATGATAATCTCAGTGACATCTTCCTTAACTCCTGGAATAGAACTGAATTCGTGTAATACTCCGTCAATCTTGACCTGGCTTACTGCAGTTCCTGGTAAGGATGACAGCATAATTCTACGAAGAGAATTTCCGAGTGTTGTACCATATCCTCTTTCGAGTGGCTCTACAACAAATCTGCCGTACTTTTTGTCTTCTGAGATTTCAGCAATCTCGATGTTTGGTTTTTCGAAATCGAACACTATAAAAGCCCTCCTTCTAAATATTTAATCCGGCATACGCCGATACTAATCAATCAGTACTTATTACTTAGAGTATAACTCGACGATAAGCATTTCATCAACAGGAACGTCGATCTGATCTCTAGAAGGTAATTCTTTTACAGTAACCTTGAAGTTATCTGCATCGCAATCTAACCATTCAGGTACTACTCTACCTGTAGTTACTTCTGCGATATCCTTAAATCTCTGAAGTCCCTTCTTCTTTTCAGCAACTTCGATTACATCTCCAGCCTTAACAAGGTATGAAGGGATGTTTACTCTCTTACCGTTTACAAGGAACATCTTGTGTCCTACTACCTGACGAGCTTCTCTTCTTGTACGAGCAAAACCTGCGCGGAATACTACGTTGTCAAGACGGCTCTCAAGGATAGTCATAAGGTTTTCACCAGTCATACCCTTCTGGTTATCAGCCTTTGTATAATAGTTACGGAAAGGTTTCTCAAGTACACCATAGATGAACTTAGCCTTCTGCTTTTCACGTAACTGCAGACCGTATTCGGATTTCTTTCTTCTTCCGTTATTGGACTGTCTTTTTGATTTTTTATCTACTCCTAAATATACAGGATCTAAATCAAGAGATCTGCATCTCTTAAGAATAGGTGTCTTATTTACTGCCATTTTCGATAATCCTCCTATTAGACTCTTCTACGCTTTGGTGGACGACAACCATTGTGTGGTACAGGTGTTACATCCTTGATACTTGTTACTTCAAGTCCGCTAGCAGCGAGTGCACGGATTGCAGCTTCTCTACCTGAACCAGGTCCCTTAACGAATACATCTACTGTCTTTAATCCATGAGGGAGAGCTGCCTTTGTAGCTGTCTCTGCTGCAACCTGAGCAGCATATGGAGTAGATTTTCTTGAACCTCTAAATCCTAAGCCACCTGCACTTGCCCATGAAAGAGCGTTACCCTGTGCATCTGTTAATGTAACAATAGTGTTGTTAAAAGATGCCTGGATATGTGCCTGGCCATGTTCAACGTTTTTCTTTACACGCTTTTTTGTCACTTTCTTTGTAACTTTAGCCATATCTAAACTAACCTACTTTCTTAAAATTAAAATTAATGTTTTCTCTATCTATGAAGAAATAAATTACTTCTTCTTGTTTGCGATAGTCTTCTTAGGACCCTTACGAGTTCTAGCGTTTGTCTTAGTCTTCTGACCACGAACTGGAAGACCACGTCTATGACGGATACCACGATAGCATCCAATTTCCTGTAATCTCTTAATGTTAAGAGCTACATCTCTTCTTAAATCACCTTCTACCATCATTGTTTCATCAATGACAGCTGCGATTCTCTTTACTTCATCATCTGTAAGGTCCTTAACACGTGTGCTAGGGTCAACCTTTGCAGACTCAAGAATCTTAGTTGCGCTTACTCTACCGATTCCGTAGATGTAAGTTAAACCGATCTCAATTCGCTTATCTCTTGGTAAATCTACACCTGCGATACGAGCCATGTTTTCTTTCCTCCATCAAATTCAATTTCTTGCGTAAAACACGCTTTTGTTGCTTATCATTCTCGGTATGTAAAGAATGAAAATGCGTAGTGAATCTTAAATATGTATAAATTATGATATCAACATATTTCTATGTTGCAGCCGCACATAATAAATACTAAAACGACAGTCGATTAACCCTGTCTCTGCTTGTGTTTAGGGTTTTCGCAAATAATACGAACTCTACCCTTTCTCTTGATAACCTTGCACTTTTCGCAAATAGGTTTAACTGATGATCTAACCTTCACGGGAAATCCTCCTTTCCACAATGCATGTTTCTTCTATATATTAAAAACAGTTTTCTCTTGCAACTCTAGAAAACCTGTTTTTGACGCACAAAAACGGGAAATGTTTACCATTCCCGAAAAAACGTCCGTTTAACATTATAGCGAGTAGTGTAGAAAATGTCAACGCCTATTTATCTCTCCAGATAATTCTGCCCTTTGTAAGGTCATATGGTGACATTTCAATTGTTACCTTATCGCCTGGAAGGATTCGAATATAATTCATACGAAGTTTTCCACTGATATGAGCCAAGATCTGGAGACCATTTTCTAGCTCAACCTGGAACATAGCGTTTGGTAATTTCTCAACCACGGTTCCTTCTACTTCAATTACATCTGCTTTTGACAACTTTCTTCCTCCTGATATAATCTTAAAATCTCCGAAACTAATGAATCACTCAATTCAGAATGTCCCTCAATCAAATCTCTAATTTTTTGAGGCAGACGCTTTATTACTTGAACATGCATCTTCTTCTTTACTTTCGGATGTTCCATTGTCTTAGTCCGGCCATTTACTAATGTGACCAGATCAGTTTCTTCTTTTATAACGACATATACATGATTTTTATCATGTCCTGCCAACGACTTAGCGAGAACTATCATATTCTCTACCTATCTTATCCTAAAATCATTACGATATCCTGGAATACGCCTTCAAAATCCTTGGTTCCATCAACGGAACGAAGAATTCCCTGATTATTATAGTAATCAATCAGAGGCTGAGTCTGTTCATGATATACGTCAAGTCTCTTCTTTACTGTTTCAGGCTTATCATCTTCACGCTGTACAAGTTCGCTACCACAATTATCACAAATTCCTTCGCTCTTAGGTGGAATTGTAACAATATGATATGTAGCTCCGCACTTTAAGCAAGCACGTCTACCTGACATACGATCAATAATATTATCATCTGCAACATCAACATTGATAGCGTAATCCATTGACTGTCCCATAGCCTTAAGTGCCTTATCTAAAGCTTCAGCCTGTGGGATTGTTCTTGGGAAACCATCAAGAATAAATCCGTTGCTGCAGTCATCCTTCTGAATACGATCTGTAACCAGATCACATGTCAATTCATCCGGAACTAAAAGTCCCTGATCCATGTATTCCTTAGCTTTTTTACCAAGTTCTGTGTTGTTCTTGATATTAGCACGGAAAATATCGCCAGTAGAGATATGTGGGATATTATATTTTTCAGCAATTTTCTTAGCCTGTGTACCTTTACCCGCTCCCGGAGCGCCTAACATGATGATTTTCATAAAAATCTCCTTATAAATCTATAGGAGATACTGCGCCTATAGGCAGTACCTCCATAGATTAATTAGTATAGTAACTATTTACTCACTCAAAAATCCCTTATAATTACGAACCATCATCTGGGATTCGATCTGCTTTAATGTCTCAATCGTTACACCTACAATAATAATGATAGATGTACCACCGAATGATAAGTCAGCACTGAATACTCCGTTGAAGAAGATTGGAATCAGTGATACAAATGTAAGACCGATTGCACCAATCAAAATCACGTAATTCAGGATTGACTGCAGATAATCGGAGGTTGGTTTTCCAGGTCTAATACCCGGGATAAATCCACCCTGGCGTTTAATATTGTCTGCAATTTCAAGTGGGTTAAATGTAATGGATGTATAGAAATAAGCGAATGCAATGATTAAAACAACATATACAATTACGCCAATTGAATAAATCCAATTACTTGGGTCGAACCAGTTTGACTGGGACATTCCCTTCAGAACTTTACTCCAGAAACCATTTCCATTGCCCTTACCAAGTAAGCTTGCAATAATAACCGGTGTCTGTAAAAGTGACTGAGCGAAAATAACCGGCATAACACCACCTGTATTAACCTTAAGCGGAATATGAGTAGATGCTCCACCGTATGTCTTACGTCCCTGTACTTTTTTCGAGTACTGAACTGGAATTCTACGCTCTGCATCCTGTAGATAAACTACAACGACAACAGTAGCTAAAATAATGGCTGCAATAACTACAGCTGACAGTATTCCACGAGAAACTGCCTTACCTGAGATGAACTGCTTATAAAGCGTTGTCATATCGGATGGGATTCTGGAAATAATATTGATCAAAAGAACAATAGAAATACCATTACCAACACCCTTTTCAGTAATACGCTCACCAATCCACATAAGAACTGTTGAACCAGCTGTCAGTACAGTCACAACAAGAATAATTGCTACAGCGATTTCCCATTTAGCATCACCTGTATTTAAGTATCCCTGTCTGTAAAAACCAATCGCCATCGCGGTTGACTCCATAAGAGCCAAACCAACAGTCACCAGACGTGTAATCTGTGTGATCTTCTTTCGTCCTTCTTCCCCGTCTCTCTGCAGTTCTTCTAACTTAGGAAAAGCTATAGTTAAAAGCTGCATGATGATAGATGAAGTGATGTATGGAGTAATTGACAATGCAAAAACTGACATAGACTCAAAAGATCCACCGGTGATGGCATCAAAGAAATTCATGCCATCACCGCCGGAAAACAATTGAGAAAAAACATCACTATCAACTCCAGGAACCGGAAGTTCAGATCCGATTCGAACAACGATCAGCATTAAGAATGTGAAAATAATTCTTCCACGTAAATCTTTTATTTTGAATGCGTTGCGGAGTGTTTTGAACATTAGATCACCTCGGCTTTTCCACCAAGAGCTTCGATCTTCTCCTTAGCGCTTGCACTGTAAGCGTTAACCTGAACGTTTAACTTCTTAGTAAGTTCACCGTTACCAAGGATCTTTACGCCATCTAATGCATTATTGATAACGCCTGCCTGAAGTAATGTTTCAACAGTTACATCAGCACCATTTTCGAATCTTTCAAGAGCAGATACGTTGATTGCAACGATCTTCTTTGTGTTTCTGTTAGTGAAACCTCTCTTAGGAAGTCTTCTATATAATGGCATCTGACCACCTTCGAAACCAGGTCTTGGAGCTCCAGAACGAGCCTTCTGTCCCTTGTGTCCCTTACCAGCAGTCTTGCCGTTTCCTGAACCGTGTCCACGTCCTCTTCTGAAATTATCGCTATGCTTAGATCCTTCAGCTGGTCTTAAATTAGATAAGTCCATCGTGACACCTCCTTATTGTAATATTAGATTTCTTCTACTTTGATTAAGTGTGCAACCCTTCTGATCATGCCACGTGTTGCGTCGTTATCTGGCTGTTCTACAGAGTGGTTAACTTTTCTAAGTCCAAGTGCTTCAACGATGGCTCTGTTCTTTGGAACGGCACCGATTGGAGACTTGACAAGTGTAATTTTTAATTTCTTTGCCATTTTACATTTCCTCCTTAGCCAAGAATTTCTTCTACAGACTTATTACGAAGCTTTGCAACTTCTTCTGGGGACTTTAACTGGCCTAAAGCATCAATTGTAGCAAGTACAACGTTCTGCTTGTTTGAAGAACCCAGAGACTTTGTACGGATATTTTCGATACCTGCAAGTTCACATACGGAACGAGCTGGACCACCAGCGATAATACCAGTACCTTCTGGAGCCTTCTTTAATAATACGTTAGCACCAGTGTGCTTTCCGATGATATCGTGTGTGATACTCTTATTCTTATCAAGCTTAACAGCGATGAGGTGCTTAATTGCATCTTCCTTACCCTTGCGGATAGCTTCTGGAATTTCAGCAGCCTTACCAACACCTGCTCCTACATGACCATTCTTGTCACCTACAACAACAAGTGCAGAGAATCGCATGTTACGTCCACCCTTAACTACCTTGGTGACACGCTTAATTGATACCACATTTTCTTCTAATTCTAACTGACTAGCATCAATAATAGTACGTTTCATGTTATCGATTCCTCCTTAAAATTCCAGACCAGCTTCACGAGCTGCATCTGCTAAAGCCTTAACCTTACCAGCGTAGATAAATCCACCTCTGTCAAAAATAACAGTGTTGATACCCTTATCCATTGCCTTCTTAGCAATTACAGTTCCAAGCTTTGCTGCTGCTTCAGTATTGTTGGTCTTCTCAAGATCTGCCTTAACATCCTTATCAAGGGTAGAGGCTGAAACAAGAGTGTTACCACAAGTGTCATCGATGACCTGAGCATACATATGATTATTACTTCTGAATACTGCTAAACGAGGTCTAGCAGCAGTTCCGGAAAGATTATTACGTAATCTTCTGTGCTTCTTTGCTCGAATGACAGCTTTTGATTTCTTATTAATCATGTCTTATCTCACTCCTTTAATTATTTCTTACCAGTCTTACCAACTTTACGTCTGATAACTTCATCAGCGTACTTGATACCCTTGCCCTTATAAGGTTCAGGTCTCTTCTTATCTCTGATTTCAGCTGCAAACTGGCCAACCTTTTCTTTATCGATACCCTTAACAACGATAACGTTACCGTCAACGGTAGATTCAATTCCTTCTGGATCTTCCATCTCAACTGGATGAGAGAAGCCAAGGTTTAATGTTAACTTCTTTCCAGCCTTAGAAGCTCTGTAACCTACACCGTTAACTTCAAGCTTCTTCTCATAACCTTCTGTTACACCTGTAACCATGTTCTGGAGAAGAGATCTTGTTAATCCATGTAAGGACTTCATCTTCTTTAAATCATTAGGTCTTGTAACGATTACTTCAGAGCCTTCTAACTTAATAGTCATCTCTGTTGGAAGGGACTTCTCTAAAGTACCCTTAGGACCTTTTACAGTCACATGATTATTTTCTGCAATATCTACAGTTACGCCTGCAGGTACTGCGATTGGCATTCTTCCTATACGTGACATGCCCGTACCTCCTAAATTATATGGTGATTTACATCACATTATTTGGTTCATTAGCATTTCCGTCCACGCGGGCCGGTTTATGCTTTACGATATTTTATAAATGAGAGTTACCCCGAAGGGTAACAGATCTATATTGATCTATTACCAAACGAAAGCGATAACTTCTCCACCGACCTGAAGCTTACGAGCCTGCTTGTCAGTGATAATACCCTGATTTGTAGAAAGGATAGCGATTCCAAGTCCACCAAGTACTGTAGGGATTTCATTCTTACCAGCGTATACACGAAGACCTGGCTTAGAGATTCTCTTGATACCTGTGATGATCTTGTCATTCTTTGTAGCACCATACTTAAGTGTTACACGAATATCCTTGAAATTTCCATTATCTACAAGTTCATATTTTTCAATGTATCCTTCATTTACTAAGATATCAGCAATAGCTGTCTTAATCTTAGAAGCTGGAACATCAACTGTGTCGTGTTTAGCAGTGTTTGCATTACGGATTCTTGTAAGCATATCTGCGATTGGATCACTCATTGTCATGATTATATTTCCTCCTTCTGACTTACCAAGAAGCCTTCTTAACGCCTGGGATTTCACCCTTGTATGCTAATTCTCTGAAGCATACACGGCAGATGCCGTATTTTCTTAAATAAGCATGTGGACGTCCACAGATTCTGCAACGGTTGTATTCTCTAGTAGAGAATTTCTGCTTGCGCTGCTGCTTAACTTTCATAGATTTCTTTGCCATCTTAAAATTCCCTCCTATGCTTACTTAGCGAAAGGCATACCAAATAATCTTAACAACTCACGAGCTTCCTCGTCTGTCTTTGCAGTTGTTACGAAAATGATATCCATTCCTCTAACCTTGTCAACTTTGTCATATTCGATCTCAGGGAAGATGATCTGCTCTTTGATACCCATAGCGTAGTTACCTCTTCCATCGAAAGAGTCTGCACTAACACCACGGAAATCACGTACACGAGGAAGTGCAAGATTGATAAGACGATCAGCGAAATCATACATCTTTTCGCCTCTCAAAGTTGTCTTACATCCGATTCCCATGCCTTCTCTGATCTTGAAGTTAGCTACGGAATTCTTAGCCTTTGTTACTACTGCCTTCTGACCAGCGATTGTTTCAAGGTCAGCAACTGCAGCATCGAGTAACTTCTTGTTTTCTTTTGCTTCACCAACGCCCATGTTGATAACGATCTTTTCGAGCTTTGGTACTTCCATAATATTCTTATAACCAAACTTTTCGTTCATAGCTGGAACGATTTCGTTCAGGTATGTTTCTTTAAGTCTACTCAACTTTTATTCCTCCTCTCTCAATTAATCGATAACTTCGCCAGTTGTCTTAGCGAAACGAACCTTCTTGTCTCCATCCATCTTGAAGCCAACGCGTGTTGTCTTACCATTGTGAAGGAGCATAACATTGCTGATATCGATAGGTCCTTCCTGCTCAATAATGCCACCAGCCTGATTTGTCATGCTAGGCTTTGTGTGCTTCTTGATCATATGAACGCCTTCAACAACAACAGTGTGGTTCTTAGCGTTAACAGAGAGAACTTTACCTTCGTTGTCTTTATCTGCACCGGCGATTACACGAACCATATCGCCCTTTTTAATTTTGATTGTTGCCATCGAAATACCTCCTACAATACTTCTGGAGCAAGAGAAACGATCTTCATGAATTTCTTCTCACGTAATTCTCTAGCTACAGGTCCAAAGATACGAGTACCCTTTGGAGTATTGTCATCTTTGATAATTACTGCTGCGTTTTCGTCAAATTTGATATAGGATCCATCTTTACGACGAGCACCCTTCTTTGTACGTACGACTACTGCCTTGACTACGTCACCCTTCTTTACAACGCCACCTGGTGTTGCATCTTTAACAGTAGCGACGATAACATCACCGATATTTGCATATCTTCTAGTAGAACCGCCCATAACACGGATAACAAGGATTTCCTTAGCACCTGTATTATCAGCTACTCTTAATCTACTTTCCTGCTGTACCATATGTAGCCTCCTTCAATTACTTAGCTCGTTCGATTACTTCAACGAGTCTCCATCTCTTATCCTTAGATAAAGGTCTTGTTTCCATAACCTTTACTGTATCACCGATATGAGCATCGTTCTGTTCGTCATGAGCTTTTAATTTATATGTTCTCTTTACGATCTTGTTGTAAAGTGGATGCTTTACGTTGTCTTTTACAGCAACTGTAATAGTCTTGTCCATCTTATCGCTTACAACAACACCTACACGTGTTTTTCTAAGATTTCTTTCCACGGTTTATCTCCTTTCTTATTTAAGATAATCAGATTACTTGTTAGCAGATTCTGTGATCACTGTCTGGATACGTGCGATGTTACGACGTACTTCCTTGATGCGACCAGTGTTCTCTAACTGATTTGTTGCGTTCTGGAATCTTAAATTAAAAAGTTCTTTCTTAGCTTCAACTAAGTCTGCGTTTAACTGATCTACAGATTTTGTTCTTAAATCTTCTACAAAAGTATTCTTTTTCATTATGATTCACCGCCTTCTAAGTCTGCTTTGGAGACGATCTTGCACTTGCAAGGTAATTTATGCATAGCAAGACGAAGAGCTTCTCTTGCTGTTTCTTCAGGTACACCTGAAATCTCGAATAATACACGTCCCGGCTTAACTACAGCTACCCAGTACTCTAAGTTACCCTTTCCTTTACCCATTCGAGTTTCAGCAGGCTGTGCTGTAACTGGATGGTCAGGGAAAATCTTAATCCAAACCTTACCACCACGCTTGATATAACGTGTCATAGCAATACGAGATGCTTCGATCTGGTTTGATCTGATCCAACATGGTTCTGTTGCTACAATACCGAACTCACCATTTGTGATCTTATTTCCACGCATAGCTTTTCCTGTCATAGTTCCACGGAACTGTTTTCTATGCTTAACTCTCTTTGGCATTAACATTAGCGAGCTCCTCCTTCCTTGTTACCCTTTACAGGAAGTACTTCTCCTTTGTAGATCCAAACCTTAACACCAACTTTACCGTAAGTTGTGTCAGCTTCTGCGAATCCGTAATCGATGTCTGCACGTAATGTCTGAAGTGGAATAGTACCTTCGCTATACTGCTCTGTACGAGCCATATCAGCACCGCCAAGACGACCAGCACACATAGTCTTAATACCCTGTACACCAGACTTCATAGAACGGTTCATGCAAGACTTCATTGCTCTACGGAAAGATACACGGTTTTCAAGCTGCTGAGCGATGTTTTCTGCAACAAGCTGAGCATCCTTGTCCGGTCTCTTTACTTCCTTGATATCAACTACTAACTTCTTATCTGTTAACTTCTGAAGTTCTGTCTTAACCTTTTCGATTTCAGCTCCGCCCTTACCGATAACAACACCAGGCTTAGCTGTATATACGATAACCTTAACGCGGTCAGATGCTCTTTCGATTTCAATCTTAGAAACGCCAGCAGCATATAACTTCTTCTTAAGGAAAGTTCTGATTGTATGATCTTCAACTAAGTAATCAGCAAATTCCTTATCAGCATACCATTTGGATTCCCAATCGCTGATAACGCCGACTCTTAAACCATGAGGATTTACCTTCTGTCCCATGTTTTGCCTCCTTCTTATTTCTCATCAAGCACGATAGTGATGTGGCTCATTCTCTTTTCGATTCTATAAGCTCTACCCTGTGCTCTTGGACGAATTCTCTTCATTGTTGGTCCCTTATTTGCAAAACATTCTGCAACATAAAGGTCTTCCTGCTTTAATCCGTTATTGTTTTCTGCGTTTGCGATAGCGGACTTTAATAACTTTTCAATAACGCTTGATGCGTATCTTGGATTGTAAGTTACGATAGCAAGAGCTGTGTTAACATCCTTACCACGAATTGCATCCAGTACGAAACAAGCCTTCTGAACAGACATTCTAGCGAAAGATAACTTTGCTGAAGGTCTTGTATCTTTAACTGCGTTTCTCTCACGTTTGATCTGGGATCTATGTCCTCTAGCCATGATGAAACCTCCTTCTTAATTCTACTCTTATCTTACTGAACTCTTTGAGTCAGACTTTACGTGTCCTCTGAAAGTTCTTGTAGATACGAACTCTCCGAGCTTATGTCCAACCATATCTTCTGTAACATATACAGGTACATGCTTTCTTCCGTCATGTACTGCGATTGTTAAACCTACCATCTGTGGGAAGATTGTTGAGCGACGAGACCAAGTCTTGATAACTGTCTGATCGCCAGAAGCGTTAGCTGCTTCTACCTTCTTCATTAAACTCTCATCGACAAATGGTCCTTTTTTTAATGAACGAGACATTATGAATCCTCCTTATTTAATACCCTTACCGTTTCTTCTTCTTACGATAAGCTTGTTAGACTGCTTATTCTTCTTTCTAGTCTTAAGACCAAGTGCAGGCTTGCCCCAAGGTGTGCATGGGCCAGGACGTCCAACTGGAGCCTTACCTTCACCACCACCATGTGGATGGTCATTAGGGTTCATAACAGAACCACGAACTGTTGGGCGGATACCCATATGTCTCTTACGACCAGCCTTACCGATCTTAACCAGGTTGTGATCGCCATTACCGATCTGTCCGATTGAAGCACGGCAGTTGATAGGAACCATTCTCATCTCACCGGATGGAAGTCTAAGAGTAGCATACTTGCCTTCCTTAGCCATTAACTGAGCTGCATTACCAGCAGAACGAACTAACTGTCCACCCTTACCTGGATATAACTCAATGTTGTGGATCATTGTACCAACAGGAATGTTAGCTAATGGTAAGCAGTTACCAACACGGATTTCTGCATCAGCACCATTCATAACTGTCATTCCGTCAGTTAATCCTGCAGGAGCAAGGATATAAGCCTTTGTTCCATCTTCATAAGCGATTAAAGCGATATTAGCTGTTCTGTTTGGATCGTACTCGATACCAATAACCTTTGCAGCGATACCGTCTTTATTTCTCTTAAAGTCGATAATTCTATATTTTCTTCTGTTTCCACCACCCTGGTGTCTTACAGTGATTTTACCCTGATTGTTACGACCAGCATTCTTCTTTAAAGAAGTTGTAAGAGATTTCTCAGGAGTCTTCTTTGTAACTTCTGCGAAATCTGAGCTAGTCATATTTCTTCTGGAAGGTGTATATGGGTTATATGTTCTAATTCCCATTATGTTTCTCCTCTCTTACATGTTTATTATCGCGCTCATCATGCGCATACCATTGGAAAACCGGATTTTAGAGACCAGAGAAGATCTCGATATCCTTGCTATCTTCTGTTAATGTAACGATAGCTTTCTTTCCTTCAGCAGTTCTACCTGTTACCATTCCACGACGCTTGTTCTTACCAAGAACCTTCATTGTGTTAACCTTAGCAACCTTTGTTCCTTCGAACATCTTTTCAACTGCTTCTTTGATCATTGTCTTGTTAGCTTCTGGATGAACAAGAAATGTATACTTCTTCTCAGCCATAGCTGCCATACTCTTTTCAGTGATGACTGGTTTCTGGATTACGTCATAATACTGTACGTTTGCCATTATGCATACACCTCCTCGATAGTCTTAACAGCATCCTTAGTTACAACAACTGTGTTGTACTTTAAGATATCAAATACGTTAAGTTCGTTTGTCTGAGCTGTCTTAACTGCAGGAATGTTCTTTGCAGACATAACTACGTTCTGATCATTGTCATTAAGAACAACTAAGCACTTTTCAACCTTGAGGTTAGCAAGTACGTTCTTCATGTTCTTAGTCTTGATCTCGTCAAACTTTAACTCATCAACAACGATTAACTTGTTTTCCTGAACTCTAGAAGAAAGTGCAGACTTTAATGCGCCTCTCTTTTCCTTCTTATTGAGCTTGAAAGAATAATCTCTTGGTGTTGGAGCAAATACTACTCCACCGCCTGTCCACTGTGGAGCTCTTGTAGAACCCTGACGTGCATGTCCAGTTCCCTTCTGTCTCCATGGTTTTCTTCCGCCTCCACGAACTTCAGAACGTGTCTTAGCCTTCTGAGTTCCCTGGCGATTATTTGCAAGCTGCTGTAAAACAGCCATATGAACTAAATGCTCATTTACTTCAACTCCGAATACAGAATCAGCAAGTTCAATCTTATCAACTTCCTTGCCTTCCATATTGAATACGGATACTTTAGCCATTGTAAAGTTCCTCCTTTCCTATTTTCGAATTACTTACCAGACTTTACAGATTCTTTAATTGTTACTAAAGACTTCTTAGGTCCTGGTACAGCTCCCTTTACTAAGAGAAGGTTGTTTTCAGCGTCAACTCTAACGATTTCAAGGTTCTGAGTTGTTACCTTTACGGAACCCATATGTCCAGGCATACCCTTGCCCTTGAATACCTTACTTGGTGAAGAACAAGCACCGTTAGAACCCTGATGACGATGGAACTTGGAACCGTGAGCCATAGGTCCTCTGTGCTGACCTAATCTCTTGATTGCGCCCTGGAATCCCTTACCTTTAGAGATTGCAGTTGCATCGATCTTATCACCTTCAGCGAAGATGTCAGCCTTGATTTCATCTGCTAACTTGTAATCAGCAGAGTTTTCAAAACGGAATTCTCTTACATATCTCTTAGATGTAACACCAGCCTTTGCGAAGTGTCCCTTCTCCGGCTTGTTAACACCATGTCTGTGAGCTACGCTCTTCTTACCATTGGCATCCTTGTTAACAATCTTTTCAGCCTTGTCAACGAAACCAACCTGAACTGCTTCGTAACCATCGTTCTCAAGTGTCTTTACCTGTGTTACTACACATGGACCAGCCTGAAGAACTGTTACTGGAGTTAATTCTCCGTCAGCATTGAACACCTGAGTCATGCCGACTTTTGTTGCTAAAATCGCTTTCTTCATTTATCTTTTCCTCCTGTTAAACTACAGCGGAACGCTTTCCTTATTATATGGACTTGCGTTCATTCTAGAACAAGAACGTTCTATTTTTCTTTCATTTTGATATCGATGTAAACACCAGCCGGCATCTCTAAACGAGATAAAGCTTCCACAGTCTTCTGTGTTGGTGTCAGGATATCAATGAGTCTCTTATGAGTTCTCTGTTCGAACTGTTCTCTTGAATCTTTGTACTTGTGAACAGCACGTAAGATTGTTACTACTTCCTTCTTAGTTGGAAGTGGTACCGGTCCACTCACCTGTACGCCATCCTTCTTAACAGTCTCGATGATTTTCTTGGCAGATGCATCTACTAATTCATGATCATATGCCTTCAGAGTGATTCTCATTACCTGAGTTGCCATAAAAAAAGTCGCCTCCTTCGCACTTATTTAAATAGTACGACAAGCGGTGACTGTACACATCCCCGTGTGTGTCCTAATGACTTACACACGTTGTTTCTACCCATTGGTAGACTTAATTGTTTGTACAGTGACTTGTCGCCAGTTTCCTAACTTGACATTCGCTCCACGGAAAACCTGCCATCCGAGCCCAACTCTTCGGCAGCAACCTCACGCTTCGACGCTATCATGTCACAGCAAATACTAATATACACGCTTTTTTCTCATAACGCAAGTACTTTGTGTAAAATCTTGTACTTTTTCCTGTACAAAATTCGTCCCTGGAAATGTTACTGCTTTGTGCACTTTTCCTTTCCCTGCTATCCGGGCGGGTGAGGACTGGGCTCTCTTTCTGGCACTCGCTCTCGCTCTGTAAAAAACGTAGCTGTCGCTAGACTCGCTTTGCTTTCGCAACTCGTTAAACGCAGAAAGCAGAACATCCGTTAGACGTTCTTTCGTAGCACCGTCTGGCAACGTCATCACTTAGTGAGTTCATGCTTGCATGAAACGAACTTAGTGATGTTACGTTGACAGCTCGAGCGAGAGCGTGTGCTAGAAAGAATATCTAACGGATGTTCGTCATTTATATGCGTCCTACGAAGCGACCGGAGGCTCCGCACGGCAGAACCAATCCATTGTCAGAGACCGGAAGTCCAACTTCATGAGATTCTACATTTCCCGGGAACTTCTTAAGTGCAGTCGAAATCATATAGGTAAGAACTGCAGGCTGAAGTCCTGTGGTATAAGAATTTACAAGGAAGAACAGTGGCTCCTCTTTCAATAACTGAGATGCAAGGCAAATCAGTTCATAGATAGATTCTTCAATCTTCCAGATTTCTCCCTTTGGCCCTCTACCATAAGAAGGCGGATCCATAATAATTCCATCATAATGATTGCCACGACGAATCTCGCGTTCTACAAACTTCTTGCAATCATCTACAAGCCATCGAATCGGGGCATCTCCCAGTCCTGATGAAACTGCATTTTCTTTAGCCCATGTGACCATACCCTTAGACGCATCCACATGCGTTACACTTGCGCCAGCCGCTGCCGCAGCAATTGTAGCTCCACCAGTATATGCAAAGAGATTCAATACCTTAATTTCCTTATCCGGATTCTGTTTCTTCTTATTAGAAATAAGCTCTGAAAACCAATCCCAGTTTGTTGCCTGTTCCGGGAACAGACCAGTATGTTTAAAACTAAAAGGTTTCAAATTAAAAGTGAGCTGCTTTCCAATCTTAAGATCATAATGGATACTCCACTCCTGAGGCAAATCGAAAAATTCCCATTCACCGCCGCCCTTCTTGCTTCGATGATAATGTGCATTCAACTTCTTCCAGTTTTTATTCTTCTTCGGTGTTGACCAAAGGACCTGTGGATCCGGACGGAGCAGATTATATCGGCCCCAACGTTCCAGCTTCTCACCATCTGCGCAATCAATCACTTCATAATCTTTCCATCTATCTGCAATCCACATAATTTCTTCCTTTTATAACATCTTTCTTTTTCGTAATACGACCATGGAAATAATACACAGAACCAAAGTACCCAGACAGATCAATCCGAATCCATATGGTGTCTTAGAAAGTGGCATCCATTCAGACGCTACATTCATTCCCCAAAGTCCGGAAATAATTGTTGGTATTGACATTACAATCGTAATTGCTGCCAAATACTTCATTGCATTATTTAATCGATTGTTAATCACTGTCGATAAAAGCTCTCGTGTACCATTGATAATATCACGATAAATCTGTGTCATCTCAATCGCCTGTTTATTTTCAATAATTACATCTTCCAACAATTCCTGGTCCTCTTCGTACTGTCGAAGACGGCCATATCTTGTCAATCGATCCAATACCACTCCATTCGCACGAAGTGATGTCGCGAAGTATACCAGATTGGATTCCAATTCATGAAGATCAATCAAATCTACATCTTCTGTATTCTCATTGATTCTCTCTTCAATCTCTGTACGCTTTCTATCCACCGATCGAAGCAAGCTCTGATACACCATACTTGCATTGTAAAGGATTTGATAAGTAAAACGCATACGCTTCTTTGTTGAAAAATCGCGAATGCGCTGCTCCAAAAACGTACGAAGGACTGCAGTTTCTTCGGTACAAACCGTAACCACTGCATCATCTGTTAAAATAATACCCAATGGAATTGTTGTATAACTGTGACGATTATTACGAACTTCAGCTGATGGAATATCCACCAGAATTAAAGTGTAATCGTCCTCCAAATTGATTCGTGATGTTTCCTCATCATCGAGTGCGGCGCGAATATCCGCGATGTCAATGTTATATCGCTCACTCACATCCGTACACTCTTCCAGAGTTGGCATCGTAAGTTTGATCCAGCAACCTTCTTCCGGCATTTCTAATTCATGCAGAATCCGGTCATCTGTTCTGTAGATATTAATCATGCTATTCTCCTATTCCTCCCGGGAACGCCCAAGAGAAACAATCGCATGATCCTATTTTGTCATGCAGTGCACCCTACGAACGAACCCGTACATACTTTTCGGTTTACTTGACGCGTCACCGTCCATAGAATTCACCTCTTTCTTCTGTAAAACATCTAAATATATTGGCTCTCTTTGAACCACATTTTATACTATCTCCTGAAGTACCCATTGTCAACCCACTAAAACAAAGAAAAGGGATAGCACACTATCTGCTATCCCTTTCAAACCTACTTCGGTCCAAGTAAATTTTGACCACTTTTTATTCGAAGCTCAGCTAAATTCGCTTCCCTTCTCTGATATTCCTCATTCTGCTCCGTTGATATTTCCAAATCGCTCACACTCATAGGAGCTCGATTTCCCTGAAATCTCCGTTCTTTCCTCTTCGTCGCGCCTTCTCCTAAACACGACGAAGAGGTATGAGCTTGATCAAGCCTCTCTCAAAGATCCATACAGACACAAGCCCATCCAACAGAATGCGATGCATAAAACTAGAATAGCCTTCATATCTTTTACCCCCTTAGTAAAATATACATTATATAGTTCTTTATAAGTCTTGATACATTACATGTTTCATTATAATCGACTTCAACCCCTACAACTCATCGAATGTTGCATAAAAACTCGGTCGCGATATTGTATATATTTAAATACAATTTATACTTGCAATAAAAAAGAACCACGTTCCATCTAGGTAGAACGCGGTTCCTAATCATCTTAATTATTTTGAAAGATCTGTTGTACGGATCTTTTCTCTTACAGCTAAGATTCTTGATGGGCTTACAGAAAGCTCATCAACACCCATTCTAAGGAATGTTTCTGTAAGAGTTGTGTCAGCACCAAGCTCACCGCAGATACCAACCCAAGCGCCACCCTTGTGACCATTTTCGATCGTCATCTGGATTGCCTTAAGTACTGCTGGGTGATGTGCGTCATTGAATCTTTCAAGCTTTGGATTCTGACGGTCACATGCAAGTGTGTACTGTGTTAAATCGTTTGTACCGATAGAGAAGAAATCAACTTCCTTACCAAGTTCTTCACTCATAAGAACAGCAGCTGGAGTTTCGATCATGATACCCTGTTCTACGTTACCGTATGGGATACCTGCATCATCTAATTCCTTCTTAACTTCTGCTACGATAGCCTTGATTTCATGTACTTCATCTACAGAGATGATCATTGGATACATGATAGAAATGTTACCGTAGTAACTAGCACGGAAAATAGCTCTTAACTGAGTCTTGAAGATTTCCGGCTGAGTTAAGCAGATACGGATAGCTCTGTAACCCAATGCTGGATTTTCTTCATTTCCAAGGCTGAAGTAATCAACCTGCTTATCAGCACCGAGATCAAGTGTACGGATGATAACTTTCTTACCAGCCATATTCTCAGCTACTGTACGGTAAGCCTTGAACTGTTCTTCCTCTGTTGGGAAGTCATTTGAACCTAAGTATAAGAACTCAGAACGGAAAAGACCGATTCCGCCTGCATCATTCTTAAGTACGTCAGCTACATCACCAACGCCACCGATATTTGCATAGAGGTTAATCTTCTTACCATCAAGAGTAACATTTTCCTTACCACGAAGTTCAAGAAGAAGTCTTGCCTTCTCTTCGTCAGCGCGCTTCTTTTCTTCGTATACCTTAAGTGTTTCTTCATCTGGTTCGATGATTAACTTACCTTCATATCCATCAACAATTGCAAACTTACCATTTACATCATCACTATAATCGATACCGATAAGTGCTGGGATGTTCATAGTACGTGCAAGAATTGCTGTATGTGAATTTGTAGAACCATGTCTAGTAACAAAAGAAAGTACTAAAGACTTATCTAACTGTACTGTTTCAGATGGAGCAAGGTCATCAGCCACCAAGATAACTGGTTCTGAAGAATCAATTCCACCTTCTTCTGCACCCTGAAGCACAGAAACAACACGGTTGGAAATATCCTTAACATCCGCTGCTCTTGCGCGCATGTAATCATCATCCATAGCTGCAAACATCTCGGAGAAGTTATCTCCTGTTGTTGCAACAGCAAATTCAGCATTGATGCCCTGTGAACGAATCATGTTCTCGATAGATTCAATATAATCAAGATCATCAAGCATCATCTGATGTACATCAAAAATCTGAGCGTTTGCTTCGCCCACTTCCTTCATTGCTTTTTCATAGAGGCCCTTTAACTGTGCTTTAGCAGTTTCTTTAGCCCCTTCAAATCTCTTTACTTCAGCTTCAACGTCATCAATCTTTGTACGTTTAACAACGTTTTCACCCTTGTTATAAATAGACAGCTTGCCGATAGCAATACCGCCGAAAACGCTTTTTCCCTGTAATTCCATAATATCTCCTTACTAAAATTTCTCAGGTTTATATTATTTTATCTTACAGATTTTCCTTTAAGAAAGCTTCAAGAGAAGCGATAGCTTCATCTTCATTTTCTCCATCACACTTTAATGTGATTTCCTGACCCTGCTTTACACCAAGGCTCATTACACCAAGAATTCTCTTAGCATCTACTTCCTTACCATCCTTAGCAATTGTTACATTACAAGCAAAGTTAGCTGCTTCCTTTACGAAAAGACCTGCTGGTCTAGCATGCATACCCTGTGGATCTGTGATTGTGTAAGTGATTTCTTTCATTTTAAAATCTCTCCTTCTAAATAAATAGTAATTGTGCGTATCGCACCCCCGTATCAATTCATTCCGCTTCCCACGGCAGAATGCTCCCTTAGTATGTTACATTATACCAATTTTTTCCCAGATGTCCTACTATTTTCTCAAAAAATTAGCAGAAATTGTATTTATTTGAATACAATCCCATCTCCCCAGAGATATTTTATCCCTTAGAACCTAGCAAAAGCCCCACTTCGCAGTGGAGCTTCGGCTAGTTTGAGTTAGAATTACATCTGATCTGCGTCTTTCTTGAGCATGCCAAGCATGAAACAAGTAATTGCAGAACCGATGAGCCAGGAAACAATGTAAAGTAATGGTTTTCCTACTGTAGCGAATACGAATACACCACCATGAGGAGCCATTAATGTACATCCGAAGATTGCACTAAGCATACCGGCTACACCTGCACCAACAAGTGTACAAGGAATAACACGTCCAGGATCAGCAGCAGCAAATGGGATTGCACCTTCTGTGATGAAAGACATAGCCATAACTACGTTAGAAACCTTTGTTTCTCTTTCAGCAGCTGTAAACTTCTTAGGGAAGAACCAGCAAGCAAGAGCGATTCCAAGTGGAGGTACCATACCACCAACCATTACGGATGCCATTGCGATGTAGCAAGCCTGAACCTGAGGATCTGACTGTGCTGCACCATCTGCTACATATGTTGCTGCCTGAGCTAACATACCTGTACCAAATACATAAGCAGCCTTGTTAATTGGGCCACCCATATCAATTGCCATCATTGCTCCAAGTAAGAGACCCATAAGCCATAACATACCGGAGTTAGAAATTGATGTTAACATTGCGCTAAGTCCTGTATTAACCACACCGATTAATGGGTTTAAGATGAAGCACATTACAACACCAACGATGAAAATACCACCAAGTGGATAAATAAGTGTAGGCTTAATACCTTCTAATGATTCAGGAAGATTCTTAGTAATCTTCTTTAACCAAAGTACTACAAAACCTGCAAGGAAACCGGCAGCGATACCGCCTAAGAAACCGGATACTGTATTACCACTGTTTTCGCCAACAAATGCGAAGTTCTTAACGAAAGCAGCGAATCCGCCAACTTTGTCCCAAGAGTAATCAGCAATTGCTGCATTACCGTTTGTAGCAAGTAAACCACCTGCAAAACCAACTGCAAGTCCAGGACGGTCAGCAATTGAGTAAGCGATGTAACCAGCAAGTACAGGAACCATAAGTCCCATTGCCAAACCACCTACATACTTTAAGAAAGCGGAGATAGGAGTTGCGGAACCAAATGATCCACCAACTTCACCATATCCCATAAGTGTATCAAGTAAGAATGCAAGTGCAATCATGATACCTCCACCAATAACGAATGGAAGCATATGAGAAACACCGCTCATCAGATGAGTATAAATCTGATGTCCTACAGAACCTGATGCTGTATTTTCAGACTTCATTTCTGTTGTTCCCCCTTTAGCTGTATAAACAGGCGCATTTCCAGAAACAGCTTTTTTAATCAGTTCATCTGCTTTACCAATACCGTCAGCAACCTGAACTTCAACAAGCTTTTTACCTGCGAAACGATCCATAGGTACTTTTGTATCTGCTGCAACAATTACGCCCTTTGCGTTCTTGATTTCTGCATCAGTAAGTACATTCTTAGCACCGCCTGAGCCACGAGTTTCAACCTTAATCTTAATACCCTGAGCCTTTGCTGCCTTTTCAAGGGCTTCAGCTGCCATATAAGTATGCGCGATACCTGTTGGGCAAGCTGTAACAGCAACTACATCGTAGCCATCTGAGCTTCCTGTCTTAGCCTTCTCTGCATTAATCTTATCTGCTTCTGCTTCATCTATTGCAGCTAAGAAGGCTTCCTTGCTAGGAGCATTCTTTAATGTGTTAACGAATTTTTCATCCATTAATAATGTTGACAGACGACTAAGTACTTCAAGATGTACATTGTCCTCTGTATTTGGTGCCGCAATAAGGAAAATCAGATGTACTGGCTGTCCATCCAGCGCATCATATTCGACACCATCTTTTAAAACCATTGCTGCAAGTCCAGGTGCCTTAACTGCTCCTGACTTACAATGTGGGATTGCAATGCCATCCCCAATTCCTGTGGTACTCTCTTCTTCACGTGCAAACACACCTTTTAAATATGTTTCACGATCGGAAATGTTACCGCGTTTCATCATGAGGTCTACCATCTTATTGATGACATCCTCTTTGCCGGTAGCCTGACCATTCAGGTCAATGCTGTCTGCTACTAGCAAATCTCTTACTCTCATAGGAAACCCACCTTTCAAAATATATGTTGCTTATATATATGCTTTTCCCAACTGCTTCAACAATTCGGATACCCCATCCTTTGTTGCCAATTCTTCAGAAAAAGCGGAAGCACTACCTGTACAAACGCCCATATAGAACGCCTGCTCATAATCCTTGGAGTCAAGATATCCGGCCACAAATCCTGCCACCATAGAATCTCCCGCTCCAACGGAATTCATAACTGTACCCTTTGGAGGTTTGGACTGGAACACCTGTCCATCCTCTGTAACGAGAACTGCTCCCTCTCCCGCCATGGAAATAAGTACGTTTCTTGCACCCTTTTCCTGCATCTTCTTTGCGTAAGGAACAACCTCATCTCTTGTATTCAGTTCCACTCCGAAAATCTCACCCAACTCATGGTTGTTTGGTTTAATTAAGAATGGATGGTACTGAAGTACATTAACCAATAAATCGTTTGTAGCATCTACTACAATATCAAGCTTCTTATCTGAAAGATGCTTCATAATATCCATGTACATGGAACTTGGCATTACGCTTGGAATTGATCCAGCCAATACCAACACATCTCCATCCTGAAGCTTATCAAGTTTTGCATATAATTCCTTGATATCAGCATCACTGATTGCCGGTCCCATACCGTTGATCTCAGACTCTTCATCCGATCTCAACTTGACATTGATTCTTGAGATTCCTTCCTTTACGGTAATGAAATCTGACTGAACGCCCTGTACATCCAGAAGTCTTGCGATTTCCTGTCCTGTAAAACCAGCCATGAATCCCAGCGCTGTTGACTGAAATCCCAAGTTCTTAAGAACCAGTGATACATTGATACCCTTTCCACCGGGATACATAATTTCTTTATTTGTACGATTAACTCTTCCCGGAGTGAAATGATCTACGGATACAATGTAATCCAAGGACGGATTAAATGTTACTGTGTAAATCACCTACACCACCTCCACAACATTTTTGCACTCTGCAAATTTCTTTTGTGTGACCCTGTTCGTCAATATCACAGCATCCTGGAACTTTCCAAAGCACACTGCTGATATTTTGCCGAACTTGCTATCATCTGCCAGAATGTAGCAATCTCTGCTGCTATTCATAGCGACCTGTTTCACCATGGCCTCCTTGATTTCCGGAGTTGTGAAACCATTTTTCTCTGTAATACCATTCGTACCAAAGAAACCCTTTGTAAAATTAAATTTTTCAAGGGAGGTAACTGCATCCTCACCTACAATAGCCTCTGTTGTGCCCTTAAACTCACCACCGATGAGATATACTTTACAACCCAACGCGGATAATTTCTTGGCATGACCAACTGCATTTGTCACATACATAGCATTGCGATTTGTAATGAAATCGATCATGTACTCCGTTGTTGTACCTGCATCAATGTAGACAAAATCATCATCCTGTATTAACTGCGCCGCATACTCCGCAACTGCAATTTTCTCATCTACATTTCTTGATTTACGGAGCTTCACTTCATCGTCCTTTGTGGTATATGGTGCATTCTTGGAAATAGCACCGCCACGAACCTTTTGAAGTTCTCCTCTTTTGTCTAATGCATTCAAGTCTCTTCGAATAGTTGACTCGGAAATTCCAAGGGAATCCATAAGTTCTGCAACCGTGGCACTTCCATTTTTGTCAACCATGGCGAGAATCTTGGCAAATCGTTCCTCTGTCAGCAACTTCATCACCACTTTCTCTTCTGTATTCTTATTAAACAAATCATGTATTTGTCATAATCAATCAAATTCAATCACAATCCGTTATCTGTATTATAATTTCCAAATCCGTTAGTTTCAATCATTTTCATTCAAAATCATTCACAAAACCATTCATCCGTTTTTGTACATTTTCACAACATCATCCATATTTCTCCCATCATGTATTGTCAATTTGACTTGAAAAAATCACATAAATAAAAAAGAATGGCGAAAGATAACAACGTACCTTTCACCATTCTTTCAATTCTATTAGTAATCTACCCGAAGCAGGCACAGTCCCTTAGCAGGAGCCGTTGGGCCGGCAACTTTGCGGTCCTTCGCCTCAAGAATCATCACCATATCCTCCGGTTTCATCCTATGATAGCCAACTTCTATCAACGTACCCACCAGTATGCGCACCATATTCTGGAGGAAACCTGTTCCATGAAATGTAAGATATACATAACCCTTGCTACGTCGGATATCAATCTCATCCACAATACGGACTGTAGATTTTTTCATCTTTGGATTGCCACAGAAACTCTTGAAATCATGCTCACCCTTTAATAAGTTTGCTGCCTCTACCATCGCATCGATGTCCAGTTCCTCATCCAATGCAGTATAGTACTTACGATTGAACACCGGTTTAACCGCTCCATCAAAAATCGTATACTGGTATGTCTTTCCAGCAGCCTTGTACCGAGCGTGAAAACGCTCGGCACATTTTCGCACATCCTGAATCGCAATATCATCCGGAAGATAGCGATTCATATAATCACGAATCTCTTCTTCTGACAATTCTGTATCCAATACAACATTGGCAATCATTGCTCTTGCATGTACTCCGGCATCCGTACGTCCTGCACCAATTACCTTAATCGGAGAATCCGGTGCCATGAAATCACGCTGCGTCATCTCAAGATTACACATTCTGGCAAGAACCATCTCGATTTTGCCCTGAATCGTTTCCTGATCCGGTTGATGTTCCCATCCATAATAACGTGTTCCATCATATGCGATTTTTAATTTATAATTCTGTGTCATTTCCTGTTATTAATCCGCCTTCTTCTGAAAGATTTCACTATCAATCAGTTCTTTGATCAATAGATTTGCATTTCTTCTTGTTTCTTCTTCCGGAATATCAGTATTACCATGAAGGAATCCCCATGCTCCCATTACAAGAAAACCATTCAACTGTTTCGCATCGAATCTGGTTTCTATTCCCAGACGTGCCTCCATATTCTTCATCTCTTCCATTACAAACTGGTAATAAAAATTTCTCATATCCGAGCTTGCCTTAAGTACTTCTTCCGGCACCTTATTATCTACCCAGATTACCAGCTCAATCATATTTCTAAGACTCTGTTCCAACTCATTATCCGGATTGTTTTCCTGCTGAAGTTCATCATATCTCTTCTGAAGAACATCCTGCATGTCGTTAAGACACTCATTCATCAGGTCCACCTTGTCCTCATAATGATTGTAAAATGTTACACGTCCCGTCTGTGAACGTTCACAGATTTCTCTAACTGTAATTTTTTCAAATGGCTTTTCTGCGATGAGCGCCATTAAAGCTCCCTTTAGGCCTCTTCTAGTTTTTAAAATTCTTCTGTCCATCTCAACCTCTATCCCTCGGAAATATTACTTCTTAGTAGTGCATCAAGTTTGCTTTTGACAATGCAGCACGAAGCGCATTTCCCATTATTACTGCCATAACCATCTTAATTGCGTCGAATAATAAGAATGGCATTACACAAAGTGTCAATGACTCTACCAATCCCATCTTCATCACATACATAAACCACAGTGTACCAAATAAATAACAAACTGCAAGTCCACAAACCATAGCTAAAATCTGAACTGCCACCTTGGCTGCCTTATTCTCCACGCGGATGTGTTCCATAACAAATCCCATAACAAATGCAGTAAAAGCAAAGCCAACAATATAGCCGCCTGTTGGTCCAAGAAGTGACTGAATACCGCCGGAATATCCCGCAAATACCGGTAATCCCAAGAATCCAAGTAGCAAATACAGTCCCACACTAATTGTTCCAAGCTTCATACCCAGAGCAAAAACGCATAAGTAAACTGCCAATACCTGTAATGAAACAGGAACTTCACCCAAAGGAATGGATAATGGTCCTATAATGCAGCAGAGTGCCGCCATCATTGCCGTGAAAGTCAGGGATTTAATATCCGTGCGCTTCCTTTCTTTTGTCATCTCTTTATCCATCTTTTTCCTCTCTTTCTATTCTGTCAATGAATCTAGTAGTATTTTTAGAAGCCTCTCATAGGAGAAAGCTTTCTTCACAATATTGTAACCGTTGTTGCGTATTTTTTCACGTTCTTTTTCTTGTCGTGAATAAAAAGCGCATAAATCCAACAGGTGTTCTCTACTTTCAAACCACACAATAGAGTTACCATTTTCAAAATAATACGGCAGCTCCGGCTGATAATTCGTAATCAAAAATCCTCCGGCTCCCAGTACATCTGTTAATCGAAGCGGCAAGCCGCTCTGAATTGTACGTAGCGTAAAATTCAGATTAATCTTACTCTCTCTAAAAATCTTCGGCATTTCATTTCTATAATCTACATATCCAAGATTCTTGATATTTGAAAGAGATTCCAGTGCAGTCGGCATCTTCTCCGTTGCAACATCCACATGAAATAAAAGTCCCAAATCTTCTATCAGTCGCTCACGTTCCATTACCGTAACTTCTTTACGAATCCAGTCATGATATACTTTTTCAGAAGAGATATTATAATTCTCACCAAGATTTACCGGTGCCAGCGACTCCAACTGCTTTACATGCGCTTCATCAAACAACTCAGAAACCATATCATATCCGTAAATAAGATTCTGCGCAGAAACCACTCCATCGATATATCCCTTAAGTTCCTGTGGCATTGTCTCCACTTTCTCTAGTTGACGATACCCATTCTGATAGAAAGAACCCACAAATGAAATCTCATGCTGATAATTCGCTTCCTTAGAGACAGGTCCAAGAAGTGTATCCAAACGGGAAACATTCACTCCCAACGGCAGGTGACGTACCCGAACCCCCTTTGCCTTCAGCTCCTTATACAACAATTCATCAAACACAAAAATCCGGTTACATTCATTCTGAACAGTATCAGAGTATAGCGTAAGATTTGGGCAATCTGAAATCCAGGAAACGTATAACCCCCCCTCGTCACGTGCCATTTCCGAAAGAAGCGGAATGTAGTCCATTGTAAAGATTGCATCATAGCCTTTCTTTAATTCCTCTTTTAAACTCTCCTGAAACTCAGGATCTTTATCGTAATTATCAATCTTCTTATCAAAGACTGTTACCGTCTCGCCCAAGGTTTGTAAGGTGTTGACAACATCCTCTTTCATCCACTCGCCCCAGGTATAGTATAAAATCTTCATTTCTATTCCACCTCTGTTATATTTCCAATCCGGCAAGTGTAAACATCGTCTTTATCCGGTCTTCATAACGGAAATCCCGTCGTATCTTCTCTTGACCTGCTGCCGCAATCGCTTCACGCTTTTCCTTGTGCAGGATATAATACTGCACTTTTGCAATGGCATCTTCCAGGCTGTTATACATAACACATTCTTTACCATTTTGAAAATGCTCCATTAGCTCTGCCTGGAAAGATGAGAGCAAAAATCCACCTGCCCCCATAATATCCAGCGCACGAAGTGGAATTCCTGAACGAATCATACGGAAGGAAGGATTTAAATTGATTTTGCTCTGACGGAAAATCACCGGCATTTCTGTCTCATAATCAGCCCATCCATTCAATGTGGCATTTTCAAGAAGCGCTCTTTTCTCCGGAGCAAGCTCTGAAAAATCCGACCAGATTGACACTTTTCGCTGTTTTGATAACGCATGCAATAGCGAAAGGCGATCTACATGTGTAACCTGAGTAGCAATTGCATAGCTCAACTGCTCCATGGAAACCTGAAGAATATCCTCTTCCCGAACCTTTCGTCCGGCTTCTCTGGCAACCTCCATGGTGCGTTTACGATACTCATCATTAATAGAAGAAACATGTTCCTCTGTCAGAAGGTCATCCACCATATAATATCCGTATATTCTCTCCTGTGCAGCCAACACAGCCTGAAGATATCCACGTTCATAGGCAGACATCTCTGACATTAGCGCCGGAAGTGTCGACTGATACATCGAACCGACAAAGGAAACATCATACTGATATCCATCTTTTCCACAAAGAATCTGCTGAAGATGCTCACTATCCACAGCCAGCAGCAAATGATGCACATTGGTAAGTCCCATTTCCCGATAACGGCGGACTTCTTCCCGATCAAACATGAAGATTTCATTTGTCTCATATTCCATCGTCTCTGTCCTCGGAAGATTCTGGGGGCTGTCATAACTCCATGCCAGATACTTTTTGCCAAGTGAATGACAGGCTCTCGCCACAACCGGCCAATAATTGATTGTTAAAACAGCATCCACCTCTGCCTCTTTCACATCCGTCGCAATCTGCTTCTCCAACACCTCGTCGTGGTAAATATCCTCCGGCGTATAATATGTCTTCTCTACAACTTTTATTCCCATACGTTTCATAGCACGTACTGTCGCTTGAACCGTATAAGTTTTAAATACATTACATACAAATATTTTCACGAATCATACTCCTTTTCACTTCTCCTATTATTACAATTTTCCATAAAAGAAACAAGAGTCACTGGCAGATCCAGCGGCTCTCGCAACTCTTAAAATATCGGAGTAAACCCGTATTTCTATTATTTTTTTATACGAAATGCTGCAAATGACTGTCCACCGATTGCGAGTTCTGTTCCATTCTTTTCAGCTCTTCCCACAATCAATAGCGCCTCATCGCACAAATCAGATACTATATTTGGCAGAAATGCTGACGCACTGTCCGGATTAACTATACAAACAATGTCTCCTCGACGATATGCAAAAGGTTCTCCCTTCTTGGAATGAAGCACCTCAAATCCCCCATCTGCCTGCAGGGATTTCTCCTGATGGCGAAGCGCAAGAACAGACTTCACAACATGATACAGTGAATCCGGGTCAGCCTTCTGTGATTCCACGGATGGAGCTCCTTCTGATTTGTCAATCGGAAGGTATAACTCACCGGCATCCGCATCACTGAATCCTGCATTAACTCCTTCAGTCCACTGCATTGGTGTACGAGAACCCGTTCTCTGATATCCGCCCTCTTTGGACTGAAGTTTCTGATAACGCATACCAATTTCATCTCCATAATATACAAACGGCACTCCCGGCATAGTATAGAGAAATGCATACGCAACCTTTAATTCTGCATCACTCAAACTGTTCTTCGGTCTTGGAGTATCATGATTGCAGGAGAACATGCTAATATATCCGCTGTTTCTCGTTGCATAATACTTTGGAAGATAATCATCCAGGAAACGATTGATATCACCGCCGGCATCACATTTAAAGTAACTGTGATCTTCGCCCTCTGTCTCATAATCACGAAGCAGGGTATTGTAACCATTTCCATGATGATCGAGATAGAAGTCCATATGAAATCCGCCTGGAATTGCCTGATAAGGATTACTCCACTCTGCAACCATTGCTGCCTCCGGATATTCTCGATCAAGCATATTACGGACATCCTGCCAGATTGCCTGAGTATGAGATTTATCATGATCATCATCTTTGACAAGAGAGTCTGCCATATCCACTCTAAAACCATCACATCCGTGGTCCAACCAGAATCGCATAACATCCTTCATTGCTTCTCTAGTTGCAATTGCCTCCGGAGAATCACAGGCGCTCTGCCAACTGTATTTCACTTCTCCCCAGCCATAATTAAGCGCCGGCTGACACTTAAAGAAATTCAACATATATACGCCGTCTCGATCGGATTCTCCACTGACATAGAGATGATTTGGGATTCCCTTAAATGCTGCATCTGACCATACATAACGATCACTAAATGCATTTTTCTCAGGCTTCATACTCTCCTGAAACCACACATGTTCCTCACTTGTATGGCCCGGAACCAGATCCAAAAGAACTTTTATCCCCTTCTCATGTGCCACTTCAAAAAGATGATAGGCATCCATATTTGTACCGTAACGTTCTGCCACCTTATAATAATCTCTTACATCGTATCCTGCATCTTTAAACGGCGAATCATACCACGGATTAATCCACAAGGCATTACATCCAAGATCCTTAATATAATCCAGGGACTCTACGATTCCCTCTATATCTCCGATTCCATCCCCATTAGTGTCCTTAAAAGACTGCGGATAAATCTCATAAAATACTGCATCCTCCAACCACTTTGGCATAATATTCCTCCTATAAATCAAATATCTCCAGTAATTTTCCACTCTCTATTACATAGGGCGTTATTTCCCGGTTCATTTTTGTCTTTACCTTCTTTAAGCGCTTCGCCCGCTCTGACTTGCTATACCTATCCGTATTTAGAAATACGCTATCCATATCGTAATTCCCTGCACTTGCAACATCGGACGAGTAATCATTTCCAATCATTACGGTTTTTTCAGGATTCAACCGCTGTTCTTCCAACAATTTACCCATAAATTCCGGCGCAGGTTTCTTCACCCTGTAATCCGAAGAAATATAGATTTCATCAAAATAATTTAGTAATCCGGATTTCTCCAGTTCAGACATTGTAAAACAGTTCTGAGCATTGGAAAGGAGATAGATCCGCTTCCCCATTTCCCGAAGCTTCTGTAGGGTGGGTACGCTGTCCGGATAAACCTGGAAATGTAAACGTGACCGCAACCGAAAATAAAATGCTATATTCTCGACCCACTTCTCAACCTTTTCCTCCTTGGGAACATGTCCCTGTAAGATATCCCGAAAGACATCCCGAAGTTCGATTTCCGGATACTCCGTATGTAATTCCCTGGACAACGCCTCTTCCTTTTCCTTTACCAAACTGTGGTATTTTTTCCGAACTTCTGAAGCCTCATAGTCAAGGCCAACATCGTTATACACTGAAGCCAACCACCCCCAGAGATGCTGATTCACCTCATCTGTTCGAATATCAAGAAGCGTTCCATACAAATCAAATATAAAATTTTCCTTGTTTTCTACTAATTTCATATATCTAGTCTTCGCTAATCACAACAATAGAATATGGCGGCAGCGTCAAACTGCCATCCTTATACTTCGCTTCACTTGCAGATGTGAGAAGCACTCCTCCAATATCCAGGTTTTCTTCAGTCAAACCGCTGTTCACCAAAACCTCATCTGTAAATTTATTATTATCCCCCGTCAAATTGACCTTCTTTGTTTCTGTTGAACTATTAATCGCCAGGATAACAGTATGTTCTTCATTTAAAGACTTTGTATAAACACAAACGTCATCTGTAGAAAGGCTTTCACAGATTCGAACCTGTCCTGCCGTAATCTCCGGGGAAGCATTTCTTAGACGCACCGCATTGCGATAATATTCATAGATAGACAATGCGTCATCTGACTGTACTTCATAGGAGTCAAACTTCTGTTCAATACTGTCCATGCCATCCGGACCATCGCACATCCCATCTGCCTCAGAGTCAGTCGTCCAATACATAGGTCCACGCTTGTTTTCATCCTTACCGGACCCCTTCATCCCAAGTTCTTCTCCATAATAGATAAAGGCATTGCCTGACATCATCAGATTTAATCCTGCTGCAAATTTCGTCTTATCCCCCTCATCGCCGGCATAATATCCCGCCGAACGAGGCATATCGTGATTTGTGTAGAACGGTGCATTGATATAGTTTACATTGTGAGAAAGATATAGATCCTGCTCCTTAACCTGCGCTTTGGCATAATCCAATGCCCCATATGTTCCATTGGCCGTCTTTGCAATTACTCCATCCTGTCCTGCAAATGCAAAATCAAAGAAACTGTTAAATCCACTTTCGTAATAAGTGCTATAGATATCCTGTCCGGTCCAAGCCTCCGCAACGATATAGAAGTCTTGCTTCATTTCCTTAACAGTATCGTTATACCAAGTCATAAACTCTATATTCTTCTCATTGTTTCCGGTGTAGTAATAGAGGACTGCATCCATGCGGAACCCATCTACATCATGATCAATCCAGTACTGTGCAATATCTTTCAATTCGTTTCGTACCGCTTTTGAATCCAGATTTAAATCCGGCATTCCTGACCAGAATCTGGCTTCATAATACCAGTCGCTTCCCTCCAAAGGTTCATAACCATCAAGCTTCTCTCTGGAAAAATTATAATAATCCACATAAGGACATTCATTAACATCAGGCTCCGCACCATCCGGCAGACTCTTCAAATATTCACTTGCCTCTTTAAACCATGGATTTGAGATGCTGGTATGATTAATTACCATATCGATAATCACCTTCACACCTCGCTTGTGACAAGCCGTTACCAATTCGTCAAAATCCTCCATTGTTCCGTAATCCGGATCAATGGATTTGTAATCAATCACGTCATATTTGTGATAACTGTCACTTTTGGATAAAGGCATAAACCAGATTGCATTACATCCCAAATCTGTATCTGTGGAATCATCCCCGTCATTAATATAATCCAGCTTTTCTTCCACACCTTTCAGATCACCCATTCCATCATCGTCACTATCATAAAAACTTCCCACAAAAATCTCGTAGGTAGTGCCATAATTTGTCGGCAACGTGCCTTCAGACAGCTGATTATTAATAATCTGCATCTGTGTAGCATTCTTTAGATGACCTACCCCTCCACAGCCATCTGCCTGAAAAAGAATGAGCACTGCAAAAAGCAGTGCTCCTATTCTTTTCCATGTTGATTTCTTTAATCTTCTTTCCTTCATTGTTTCAATCAACCTCCCGAAGTTCAGCTAGCCTTTAACTGCCCCGGCCATTCCGTCAACATAGTATTTTTGCATAAAGATAAACAGTGTAGCTATTGGTATAGATACCAGTACGGCTCCTGCAGCAAAGCATGTATACCAGCTATGAATATATTCCTTCTGAAGCATGCTCCACAAACCAATTGCCACTGTATACTGATCTGCATTTGCACGGCAGATAACTTTTGCAAAAATGAAATCAACCCAAGGTCCCATAAAACTTGTAAGTATTGTATACACGATAATCGGCTTAGACAGAGGCATGGTAATCTTGGTGAAAACCTGCCATTGTGTTGCACCGTCAATAATTGCCGCTTCATCGATGGACTTTGGAATAGTATCAAAAAATCCCTTTGCTATCTGAAATCCCATTCCGGCACAAGCAGAATATACCAAAATCAAAGCCACACGAATCATCGTGCCTTCGGACAATCCGATTGCTTTCAAAATATAGTAAACCGCAACCATAGACATAAATCCCGGGAACAAACCAAGAATCATTGCCATATTCATATATGGTTTACGCATCTTAAATCTCATTCGTGACAGGCAGTAAGAAACAGAAAGCACGAAAAATGTTGAAATAATACATGTAAAAATTGCGATAATCAGCGTGTTCATAAACATCTTAGGGAAATTCAAGATGCTGGTATCTGTCAAAAGTTTTACATAATTTCCCAATGTATAAGTCTTAGGGAAGAAGGTGCTCACATAGGAACCCTGCTCACCCCTTAAACTTGTAAGTATAATCCAGAGAATCGGCAATAACCACAGGCAAGCCAATGCTGCAAGGAAAATATGTACCAATAAATTACCAATTCGCTTGCCCAAAGGCGCTTTGTTTTTCTTAAATGTAATTCTATCTTCCATTACATGAACGCCTCCTCATTCTTATATGATGCTGAATTTCTATATGTTACAAGTGCTGTAATACTTAATACAATGAATGTCATAATACCGATTACTGCACCGATATTGTAGTACTGCTTTTCAATTGTAAGTTTATACAACCATGTAACCAGAAGATCTGTCTGACCGGCTGTATCTCCAACATATGTTGGTCCACCACCTGACAGCAGGTAAATAACATTGAAGTTATTAATATTTCCTGTAAATGATGTAATCAGGTAAGGCGCTGTTACGAATAACATATATGGAAGTGTAATCTTACGGAAAATCGTAAATACACCTGCGCCATCCATCTTTGCTGCCTCATATAATTCTCCCGGTATATTCTGAAGAATACCTGTAACCTGAAGCATTGTATAAGGAATACCAACCCAAAGGTTAATGATAATAATTGTTACTCTCGCCCAGATTGGATCCTGCAAAAACGGCAATGGTGAACTAATCAATCCCATATTCTGCAAAATAACATTAATTGCACCCTGCTGCTGGAGCATTGTATGCATAATCAAGAGTGATACGAACTGTGGTACCGCAATTGATAAAACAAAGCAAAATCTCCAGAAAGATTTAAAATGGGTATTCTTACGATTAATAATCAACGCGAGTATCATTCCCATAATGTAATTCAAAAATGTTGCAAAAACTGCCCAAATAACTGTCCAGAGCAATACACTCCAGAACTGCTTTCCTATATTACCCCTGATATTTAATACTCTTCCAAAGTTTACAAGCCCGTTCCAATCAAAAAGTATCAAATGATCATCTTCCTTGGAATAGTTTGTAAATGCCATCGTGATCATAAATACCAATGGAACAATATTAAAGAAGAGAATACCGAGACATGGGAATGTCATCAACGTCATATGAAGATTCTTATCAAATAAGGACTTGATATCTTCCTTTAACGAATTGATATGAAGCGATGTCTCTTCTCTAACCTGCAATTTATATGCAAGCTTCATCTGGATAATCCAAAGTAGGATAAATGCTGCAACAATAAACAGTGTAGCCACTCCATACAGAAGCAGAATCACTGAATTATCGCCCTGCTGATACTCATAAAAACCTGCGGAATTTAATACCTTCTCCTGCTTTCTCCATCCAAGAGACGGAAGCATGGATAGATTATAAAGACCGTTTGAAACCATAAAATAAATGAAGGAAATCTCAAACAGAAGGATCAGTAGTCCCTTTCCAATCTGCTTACGAGCCATACAGCCAAAGCCCATGATTACCATGGATAACTTTACTTTTATGTCTCCCTCTGCGATAGCTCTTCCGAGGCTTATCGCATCTGGCTGTTTTTTAAAATTCTTTGCCATTTTCGTCACCCTCTAATTTTTGACATTCTTCTTAAAAAACATGCAGCCAAAAGTAGTTCTATATCCTTCTGACTGCATGTTTCAACAATTATCTATAAATCTGAAATAGATTCCATATCAAATTACTCAACTGCAGAAGAGTTCATTGATTCATTCATTGCCTCTGTCTTTTCAGCTGCATTTTCATGTGTAACTGTTCCTGCTACAAGTTCAGAACCCATGTTAGCTGCTGGATCCCAATAGTTGCCCATTTCTGATACGAGTGGCTGAAGAATGGATGTGTTAGCAATTGTATCCATCTGAGCCTGTGCAAGTTCGTCAGATACCTGAATAGTCTTATCTGTTGGGATAATGCTTCTCATATCATAATGTGCCTGCTGTGCCTCTGTGCTTCCAAGGAATGCTGCAAGTGCTACTGCAGCTTCTGGATTCTTGCTGTTAGGATTAACACCGATTGCCTTAGAACCTGCGAATGACTTCATCTGGCATGTTGTTCCATCGGATAATGTGTATGTTGGTAACTGAGCAACACCTACATTTTCTTCACCAACAGCTTCTACAACTGCATCATAATCCCATGTTCCTGAGAAAATTGCGTTAACGCTTCCATCTGCAAGACCTGCAAGACCAGATCCATCTGCATCATTTACGAAGTTTGGATTAGCAACTAAGTCAACAAGGTAATTTGTAACAGCTGCTGCCTTGTCTCCTGAGAAGTCAATTCCTGCATCTTCGTCTGTTCCATCTTCACCGAATAATGTACATCCATTACCAGCATAGAAAGAAGCAATGTACCAGCTGTTTGAAAGCTGGAAACCAACCTTACCCTTTTCAAGCATTGTATCTAAGCTCTTAATATCATCTTCAGAGAAGACTCTCTTATCGTAGTACATAAACCATGTATTAGCTGTAAATGGAATACCATAAACGCCATCTTCATATGTAACAGAGTTTACGATGTTTTCATCATTCTGTTCTTCAACCTGCTTTGCTGCATCTCCACCAAGTTCTGCAATTGCATTAGCTTTGATCAAATCAGCAATCTGGTCATTTGCGAACATATAAACATCTGCGCCTGCTTCTGCATCTGTTCCAAGGTTTGTCTTAGCATCACCTTCTGAACAAACACCATATTCGAATGTGAGATCCCATTCCGGATGTGCTTCTGCGAAAGCTTCACACTCTGTCTTTAACCAGTTATCGCCCTTCTGGTCTTCCTGTGGACTCCATACTGTAAGCTTAATCTTACCGTCATCTGAGCTTGATGAGCTATCTGACTTAGATCCACAACCCGTTAATGCTGTAGCCACCATTGTTGTAGCCAAAAGCATTGCCAATACTTTTTTCTTCATGATTTTTCTCCTCCTCACCATTAGAAAAAATGAAATGAAAATTCCGACTCATCGTATTGTTTACATTTTGTTTTCGTAAACTTTCGAATCACACTATTAAATTATTCCTTTTTCTAAAAAATAACAACACTTTTCGCGCAAAAATCGCATTTTTGTCATTTTTACATAAATCTACGGGAACGTTTTCATACAAAGTTAACGAATATTTTCGATAACTTTCGAAAACATATTGAATTCCTTTTCTTATCCTTTATAATGAAATTGTTACTGGAGGTGTTTATCGATGACAACGATCAAAGATATTGCAGAACGTCTGGGAGTTTCCATCAGTACCGTATCAAAAGCAATCAATGGCGGTCGCGACATTAGCGACAGTTTACGCCAGACCATTCTTGATACAGCTGTTGAGATGGGATATGTAAACCGACGTTCCAAAAAAACCGAAAACAGGAAGTTATGTATTTTCATAGAGAATATGGAATACGATAACCCAGATCAATTTGGCTATGATATTGTGCTTGGTTACCGCCAGGCTGCTGCCAAAGAAAATTGGTCACTCGACATCTTGTCAATCGATCTGGACTTCCAAAGAGATAATAAATATGACAATTTCATGATGGAACACGGTTACAGCGGCAGCTTTATCCTCGGTTTTGCATTGAAAGATCCGTGGATGGAACAATTCCAGACTACAAAGATCCCTACAGTGTTACTGGATAACACCATTCCAGCGAATCCATTCGTCTGCTATGTTGGAACCGATAGTGATGAAGGCATTGATCTTGCAGTTGAACATCTGCTTCATCTTGGCCACGAGAAGATTGCATTTCTCGATGGTTCTATTAATTCCCTGGTTTCCAATCAGCGAATGAGTGCCTACCTTAGTTCCTTATCAAGACATCATCTTCCGATTGATCCTGCTTTAGCCGTATATGGTTATTTCGTAGCTGACGCAGCTCATTATCATGTACCAAACCTCCTTTCGGCAGGAGCAACCGCTATTATCTGTGGAAATGATACCATTGCCCAGGGCGTAATTGAATCTGTGCGAGCCCAGGGATTATCTGTTCCGGAAGATATCAGTGTAATCGGATTTGATGATATACCAATTGCGGCTGAGCTAAATCCCCCACTTACTACGATTCGACAGGATCGCCTGTCACTGGGGCGGAACGGCTACTTCGTCGTTCACGCAATGCTGAACCAGGTATCGCAAAGTAAATCCCTGCTTCGGCCGCGCCTAATCGAACGTGCTAGTACTGCAACAGCAGTTCCTAGACTCGTTACAAATCGCATTATAGACAAGGATTCCGTTATGTATGTGAACCCTGACCTATATGGACAGCGATTTTAAAACAACCCTCTTTACAAAGAAATCCCGAGAAAGAGCATCCTCAGCCCTTCCTCGGGATTTCTTTTTGCATTTTTTATTCTATTCTATCGAATGTTTTCTGCGTTTCTGCATATTCACATACAAATCATACAGTGCAGAGCCTGTCTGACCCTTAGCCGGATGCTCATCATCTTTGACATCCAGATAATATGTGTCGTAACAATTGATAATATGTGTTCCGGATGGATGCTGATACTCACGCTCAAACTCATGGCCATAGGTTGCATGTACATGTCCATGAAGCATGTATTTCGGCTTCCACTTATCCATAAAAGAATTAAAGCATTCAAACCCACGGTGTGGAAGATCCTCCAAATCTCCATACCCTGCTGCCGGCGCATGCGTTACCAGAATATCGATACCATTTCTAAGAGTAATCGGCGCCCGCAATTTACTTATCCTGCTCTCCATTTCCTTCTCTGTATACATACAGCTCCCGGGCCTATAACGCATAGATCCTCCCAACCCGAGAATTCTCAATCCGCGGAAATCATAGATTTTATCTTCTATATTTGTACAACCAAGAGGCGGTCTCTCACTATAGTTCCTGTCATGATTTCCCCTTACATAGAGAAGAGGCACATTGGTCATTGTCACCAGATACTCCAGATACTCTCTATGGAGATCTCCACAGGAAATAATCAAATCTACGTCCTTGGTACGTACCGGATCGTAATAATCAAAAAGTGCCTTATTCTCTTCATCTGCTATTACTAAAATCTTCAAGTCTTATAACCCCTATTTAAACATCTTCTGTAATAATTCCGCTTACACGAACCACAGTTCTTGCGGATTCTGTCAATTCCTCCATTGTAGGAATATGTCCTTCCACATTGTCATTTAACCATGTCATTGTGAGGATTTCTTCACTTCCCAGTTTCTTCTCATCCAATCCAAGGATTTCACCGGTCTGCGTGTGGATTTCACCGGAAAATGGTCCTAACGCATCCAATATCATTGCATTCTTTAGATTCCCAACCAGTTTCTTGGAATAATAGGACAGCTTGTCAGACAAAATCAAATCAATCACTCCGGCAGACATTCCCCACCAATAGTTAACTGCCTGATTTACCGGAGCCTCATCCCACTTGCCCTCCAGATAGGATCTGATAATCAATTCATAGAATTTACCCCAATTCCAAACCGGAGCCGCAAGATTCTGAATTTTGTCATCTTCTAGTATTTTAAATAATCCATATTCTCTGCTGGCACTATTTGGCTTAATAAAATCCTGACCGGAAATAATACTGATGCCCTGTTCCTTCATTGACTTCTTCCAGTCGCTTCCCTGAACAGAACTCCACTCCAGATAAATCTTTACATCCGGATCCATCATAGCTGCACCAATGGCAAAAGCATTAATCTCTGCAACTGAACCATAAATCGGATAATCTGCCACATACCCTATCTTGTGATTATCGCAAAGCGTCGCTGCCAGCGCCCCAAGAATCGCCTTCGCCTCATACATTCTTCCATAGTATGTTCGAACCTTCGTATGACTGAGGTTTACAGAACAATTCAGGAAATGTAACTTTGGAAAATGAATCGCCGAGCGAAGCGTTTCCTGCATCTGTGCCGGAGACACAGTGAAGATTAACTCATTCTCATCTATTTCCGCTGTGTCAATTGCCTGTCGTAGTTCTGCATCTGTACTGCAGTGGTCATAAACAATCGTCTCTACTCTTCCGTCAAATGCATTTTCCACATAATTCCTACCAAGTTCATGTCCATAAATCCAACTGGAAGTGTCCGCCGGTCTCTCATAGCAAAATGCGACGCGAAGTGGTTTCTCTTTGGTATACATCGTTGCGGTGGCATTTCCAAAAAATCCACCCCAGAGTCCTGCATTGGAACCCGTCTTGGACTCGACTCTCTCCTCCGGAGAATGCACAAGCGTAATACTGTCCCCTGTGGACTGTATCAGCATCTCATTCCATAATTTGTTAATTCGTCTGGATAACGCATTTGTAGATAGCGTTCTCATCTCGTCCAGATGATATATATTCAAATATATCAGGAATGCATCTGACGCATTAATCGTAATCTTATCTGCAGCCTTTGGCTCGTACACCTTCTGAAAGAACTGAAATCCACCCCGGATTCGCTCTTTCATCTCCTGCGGCCATGGAGTAATGAAATCCTGTTTCATAAGAAGTGCCAATTTCTTATAGGATCCAATTTCCGAAAAATCAATTTCGTATAACGGGCAGACATTATAGAAATCCAAAAACTCCATATATAACTTATAGTCAAGTTCATTGGTCTCATTCTGATTTGGCAAAAGCCTGACAACGTCTCCCATCACGCCATGGGCGCCGACAAATTTCGACACAGAAACCCTCTTATTTCCTTCCATGACATAAAAACGATGCATATACTCATAAACCTTAATCGCATCACGAATGCCCTCGTTTATCTGTGAATCATACAGATTGGACCACTTAAATGCAAACTCTGTATTGTCTTCCAAAAGGGGCATAAAATCAGCCGCAAAAGCCTCTCGACGGCCAACTGTTTTCGTGCCAGCCAGCATGGATAACGGAATATCCACTAGTCCTACCGGAAATTCTGACAGAGGACTGCCACCAGACAGCATCTCATCCAAAACCGGAAGATATGGATATCTACCCTGTGATCTGGCACGATGAAATTCTTTTAAACCCAGGCGTCTAGCCTTCTTGTAATCATCGATCATCTTGTCTCCTCTTTCATTCTCACACGAACTTTATCATAGCTATGTTTCATTATACTTCATCTTAAAAATAATTCACATAATATGTATTTTAAATTTGTATAAATTTTCTGACGATTTCATATTCTTGTACAAGTTTTATAAATTCTATTGTATCTAATGTTTAATATTAGTAAAATTAAACATATAAAGATTGTGAAGGGAGGACATCACATGAACGTTTTTACAACAGACAAAATTAGAAATGTGGTATTACTTGGCCACAGCGGGGCGGGCAAGACCAGCCTTATTGAATCCGTCGCTTACCTATCAGGAATGATTCATAAGCCTGGAACAATCGAAGCAGGTAATACAATTTCTGATTACGACAAATTGGAAATTGCCAACAAATTTTCTATTAACACCTCTGTTGTTCCTATTGAATGGAACGACACAAAAGTAAACTTCTTAGATACTCCTGGATATTTTGAATTTATAGGAGAAGTGGAAGAAGCTGTTTCTGCTGCTGATGGAGCAATCATCCTTATCTCCGGCAAAAACGGAATTGAAGTTGGAACAAAGAAAGCTTGGGAGATTTGCGAGAGATTCCATATTCCTCGTATGTTTTTTGTAACAGATATGGATGTGGACAAAGCCAGTTATCGCGAAATTGTTGAGGGCTTACAGGCTCTTTATGGCAAAAAGATTGCACCGTTCCATTTCCCGATTCGTGAAAATGAAGAGTTCGTAGGATATGTCAACGTAATCCAGCAAACCGGAAAACGCTGGAAAGAAGATGGAACCATTGAACATGTTGCTGTGCCTGATTATTCTCAGGAATATCTGGAACAGTACCGGGAGATTCTTATGGAATCTGTAGCCGAGACATCCGAAGAGTTTATGGATCGCTATTTCAATGGTGATGAATTCTCTGAAAATGAGATTCGTCAGGCCCTTCGCGCCAACATTTCCTCTGGAGATATTGTACCTGTAATGATGGGTTCAAACCTAACAAATCGTGGTCAGTATACCATGATGGAAGATATTCTAAAATATCTGCCATCTCCGGAAGACCGTACCGTATCCGGAATTAATGCGGATACAAATGAAGTTTATGAAGCTAATTATGACTTCTCAAAGCCAAAGAGTGCATACTGCTTCAAAACCATTGTTGACCCATTCGTTGGAAAATACTCATTAATCAAGGTAAATTCCGGTGTTTTAAAAACAGATGACACCTTATTTAATAAGCATAAACAGGTAGAAGAGAAAATCGGCAAACTGTATGTTCTCTGTGGCAACAAGGCCACAGAAGTTCCTGAGCTTCACGCCGGCGATATCGGCGCATTGTCAAAGCTTACGAACCTTGCAACAACAGACTCTCTATCAACCAAGAACAATCCTATCCTCTATCTTCGTACGCCACTTTCCGAACCATATACGGCAAAGCGCTACAAGACGTTGGAGAAACGTGACGAAGATAAAGTTGCTCAAGGATTAGCGCGACTTTGCATGGAAGATTTAACCATTAAGCTTGTCAATGACAGCGCCAACCACCAATCTCTGATTTATGGTATTGGTGATCGCCACATCGACATGCTGGTTGCCAAACTAAATGAGCGCTATAAAGTAAATATTGAACTTTGCAAACCAAAGATTCCATTCAAGGAGACCATTATGGGATCTTCTGATGTAGAATACAAATACAAGAAGCAGACCGGTGGACATGG
>JAFOVD010000018.1 GCA_017392525.1 Lachnospiraceae bacterium
GATAGGAGTAGTTGATTTTGAGTAATGATTTTATTCGTGCTGACAGACCGGAACGAAGAAGGAGGAGACGCCGTCGCTATTCAGAAGCGGTGAAACCTGCATCTCAGGCATCCTATGTAGTCGCAATTGTATCTTCTCTCAGTATTGTATATACGATTTTTATTATGGTTTATTCCATAATAAAGGCAGGAGAGATAGGTAATGTATTTGGTGGACTTGCCTTTTTATTTATGATTGCATCGGCTGTTTCTCTGTTTATAGGAGGAAGAGAGTTTCGCGATCAGTCGAGATCACAGATTTCTCGACTTGTGGGTCTCGTGATTCCGGCAGCATCTGTTGTGATTTGGATTATTATTTATGGCATCGGATTAGTGGTTAACTAGAAAGAGGAAGATAATGAATAAAGAAATATTAGAATCCTACGAAGAGAGATACCATCTTGTGATGGAACGAATTTCTGAGATTCCATCAGAGTCTGCTCTTACGGGAAATATTAAGATGTATTTTGATACGGTTGCCGGATTTATGCTTGATATCCGTGATTTACTGGAGATTGTTTCTTCCGGCAAATTGGATTCCTATACATTGGAAGAGCATAAGACACTTCAGGACAAGTATTATGGTCCAATGAAGAAGGAAAACTATGAGAAGAGTTTTTTAAATCCTACCTATGCGGTTTCTGAACTGGCAGAGTACGGTGGGATACTCTCTATGGTATATGCAGAACTTACAGAGCTTATACCGCAGTGTTTTGAAGAACGTATGGATTTAGTTACAATCTATGCGGAACTTTTTGTTGAAATCTATGGAATATTTACATCATCAGATAAGATTTTAGAGGCTGCAAAAGACAGTATCTATTATTTCCATCATGATTACAGTGAACTGTTTATCGGTGAATCCATTGAGCGTATGGTGGAACCATCCTATGATTTCTTCCGAAAGATTGTCATGGAATCTGATTTAGAGGATCTTCGTTATCTTTACAGATACGGTTCCTACATCAGCGAAAATGAAATCAAGATGGCAGAGTATCTTAACAGCCTTTCTGAAGAAGAATTACAGTCTATGGCAGATACATATACAGAGGGATATCGTATCGGATTTGCTGTATCCAATAAGGATATTAAGAAGAAAAAGACAGTAAAAGTTGAATTTCCAATTGGTATGGAAAGAATGATTAGACTTGCCGTGAAGAATTTCGAGAAGATTGGTCTGGAATCCATTATTATTCGTGGAAAGACTAGAAATTGCTACGGTACTTCTGTAAATCGTCAGTTTGAATACGACCATAAAGATGACAGTGGATATTACTTCAATAAGGGTTATGTAGAGAGAGCTCTGGAAGTGTTGAAGAAGGCTTTTGATGAACATGCGGTAGCTGCCAAAGTCCACGGTGGTCCGGCAGTGGTAGATGCTTTTGGTGAAGAAGATTTCCATCCAAAGAACAAAGCAGAGAATTATTCTTTTGATGAGAAGCAGAACGAGCTTCAGGTATACTATAGATCCAAATCCGGGGAACTTACAAATACCTATATCCCGGGTGATGAGCGTAGTTTTACAATTATTGCTTATCCACTTCCATCTATTGGCAAGGATTTTGAAGAAATCTTCCGTGAGACAGTGAAGTTAAATACATTGGATTACGTTTTATATCGTGATATGCAGCAGAAATTAATTGATACCTTAGATCAGGGATATGCAGTTCGCGTCAAGGGTTCCAATGGCAATAAGACAGATATTGTGGTTAAGCTTCATCCACTTAAGGATCCTAAGAAGGAGACGATTTTTGAGAACTGTGTTGCAGATGTAAATATTCCGGTTGGGGAAGTATTTACATCTCCTGTGCTGGAAGGCACCAACGGAATCTTAAATGTGTCTAAGGTTTATCTGGGCGAATACTCTTATGACAATATGACCTTGAAATTTGAGGATGGTGTCGTTCGTGAGTACTCTTGTGATAATTTCGAAAATCCGGAAGAAGGAAAGAAGCTGATTTATGACAACGTGATGTTCCGTCATGAGTTCCTTCCATTGGGAGAATTCGCAATCGGTACCAATACAACGGCCTTTGTTATGGCTCGTAAGTATAAGATTGAGGATAAAATGCCGATTCTGATTGCAGAGAAGACAGGCCCGCATTTTGCAGTGGGTGATACATGTTATTCTCATGCAGAAGATGTGGCGATGTTTAATCCGGACGGTAAGGAAGTTGTTGCCAGAAGCAATACTTATGCAGATCTTAGAGATACAGATCCTCAGAAGGCATATTTCAATTGTCATACGGATATTACAATTCCATATGATGAATTGGGTGAGATAACTGTACTCTGTGAAGATGGAAGAGAAATTCCGATTATTCTGGATGGAAGATTTGTTGTTCCTGGAACAGAAGAATTAAACCGTCCATTGGATGAACAGTAAATATATTGCAGCGCGTTGTGTAGCGAAAGGAGAAAAAAGATTATGGCACAGGTAGGAATTGTAATGGGTAGTGACTCAGATATGCCAATTATGGCTCAGGCAGCAAAGGTATTGGATGAATTCGGTATCTCATACGAGATGAATATCATTTCCGCGCATAGAGAACCGGAGGAATTCTTCGAATATGCCAATACAGCTGAAGAAAGAGGCTACAAGGTGATTATTGCAGGAGCCGGTAAGGCAGCACATCTTCCGGGAATGTGTGCAGCAATTTTCCCTATGCCTGTTATCGGTATTCCAATGAAGACTTCCGATCTTGGCGGTGTAGATAGTTTGTATTCAATTGTACAGATGCCAAGCGGTATTCCGGTAGCGACTGTTGCAATTAATGGCGGCAAGAATGCAGGTATTCTGGCTGCTAAGATTCTTGCTACTTCAGATGAGGCTCTGCTTCAGAAGGTCAAGGATTATGCTGCTTCCCTCAAGGAAGAGGTGAAGGAGAAAAACGCAAAATTGAAGAAAATCGGATATGCGTCTTATTTAGAGAAATAAGTTTGAATAGAAGCGGGTTTCGCATGGATTTACACATGCGAGACCTGCTTTTAATCTATATTAGAGTTACTTATAAGAGGGTAAAGTATTTATAATTAGAATTTCTAACTGAAACAAGCTACAATAGAGTCGAAATCATTGAATGAAAATCATTGGAGGAAATGAGAACTATGGATTACAAGAACGCAGGTGTAGATATCGAAGCAGGATATGAGTCAGTAGAACTTATGAAGAAGTTCGTAAAGACAACTATGAGACCGGAAGTGTTAGGTGGCCTGGGTGGCTTTTCTGGAGCATTTTCTCTTAGCAAAATAAAAGAAATGGAAAATCCAACACTGGTATCAGGTACAGATGGTGTTGGAACGAAAATCAAGTTGGCGTTCCTTCTGGATAAGCATGATACTATTGGTATTGACTGTGTTGCAATGTGTGTAAATGACATTGTCTGTGCAGGAGGCGAACCACTGTTTTTCCTTGACTATATTGCATGTGGTAAAAACTATCCTGAGAAGATTGCTACAATCGTAAGTGGTGTGGCTGATGGATGCCGTCAGTCAGGTGCTGCTTTAATTGGTGGTGAAACAGCAGAACATCCGGGACTTATGCCGGAAGATGAGTATGATTTGGCAGGATTTGCTGTAGGTGTTGTAGATCAGAAGGATATTATTACCGGTGCTGATTTAAAGGATGGGGATGTGCTTATTGGTATGGCAAGTTCAGGAGTACATTCAAATGGATTCTCATTGGTTCGTAAGGTATTTGAAATGACAAAGGAATCTCTGAATACCTATTATGATGAACTGGGTAAGACACTTGGTGAAGCATTATTAGAACCGACAAGAATCTATGTAAAGGCACTTTCTTCTGTTAAGGAAGCAGGTGTTAAAATCAAGGCATGCAGTCATATTACAGGTGGTGGATTCTATGAGAATATTCCACGTATGCTTCCGGAAGGAAAGCGTGCAATTGTAAAGAAGGATTCCTATGAAGTGCCGGCAATCTTTAAGTTATTACAGAAGACCGGTAACATTGAGGAAGAGATGATGTACAATACATATAATATGGGTCTTGGAATGATTGTAGCTGTAGCACCTGAGGATGTGGAGAAGACTTTGGAGAGCATCAAGGCAGCTGGTGATACACCTTATATCGTTGGTGAGATCAGAGACGGAGAAAAGGGCGTAGATTTATGTTAAAAATTGCAGTACTGGTATCCGGCGGTGGAACTAATCTTCAGGCGATTATTGACCGCATTCAGGATGGCAGCATCGAGAATACAAAAATTGATATTGTAATCAGTAATAATAGAGGAGCCTATGCATTGGAGCGTGCCGCAGCAGCAGGTATTGATGCAGAAGTGCTTTCCCCAAAGGATTATGAGACCCGTCAGCAGTTTAATGAAGCATTGTTAGAGAAATTAAAATCCAGAGATATTGATCTGGTTGTGCTTGCGGGATATTTGGTGGTGGTTCCGGAGATTGTTATTCAAGAGTTTAGAAATCGAATTATCAATATTCATCCATCCCTTATTCCATCATTTTGTGGTAAGGGATACTATGGGCTCAAGGTTCATGAGGGTGTGCTTAGCCGTGGAGTAAAAGTAACTGGTGCGACAGTACATTTCGTGGATGAAGGTACAGATACCGGACCGATTATTCTGCAGAAGGCAGTGGAAGTAAAGCAGACAGATACGCCGGAAATATTGCAGCGACGTGTAATGGAAGAGGCTGAGTGGGTAATCCTGCCACGTGCCATTTCCATGATTGCCAAGGGACAGGTTTCTGTTGTAGATGGTCTTGTAAAAGTGGAGGAATAAGATGACAGTATTAGTTATTGGAAGCGGTGGAAGAGAACATGCAATCTGCATGAGTGTTGCAAAGAGTAAGAGAGTCGACAAGATATATTGTGCACCCGGCAATGCAGGTATTGCCGGTATAGCAGAAATCGTTCCAATTCAGGCAATGGAATTCGATAAACTTGTGGGATTTGCCAAGGAGAAGAAGGTAGATTTTACAATTGTCGGTATGGATGATCCACTGGTTGGAGGTATTGTAGACGCATTTGAGGCAGAAGGCCTTCGTGTATTTGGACCGAGAAAAAATGCTGCTATTTTGGAGGGGTCTAAGTCCTTCTCCAAGGACTTAATGAAGAAATATAATATTCCTACTGCACAGTATGAGACATTTACAGATGCCAAGGCAGCTGAGGAGTATTTGAAGACAGCGAAGATGCCAATCGTATTAAAGGCGGATGGACTTGCTCTTGGTAAAGGTGTATTAATCTGTAATACTTTGGAAGAGGCGCTGGATGGCGTGAAGACTATCATGGAGGATAAGAAGTTCGGAAATGCCGGTAACACTATGGTTATCGAGGAGTTTATGACCGGACGAGAAGTATCTGTTTTATCCTTTACGGATGGTAAGACAATTCAGATTATGAGCTCTGCACAGGATCATAAGAGAGCCAAAGATGGTGACCAGGGACTGAATACTGGTGGAATGGGAACATTCTCACCAAGTCCTTTCTACACAGAGGAAGTGGATGAATTCTGTAAGCGCGAAGTTTATCAGAAGACAGTTGATGCTATGGCTGCCGAGGGAAGACCGTTTCAGGGTGTTATTTTCTTCGGTTTGATGCTTACAGAGGATGGACCAAAGGTACTTGAATACAATTGCCGCTTTGGAGATCCGGAAGCACAGGTTGTTCTTCCTCGAATGAAGAATGATGTCATAGATGTTATGGAAGCTTGCGTGGATGGAACACTGGATCAGCTGACATTGGAATTTGAAGATAATGCGGCGGTGTGTGTTGTCCTAGCATCAGAAGGATATCCGGTATCCTATGAGAAAGGCTATAAGATCCAGGGCTTTGAGAAGTTTGACAATGAGGAGTACTATTGCTTCCATGCCGGAACAGCTTTCAATGAAGCCGGTGAGATTGTGACAAATGGTGGCCGTGTGCTTGGAGTTACTGCAAAGGGCAGTGATTTAAAGGATGCAAGAAGTAAAGCTTATAAGGCAACAGAGTGGATTTCTTTTGATAATAAATATATGAGAAATGATATCGGACATGCAATTGACGAAGCATAATCCGGTATAAATATACATACAATTTGGTGTTTATGCACTTTTGTTGGATAAATATACGCTTTATTCTTTTAAAGTGTTAATTTTGTGAATAATAGTCACAAAATATCTCAAATTTAATAAAGAATAAAAAACCAAAGAGCTGACGGGAGTTTCCTGTCAGCTTTTTTTAATAAATATATGTATCAAAAAACTGCGAAAGTTTGTTAAATATAGGATTGCAAACTGTAAAAAGATTATAAAAAATGAAAAAAATCTTGAAAAAACGGGTTTTTGTGTCCATTATGTGTCCATTGGTTCCGTATAATGTAACCATAGTCATTAATAAAGAACTGGAGTGAGTAAAAAACCAACCCTCTGTTTCATATGGAAACATCAACCTCCAACCAACCAACCTACTCACGAAAGTTCATAATACGAGATGGGCACCTGTGGATCGTTAACATCAGCAATGTGTATCGGATTTATGGGGATAAGTTATGAGATATTAGTTTGCGGTCTACAGGAACGCCGTCATCGTATTGGGGAGTATAATGATTATGAAAAATTAAATTGTCTCAACCCGTTAGTTGGTGTAGATTATTAGTTAGGGAACGTGAAAAAATTATTTACACAAGGGGACTGGAAGAATGAATATCATTGCGGTTGATGATGAAAAATTAGCTTTGGAGAGCTTGCAATCATCTATTTTGAAAGCTGCACCGGATGATACGGTGATAGGATTTCGAAATGCTGAGCAGGCTCTCTCTTTTGTGCGGGAAAACCCATGCGATGTGGCTTTTCTGGACATTGAACTTCGAGATATGAATGGTGTTGAGTTGGCTAAAAAAATCAGTGCCATTCATCCACAGGTAAATATCATATTTACCACCGGCTATAGTGACTATACAGGTCAAGCTTTTGAACTGCATGCCAGTGGTTATATTATGAAACCTGTGACCGAGGAGAAAGTGCAGAAGGAGATGGAGGTTCTTCGATATGCAGTTACTCAGGCGGACGACAAGTTACTTACGGTTCGTACATTCGGTAATTTCGAAGTGTTCAAAGACAATCAGCCTTTGGAATTTCGTTACAACAAGACAAAGGAGCTCCTGGCATATCTGGTAAACCGTGGGGGAAGCTTATGCAGTAATAATGAAATCATTTGTACGCTTTGGGATGATGAACAAGATGTTTCTTCACATATTTCATATTTGAAAAACGTTCGTGGGGACCTAATCAAAGCATTAGGAGAAGTAGGGGCAGAAGAAATAATTGTTCGTCAAAGGGGAAAACTTGGAGTACGAATTGATAAATTAGACTGTGATTTGATTGGTTTTATGCAGGGAGACCCCGACATGATTAAGAGATATCATGGTGAGTATATGAATCAGTATAGTTGGGGCGAATATGAGAAAGGAAAACTGGATAATAGATTATGATTTCATCTGTAAGTATTGTGCAGGTATCATTGGAGCTTTGGGGTTGCTTCTTCTGTGTGATAGCCTGTTTCTTGGCTTTTGCCAGTCGTAATACCAAGGGTGAGTCCAATCATATGATGTTTATCCTACAGCTATCGAATGCTATATTACTTTTCAGTGATGCAATGACTTGGGTATTTCGAGGCTGGCCCGGACCGGTTGGATATTATATTGAGTGGGCATCTGTATTTGTCGTGTTTACGCTTAGTTATTTTATCCTGCTTGGTTTTACGCAATATCTGTCATTTTATGTGAGTGATGATACGATGCCGTTTCACATTTGGCGTATGTCCATATATTTTATATGTTCAGTGGCATTGATTCTGCTGATATATTCTCAATATGCGGACCTTTATTATTATTTTGATCATAACAATCTGTATTATAGAACAGATAATTTCTGGATATCGCAGGTATTTGGATTAGTTGGAATGGTGATCGATGGGTTGGTTCTTGTGGTAAATCGTAGAAAGGTTTCACCAACAAGATTTTTGGCGATGTCATCCTACTTTATATTTCCGTTTATAGCGGTAGTGTTCCAGATGCTCATGAAGGACTTGTCCTTATTGAATATCTCGATTACTGTTTCAGCAATTCTGATGTTTGCTACAACTCAGATGGAGCAGGCGCAGAAGCTCGCAGAACAAAAAGAGCAGCTGATGATACAGGAGAGAAAGGTGAACGACATGCAGATTAAGATTGTCATGTCGCAGATACAGCCACATTTCCTGTATAACTCATTGAATTCTATTTATTATTTGTGTGGGAAAAACCCACAGCTTGCACAACGTGCAATCAGCGATTTTTCGGATTACTTAAGGGGTAATTTAAATGCATTAAAGGGGACCAATGAACCGGTTCCATTTACAGAGGAACTGAAGCATATAGAAGTGTATCTTTCATTGGAGAAACTTCGATTTGATGATGAATTGGAAATCATCTATGACATTGAGACAAAGGATTTTTTCGTACCGCCACTTTCAATTCAGCCATTAATTGAGAATGCTGTAAAGCATGGAGTTGGAAAAGCGATTAATGGAGGGACGGTCAAATTTGAAACACATGAAGTATTAGGGGGCTTCTTGATTCGTGTGACGGATGATGGTGTTGGATTTGATCAAAATGAGGAAAGAAATGACGATAGGTCTCACATTGGTATTGAAAATGTGAAGAAGCGACTAGCAATGCTAATTGATGCCACTCTGACTATAGAGTCAGAACCTGGCAAAGGTACGGTTGCGACCGTATTTATACCCAAGACGGACGGCAATACTCGGGGAGCAAAGTAATAATAGTTATTTCAGGGGAGTTTCATATGCGGAAATTTTGGCATGAAACCAGACTACAGAAAAAGGCCTGGAACGGATTATTTGGATTTTTGCTTGTAAGTTTATCAATAGTATTTGTGATGTTCTCGATTATGGTGCTGGGAGTAAAAGCCAAGGATGAATCAAGAGAAGAGAACAAATCTAATAGCAGTATAGAAGAAGATACTGTTGGTAACGAGCAGTTTCAAAATATCTGTGGTATCAAGGATAACCAAGAGATTAATACTAAAATTACATATTCAGAAGAAACGAAAGAAACTCGTATCGTAGATAATACAAAAGTGCGTTATGGAGATGGAAATGTATACGTCTATATTGGGCACGGTACATATGGGGATAATTCAGGTTATGGATTACAGCTGGGTAGCGTGGAAAATGTACTTACTGCCTGCTTGACGGAAGAAGAGGCAGAGAGGGTTAAAAATGGAGAAGATGCATACATTGAAATCTGCATACTAGAGTTACCATCTTTGGAAGGTCGCGATGCTTATGTACAGATTGAAGATTCTCTCTCAAATTTTTATGGAAGTACCAGGGATTTATCTATGGGACTTGTAATTGATATTGCTATGCAAAAAAGAGTTGGAGAGGGAGACTGGATATCTGTAAATAAGATGGAGGCACCGCTTTATATTACGATGGATATACCTTCGGTGCTGCAAAATCCTGATTTCAAATTCTATATGATTCGAAATCACGATGGGGTATGCACTTTGTTGGAGAATTGCGGAGATGAGGAAAATCGTATTACATTTAAGACGACATTATTCTCTTCCTTTGCTATGGTATATCATCAGAGACCGTTTATTGTACGGCTCTTTATTAACCGTTTCTGTGTCTGGCATATAGTTACACTTGTGATCACAATTGTTATGTCAGGAGTTCTGATGTTATTTGCAAAGACAAAGAAAAAGGTTTTGGCCTGTACGGTTCTTTGCGTCGGTTTGGATGTTGTATTTGCACTAATTGGTAGCTGTAATCTGGACTATTTAATGTCATTTGTCGCAAGTTTTATTATGGTTGGTCTGGCAGTATTCCAGATGGAACGTATTTATTTTGAGGAAAGAAAAAATAAAAAGAGGGATAAGATAGGATAATAAGTACGATTAGAAATCCATATAAATAAAACGGAAGTGTCCGCGGGTTACCCGTGGACACTTTTTTTACTTTCAACTAAAATAAGGTAGGAAAGAGAGGAAAGATTATGAATATTGTATGTTTGGACTTAGAAGGTGTTTTAGTGCCGGAGATTTGGATTGCCTTTGCCAAGGCTACGAACATTCCGGAGCTTATGAAAACAACCAGAGATGAACCAGATTATGATAAATTGATGGAATATCGCCTGGGTATTTTAAGAGAACATGGATTGGGGTTAAAGGAGATTCAGGAGACAATCGCTACGATTGATCCAATGGATGGTGCCAAAGATTTTTTGGATGAACTTCGATCTATGACACAGGTTATTATCATCAGTGATACATTTGAACAGTTTGCTTCCCCGTTAATGAAAAAACTGGGATGGCCGACAATTTTCTGTAATACCTTAGAGGTTGCAGAGGATGGTGAAATTACAGGATTTAAGATGCGATGTGAAAACACAAAGTACACAACAGTCAAAGCACTACAGTCGGCAGGCTTTGAAACAATTGCCAGTGGAGACAGCTACAATGATCTGGGAATGATACAGGCGAGCAAGGCTGGCTTCCTCTTTAGAAGTACGGATAAGATCAAGGCTGATCATCCGGAACTGCAGGCATTTGAATCCTACGATGAATTGCTTCTTGCAATTAAGGAGAATCTGTAAAACATGTTATTAATTAAGAATGGAAGAGTCCTTGATCCGGCTACCAAGCTGGATACCATGGCAAATGTGTTAATTGTCAAAGACAAGATTGTAAAGATTGGATCTCCAAGGGAAGTGGGGGCAAAGGCCCTTGAACTGCAACGTGAAAATGGAGAGGAAATCCGAGAAATCTTAGCAGATGGACTGGTGGTAGCACCTGGATTTGTTGATGTACATGTACATTTTAGAGATCCTGGATTAACTTATAAAGAGGATATTCATACCGGTTCTCAGGCGGCTGCGGCAGGAGGATATACAACGGTTATCTGTATGGCCAATACCAAGCCTCCGGTGGATTCTGTTGATGTGCTTCGGGATTTGAGAATGCGTGCCATGGATCTTCCGATTCATGTGCTGAATGCAGCTAATGTTACGGTTGCCATGCAGGGACAGAAACTGACAGATATGGATGCTCTTTATGAAGCCGGCGCCTGTGGATTTACAGATGACGGTGTGCCAATCAGTGATGAAAGACTGATGAGAGAAGCATTAAAGAAGGCTAAGAAGCTGGATGTGCCAATTTCCGTTCACGAAGAGGACCCTCTCCTTATGAACAGTCCGGGTGTAAACTACGGAGATGTTTCAAAGCAGCTGGGGCTAGGGGGCGCACCGGCAGTGGCTGAGACGGTTCTAGTGGCCAGAGATTGTCTGTTAAATCAGGATATCGATGCAAAGCTGGATATACAGCATATTAGTGCCGGGATGACGGTGGATATTCTTCGTTTTATGAAGAAAAAAGGTGTAAATGTGTACGGCGAAGTTACACCACAGCACCTCTATGCAACGGAGCAACTTGTGATGAAACAGGGATCTCTAGCAAGAGTTAATCCACCTCTTAGAACAGAGGCGGATAGGCAGGCACTGATTGATGGTGTTGTAGATGGAACCCTTGATATGATTGCAACAGATCATGCACCGCATGCGAAAGATGAAAAATCCAAGCCAATCGAAGACGCGCCAAGTGGTATGATAGGGTTGGAAACAGCATTTGCACTATGTAATACAGTGCTTGTTAAATCCGGTCGAATGGCAATTTCGGATTTATGTGAGAAGATGTCTCTAAATCCGGCTAGACTCTATGGTCTGGATGCGGGAAGACTCTATGAAGGTGGACCGGCAGATCTTGTGCTACTGGATCCGGAGGAAGAATGGACGGTCACAGAAGCGGACTTTCATTCGAAATCAAAGAATTCTCCTTTTGTAGGAGAACAAGTTACAGGTCGTGTGAAATACACAATCTGTGATGGTAAAATTGTCTGGGCTTGACAATTTAAAAATGGGAAAGTACAATTAGTTTTCCGTTATTTATGATGATAAAGAATCGAGGATATGTAAAATGAAAAAGGTTGAAGATTATATTAGAACAATTCCGAACTTCCCAGAGGAGGGAATTATGTTCCGTGACATCACAACAGTACTTGAGGATGCTGAGGGATTCCAGCTTGCAATTGATGAATTGCAGAAGAAGCTTGAAGGTATTGATTTTGATGTGATTGCCGGTGCAGAATCACGTGGTTTTGTATTTGGTGCACCTCTTGCGTATAACATGCATAAGCCATTTGTGTTGATTCGTAAGAAGGGTAAGCTTCCATGTGAGACAGTTGAGGAAGAATATGATCTTGAATATGGCACAGCAACAATCGAGATGCACAAGGATTCTATTAAACCGGGACAGAAGGTTGTTCTGGTGGATGACTTAATTGCAACCGGTGGTACAATCAAGGCTGGTGCACACCTTATTGAAAAGCTTGGTGGTTCTGTAGCTGCAATGTTATTCTTATTAGAGCTTTCCGGACTGGAAGGTAGAAAGATGCTTGAGAGCGAAGGATACAGAGTAGAATCTGTAGTTAACTATCCGGGCAAATAAATCCCATTAAATAGAGAAAAGAAGGGACTGTGAAATGATACATTTCACAGTCCCTTTTAGATTGCTATTTTTGTATACTGGATACGTATTCTTTGATATGTTCAATCATCTCGGTGGCTGCCGGGGATAAGAAATCCTTGTTTGTACAGCAGATACCAAGAGTACGACTCTCTGGAGGATCCAGAGGATAGACATCAACATCCTTTTTCACAGCATCCAGTAAGAGCTTTGGCATGATACTGATACCTGCGCCACATTCCACCATGGTAAGAGCGGATTGATCATCCAGAATATGACAGTTGGCACGGATGGATAAGCTATGGGTATCGAGAAATGTAATGATATCTCGATCACAACTGTCCTGCTGAATCACAAATGGCTGATTTTTTAAATCATCTGGCGTCATCTTAACGGTATCTTTAGGCATATATCCCTTTGGTGTTACGCATACCAGCGGATCTTTACAAAGGGGAATGAAAGAAAGCCCATCATTGGCATTTTCAGATAAAATACCGATATCAATAATTCCGTTTTTCACCCAGTTTACAGTGTCCGTATAGGAACCCTGATAAACCTCAATGGAAATCTGCGGGTATTTTGCTTCGAAAGAGCGGATGATATCAGGAATCCATGTTAAACAAACGGTGTTGGTACATCCGATTTTAACAGTACCTGTATTCATGCCTTTCATCTGTGATACAACCTGGAGTAGGTTATTATTGGCAGATACAATCTTCTGAATATGTGGACTGATTTGTTCGCCGGCACTTGTCAACTGTACGCCGCTCTTATTTCGAATAAAAAGTGGAAAACCAATTTCTTCTTCCATAGATGAAATGGAATGACTGACAGCAGATGGTGTCAGATGAAGGATGGTTGCAGCCTTGGCAAAGGAGCCTTGGTCCAGTATTGTTTGAAAAATTTCATAAGATAAAAGTGTCATTTTTCCCTCCAGTGCTGAATTTTGGCACAATTGAATCAAATTCAAGTTTAACGTGAAGAACTTGAACTTTACTTCATGGGTATATGATAGTACAATATGTTCAAACAGTCAAATGTTGAGTAATCTTTTTTCTTTTTTAAGCCAGTCTTCGGACTGGCTTTTTTCCTGCCCTTTTTTAGAAAGTTCGCTATAATAGTAGTATGAAAACAAAAGCGATTTCTATCATTAATAAATTCAAATGTCTCGGAGCAGAATGCCCCAATACTTGTTGTAGGAATTGGAATGTCTCCGTTGACGAAATCACATATGAAAATTATAAAAAAGCTCCGGGCTTGAAGAAATATTCCCTGATAGCGTCCACAAAGCGCTTGAAGGGTTTTCATGTGATGCGTACGATTCCGTTTCAAGGTTGCATCTACCATAGGAAGGGACTGTGCCGGTTTCAATGTGAAAATCATATGGAATGGATGCCGGAGATCTGCCGTGTTTATCCTCGTAGAATCATTGAGATGGGTGAGCTAAGGGAGATGACAGTGGAGCTCTCCTGCGTTGAGATGGCTAGAATCTTCATAGAGAATCCGGGGCGGTTACATTTCCGGGATTGCGAGGAAATGAAGCCGCAGTGGGTGCTGGAAAACCGGGATGAGAAGTTTGAGGAATATCTGCTGAAAAGCAGGGATAAGATTTTGGACTTCTTGTGGCGGGATACCGATTCTGAAAAGCATCTTGTGTCGGATATGTTTGCTATCTACCGGTTCTGCTTTGATCAACATAACAGGCTAATGAGAAATGGTTTGGATGATATGCTTTGTGATTTGTCGAAGGTGGATATAGGTTCCTTTTGGGAGGAAAAGAAAAGAGTGCTTTTCTATCCGGCCTCGGTGATGAATGATGTGATTTATGAACATCTCTGGTACACGATGATTCCATTTCGAAATCCTTATCTCTATCGTTCCTTAAAGGCGTATGATCATCAGTTTGGATCCGTTTTATATCAGGATGCAGATGCCTGTATGAATCAGAAGATGGAGAGGCTGTTACAGGAAGTGTCAGAGTTAAAGTACCGAAGTTATTTGTCCTATTGTATTCAGGAACTGTATCTGGAATGCTATGAAGATTATTATCTGATTGGTAAGATACTTTTGATATTTTTGTATCTTCAGGGACTTATGATTTTTGATCTTGCGATGTTTCTGGAGAATGGTTCATTGCCTCTCTCTATGCAGGCGGAAATTCTCAGTGGTACAGAGAAGGGAATGCGGCACAGTTTGGGCTCGGAACGACAGTTTTTAGAAAAGATACGGACAGATTTTATGAATTCCGACAAATAAATGCAAAATTTTTATCCATTTTTCTCATGACATTTTTTAACAAAGAAAGCTATAATATAATACAGTAGGTAAACTAGTGTGTTAAATGGAAAGTAGTAAGGTGATGAGATGAAGCATTATGAAATCGGGGAGTATTTGATGCACGAAAGCGCTGGAGTATGTCAGGTTGCTGGTATTCAGGAGATGGCACTCCAGGGAAAAGGTTCTGAAAAATTATACTATTCTTTGAAGCCGGTTTATACAAACGGTAGCCACGTTATTACTCCAGTGGATGCTGTTGAGGGAACCAAAATTCGTATTCGTGATGTCAAATCCGCCGAAGAAATCGAAGATTTGATGGAACACTTGGACGATGTACAGGTAATTCATGAAAAGAATGATCGTGTTCGTCAGGAATTATTCAAAGAGGAAATCGCTCGTTTTGATCCAAAGTCATTGGCTGGGGTTGTAAAGACAGCGTATCTTCGTAAGATGGGAAGAATCGCTTCCGGTAAGAAAGTTATGTCTTCTGATGAGAAGGTTTTACAGTCTGCCGGTAAGAAATTATTCCAGGAAATGGCATTCGCATTACATGAAGAGCCAACTGAAATTGAAGATGCTTTCTATGAAGGACTTTCTGCTGCAAAAGATGAATATGTAGCTTCACTTGCATAGGGACTTGTAATAGGACTGTTGCTTTACGCAACGGTCCTTTTTTATTATAATGATTTTATTGCGACAGAGCATAAAAGGGAAAGGAAAGAAAGAAGATGAAGAAAAAGATTTTAGCATTGTCCCTTAGTATGATTTTGGGATTAAGTGTCATTGGCTGTAGTTCAGATAGCGGAAAATCTGCGGATATAGAGTATACTATTGGTATTGCGCAGTTTGCGGAACATCCGTCTCTGGATAACTGTAGAGAAGGATTTTTGGAAGGCTTAAAGGAAGAAGGAATTGTAGAAGGGGATAATCTTACTGTTGAGTATGATAATGCCCAGGCGGACATTTCTCAGGCAAGTATTATTACAGATAATTATGTTTCAAAAAATGTTAGCCTGATTTGTGCTATTGCAACTCCAACGGCTATGTCTGCATATAATTCAACAATGAGTGGTGATATTCCTGTGGTTTATACAGCGGTATCTGATCCGGTAGAGGCTCAGCTTGCAGACAAGGATGGAACTCCGGTTGGAAATATTACGGGTACATCCGATGAGTTGCCGGTCAAGGAGCAGCTTCAGATGATTCGTTCGCTTCTTCCGGATGCCAAGAAGATTGGTATTATCTACAATACCAGTGAGACAAATTCCGTAAGTACTATTGCGACTTATGAAAAGCTTGCAGGTGACTATGGATTTGAAATTGTAAGCAAGGGTATCAATGCCACCGGAGACGTGGAAATGGCAGCGGCAGATCTTGTGACAGAGGTGGATTGCATCTCTAATCTTACAGATAATACGGTTGTATCAGCACTTCAGACTGTATTGGATCAGGCAAACAAGGCCAATATTCCGGTATTTGGTTCAGAGGTGGAACAGGTAAAATCAGGATGCGTTGCTTCTATGGGTATTGATTATTATGAACTTGGTATCCAGACCGGTAAGATGGCAGCTAAGATATTAAAGGGCGAGGCCAGTGCGAATGAGATGAAGTTTGAGACGATTTCAGAACCTAGTCTTTATATTAATACAGAGGCTGCCGGTAACCTGAACATTACCATTTCCGATGATTTTAAGAGCGGAGCGGCAGAAGTTTTTGACAGCATAGAAGTAAGTGAAAAGTAGGTTGAATTATGGCTTTAGTAATCAGTGTTTTAGAGCAGGGCATGATTTATGCCATCATGGCCCTGGGCATGTATATAACTTATAAAATTCTGGATTTTCCGGATATGACGGTGGATGGTAGCTTCCCTCTGGGGGCTGCCATCTCTACCGTTTTGATTTCAAATGGAGTGAATGCATATCTTACATTACCAATCAGTTTCCTGGCAGGACTTCTGGCGGGGACTTTGACAGGGCTGATTCATGTGCGCCTTAAAGTACGTGATATTCTTGCGTCTATTATTATGATGACAGCGTTATATTCTGTAAATCTTAGAATTGCAGGCAGGGCAAATCTGCCAATCTATAATTATGACAATGTGTTTGATAATGCCTTTACAGATAAGATTTTTAGTGGCGGATTAAAAACGGTACAGACATTGATTATTATTGCTGCGTTTATGCTGATTATGAAATGTTTACTGGATCAGTATCTGAAAACAAAGTCCGGATATCTTCTTAAGGCGGTGGGAGATAATGAGACCATTGTTACATCCATGGGGATAGATAAAGGAAAGGTAAAGATTCTGGGGCTTGCAATTGCCAATGGATTTGTATGCTTTAGCGGATCGCTTTATGCACAGCAGCAGAGGTATTTTGACGCGTCTATGGGCGTTGGAACGGCTGTTATTGGCCTGGCATCTGTAATTATAGGCCTCAGTCTTTTTGGACGCTTAAATCTGTTGAATTATTCCTTTGCGGTAGTATTGGGATCAATCGTCTATAGAGGTTGCGTAGCCCTTGCGATTCGATTTGGATTACAGGCTACAGATTTGAAGCTGGTAACAGCAGCGTTATTTCTCCTGATTATTGTCGTTTCAAGACAGATTGAAAAGAATGGGCAGAGAAAGGTTCAGAAGAATCTCGGCACAGCGAAGGAGGAAGAAGCATGATTGAATTAAACCATATTCATAAGTATTATAATCCGGGTGCCGTGACACAGATGTGCCTGTTTGAGGACTTCTCTCTTAAGATTGAAAAGGGACAGTTTATCTCTATTGTAGGAAGTAATGGATCCGGTAAGACTTCTCTATTAAATATTATCTGTGGATCGATTCCGGTTGACCAGGGTAGTATACTGATTGATGGTCGTGATATTACAGGTATGAAGGAATACGTGCGCCATCAAAAGATTGGGCGTGTATATCAGGATCCTTCCAAGGGAACCTGTGCCAATATGACAATTCTTGAAAATATGGCTCTTGCTGATAACAAGGGTAAACCGTACGGCTTGGGAAGAAGCGTGCGAAGGAGCCGAATTGATAGTTATAAAGAGATGCTGTCAGGATTAAATCTTGGTCTGGAAGATAAGATTCACACCCGGGTGGGTTCGCTTTCCGGAGGACAGAGGCAGGCTGTTGCTCTGCTTATGGCCACCATGACACCCATTGAGATGTTGATTCTGGATGAGCATACAGCGGCTCTGGATCCGAAAACTGCAGAAGTAATTATGGAATTAACCGAGAAAATTGTACGTGAGAAGAAATTGACCACAATGATGGTTACACATAATCTTAGATATGCAGTAGAATATGGAGACAGACTTCTTATGATGCATCAGGGCGAAGCAATTATTGATGCATCAGGAGATGAAAAACGTGCTCTTACAGTTGAGGATATAATGGGAACATTTAATAAAATCAGCGTAGAGTGCGGTAACTAAGACAGTAGAGGTGAATTATGGTACCAATCCTTGCAGAACAGGCGTTGGATAGAAAACTGGAAATGCTTACGTCTGTGATAACAGGTAATTATGAATATTATTACGGGGCGGGAATCCTGCTTACATTTTGTGATGGAGACTGGGATGGCTCTATGAAACCCAAAGAGTTAATGGATAAAATTCATGATAAGCTTTTGAATAAGGAATTTACAGATGAGAAACAGGCTTTTCTGGTGCGTATTATGTTGCGTTATGAGGTAAAAGAAGATCTCTACGATGAGAGCATTATGCCGGAGTTATTTGAAACAGGGAAAAAGAAGGGTATCGTAGATTATGCAGAGCAGTAGTCAAAATAATTGTAGCAGAAAGCGAAGAAAGGGCAGCAGGAAGAATCGCCGAAGGGTGATTAGGATGCGCTTGATGGCTGTAGCTGCTGTGATGTTATTGGTTTTACTGGTTTATACAATGGTTTCAGTCGCCCATTATGTAAAGGCGCCTAAGAAGGTTTTAACACAGCCGGATTTGGATGTGGAATTGCTTGATATTAATGAGTATTCAAGACCCGGAATTGCGCTAAATCAGGTGAATGGAATTGTGATTCATTATACGGCAAATCCGGGAACAACGGCAATGCAAAACAGAAACTACTTCAATGGTTTGAAAGATAGTCATGAAACTAAGGCAAGTTCACATTTTGTCATTGGATTAGAAGGAGAGATTGTACAGTGTATACCAACGTCGGAAATCTCTTATGCATCTAATGATAGAAATGCGGATACCGTGTCTATTGAGTGTTGTATTGAGGACGATACGGGTAAATTCAATGATGATACCTACGAATCTTTACTGGAACTTACAACATTTCTTATGGGCAAGTTTGATTTGGATACAGAGGATGTAATTCGACATTATGATGTCACCGGAAAAAACTGTCCGAAATACTATGTGGAGCATCAGGATGCCTGGGAACAGTTTAAGGTGGATCTGGAAGACTATATTGAGAAATATGGAGAGAAAGTGGTAGAGTAATATGACAGAAGAGGATTATAAGGCATTTTCGGAGTGTATCAGAAAGAACAAAAATGGCACATGGATGATAAATTTTATGGATAGATTAATAGTTGCCCTTACTGTGGTATCGTATCCTATGCTTTTGACCTATCTTTATTTGGTGGAGAGAGGGTTATTCCTGCGGACAATTATTTTGCCCGGGGTGGCATTTTTGGTTGTGTCCGGTTTCCGTTATTTATTCGACCAGAAACGACCATATGAAATCTATGATTTTGAGCCGGTTATCAAGAGAGAGGGGAATGGGAGAAGCATGCCGAGCCGCCATGTGTTCTCTATTTTTATGATAGCCATGTGCTTTTTTCAGGTGGATATTTCCCTGGGATTTGTGTTCTGTATTTTAGGAACAGCACTGGCCATTATCCGTGTGTATGGAGGGGTACATTTCTGTCGCGATGTAGTGGCCGGAGCACTTGTGGCTGTGTTGGCCGGATTACTGGGATTCTTTGTATTATAAATCCGCGGGAGAGAATGTTTGAAAAAATTACTGAGGTGAAGTTTTGAAGGATATTTTAAGAACAGTTATTGCATTAATTATCAGTTTCACAGGGACACTTCTTACGATTTTTGTATCGCTTTATGTGTTGCTATACTGCCCGATGAGAGATATCTATGAGTGTTATATGCAGGATACGTTGACACTACGGATATTATTTATCGATGGTGCAAAAATCTTCTTGTCAGCTACAGTTGGTGGAGCAGTGTGGGTAGTGTTTGATATTGTTGCCGGATTTTTTAAGACAGGTGGTTTCCCATATTTATTGTTTGAATTAAGGGATATGATTTATAAAAGAGAGAAATAATAAGAAAAGCAGTTAAAAAAATAAGAGTGCATGAAAATTATGGTTTTCATGCACTCTTTTATTATCTTGATTAGTGAACGGAATAGTTAGGAGCCTCTTTTGTGATGTTGATATCATGTGGGTGAGATTCCTTGAGGGAAGCAGCAGTAATCTTAACGAATTTACCACGTTCCTGTAATTCAGGAATTGTAGGGCATCCACAATATCCCATACCGGAACGGATACCACCGATTAACTGGAAGATAACATCTTCAAGAGCACCCTTGTATGCTACACGACCTTCTACACCTTCAGGTACAAGCTTCTTAGCACCTTCCTGGAAATAACGATCCTTAGAACCGTTTTCCATAGCTGCGATAGATCCCATACCACGGTATACCTTGTACTTACGACCCTGGAATAATTCGAAATCTCCAGGAGCTTCGTCACATCCGGCAAACATAGATCCCATCATACAAACAGAACCACCGGCTGCAAGAGCCTTAGTCATATCTCCGGAAAGCTTTAAGCCACCATCGGCAATAACAGGAATACCGTATTCTTTGGCAACCTTGTAGCAATCCATAATAGCTGTAATCTGTGGAACACCGATACCTGCAACTACACGAGTTGTACAGATAGAACCAGGTCCGATACCACACTTAACAGCATCTGCACCGGCTTCAATCAGAGCTTTTGCAGCTTCGCCTGTAGCGATGTTACCGGCGATAATCTGAAGATCAGGATAAGCAGCCTTAATCTTCTTTACAGCCTCAATAATATTCTTAGAGTGGCCATGAGCACTGTCTACTACAATAACGTCAACCTTGGCATTGTAAAGTGCTTCAACACGTTCCATCATATTTCCTGTGATACCTACGCCGGCACCGCAGAGAAGTCTTCCCTGGTCGTCCTTTGCAGAAAGTGGATATTTGATCTGTTTTTCAATATCTTTAATAGTGATAAGACCTCTTAAGTGGAAATCATCATCCACGATAGGAAGCTTTTCCTTTCTTGCCTTTGCAAGAATCTTCTTGGCTTCATCCAATGTAATGCCAACTTTTGCTGTAATAAGTCCGTCTTCAACGGTAGTCATTACATCACTGATCTTCTGAGAGAAATCTTCTTCGAATTTTAAATCACGGTTTGTGATAATACCGATAAGCTTACCGTTCTTCTCACCGTTTTCAGTAATTGGAACACCGGAGATACGGAACTTGCCCATAAGTTCATCTGCATCCTTTAAGGTGTTGTCAGGTCCGAGGTTAAATGGGTCGGTGATAACACCGTTTTCAGATCGTTTTACCTTGTCAACTTCTTCTGCCTGGGCTTCGATTGACATGTTTTTATGGATGATACCGATACCACCCTGTCTAGCCATAGCGATTGCCATTCTATGTTCTGTAACTGTGTCCATAGCGGCACTCATCATAGGAATGTTTAACTTAATCTTCTTAGTAAGCTGTGTCTGAAGATTAATCATATTAGGAGTTACCTCTGAATACTGAGGTACCAATAATACGTCATCAAATGTTATTCCTTCACCAATAATAGTTCCCATTTTGTCCTCACTTTCTCACTTTGTATTAAATTTTTATTTCAGCAATTCTAGCAAAATTAAAAAAAACTGTCAAACGCTTATTTATAGGCATAAGTAGGGAAATGAAGTGCCGAAATAGTCTGAAAGTTATTCCAAATTATCTGAAAGTGTGCTATTCTCCATGGGTAAGGGTGTTTGAGTGAATGGTTAGTTTACTTAAATTCACTTTTAACATGCATATATTTCAACTAAAATAGCATAAAATATACGCGTTTTTAAAGAGGAAAGGGATATACTATGGAATTTCGACCCTGTATCGACATTCATAACGGGAAGGTAAAGCAGATTGTAGGCTCTTCTCTTGTGGATGAAGGTAATAAGGCCAAGGAGAATTTTGTATCGGAAAGAGATGCAGATTTCTTCGCAGAATTTTATCAATCAGAGGGACAACGTGGTGGACATGTGATTATGCTGAATGCCAAAGACAGCCCATATTATGAGGCTACTAAGGCACAGGCTATCAAGGCACTGCATGCATATCCGGGGGGTATGCAGGTTGGCGGCGGTATTACAGCTGACAATGCAAAAGAGTTTATTAACGAAGGCGCAAGTCACGTGATTGTTACATCCTACGTGTTTAAGGATGGTAAGATTTCCTATGAAAATATGGAGAAGCTTGTGAATGCAGTAGGGCGTGACAAGGTGGTGCTGGATATGAGCTGCCGAAAAAAAGATGACCGCTACTATGTTGTAACAGATCGTTGGCAGGTTTTTACGGAAGAAGAGATTACACCGGAGTTTCTGGATTCTATTGCACAGTATTGCGATGAACTGTTGGTTCATGCTGCAGACGTGGAGGGTAAGAGTGCCGGAATCGAAGAAGAACTCGTAAAGATTCTCGGAGATTGGGGTAAAATACCAATTACCTATGCCGGTGGAATCAGAGATTATGACGATATCATGAAGATTCGTGAATTGGGTCATGGAAAGCTAAATATAACAATCGGGTCTGCTTTGGATTTATTTGGCGGGCCGCTTCATTTTGAGACAGTGGAGCAGATTGTCCAGGATGTTTAGAAAGAAGGAATAGGCATATGAAGTTTACTAAGATGCATGGATGTGGAAATGATTACGTTTACGTGGACTGTACCAAGGAGCCATTGGCGGATCCGGAAGCGGTTGCAAGATTTGTCAGTGATCGTCATTTTGGAATCGGTTCAGATGGATTGATTTTAATCAATTCTTCTGAGGTGGCAGACTTTGAGATGGCTATGTACAATGCTGATGGATCCCGTGGAGAGATGTGTGGAAATGGTATCCGTTGCGTTGCCAAATTTGTATATGACAAGGGCTTGACAGATAAAACAAAGATTACTGTTGAAACACTTGCAGGAATCAAAACACTTGACTTGAATGTTGAAAAGGGTCAGGTGAAGACAGTTCGGGTTAATATGGGTAGCCCGACTTTGAAATGTACTGAGATACCGGTGGTATTTCCACAGGATGAGATGATCAATGAGCCAATGGAAGTCGAGGGCAAGATTTACCCGGTAACTTGTGTTTCTATGGGTAATCCCCACTGCGTAACTTTTATGGATGAGGATGTTCGAAAACTGGATCTGGAAAAAATCGGGCCTTCTTTTGAAAATCACGAAACATTTCCAAAGAGAGTAAATACTGAATTTGCCAATATTTTGGACCGTAAGCATATTCGTATGAGAGTATGGGAAAGGGGATCAGGAGAGACTCTGGCATGCGGAACCGGTGCATGTGCAACAGCAGTAGCAGCTGTATTGAATGGCCTTACAGAGGATACTGTAGATTTGGAACTTTTAGGTGGACATCTGGCAATTACCTATGATAGAATTCAGAATCTCGTGTTCATGACAGGTCCTGCTACAATCGTATTTGATGGTGAGATAAAACTGCCAAGGGACTTGGATGAAGAGGGAGATCAGGACGTTAAGATTTATAAAGCATAGGGTGTGCTGATAAAACAGAATATTAAGATAAATAGGACAGTGAGATGCGGATGTTATTTTGCTGTCCTTTTACGTATAAACGATATGAGACGCATATATATTCAGATAGATGAAAAAAAACTAAATAGAGATGAACTTGAAATACTGGAAGAGTTCCATCAGGAAATGATTTCTTGCGGTGTAGAGGTAATACGCCGTGAACATTTCAGAAGGGATGAGATTCTGGAATTATCCATAAAAACAGTGGAAGATGTGGATAAGGACGGTTTTGTGGTTGCATTTTGTGTAGAACAGGAAGATGCAGAGGAGTTTTCTCTTAGGAATATTCCGGTGATTGCATATGAACCTGATGCTTTCAAAAATCAGGCCACTCCTCCAAAGAGCAGGTTTGTGGTATTAAGTCTGGAGGGAGTGGATTGTCATTATATAAAGAAAGTATGGTGCAGGTATTTTAAACGACCGTGGAAGATTCTTGAGACCGATAGAACCATCCTCCGGGAGATTTGTATGGAGGACATGGAAGACCTGTTTTCAATGTATGAAGATCCACAGATTACCCGTTTTATGGAGCCTCTGTTTGAACGTGAGGAAGAGATTCAGTATCAGAGGGATTATATTGACAAGGTATACGGGTTCTATGAATACGGTATGTGGCTGGTGATTGAGAAGTCTTCCGGTGCTGTGATTGGTCGTGCCGGTGTGGAATCGAAGTCGCCGGAGGATCCGAATAGGGTAGAACTTGGATATATGATCCGGAGGGACAGGCAGGGGCAGGGATATGCTTCTGAAGTCTGTGAGGCTATTGTTGAGTATGCAAAAGAAGAGCTTATGATGGAGTCTGTCTGTGCACGTATTCATCCGGAGAATAAGGCATCGGTTAGAATAGCGGAAAAATTGGGGATGAAACCTATATCAAAAACAGCCAATGAGAATGGTGAAATCACATATGAGATAGTGTTCTAAATTATTGATTTTTGCTAATAATTTATTTATAATATTGTAAAATTTATGTATTGAAATATTACTTTTTTCATAAAATAAAATATTTTATGAATAGAAATAAATTCGATATAGAAAAGAGGTGAGAATATGGCAGATTATTCCGTAGAAGAATTGGATCAAATGGAGCGAAGTATTAAATCCGGTAATAAGGGTGTAGTGCGAACAGAGGATTTCGTTGATCCGGAAGAACTCTATAAAGAATTAATAGGCCGTATTCGTAAATATCACCCAAATACGGATATCTCTATGATTGAGAAGGCTTATCATATTGCGGCGGCTGCTCACAAGGATCAGAAGCGCAAATCTGGTGAGCCTTATATTATTCATCCCCTCTGCGTGGCGATTATCTTGGCGGATTTAGAGCTGGATAAGGAGACAATTGTGGCCGGTATTCTTCACGATGTTGTAGAAGATACGGTTATGACAACAGATGAAATCGCAGAGGAGTTCTCGACAGAAGTTGCATTGCTTGTGGATGGCGTTACAAAGCTTGGTCAGATTCCATATGATGCAGACAAGGTTGAGGTTCAGGCAGAGAATCTTAGAAAGATGTTTCTGGCTATGGCCAAGGATATCCGCGTTGTCCTGATCAAACTGGCGGATAGACTTCACAATATGCGTACATTGAAGTATATGTCGCCGGAGAAGCAAAAGGAGAAGGCGCGAGAGACACAGGAAATCTATGCGCCGTTAGCCATGCGACTCGGTATCAGCAAGGTCAAGACAGAACTGGATGATTTGTCTTTAAAATACCTGGATACAGATGCCTATTATGATCTGGTGGAGAAGGTCGCGCTTCGTAAGAAGGAAAGAGATAATTATGTTCAGAAACTGATTGACGAAGTCAGCAGAAATATATATGAGGCCGGAATTCAGGCTACAATCGAAGGCCGGGCAAAACATTTCTTCAGTATTTATCGAAAGATGGTTGCACAGCATAAGACATTGGATCAGATTTATGATTTGTTTGCTGTCAGAATCATTGTGGATTCAGTCAAGGACTGTTATGCGGCACTTGGTGTGATTCATGAATTGTTTACACCGATTCCGGGACGTTTTAAAGATTATATTGCCATGCCAAAACCGAATATGTATCAGTCTTTGCATACGACGGTTATCGGTCCTAATGGATCTCCTTTTGAGATTCAGATTCGTACCTACGATATGCATAGAACATCGGAATATGGTATTGCGGCTCATTGGAAATATAAAGAGAGTGGTGAAGGTTCTTCCATTAACCAGGAAGAGGCAAAGTTGTCATGGCTTAGACAGATTCTGGAATGGCAGAGAGATATGTCGGATAACAAGGAATTTGTCAGTCTGTTAAAGAATGATTTAAACCTCTTTTCCGATACAGTATTTTGTTTCACTCCATCAGGTGATGTAAAGAATTTACCGAATGGTTCGACACCAATCGATTTTGCTTATAGTATACATTCAGCAGTTGGTAACAGAATGGTAGGTGCCAAGGTCAATGGTAAGCTGGTACCTATTGATTATGTGATTCAAAATGGTGACAGAATTGATGTTATCACTTCACAGAATTCCAAAGGACCAAGTCGTGACTGGTTGAAAATCGTTAAGTCAACACAGGCAAAAAATAAGATTAATCAGTGGTTTAGAAAATCCGTGAAGGAAGAAAATGTTGCTCACGGTAAAGAACTTCTGGCTGCATACTGTAAGACACACAGCATTAATTTTGCAGATATTAATATACCGAAGTATCAGGCAAATGTTATTCGCCGATATGGATTCCATGACTGGGATGCATGTCTTGCAACATTGGGACATGGCGGTCTAAAGGAAGGCCAGATTGTCAACCGAATGTATGAAGCATATCGTAAAGATCATCCACTTGTAATTACGGATGAGGATATACTGGCAGAACACTCCGGTGACGGTGAGATTCATGCAGAACACGATCAGCAGAAGAGACCGAGATCCAAGAGTGGTGTTCTCTTAAAGGGTGTTTATGATATGCCTGTGCACTTCAGTAAGTGTTGTAATCCGGTACCGGGAGATGAAATTATTGGATTTATCACACGAGGCAGAGGTGTGAGTGTTCATCGTACGGACTGTATCAATGTTATGAGTATGCCAGAGAGTGAGAAGGGCAGAATTATTGAAGCGGAATGGGAACAGGGATTCTTGGATGGACAGAATGGCGAGACTTATCTCGCAACCATCAGAATATTCTGTAACAACCGTAAGGGTCTTCTTGTGGATATCTCCAAGGTGTTTACGGAGAAGGATGTGGATATCTTATCCATTAACTCTCATACAAATAAACAGGGTATTGCAACAGTTGAGACTGTATTTGAGGTCTCAGGCAAAGAGGAACTGAGAGATCTTACAGAGAAGTTACGCCAGATTGTCGGCGTAATTGATATTGTGAGAACCACAGGGTAAGGAGAACATATGTCAAATTTGGAAATACAGCAGTATGTGGTTGGTCCGGTAGCCACAAACTGCTATTTTCTTGTTAATAACAAGACGAAGGAATGCATCATTGTAGACCCCGGCGCATCGGGACTTCAGTTGGTGAAGAGAATAGAGGAACAGAGTCTGAAACCGGTGGCGGTACTGCTTACACATGGACATTTTGATCATGCAGGTGATGCCGGATATATTGCCGATCATTATAAGGTTTCCATCTATGCATCCGAACTGGAAAAAGAGACGCTTGGTCAGCCGGAAATTAATCTTAGTGCATCTATGGGTGGACTGGGTGAAGTGTATCGGGCGGATGTATTTCTAAAAGATTGTGAAGAGATTACGCTTGCAGACTTTAGAATACGTGTGCTTAGTACACCGGGACATACACCGGGGGGCTGCTGCTATTATCTGGTGGATGAGATGGTTCTTATGTCCGGTGATTCTCTGTTTTCAGGTTCTGTTGGAAGAACGGACTTTCCGGGTGGTTCCATGTCGGAGTTAATTCGTTCTCTCAGGGAGAAAGTGATGGTGCTTCCGCCGTCTGTGAAGGTATTTCCGGGACATGACGATATGACCACCATTGAGCAGGAAACATATTATAATCCTTATTTTTAGAAAGATAGATTTATGGTAATCGTAAGATTAAATGAAGCAAATTTTGAATATGATATCTACGGACTCGTGAAATCATTTTTCCCAACCCAGTCAGTAGAGATACAGTATGAGGAGGGAGCGGAGCCCAAGGATAGTGCTCCGAAACCTCACGAAATAGAGGAACCGATCACCCTGCGTATGAAGGTACATTACGAAAACGGGCGAATCGGTCTTTCTATGTCTGAAGGAGATGCAGAAGAATGCATTCATACCTCTGAAGTAGAGGTGGATGATTCGGATCGAAAGGATACAAAGAACCGATTAAAGAGACTGATTTATCAGGCACTTACGAAGTACACGGGAAAAGAATTGCCTTGGGGTACACTGACGGGAATCCGACCTACGAAGATTGCACTTACAAAACTTCTGGAGGGTGTGGAACTGGAGGATATCCGTTCTTATATGAAGGAGACCTATCTTACCTCGGATGAAAAAATCGATTTGAGTATTCAGGTTGTAACGAAAGAGAAGGAAATGCTTTCGCAGGTGGATTATAAAGATGGATACAGCCTCTATATAGGAATTCCGTTTTGCCCAAGTACTTGCCTGTATTGTTCATTTCCATCCTACGCACTGGCTTCTTATAATGGACAGGTGGAGAAATATCTTCAGTGTCTGGAGAAAGAATTGAAGTTCTTAAGTGAATCGATTCCCCATAAGAAGCTTACGACAATCTACTTTGGAGGAGGTACACCGACATCCCTTTCAGCTCAACAGCTGGATTGGCTGCTTGGTAAAGTAGAAGAGTACCTTAATCTTGGAGATTTGTTGGAATATACAGTGGAAGCAGGAAGACCGGATAGTATCACCCGTGATAAATTAGAGGTGTTGAAGGCGCACGGTGTAAATCGTATTTCCATTAATCCGCAGACGATGAAGAAGGAGACATTAAAGCTGATTGGCCGACATCATACGGTAGAATCTATCTATGATGCTTACCAGATGGCTAGAGAGGTTGGATTTGAAACTATCAATATGGATATGATCCTGGGACTTCCGGGAGAGATCCTCGAGGATGTAGAACGTTCTCTTCAGGAGGTGGCGAAGTTAAAACCGGATAATCTGACGGTACATTCCCTTGCGATTAAGCATAGTTCCAGACTCAATATTGAATGGGATAAGTATAGAAATTATGTAATGGAAAATTCCAATAGTCATATGGAGACTGCTTATAAAGTGGCAGCTGAACTTGGCATGAAACCGTATTATCTCTATCGTCAGAAAAATATGGCAGGCAATTTAGAGAATGTTGGTTTCTCTGTTTCAGGACATGAGGGACTATATAATGTCTTGATAATGGAAGAAAAACAGACTATAATGGCACTTGGTGCCGGCTCGGCTTGCAAGTATGTGACCGATGGCGGAAAAACAGTAACACGTTCAGAGAATGTTAAAGATGTTACAAATTACATCGATAGAATCGATGAGATGATTGAAAGAAAAAGAAATAAGTTGGAGGAAATAGCATGGCTTTAAGCAAGAAACCGGTAAACGGTATGAAGGATATTCTGCCTCGTGAGATGGAAATCCGAGATTACGTTACATCCGTGATTAAAGAGACATACAGAAGTTTCGGATTTACACCAATTGAAACACCATGTATGGAAAACATTGCAAACCTGTCAAATAAGCAGGGCGGTGAAAATGAAAAACTCATCTTCAAGGTTTTGAAGAGAGGCGAGAAACTGCATCTTGCTGAGGCAAAAGAAGAGTTGGATGTTGTAGATTATGGTATGCGCTATGATCTTACAGTACCTCTTTCAAGATATTATGCAAACCATGCAAATGAACTTCCAAATCCATTTAAGGCACTGCAGATGGGTAATGTGTGGCGTGCAGACAGACCGCAGCGTGGACGTTATCGTCAGTTTACACAGTGCGATATTGATATTTTGGGTGAACCATCCAACCTTGCTGAAATCGAATTGATTTTAGCTACAACAACAACACTTGGAAGACTTGGCTTTTCCAAGTTCGAAATCCGAATCAACGAACGTCGTATTTTAAAGGCTATGGCAGCTTACAGTGGCTTTGAAGAAGAGCAGTATGATGATATCTTCATTACACTGGATAAGATGGACAAAATCGGTTTAGAAGGTGTTGAGAAGGAACTGAAGGAAGATGGCTATGATGCAGCTTCTGTGGATAAGTACCTTGCATTGTTTACAGCACTTGAAAATAAGAAGGATGTTGTGGAAGGTGTGGACTATCTTCTTTCTACATTGAAAGAGCATCTGGATGAAGAAGTCGCAACAAATCTGAAAGATATTGCTCTTGCAGTAAATGCTGCGAAGGCTGCAGACTTCGAGCTTGTATTCGATCCTACTTTAGTTCGTGGTATGAGCTATTATACAGGTACGATTTTTGAAATTGCGATTCCTGAGTTTGGAGGTAGCTGCGGTGGCGGCGGCCGTTATGACAAGATGATTGGCAAGTTCGCAGGACATGATGTACCTGCTTGCGGATTCTCTATTGGATTTGAAAGAATCATCCTTCTTCTTATGGAGAGTGGATTTGAGATTCCTGAAGCACCAAAGAGAGTAGCTTATTTGGTTGAGAAGAAATATCCTGCTGAAAAGCTTGTTGATGTTATGGCCAAGGCTAAAGAAGCTCGTGCGAATGGGCAGCAGGTTCTGGTTGTTCGTATGAATAAGAATAAAAAGTTTCAGAAGGAACAGTTGGCTCAGGAAGGCTATGAAGAATTTGTAGAATTCTTCAATAACTAGTACATACTGATTGTTGAATTGATAAGTAATATTGAAAGTTGAGGATAAGGAAATGACACAGTCTCGTACACACACATGTGGTGAGTTAAGACAGGCAGATGCAGGTAAGTCAGTTAAGCTTGTTGGCTGGATGGAAAATTTCAGAGAGGTTGGTTCCAACCTTGGATTTGTGGTTATGAGAGACTTCTATGGCAAGACTCAGGTTGTTGCTGAAACAGAAGAACTCGTTAAAACATTTAAGGGCATCACAAAGGAATCTACAATCTCTGTAGAAGGAACGGTTCGTGA
>JAFOVD010000004.1 GCA_017392525.1 Lachnospiraceae bacterium
CAAATTAGGCAAATCTTCTTTTTTCTCACAAAAATACTTGAGATGAGTTCAAAACATATAGTAAGATTTATGTCATGAGTATCTACCAGAGCTTAGATACTCCATCATATGCTAGAAGGAGACGATATAATGTTAGACAATAAGGGATTTGATTTATGGGCTGATGGTTACGATAAAGCCGTGGGTATTTCCGAAGAAGCAAATACCTATCCATTTGCTGGATACAAAGAAGTTCTTGGAGGGATTTTCCAAGAAATCTTATCCACAAAAGGTGCAAAGGTTTTAGATATTGGATTTGGTACAGGAACACTTACTACAAAACTTTACGAGAACGGTTGCGAAGTGTATGGCCAAGACTTCTCTAGTAGAATGATCGAGCTTGCGAAAGCAAAAATGCCAAATGCAAAACTATATCAAGGCGACTTTACAAAGGGGTTAGTACCTGAATTAAACACATGTAAATTTGACTATATAATTGGAACTTATTCTATGCATCATTTATCCGATGCGCAGAAGAAGATCTTCTTTAGAGATTTATTAAATCAGCTAAACGAGGGTGGCAAACTGATTATAGGTGATGTTGCTTTTAACACTAGAGATGAACTTGAGAAATGTAAATCCGAAGCCGGTGACGATTGGGATGACGATGAAATTTATTTTGTAATCGATGAATTAAGGAATGAATTTCCAAATCTTTCCTTCGAGCAGAAATCTTATTGCTCGGGAATTATTTCCATTCAGAAATTATAACTAAATAACATATTTATTCAAAAATCGCACGACATATCATAATAGAAGCGAAAATTAAAGAAAGAATAAAAATAATAAGTCGCTCGTACTTTTTTATATGCTCATTTTTAATAAAAAAAGATATTAATACAAACACAACTAACGCTATACATGAAATAGATGACAATGTTTGATACATAGCTGATCTCCTTATTGTGGTTTAACCCAATAGAAAGTAACCATTGGTGGTGATAACAGTACAATTCCGTTATCTACTCTATTTGATTCGCATGCCAAATACAACCCCTACCACCGCGAATCGACTTATACCACCGCGAACGGACTATTTAGCGTCTCATCAAAAAAGGATGTGGAAATGATACATTTCCACATCCTCTATCACTACAAAATTATCCGGCAACCACTTCTCCGCAGAGTGCATCATCTTTCACATCAATCCGAATCACATCACCCATAGAGATATCACCACCCAAGATGATACGAGCAGCCAGTGTTTCCACATGCTTCTGCAGATATCTCTTCAATGGTCTTGCTCCAAATGCTGGATCATAGCCATTCTCTGCAACATACTGCTTTGCCGCTTCTGTCAATTCCACATGGAGATCACGATCTGCCAGACGTTCGTTGAGTTCTACAAGAAGCAGATCGATAATATTTCCAATATGATCCTTCGTCAAAGGCTTAAACATGATAATCTCATCGAGACGATTCAAAAATTCTGGGCGGAAACTGCCTCGAAGCAAATCCATAACAGACTTTTCTGTCTCAGGCGAGATATCTCCCTGATCATCCATTCCATTCAGCAAGAATTCGGAACCAAGGTTTGATGTCATAATAATAATCGTATTCTTAAAATCTACAGTTCGTCCCTGCGAATCTGTAATTCGACCATCATCAAGAACCTGCAGCAGTACATTAAACACATCCGGATGCGCTTTCTCAACTTCATCAAAAAGCACAACGGAATACGGTTTTCTACGTACAGCCTCTGTCAACTGGCCGCCTTCATCATAGCCAACATATCCTGGAGGCGCTCCAATCAGACGAGACACACTGTATTTCTCCATGTACTCACTCATATCCAGACGAACCATATTGTTCTCATCATCGAAAAGTGCTTCCGCAAGTGTCTTTGCAAGTTCCGTCTTACCTACACCTGTCGGTCCTAAGAATAGAAATGATCCAATTGGCTTGCCCGGATCCTTGATTCCAGCTCGACTACGGATGATAGCTTCCGTCACTTTCTGCACCGCATCGTCCTGTCCAACGACTCTCTTATGCAGTTCCTGATCCAGATGTAAGGTCTTATTTCTCTCCGTTTCATTCAATTTTGAAACAGGGATTCCCGTCCATCTACTGATGATTTCAGCAATTTCATCCTCTGTCACCGCCTCATGCACCAGACTGACATCTTTTGTCTTTAAGCGTTCTTCCTCTTCTTTTAACGCATTTTCAATCTGTGGGAGTTTTCCATACTGCAGTTCTGCTGCCTTTTCCAGATCATAATTCTGCTGCGCACTAGCGATTTCATTTTTCACAGCCTCTAATTGCTCACGTAATTCGGAAACCTTGTTCACCGCATGTTTCTCATTATCCCACTGCGCTTTCTTAGAATTAAATGCATCTCGAAGCTCAGACAATTCCTTCTGTAATTCGCCCAAACGCTCCTTACTTAGCGTATCCGTCTCCTTCTTCAGTGCCGTTTCTTCGATTTCCAGCTGCATGATACGGCGGTTCATCTCATCAAGTTCCGCTGGCATCGAATCGAGTTCCGTCTTAATGGAAGCACATGCCTCGTCCACCAGATCGATGGCCTTATCCGGCAGAAAACGATCGGAAATGTAACGATCCGACAACGTTGCCGCAGCTACGAGTGCCGCATCCTGAATCTTCACACCATGGTACACTTCGTAACGATCCTTAATTCCTCGTAAGATGGAAATGGTATCTTCCACCGTCGGTTCATCCACCATAACTGGCTGGAAACGACGCTCCAGAGCCTGATCTTTCTCGATATATTCCCGATATTCATCAAGCGTTGTCGCACCAATACAATGCAACTCTCCACGTGCCAACATCGGTTTCAACATATTGCCAGCATCCATCGCGCCTTCTGTCTTACCGGCACCAACAATCGTATGAAGCTCGTCAATGAAAAGTATAATCTCGCCATCACTATTTCGAATCTCATCCAAAACGGCCTTCAGACGCTCTTCAAATTCACCACGATATTTCGCGCCGGCAACCAACGCACTCATATCCAATGCAAATAATTTCTTATCTTTCAATGTCTCTGGTACATCACCACGGACAATTCTCTGTGCCAATCCCTCAACAGCTGCCGTTTTACCAACACCAGGTTCACCAATCAATACCGGATTATTCTTCGTCTTTCTTGAAAGAATTCGAATCACATTTCGAATCTCAGAATCTCTACCGATGACCGGGTCGAGCTTCTGCTCTCTTGCTCGCTCCACCATATCATATCCATACTTCTCAAGGGTATCATAGGTCGCTTCCGGATTATCCGAGGTCACACGCTGATTGCCTCGCACAGTAGAGAGAGCCTGTAGAAAACGATCTCTCGTAATTCCAAATTCGCGGAACTTCTCCTTTATCGCACGATTCGGATGTTTGATCATGGATAAGAATAGATGCTCAACGGAAACATATTCATCGCCCATCGCCTTGGCTTCATCCTCTGCATGAATCAAAACTTCATTCAAATTCTTGCCGACATAGACCTGACCAGCGCCACTGACTTTCGTCAATTTCTCGAGCATCTGAACCGCATCATTTCTAAAATACTGCAAATCTATCTCCATCTTCTCAATCAGTTTCGGTATCAAACCATCTTCCTGATTCAGAAGGGAAACCAGCAGATGCTCCTGCTCAATCTCCTGATTTCCATAATCGTATGCAAGCTTTTCTGTTCCATTCACAGCTTCCATAGATTTCTGTGTGAACTTCTGTATATTCATAAAAACACCTCCCACTTAACCATCGTTGTTTGGTTGTTTATCCAAGCTTGTTTGCTTTCTAGTCTTGTTATAACACCAGAATTAGCACTCGTCAATAGAGAGTGCTAATAATTTTATAAAATTTTTCGCAACATGAAAAAAAGCGCAAGAGGAATCCTCGCCTCTTGCGCTAAATCATACATTCTATCTTATTTATAAACAGACGCCTTCAAGAACTCCTTCGTTCTCTCAGACTGTGGATTGTTGAAAAGCTGGTCCGGTGTGCCCTGCTCCTCAATCTGACCCTGATCCATGAAAACAACGCGGTCTGCGACATCACGCGCAAATCCCATCTCGTGTGTTACGATGATCATCGTCATACCCTCTTCTGCGAGTTCCTTCATGATATTCAGAACCTCGCCAACCATCTCAGGATCCAGTGCCGATGTCGGCTCATCAAAAAGCATGAGCTTTGGATTCATACAGAGTGCACGTGCGATAGCAACACGCTGCTTCTGCCCACCGGAAATTCTACGAACATCCGCATTGGCAAATTCCGCCATGCCAACCTTCTCGAGGTACTTCATTGCCGTCTTTCTCGCTTCCTCCTTGGAAACTTTCAACACCTTCATCTGTGGCTTCATGCAGTTTTCCACAACCGTCATATTTGCAAACAGATTAAACTGCTGGAAACACATACCAACCTTCGCACGGAAATGATTCACATCCTTGGTGTGAAGTACATCCTGGCCAAACACAAGAATCTGGCCATCATCCGCATGCTCCAATAAATTAATGCAACGAAGAAGTGTCGACTTACCAGAACCGGAGCTTCCGATCAGGCAGACGGTCTCGCCTTCCTGCACCTCGAAATCCACGCCCTTCAAAACTTCAAGCTTACCGAAGCGCTTATGAATATTTTTTATTTCTACCATAGGTGCTGCCATCTAAGCCACCTCCTTTGTCGACGGACGATTCATATGCTTCTCAATCGCATTTAAAATCAAACTTGTCACTGTTGTTAATATCAGATAAATCATCGCTTCGATGAAATAAGTCTCCGTGAAATGGAACGTCGAACCGGCAATACTCTTCGCCTGGAACATCAACTCTGTAATAGAGATAATCATGAGCACGGAAGAATCCTTGATATTAACAATGAATTCATTTCCAATCGCAGGGAATGCATTTCGAATCGCCTGTGGAAGCACAACCGTAAACATCGTCTGCGCATTTGACATACCAAGCGATCTCGCTGCTTCCGTCTGTCCCGGATCCACTGCCTGGATTCCGGAACGAACGATTTCCGCCATATACGCACCCGTATTTACAGAAATTACGGTAATGGCCGCTTCCATCGGACTCCAATAGATGAAGTTCAACATTGCATAATAGATGAATACCGCCTGCACCATCATTGGTGTTCCACGGAAAATCGTAATATATAAATTAATAATCAAGTCGCCAAGTTTCTTAAAGAAGCGAGCCGCCCCGCTTGCTGTGAAATCAAGTTTCACAGCGCGGAAACCACCCACCAAGAGTCCCAGGATAAGTCCCAGGACAGTGCCCGTAATGGCAATCAAAAGTGTTGTGCGAACACCGAGCCATAAGCTAGGGCCATATGTTGTTAAGATATCTGTACAATTTGAAATAAACATTATTCATTTTCAGCCGGCTGACGCTCTACGGCTGCCTCCATCATCTGATTTCTCTCTTCTTCTGTAATCTGGGAAAGTGCTCCCTCCAGCTGTGCCTGGAATTCCGGATCCGTCTTTCGAACCGCAATGGAAACCGTTGTATTCGCTGTGAATCCCTGGCCTTCTGCAAATCGAACAATCGTTAAGTCCGGATTTGCTTCTGTCACACCGAGGGCTACCGGAAGTTCCGATACAACACCATCAATCGCGCCGCTCTGCAGTGCCTGAATTGCCGCAGGAAATGTTTCTGCTGCCGCTTTATGATTTACATCCTCGATCTGATCAATGACTTCATCATAAACCGTGTTCATCTGTCCCTGAATCGTAGCGCCTGCAAAATCCTGAATGCTAGTCGCATCCACATATTTGCTGTTTGCACTTACAATCATAACTTCCTCTGACTCATAGTAAGGAGAAGTGAAATTTACCTCTTCTTCTCGTTCAACAGTATCTGTCATACCTGCGATAATGCAGTCAATCTGCTGATTCTGAAGAGATAAAATCAAGTTATCCCAATCGAGTTTTACAATCTCTACTTCCTTGCCAAGGATTTCGCCAAGTCGCTTTGCCATCGCAACGTCATAGCCATCTGCATAATCTGCAGTTGAGAGCTGGATTGTCGTATCGCTCGCTTCTGGCGTCGTCCAGTTGAATGGTGCGTAATTACATTCCATACCGACACGAATCACATCGGATTCTGCCGCACTTGCGCGCTTTGCGCTACAGCCAGTCAGTGTCGCACCTGTAGAAACCAGTGCAGCTGCTGTCAATGTAAGGGCAAGTAGTTTCTTTGCATACTTTGTGAATTTGCTCATCTTAGTCCTCCTGTTTCTTCCTCATGAAATAGTAGCAACTAAAGCAATTCGCTCTTTGGAATCAAAAAAACCGTATGCACTATTGCATACGGTTTTGTATCATCGTAAAATAGCGCCACTTCGTTTTCGAAGGAGTGACTCGGATATTCTCCGGGCCCCCACGCACCAAACCCGCCAGCCTGATACGTTCGGCGATGGTTACCTTTCCCTTCGTTCACAGCCCGCCGGCTCCAGAAGGTACTCATCTGCATCGCTACCTCTATTGCTTTAATTTTAAATTCTGTTTCCTAACTAATTGTTATTGAAACATGTACAATCTTAGTATCTATGCACATCAATGTCAACTAATTTTGTTAATTTTGTTAATTCTGTTGCATTTTTATTGTTTGCTTCACCTAACTTTCGTTAGATTTTGTACAATTTATCTGAACAAGACCACCACTAACAATAAATTGCAAATCTTCCGGTAGTTCAGCACGAACATCCATTGGTTTTCCGGTAACAGGATGAACAAATTCTAGCCGATAAGAATGTAACGCATGTCGGTTCAATGCCCTCTTTTGCATGGAACTATCATAATAATGGAACGTACCATTTCCATACAAATCATCTCCCAGCAGTGGATGATCTATAGAACTCATGTGCACACGAATCTGGTGTGTCCGTCCGGTTCCAAGTTGAAGTTTAATCAATGAAAACTCTCCATAATCACCTATCTTCCAATACCTGGTTAATGCGTAGTCTCCTTGTTCATAATTTACTTCACGCATAATTGTAGAACCTTCAACCCTTCCAATGGGGGCCTCGATACATCCATCATCATCCAATATGCTATAACTCAAACAATCGCCGACACTTTCTAAATCACATGAAATTTTACGATTCTCTACAAGTGCAAGATATGTTCTGTGAATATCACGCGATGTAACATCCTGAGAAAGAATTGCCGAACTGAGCATATTTTTCGCAATTAACGTCAGGCCACTTGTATTACGATCTAAGCGATTGATACACCGAAATACAAAAGTTTCTCCTTGCCTTTTATAATAATCTATCACCGCATTGGCCAAGGAATCATCGTAATGATTCTGAGACGGATGAATCGGAAGTCCTGCTGGTTTATTTACAATAAGAATATCCTCATCTTCGTATACAATTGGCAGTTTTTCTGTCTCATCCATCGGTAAGGAACCCTTTGCCTTAAGCGACTTTACAATATCCTCAAAGGACCTAGCAACAATATTTTCAGAGCCCGTATTCTCCTCTAAGCGAATCTCTAATCGATCCCCTATATGAAGCGGTTGATATAGATGTAGCCACTCTCCATTTACAAGAACACTGTTCTCTGTTTTCTTAAGCTTTACAAAGACCGCATGCGGATATCGCTTGTCTAAAAGAAACTCACGAATGGATTCCCACTCTTCAGTTATCTGATATTTAAATACTCTTTTCATGCCACTAATATTACGGCAAATTTACATTATTGTACAGCATGTACATTTCCAACCACAAAATCTTTTTCTATGTTGTTTTTTCATCTAATAAACACTAGAATTAATAATAGAATCATTAAAAAATATAAAGGAGAAAGCATATGGGTTTAATTATTCTAGCAGTCGTGCTCTTAATTGTTTTAATTGCATGCATCAAAATTGTACCTGAATCAAAGGTATATGTAATTGAGCGTCTTGGTAAATACCATGCCACTCTGAACTCCGGTATCAATTTCATCATACCGTTTATTGATGTGGTTCGTTCAAAAGTTTCCCTCAAGGAAATGGTTCTGGATTTTCCACCTCAGGGGGTTATCACTAAAGATAACGTTACTATGAAGATTGATTCCGTTGTCTACGCCAAAGTATTCGATGCAAAATTATTCACTTATGGTGTCGAAAATCCAAGACTTGGTATAGAAACCCTTGCAGCAACTACACTTCGAAACTTAGTTGGTGCGCTGGATTTCGATGATACACTGACTTCTCGTGACCGCATCAACTCTTCTCTCGAAGCAACACTTGATGAAGCAACTGATGCTTGGGGCATCAAAATTACTCGAGTTGAGGTAAAGAATATTGCTCCTCCTGCTGACATCCTTGATGTTATGCAGAAACAGATGACAGCAGAGCGTGAAAAACGCCAGGCTGTTACTGAAGCAGAAGCTCATAAGCAGTCCGTTGTTATGATGGCAGAAGGTGACAAACAGGCTAAAGTTCTTCAGGCTGAAGCTGAAAGAGATGCTGCAATTGCAAGGGCTGAAGGTGAAGCAAAATCTATTCAGTTACGTGCAGAAGCAGAGGCACGTGCTTTGGAAATGTTAACAGCCGCCAATGTTTCCCCTGAAGTCTTGAAATTAAAAGGACTGGAAGCTTTAAAAGATGTTGCCGATGGCAACGCTACCAAGATTTTTGTTCCAACAGATTTAACAGATGTAATCAGCAACGTAGCTATTGCCGGTGACAGCTTTAAATCAGGCATGGAAAACCCTGCTGCAAAAAAAGCTAAACCACTGGACGTTACCGACAAACATATGGCTTCTGCAAAGAATCCTAGAAATGAATCTAAGATTCATCAGCAAGCCAATCTTGCAAATCAGCAGATGAGCGCACAACAATCTGAATTAACTGATTCTGAAATTTCTATTTTCTAATAAATAAAGGTCGCATGGAAATGTCCATGCGACCTTTTACAATTCTAACTCATCATGGGGTTTGTATATCGTGGGTTTCATCCCTTGGCTCCATACAAAAACAATTGCCTCTCTACTGCTCTGCTCTCTTGGCAGCAAGCTCCCGTCGAAGTTTCTGATTTTCTTCATTATCCTCAAACTGCCTACACATTTCATGTGCAAAACTAACCGGATACAACTGTACCATCGTCGAATCAATCAAATCACCAATTACCATTCTAAATGCAATCTTTACAAACTTATCCAAATTGGATTCAAACATCTTCTCAAACTGCTTTACAGATTCAACGTCAATACGACTAAGATCCGGTGTACTGATATCAACAGGTATCTGAAGCATCTGTGCCATAGATGTAGCTGATGTACCCATCATCTGGTTCATAGCCTCTGATGCCGCACTTAGATGCAACTCTGTAACCTCGCCCTGTGTATTGGTACCATCTCCACCCATCATCAAATCAGTCATACATAAAACATCCGGTTCTTTTAAAATAAATACATTATTTCCACTAAGACCTTTAATATAATGAATTTGAACAAATACACAAGTCTTATCATAGTCATCAAGCGCTTCACTTCTATTAATCACTTCCACAACCGGTGTTGTAATCTCCACGCGCTGATTTACCATAACACTAAGAGTCGTAGCTGCATTTCCAAGGCTGATATTACCAATCTCGCCTAATACATCCATCTCTTCTTTTGTAAGATTATTAACATATTCACTCATAACTCGCATACCCCCGTATGTTTATTTCATAGCTAATTTTATTTTATATTCGACCCAATATCACCGTCAATCCTTTTACAATTTATTTATTTTTTCTTTATTACCACTATCTCTTTTTTATCAAATTAGGTGCACCCCATTCACTGAAAATGAAGCTTCAAACGCAGGAAAAAACAGAGCAGGCATTGCCCGCTCTGTTTTTGAGGAAAAATTATAAACCGAAACGACTACTCCTTTACTCCACCAAGTGTTACACCTGCCACAATGTACTTAGAAAGTAAGATATATACAACGATAATTGGAATAATGGATAACATGATTAACATGTAAACCTTACCCATATCAAACTTCAAGAAATCAGCAGATCGAAGAGAAGCAATAAGTACAGGCAATGTCTTCTTATCATTACTGCTTACTACCAATGCCGGCATGAAGAAGTTGTTCCAAGAACCTACAAATGTGAAAATTGCCTGAACAGCCAACGCCGGCTTCATAATTGGAAGCACAATTCTATTGAATGTCTTAAACTCTCCACATCCATCAATTCTCGCTGCCTCTACAAGTTCCATAGGAAGAGAACTCTGCATGTAACTATACATGAAATAGAAAACTGCAGGAGCGGCAATTGATGGAATGAACAATGGATATAATGTATTCATTAAATTCATCTTTGTAATCAACTGAATAAAACCAAGTGCAGAAACCTGTGTAGGCATTACCAGAATCAATAAGATGAAGATAAATGCCGGTTTCTTGAGTTTAAAATCATAGGCATAAAGTCCATATGCCGTTAATGCTGAAAAGTAGCATGATAACACTGCCGTACAGCTCGATACAATAACCGAATTCTTCAAACCTGAGAAAATTGGTATATTCGCATCATTTTTAACATTGATAAAGTTCTTTAAAAAGGACTTACCTGGCAGGAAACTGAATCCCTGCTGAATCTGTACATGATTTCTAGTCGAATTAATAATCAAAATATAAAAGAAGAACAAACATAAGAATGCTAAGATTGCCAAAACAATATAGGAAATGATCAATCTCGGTGTTACTTGTACGTGCTCCTTTGGTAAATTGTAATTTTCGTTTTTATTTGCTTTCATTGCACGTCACCCCCTTAATGTTTTGCTTTCTTTTTGCTGTGCTTTGAATTTGCCGGTGAATCTTCTTTATTCAGCGAGAAGTAAACAACCAAGCAGAGAATAGCACTGACAATAAACAAGATGACAGAAAGTGCACCTGCTAAGCCATAGTTCTTGCTATACAGATGACTGTTCAAGAACATCAAAAGTGTCATGGATGATCTGTTTGGATTACCACTACCATTTGTCAAAATCTGAGGTACATCGAACATCTGGAGACCACCAATCATAGATGTAATGAGTACATATACGAGGATTGGTCGGATGTTTGGAAGAGTTACCTTGAAGAAAATCTGTCTATGATTTGCTCCATCGAGTTCTGCTGCTTCAAACAGTGAAGGACTGATACCCATTACTGCTGCCATCAAAAGAATCGTTGTATTACCAAACCACATCAGAAAATTCATTAATGCAATCAATGCTCTTGTCCAACCTATTGAAGAAAAGAATCGTATTGGATGAGATGGATCGATTGCACCGATTGTTGCTAAAAATCCATTTACAGGTCCGATATCTGAAAACAGTGCAAAAAATAACATAGAAAATGCACTTGCCATGATTAAGTTTGGCATATAGATAACAACCTTGAAGAACTGCTTACCTTTGATTCTAAGTCTCTGATCTGTAAACCAAGCAGCAAGAATTAAGGAAACGACAATCTGTGGAATAAATCCTGCAATCCACAGTACAAATGTATTACCTGCATATTCTAAAAAATCTGATTCAAAAAGAGATTTATAATTATCTAATCCAACGAAGTTAGGTCCAATAATACTAAGACCACTTCTATAATATTCAAAAAAACTATAATAAATTGTTGAACAAAGTGGAACTAACTGAAAGATAGCAAATGCCAGAAAGAATGGAAGAATAAATATATATCCCCACTTGGCATAGCTAACGGCTCCGCCCTTACTCTTAATCTTTTTTCCTGACATAGCCCTCAACCTCATTTCTTATAATGTCTTTTTAAGTTTTGTGGCACATGGGTTTCCCCACGTGCCACAATGTTTTCATACATATTACTCTGGCCAATTAACCTTTGTAATTTCAGGATACTTCTCTGTGATAGTCTTTTCGAAGTTTTCCTTAGCTTCATCCATAGTTACATTTCCATCAAAGTAATCCTTGAATGCCTTCTGGATAGATTCGTTACATCCCTGATCATATGCGCCTACATTGCTCATATCAATCTTCTGAGCTGTTTCAGAGAAGAGTGCAACGTGGTTCTGTCCACCCAAGAAATCTGAACCATAAGATTCATCATTAGCGATTTCATCCATACCAGATACAGTATTTGTGTAATCCTGGATTTCCTGGTTACGTGTCATAGATGACATGATGTCTTTGTCGCATGTAAGCTTTAACATAACGTCCTTGATTGTATCAACATCATCTGTTCCATTTGCTGCGCAAAGCCATGTACCACCCCAATAGTATGGAGCAGGGCCTTCACAAACTGCCCAATCACCATATGCACCGTTGCCAACTTCCTGAGCGCCGTCTGGATCAGCAAGTGCATTACCAAGTAATGTGAAGTTGATTCCCCATGTAGAATAGAAGAATCCGAGTACATCACCATCTGGACCCTGATCTGATGCCCAACCATCTGACCAAAGAGATGTCTTGTTGTTGTAACCCTTATCTGTGTAATTCTTTGTCTGCTCTACCCATCTCATAATCTGTGGGTCAACATTAACTTCGTTGTCTGTTACCCAAGGAGTAGAAACATTGTTAGAGAATGTACGATATGAATCATCATATCCTGATAACATCTTGTAGCCTGCTGCATTAGCCTGCTCTGCAACTGCATCAAACTTATCCCAATCGCTTAATGCTGCCTGCACTTCTGTAGGATCATCTGTGCCAAGTACTGCCTTAGCAATTGATCTACGGTAAGCAAACAGACCAGGTGTTGCCTGCCAAGATGTACCCTTCTGTGCACCGTTGGAATCTGTAACGATATCCTTGGTGTACTGATACTGATCTGAGAGATCATCCTCTGTCAGACCGATATCATTTACTACGTCCAATGTGTAGTCAGAATCAACATACTTTAATGCATAATCTGCTTCAACTAAGAAAATATCAATCTTATCATTGTCATCAGCAGACTCCTGTGCAAGAAGTGCTTCATCCAACTTGTTCTGATAGTTGTTGTTTGCATTTTCATTGATTGTCCACTTAACAATCGTTCCATCATTTAAAGTTGTTGTTGACTTATCCTTGGATACCTCTTTTACCTCTGGATAATAGTCATTAAATCTGCTCTGGAACTCATCGTTCCAGCACCAAATATTCAAATAATGCTTGCCATCATCTGAACTAGCACTCTTTGAACCGTCGCTGCCACCACAGCCGACCATTGGTACTACCATTGCTGCAGCCATTGATACAGCTACAACTTTCTTCATTAGACCCTTCATACAAAATTACCTCCCAATTGTTGTACACTCGGGGCTTGGTAGATGTGATTTGGCGCCTTTCCTCAATTTAGACGTCCCCTACCGATTGTCCCTCTAATAATTTACCATTGACCTCAATCTGCTCCGTCAAACTGGTTTTCGGATTTTCAATAATTTCTACAAGTTTTCTAGCTGACTGCCTGCCAATCTCTTCTGTATTTTGATAGTAAGTAGTCAACTTTGGATGAATTACTTGTGCGATATTAACTCCGTCATATCCAGTCACGCTAATGTCCTGGGGCACTTTCAACCCTCGTCTCTCCAGAACTTGTCGTCCTCCGAGATAAGAGTAATCGTCGGGATACATGATTGCAGTCGGTGGATCCGCCAGGTTTAGGAGAGTTTCTGTAGCTCTCGCACTGTCATGCGTATGATGATAACGTGCCTCAACCACGTATTCATCCGGCACTTCAATGCCTCTCTCCTTTAACGCCCGGTAGAAACCAACCAATCGCTTCTCCGTAACCGATGTCCGTTCCCCGTGAATCACAGCGATTTTCCGGTGACCGTGATCAATTAGGTACTTAGTTAACTGATATTGACCTTCAATATTGTCTGACATAATGGAACTATGATTATTGTATACATAATCAATACTTACTGTAGGTATCTCAGAATCCACCAAATCTAATACTGCTTTAGATCTGAAATCCACGCTGGCAATTAGCACGCCGTCGCATTTCCGATACCTTGTGTGTTCCAGGAAGGAAATATTACGCCCTCCGATATTCTGACTAATAAAGGTAACATCATATCCCAAACGTTCCAACTCGTCTTTCGCACTATTTAATATGGCTGAAAAATACTCATGCGTCAGCCCACATCGAGTATCGTCTACAAATAGCACTCCAATATTGTGGGAACTGTTGGTTTTCAATTGTCTTGCTGCTGCATTAGGCATATAATGCAATTTCTCGGCAGCTTTCAAAACTTTATCGATGGTCTCCTGGCTAATATCGGAATACCCATTCAGCGCTTTGCTGACCGTTGCAGGAGAAACACCGCAAGCTTTCGATATGTCTTTAATAGTAACCATAACTATGGCCATCCTTTCGACCTGGCTTGTCTCATGTTCTTGTTCCATCATAACATTTCTGCCGAAAAGAATTCGTAGAAACTTTATGATTTCTTAACAGAAATTTCTGTCTTTCGCCGAAACAAACCCGATAACGTTTTCGCAATTTCATTGTATGGCTCGAATACGTTTTCGTCAACTAGACAAATTATCCAACTTTCGACTGCGGTTTTAGTACAATTTTACACAAAATTCGTTATTTCGCGTTTTATTCTTGCATTTCCAATCATGAAACCTATAATGAAATTAGACTTACGAAATCGTATTCGGAAACATTGTGCAAATGTTTTCGGCAAATGAAAGCCTTTGTTTCAGGGCTTTTCGGAGATTTCGAGGTTGCGAAATCTACTATAGAATGGGTTGAGGACGAAATCTCTATTCGTAGATTTCTTGTACACACGATTGAAACGTTATTTTAGTCATTGGAGGGATTTATGAAGTACGGATTCTTCGACGATTCAAATAAAGAATACGTCATCACAACTCCCGAAACTCCGCTGCCATGGATCAATTACCTTGGATCGGATGCTTTCTTCGGGTTGTTCTCAAATACCGCTGGAGGTTATAACTTCTATAAAGATGCGAAGTTACTTCGCCTTACACGGTATCGTTATAACAATTGTCCATACGATAGCAATGGAAGATACTACTATATTAAGGATGGAGATACTGTCTGGAACATCGGCTGGCAGCCAACCCAAACTCCACTTGATTCTTATGAATGTCGCCATGGTATGGGCTATAGCAAAATCACAAGTTCAAAAAACGGATTAGAGGCATCAATCCTCGCTTTTGTCCCTGTTTCAGATAATTGTGAAATCAATCAGATTACCATTACAAATAACAGTGGCATGTTAAAAGATATCGATCTTTTCAGTTATATCGAATTCTGTCTCTGGAATGCCGAAGATGATTCCACAAACTTCCAGCGAAACTTCTCAACAGGTGAAGTTGAAGTTGTAGGCAGCACCATTTATCACAAGACAGAATATCGTGAGCGAAGAAATCATTTTGCCTTCTATCATGTTAATAAAGATATCGCAGGTTTCGACACTGACCGCGCTAGTTTTACAGGTTTCTACCACGGTCCGCAGAATCCGGACGCAGTCCATGCCGGTCATTGCACGAATTCTGAAGCTCACGGCTGGTCTCCTATCGGTGCCCACCATCTGAAGGTTCGTCTAAATCCAGGAAAATCCGAAACATTTGTATTTATTCTTGGTTACTGCGAAAACCCGACAGATCAGAAATTCGTTGCACCGAATGTCATTAACAAGGCTCCTGCCAAAAAGTTGATTGCATCCTATGCAACCGATGCACAGGTTCATGATGCATTTGAAAAGTTACATGCACACTGGAATAAACTTCTATCTGTTTATACTGCAGAAACAGGAAATGAACAGTTAGATCGTTCTGTAAACATCTGGAACCAGTACCAATGCATGGTTACATTTAATATGAGCCGCTCCGCAAGTTATTTTGAAAGTGGAATGGGGCGCGGTATGGGATTTAGAGACAGTTCCCAGGATTTACTTGGATTTGTTCATTTGATTCCTTCACGTGCCAGAGAGCGAATTATTGATATTGCAAATACACAGTTTGCAGATGGTTCTGCATACCATCAGTATCAGCCTCTTACCAAAACCGGTAACCTCGGCGTCGGTTCCGGATTTAACGATGATCCACTTTGGCTTATTGCCGGAACAAGTGCTTATATCCGTGAAACCGGAGATTTCAGTATTCTAGACGAGATGTGCGAATTTGATAACGGCAAAGGTGACGAACCTGCTGCACCACTTATGGAGCATCTCAGAAGAAGTTTTAACTATACACTTACACACAAAGGACCTCACAACCTTCCATTAATTGGACGTGCTGACTGGAACGACTGTCTGAACCTGAACTGTTTCTCTGAAACGCCGGGTGAAAGTTTCCAGACAACCGGACCTAGCGAAGGACCTGTTGCTGAATCTGTATTTATCGCCGGAATGTTCGTAAAATACGGCAAAGAATACGCAGATATCTGCCGTCATATCGGTTTGAACGACGAAGCTGATAAAGTTGAAAAAGAAGTAGCTGCTATGACAGAAGCAGTAGAGACAGCCGGTTGGGATGGACACTGGTTTATCCGTGCATTCGATGCACACTCTAACCCAGTTGGTTCCCATGTCTGTGAAGAGGGACAAATTTTCATTGAGCCACAAGGCATGTGTATCATGGGTGGCATCGGTGTAGAAGACGGCAAAGCACTCGAAGCATTAAAATCTGTCGAAGAAAAGCTGGATAGTAAATATGGAATTATGCTGAACCAGCCAGCATATACAAGATATCATGTGGAGCTGGGAGAAATTTCCTCCTACCCTCCTGGATATAAAGAAAACGCCGGTATATTCTGCCATAACAACCCTTGGATTGCATGTGCAGAAACCGTCGTTGGACATGGTTCAAGAGCCTTCGAAGTATACAAGAAAACAAATCCGGTATTCCTCGAAGACATCGGTGAAATTCACCGCACAGAACCTTATGCATACTGCCAGATGGTTGCCGGCAAGGATGCGCCTACCCATGGTGAAGGCAAAAACAGCTGGTTAACCGGAACAGCAGCATGGACATTTGCAACCATTAGCCAGAACATCCTGGGAATTAAACCAACCCTGGACGGACTAATGATTGACCCTTGTATCCCCGGACACGTAGATGGCTATCACGTTAATCGAATTTATCGTGGTGTCACCTATCATATCGAAGTGAAAAACCCGACTCACGTTGAATGCGGCGTCAAATCCATCTCCTTGGATGGCGTCGAGATCCAGGGACAAATCATACCTGCAAGTGACATTTCTTCTGATGAAGTAACTGTTCTTGTTGTTATGGGTTAGTTTCTTCAAACCGTCTTTTGTTGTAACAGGATATCTCGTGAACACATTCACTGATTTAGTCTTTCACTGTATCTGTGGGGCTACTGTAACTATGGTTCTCCGAGGTACCTGAATAAAAATCGACTAAAGACCCTCCTTATTAGAAAGAGCCGGTGCATGAACCCCTCATGCACCGGCTCTTATATTATGTTTTCTTGACGTGGCTGCTGTTAGGGTGGATTCGTGCTTTTTCTTTGGAGGACTTTTAAGACATCCTCTCTTGATGATTTTACCGCACTACAGCGCTTTTCTCCCTCTGTACGGTATTTCACTTCTTACTTAGTTCCGTAGCGTTTCTCCTTCCATTCCTCAATTTTATTCAGGAAATAATTCTTGTAAGTAAAATCAAGGATTGCAACTGCAGGAATCGCAAACAAGATTCCAACAACACCAAACATACGACCACCGACAATAATACCGATTAAAATCCAGAGACCGGACACTCCAAAACTTTCTCCAAATAGCTTTGGTTTCAAGATATATCCATCAAAGGTTTGCAAAATCACAGTAAAAATCAGAAATGCAAGTGCATACCACGGTTTTACCAGAAGCAGAATAAATGCACCCAAAACAGCTCCAACCAATGGCCCGAATGTCGGTGCAAGATTTGTTACACCCACAATCATAGATACCAACACAACATATTTCATTCCACAAATCATCATGAAAACTGCGTTTACTATGCCGACAATCAGCGCATCTATCAAACTGAATGCAATATAACGGACAAGAATCTGATCGCACTTATGCCAAAACTCTGCTGAATTCTTATAAGCACGTTCTGTCAGAAGTGCCTTCATCAGACGCTTAAAACTTAACTTTAATCGCTTTGCATCTAACAGGAAATAAACCGACAAGATTATTCCCAACACAATATTTGCCACACTAGAACCAATATCCTTGGATGTGTCAATCACACCTGTAGCATCCTCCGGAATAAGTTTCTCCAACTGCTGCAAGAAACTATCACTGGAATTTACAAAAGAACTAATATCAATATTCTTGCCGGACGCATTATTATTCAAATCCTTTAATAGGTTCTGGAGACTCGTTATATAATCTCCTGAATTGCTAACAAATGTCATTATGCTATGGATAAGCTGTGGAATCATATTTCCAAGCAATACACCTAGAAATGTTAAGATTCCTACAACCGAAAGTGCAACTGACAGGTTTCGACGTAAAATCTCACCTTTAACTTTGAAAAAAACTTTTCTTTCCATCAGAACTACCAATGGATTAACACAGTATGCAAAAACGAGTCCTAAGAAAACCGGAAATATAAAGCCTCCCAGTATGCCCAGGAACCCAAAAAAAGATCCTATATTCGAAATCAGAAAGTATAAAATCACTGCCGAACATGTAGCAATTGTATACGGAATCCATCTGTCACCTGAAAATTTCTTCATACTAAACTACCTCTAAAATTATCTGCCATAATAACTATTACAATCAACTGCCACAACAACCAACTACCAAGCAATCAACTGCCACAACTATCTAAGTATTTTCACACCATATTCAGTATAGGTCACCCTATAATGGCATGTCAATTTCCATCGCTTTTTGTTTTTGATTCCACTTCCAACTTCTTTTGGTTTTGATTCCATTTCCACAACATCACTAGGAAGATTGCGCCACGCATCATCAAATCAATGCACATGGCAATCCACACACCCTTCAGTCCGATTCTAACAGCCAAAAATGCGGCAATCGGTATACGAATCAACCACATGGTGCAGAGATTCACAAGACTTGGTTTCAACGTATTACCGGTTCCTCTAAACACGCCACCTGCAACAATTGCTGCACCGAATAGCGGTTCGGCAAGGGCTTCTATTCTTAAACAGGCCACACCTAACTGCTGCACCTCTTTTACCGGAGTCAAAATCTGCATCATCCATGGCGCAAGGGCATATAACAAAATTCCTGTACCTGCCATAACAAGTATTCCCAAACCAACTACAAGACAGCCAAACCTGCCGGCAAGCCGCTTTCTGTTTGCTCCGACACTCTGCCCCACCAGTGTTGTGCCGGCAACAGAGATTCCAAATCCAGGCATATAACAGAAACTCTCTGCTGTAATGGCAAACGAATTTGCTGACAATGCAACTGCCCCCAGGGGAGAAACTATTCTGGTAATCATCACCTGAGCAGACCCAAGAATAATCTCCTCAATTGCTACCGGGTAGGCAATCTTAATCGCCTTTTTCAAGTGCTTCACATAAGAGCCACCTGATATCAACCGATCGGAGGCACGATACTTTAACTTATCCACACGTTTGTAGATAATATAGAGCATAGCCAACGTTCCCACCGTTTCCGCACACATAGTACCCAGAGATGCACCCACAACGTCAAGATTTGCACCATACATCTGAAATCTATATCCGAAAAATGTTACCGTCCTGGTTGGGAAAATCAGAATATAGTTAAATAAAACATCTAATCCGCAGATAACAATACTGATTACGGAACTTAGTTTCACCATTCCGCTGGATTGCAGCATTCCAGAACTGAGGAATTCTGTCATCAGAATCGGTAAAGCCACTATATAGACAAAGAGGTAACGAGAGGCATCTCTTGCAATATCTTCTGTTCCACCAAGCCAATAAGGCAGATGACGATAGATCAATAGTCCAAGTAGCAAAATCAAACCTGAAAAAAGAAGACCGGTAATGAATCCATGCTTCATAATTCTTCTGGCCTCACGGTCCTCTTCCGCTCCAATTTTATGTGCCACCTGCACTTGAAATCCAATAGCCAGTGCAGATAATACTCCCCCTGTCAGCCATAGTGTCGTCGACATCAATCCAATGGCCGCAGATTTATATGTTCCCAGCTGTCCTACCATGGCAGCATCAATGTATTGCATCACTACCGATGTCAACTGTGCCAAGATAGCAGGAAAAGCCAGAGACAGCACAAGCTGTATCTGGCTATTTAAAGGCATTTCCTCTCCTTTTCTCACTTTTTCCAGTAATACCTGTTCATTCATTAATGATTCACTTTCTCCTGATATTTTCGTATACCATCCTTCAGGCGATTCATCCCATCAACGACATTGCAACGGGCTGTCGCAATATTAATTCTCAAGAATTTATTTCCATTTCCACCATAGACATCACCGCCGGTAACCCAAAGTCCCGTCTCTTTTCGAATAAACTTTGCAAGCTCGCGTCCGTCCTCTGCAACCTTCGATATATCCACCCACAGAAGATAAGTTGCATTCGCCGGAATTAAATGCACCTCCGGAATATTTTCTCTAAGGTACGCCGAAACAAACTGGCGGTTTTCATATAGATATTCACGCAACTGTTCTACCCAGTCCCATCCATTTTGAAAAGCACTTATAGCAGCCTGATATGCAAATGCATTACCCTCTGCCACTTCATCCGTATTCAATCCGCGCCATACCTTGTGATGAATAAATCGATTTTCCGCATACACCGCAGATGTCTGAATTCCGGCAATATTAAAGGTTTTGCTCGGCGAAAGACAGGTCACAGAATTCATTCTCGCATGCTCCGACACACTTGCAAATGGAGTATAGGATTCTCCGGGATTAACCAGGTCACAATGCAATTCATCGGAAATAACTACTACACCATTCTCCCATGCCAGTTCACCAATCTTGAAAAGGTCCTCTTCCTCCCAGATATGCCCAATAGGGTTATGGGGATTGCATAATATCATAAGGGTAGTCTGCGGATCTTCCATCTTTCTCTTAAGGTCAGAAAAATCCACATGGTAAGTACCATTTTCATATATCATAGGGCTCTCCAGTACTTTTCGCCCATTATTTAAAATAGAATTATAAAAAATATTATAGACCGGTGTCATAAGAAGAACATTTTCTGCCACGTTGGTAAGGCTTCGAACCATACTGGAAATAGCAGGCACCGCACCGGTTGCAAATATCAATCGTGTCTTCTTCATCTGGAAATCATGATGATTCTTCCACCAGTTTACATATGCTTCAGCCCATTCCTCCGGCTCAATTGTATAGCCATAAGTCTTGTGAGAAGCTCTATTTTGAATAGCCTCTGAAACCTCCGGAAAGGTTTCAAAATCCATATCTGCCACCCACATTGGGAGTTCCCCCGGCTTAATATCCCACTTTAAGGAATCTACATATTTCTCCGTTCTGTCTACCTTTTTATCAAAATCATACTTCATCAGCTATGGTATTCCTCCTCAGAAAAGTCAGCATAATCAATTGTTCTACCAATATTATCGCAAATAATCTCTGTTTTTTCAGGATTAATTTTATCTTTTTCAAGCATAACGGTTCCTATCTCATCCGCGCGAATCACACCGCTTCCCGGATTCAAAACAGAGTCTAATTTGCCGACAATTTCAGCATCAATATTCTCACAGAATTCAAACGCAAGTACTGTATTCATCAACTTACAATTTACAAGTTTAAGATTTTCAATATAACAAAATCCCTGAAGGCTCTCGATTGTACAATTAACCAGCGTCAGATTTTTTGCATTCCATCCCAAATACTCACCGGAAATCGTCGAATCATACACAGTAACATTCTCTGTATTCCAGAATGCGTCCTTCATCAGAAGTCTGGAGTTATGTATCTCTACATTTTTCGCTCCGTCAAATCCATAGTTGCCAATGATAGTCACATTGTTTAACTTCATATTTTCAGAATTCATGGCGATATAATGTCCGTTAATATCGACATTCTCCAATTCTACATCCTTACAGTTCCACAGTGTTTCTTCCGCATTTGGAAATGATACGTTGCGAAGCTTCACTCCATGGCACTTTCTAAAATTCTTTGGTGCCACAACAGTTGTATCTTCTACGGTGATATTGTCTGTGTACCAGATTCCGGCACGTCCCATTTCAAAGATTGTCGAATCTTTCAATACAATATCCTTCGCATACCAAAGTGGGTATTTCCACTTGAACTCCACATGTTCTAATGTAATATCTCTCGATTCCTTAAGCGGCGATTCTCCGTCCTTAAAAATTGAATTTTTAACAAGCAGATTCTGTCCTCGAAACAGGGCTCTCTCCCCTGTCAAAACCTGTTGATCTACTATTTTTTTATTCATATGAATCCAGTCCTCCATCTATAAATTATACAATTAGCACTCTCTGCTTTTAATTGCTAAATTAATTTTGCGCAATTTAATGCAGATATACTATACCACTCCTTCGTACCTTCATCAAATAAAGATTCTATAAACAAAAGGGCAGGTGCCGAAGCACCTACCCTTACTAAATTCATATGAAACTACGTAATAAATTACTTAGCTGACTTATCAGCATACATGAAGTACTTGTTACCGAATGCTGTAGAGTAAACGCCGGAAACATTAGACTTCTGCATGTAGACATCATTATAGAAATAGATAGGAATAACTGCATATGTATCCATAAGCATATCCTCTGCCTGATGAAGAAGTTCTGCACGAGCAGCTGTATCTGTTTCTGCATAAATCTTCTGGATTAATTCATCATATCCAGACCAGTCTGGAGCTGCAGCACTGTCTGTCTTACCAAGCTGTGGATCATTATTTCCTGAAGCAGATGAGAAGATTTCAAGCATGTTGATAGGATCATCGTAATCAGCTACCCAACCTTCACGAGCGAATGTGAAGTTACCCTGCTTACGCTCATCAAGGAATACGTTCCAATCTTCTGTTTCAATTGTCATTTCGATACCAACAACACTAAGATCCTGCTGGATACATTCAGCAACCTTCTGGTGTCCATCATTTTCATTTAAGATATATGGGATAGAGATTGCTTCGCCGTTTAATGTTGTCTTGTATGTTCCATCACCATTGTCTTCTACTTCACAACCAGCCTTTTCAAGTAATTTGATAGCATCTTCAGCCTTAGCTGAGCCTGTTTCATCAGCATCATAGTATGATGATTCGTAAGCTTCGCCGTTACCATCTTCCATTCCTTCAGGAACGAATGAATCAGCAGCAACCTGTCCTGTCTGACCAACTGTTTCTACGATGTAGTCACGGTCGATAAGAAGAGAGATAGCTTCACGGAATGCGTTAGCCTGATCAGCTGTCATTCCTGAGAAAAGATCAGAACCTACGTTAAATGCAACATAGTATGTACCTAACTGATCAACAACATGGAATTCATCATTATCTTTTACAGATGCGATTTCATCTGTAGGAATACTATCGATGAAGTCAAGATCACCACTGTTGTATGCAGCATATGTTGCTGTATCATCAGCAGAAAGCATGTAGTTAAGCTTTTCAAGCTTTACATTATCAGCATTGTAGTAGTTGTCGTTCTTTACATATGTCATAGATTCGTTATGCTTCCATTCAGAAAGTGTGAATGCACCGTTAGAAACGAATCCAGCTTCCTGACACCATGCACCAGGTGTTGTTCCATCAGAATTAGCAGCCTCTACAGCAGCCTGTGGAACTGGCATATAGATAGGGAATGCAAGTAACTGATTGAAATATGGACATGGAGCTGTAAGCTTAATTGTTAATGTATAATCATCATCAGCTGTTACAGCCAGTGTTCCATCATCATTTCTTGCAACTACATCGAAAAGGTATGCATAATCAGATGCTGTTTCCTTTGCAACTGCACGATTCCATGAATAAACAAAATCATTTGCTGTAAGTTCTGAACCATCAGACCACTTAGACTCGATCATATGAACAGTGTAAGTTAATCCATCGTCAGAAACTTCTGGCATCTCCTTAGCAAGTGCTGGAGCTAATTCGCCAGATTCATCATAAGTTAATAAACCTACGAATGAGTTAACTGCAAGAATTGCACCGTCAACTGATGAGTTCAGTGCTGGATCAAGATAATCCGGTTCTGATGCAATATTTACATATAATGTGCTTGTGTCTGTATTTACAGCAGTAGCACTTTTTGCGCTGTCACTAGAGCTTTTCTTGGAGCCTGAACCACAAGCAGCAAGAGAAACTACCATTGTAGCAGCTAACAGTAATGATAGTACTTTTTTCTTCATAAAAAGACCCTCCTAAAATTTTTATATTCCAATCTCCGCCCTCGCTGGAGTTGAAACCAATTACTTATTGTGACAAGCCACAAAATGACCATTTCCACGGTCCTTAAGCTGTGGCATCTCCATAGCACACTGTTCTGTAGCATATTTACATCTAGTACGGAATGGACATCCGCTAGGCATATGAAGTGGACTAGGTACGTCACCCTCTAAAACGATACGACTGCTCTTTCTTGCCGTTTCAGGATCCGGAATAGGAACTGCTGAAAGCAAGCTTAATGTGTATGGGTGCATTGGATTGTTGTTGAGCTCATCCGCATCAGCAATTTCCATCATTCTACCCAGATACATAACTGCAATACGATCTGAAATATGATGAACTACCAGGAGGTCGTGTGCAATAAACAGATATGCAACACCAAGTTTCTCCTGTAACTCTTCAAACATGTTAACAACCTGCGCCTGAATAGAAACATCCAGAGCAGAAACAGCTTCATCACAGACGATGAATTTAGGATCTACCGCAAGTGCTCTTGCAATTCCGATACGCTGTCTCTGTCCACCGGAGAACTCGTGTGCATAACGCATCGCATGCTCTGCATTCAATCCAACTAATTCCATAAGAGATAAAATCTTGTCACGTCTCTCGGCCTTGCTGCTGTATAACTTATGTACATCCAGTGGTTCACCAATGATATCTTCGACTGTCATTCGAGGATTTAATGATGAATATGGATCCTGGAATACCATCTGCATTTCCTTACGATATGGAAGCATATCCTTATTGACTTTCTTGCCATAGATTGGTCTGCCTGTAGCATCTACAATCAACTTGTCATTTTCATCATACTGCTCACCGCTATCGAAAAGTACTTCGCCATCAAATGTAATCTTACCTGCTGTTGGTTCATATAGACGAAGTAATGTACGACCTACTGTTGTCTTACCACAACCTGATTCACCTACAAGACCAAGTGTCTCACCTGGGCGAATCGCAAAGGAAATATCATCTACCGCCTTCAGAGGTACCTTATGTAACCCCTGAGAAACCGGAAAATACTGTTTTAAATGTGAAACCTCAAGAAGGTTCTTTGTTTCTTTCTCGCTCATTCTTCTTAAACCTCCTGTGCTTCAAATGCTTCTTTAATATTCATCCAGCATGCTGCTGTATGTCCATCACCAATCTGAATCTCATCCGGCTTCTCTGTAAGGCAGATCTTCATAGCTGCATCACATCGAGGACAGAATGCACATCCTTCCGGCATATTCAGCAGGTTGATTGGCGTTCCTCCAATTGGAACCAGTTTTTCGTTCATATTGTCATGTCTTGGGATAGAACGAAGTAATCCCTTTGTATATTCGTGAGCCGGACGATAGAAGATATCATCTGCTGTACCACGTTCACATACTCGACCGCCATACATAACCATGATTTCATCACACATAGATGCGATAACACCAAGGTCATGAGTAACCATGATAATTGCCATTCCCAGCTTCTTCTGAAGATCCTGCATAAGTTCCAGAATCTGTGCCTGAATTGTAACGTCAAGAGCTGTTGTAGGCTCATCTGCAATCAATACATCCGGTTCACAGCAAAGTGCCATAGCAATCATAACACGCTGTCTCATACCACCGGAAAGTTCATGAGGATACTGCTTTACACGGCTCTCCGGTTCATTTACACCAACCAGAGTAAGCATCTCAATTGCTCTCTTCTTCGCTTCCTCTTTTGTCTTATTTGTATGGAGAAGAACTGCTTCCTCCAACTGATACCCAACTGTAAATACAGGATTTAATGATGTCATTGGATCCTGGAAGATGATTGAAATCTTCTCTCCACGGAACTTCTGCATCTGCTTTTCACTGTAGTTTAAGATATTTTCACCGCGGAACTTAACTTCTCCGCCTGTTACTCGACCAGTTTCAGCCAGAATCTGCATAATAGAATATGCAGAAACGGACTTACCGGATCCGGACTCACCTACAATACCAAGTGTCTTACCCGGTTCCAACTTAAATGAAATACCATTTACGGCCTTAACCTCACCAGCATCTGTAAAGAAGCTAGTATTGAGATCATTTACTTCTAATAAATATTTGCTTTCTTCACTCATGACTTCGCTCCTTAATTAAGTTTAGAATCAAATGCATCGCGGAGACCATCACCGAGAAGGTTCAAGGCCAATACGATTAAACAGATGATAACTGCTGGTATAACCAGACGTGATGGATAGGACTGCATTGCACCACGGGCATCATTTGCCAAACTTCCGAGAGAAGTAAGTGGTGCGGAAACACCTAAACCAAGGAATGACAGGTATGACTCAGTGAAGATTGCACTAGGTACCTGAAGTGCTGTTGTAATAATAATTACAGATAAGCAGTTTGGAAGGATATGACGTCTTAAGATTCGTCCGTCCTTTGTACCGATACATCTTGCAGCAAGTACATATTCACTGTTTTTAATGGTAAGGATCTGTCCTCGAATAAGTCTTGCCATTGTTACCCAATAGAGCAATCCAAATACGAAGAACATCGAAATCATATTCGGTCCGAGTGCAGCAAGTGCTGTACCCTTGATTTTACTTGCCAGCACCTCCTTCAATACAACGGAAAGCAGAATGATAATCAACATATCCGGAAGGGAATAGATGATATCAACAATTCTCATCATAATCATATCTACTTTTCCACCGAAGTAACCGGACACAGAACCATAAATCAAACCGATGATAAGAACCATGATAGCAGCTACAATACCTACGGAAAGAGAAACTCTTGTACCATAGATTACTCGGATAAAGTAATCACGACCCAGGGAATCTGTTCCGAAAATATGTGGAAATAAAGACTCTCCGGTAGATTCCATATATTTCATCTCTGCATTAGAGTACTCAAACATTCCAAGATTTGATGCACTCTTATCACGTACACCATTTACTGTAATCATATCTGAGTAAGAATATGGAACAAATATTGGGGCAATAATAATAATTGCAATAATCAAAGCTAAAACGACGATAGAACCCATTGCAAGCGGATTCTTCTTCAGACGTCTCATACCATCTTTGAAGAATGTTGTGGATTCACCCATAACTTCCTGCTGTGCCTTTTCTTCATCTGTAGCTTTTTCAAAATTCTTACTATTAAACTTGGACAAATCTACCTGTGAGGATAGGATCTGTCTCTTCTTTAATTCTAAATTCTCATTTGACATAACTTAAAATACCTTTCCTCCAGATTAGTTATTAAAGTCAATTCGTGGATCTGTAAACTTGTAAGCAATATCTGTAAGAAGGTTTGCTACAACCATCAAAATAGCCAAGAAAATCGTTACAGCCATGATTGTTGTGTAATCACGGTTAGTAATTGATGTAACGAACGCAGATCCAAGTCCACCGATTGTAAAGATATTCTCTACAACCATAGAACCGGTCAGAATGTAAGCAATCTGTGGTCCTAAATAGGTGATAACCGGAATAAGAGCATTTCTTAATGCATGAACAAAGATTAACTTCACTCTTGAAACACCCTTTGCCTTTGCTGTTCTAACATAATCCTGATTCAAAGCATCTAACATACTTGTCTTTGTAAGACGAGTAATATATGCCATTGGATATACACTTAAAGAAATGATTGGCAGAATATAATTCGGATTTGATGAATTATATACAGGAATCCATTTCAACTCTAAGCAGAAAAGAAGTAGAAGCAATGTCGCCAATACGAAGGACGGCATCGCAGTTCCTAAAGTTGTAAAAAATACAATCAATCGATCCGGCCACTTATTTCTGGTCAATGCTGCAATAGATCCAAGAACAATACCAATAATTGTTGCAAAAATCATAGCGCTGATACCAAGTTTTGCTGAAACAGCAAACTTAGATGTAATATCCGGCCAAATCTCTCGACCTGACTTCAATGACACTCCCCAATCTCCATGGATTAGATTACCCATGTAGAGAACATACTGTGTCGTAACTGGCTTATCCAAATTGTAACGAGACTCTAATTCAGCCTGTACTGCAGGGTCAGTTGCTTTTTCCTTGTTGAATGGTCCTCCAGGGATTGCATTCATTGCAAAGAAGGTAATTGCACTGACGATTAAGATTGATACGATTGCCAATAAAACACGTTTTCCAATGTACTTAAGCAATTTACTTTCACACTCTCTTTCTAGAATACTTGACAATAAATACAACGCATCAATAAATACACATTCTTGCTTGCATGGTCCTCTCTAGCACATCTGTCTTCTGTAAAAAGACAAATCAACCATTTTGTCATTCTATAGTGAACAGTTGTCGCTACCACGCAGACACAAAAGGTAAAAAATAATGTGGGTCCTATTGCAACCCACGTCTTTGTGTCTCGCACTTGATTAATTTCACATGCATAAATTGAAATATATTCATGTCTTCTTATACAAATTTATAGTTTTTTCATAAGTTTGTCAATCCTTTTTCACAACTCTTTTGTACCAAACATGATACACTACACCTATTTGTTTTTGTGTAATTTGCTAGGTTTTCTCCCAGTTGTGTTTTCTTATGTTAACGTTTTATCGCGCTAAAACGTTAGTGTATAAAAATACATTCCATGTATATTTATATCTATCTATGCTGTATATTTTAAAATTATATACCATCCCATTTCTCGCATCAATTTAAAAAACACCTGATTTGGCTGTTTTCCCATGGCGTACATATGTATAAATATAAAAAGTCTTCATACCAAATGTTCCTACACCTTGATATGAAGACTTTATTATCGTTATTTCATGGAAAGTATTTGCTCTATTGAGCTAGTGATGCTTTCTATTAGGAAAGAAGCGCATCCAACTTCTCAGCAAGTGCATCTTCTGACTGCGCACCGATGGCATTGTCAACCCTCTGGCCGTTCTTGAAGAAAACAAAGTTTGGAATAGACATTACCCCATACTTCTGGCAAAGAGACTGTGCTTCATCAGAATTAAGTTTTCCGATTTTTACACGTCCTTCGTATTCTTCTGCAAGACTTTCAACTGTTGGCATCATCATCTGGCATGGACCACACCAATCAGCATAAAAATCAACCATTACCGGAATATCACTATTCAAAACTTCCTGCTCGAAGTTTGCTTCTGTAAAAATATGTTCCATAATTAGTCTCCTTTCAAATAGAAATTTGATTTTTACAAATTAGATTTTACACAATCTATTTTGGGATGTCAACATTACTCTTTAATTTTTTTGCAATTCTATCCAAAATTTCATATGCTACATCTTCTTTTGAAAGGAGAGGCAACTCTTCTGAAATAACGCCGTCATCATTTCCCGGCGAATCGGAAATAATTGTTACAACATTGGTATCTACCCCGAAACCAGCCCCCTTGGTTTTTAGATTATTTGCAACAATCATATCAAGATTCTTCTTTAGAAGCTTCTTCTTTGAGTTCTCCAACATATTCTCGGTCTCCATCGAGAATCCGCAAAGAAAAGCATTCTTATCCTGCCCAAGACTTCCTAATATATCATCTGTCCGTTCCAAAGGAATCCCAGCATTTCCCTCAGTCTTCTTGATTTTTTCTTCCGCAATACTGACCGGACGATAATCCGCAACTGCAGCTGACATGATAATGGCATCTGATTGCATCTGTTTCTCCATCACCGCATCATACATCTGCTTTGCGCTTATCACCGGTATATATTCTACGCCTTCCGGTGGAGTCAAGTTCGTCGGTCCGCTTACAAGTGTCACATCTGCGCCCATATAGCGCGCCTGCCGCGCCAGAGCGTAACCCATTTTCCCCGTAGAGTGATTTGTAATATAACGTACCGGGTCAATTGCTTCCTGCGTCGGCCCGGCAGTTATTAAAATTCGCTTTCCAACAAGATCCTTCGGACGTAAAATCTCTTGATAAATCGCATCCAATAACACTTCCGGTTCCGGCATCTTGCCCACTCCTGTAGTGCCACATGCCAGGTAACCATTCGCCGGTTCTATTACACGCATTCCCAAATCACGAATCTTTACAATGTTTTCCTGAGTAATCTTCTTTTCATACATATGTGTGTTCATAGCCGGCGAAACAAGAATTGGAGCTGTCATTGCCAAGGCCGTAGTGGTCAGCATATCATCCGCCAATCCATGTGCAAGTTTCGCAATCACATTGGCGCTGGCCGGCGCAATCAACATCACATCAGCCTTTTCGCCAAGAGAAACATGCTCTACTTCAAATGAAAAATTTCGATCAAAAGTCTCCACCAGACACTTATTACCCGTTAAGGTCTCAAATGTAATCGGATGGATAAAATTTGTCGCATTCTTTGTCATAATCACATGTACATCTGCATGCTGTTTCACCAGCATAGATGCCAGATTTGCAATCTTATATGCTGCAATGGAACCCGTGATTCCAAGCACTACCGTCTTATTACGTAACATCTTTTCTTCTCCTTTAGCCCTCTACATATCTGCAAGGCGACCATGTTTCTCATAATTCGTCTTACGCAAAATGTGGTTATCGTCATCCACAAATACCACGCTTGGCTTATGTGTGTCAGCCTCTTCCTCTGACAGATTTGCATAGCACATAATAATCACATGATCCCCTACACTAACGCAACGTGCTGCAGCACCATTCAGACAAATCATACCTGATCCCGGTTCTCCGGCAATTGTATAAGTCTCAAATCGCTGTCCATTCTCCACATCAACAATCTGAACTTTCTCATATTCACGAATATTTGAAGCCTCCAGAAGTTCTGTGTCCACCGTGATGGAACCTACATAATCCAGTTCCGCCTGTGTAACCGTTGCTCTATGTATCTTGCCCTTTAACATCTCTAACTGCATTTCCTACTCCTATTCCACAATAAAGTTATCAATTAATCTTACTTTACCAATAAATACTGCGATCGCCACCAATACAGGGCCATCGATTCTCTCTATCGGCTGTAACTCATTCCAGTCCACCACTTCTACATAATCGATTTTTGCAAGTGGTTCTTCTTCAATTATGTCGGAAATGATACGTCGAATCTTATTAGCATCCTTCTCTCCCTGACGCACTTCTTCCTCTGCTCTAGAAAGTGCCTTATGAAGCACAACTGCAGCCTTTCTTTCCATAGGTGACATATATGTATTTCTAGAGCTCTTTGCAAGTCCGTCCTCTTCACGAACAATCGGACAGCCTACGATTTCAATATTGTAATTTAAATCACGAACCATACGGCGAACGATTGCAAGCTGCTGAGCATCCTTTTGTCCAAAGTATGCTCGATCTGCTTCCGAAATCATAAACAACTTTGTTACAACGGTACATACTCCATTGAAATGAACCGGTCTTCTAGCGCCGCAAAGGTGCTCTGAAAGTGTTTCAACCCCTACATGTGAACAGAAATCCGGTGCATACATCTCCTCCGGTTCCGGATGGAAAATCAAATCTGCACCAATAGACTCACAAAGCGCACAATCCGCCTCAAAGTCCCTGGGATATGTTGCAAGATCCTCCTTTGGTCCAAACTGAATTGGATTTACAAAATCTGAAACGATAACAATATCATTTTCTTCTCGCGCTCTCTTTATTAAGCTTCCATGTCCTTCATGTAAATATCCCATAGTTGGAACAAGTCCGATTGTCTTGCCCTCTCTTTTCCATTTACGTACATGCTCTTTTACTTCACTGATTTTCTCTGTTCTATACATGGTGTCTTTTTATGCCTCCTTCTCAAGTTTTTCCATAAGCTCATCGTCAATCTTAAACGTATGCTCTACTTCTGGGAAACTCATTGCCTTTACATCTTCGTCATAGGAACGGAATGCCTCTACCATCTGCTCTCCGATGTTTGCATAATGCTTTACGAACTTCGGCTTAATGCCATCGAACATATTTAACATATCCTGATATACCAATACCTGGCCATCGCAACCAGCACTTGCACCAATTCCAATAGTAGGAATATGTAATTCCTTTGTAATCAAATCTGCCAATTTTGCAGGTACACATTCCAATGTCACCATAAATGCACCTGCTGCCTCTACAGCCTTCGCATCTTCAATCAATTGACGAGCTCTATCCTCGTTCTTGCCCTGTACCTTAAATCCACCGAAGGCATTGATTGACTGTGGTGTTAAACCAATATGTGCAACTACCGGAATATCTGCCTTAGTTATCGCTTCAATCTGTCGGCATACAGAAGCGCCACCCTCGAGCTTAACCGCCTGTGCATGTCCCTCTTTAATCAAACGTCCTGCATTCTTTACCGCATCATAATCAGATGTCTGATAAGAAAGAAACGGCATATCCGCCACAAGGAATACATCCTTTAAACCTCTGGCCACACATGCTGTATGATGAATCATATCCTCCATAGTAACCGGAAGGGTGTCATCATATCCCATCATTGTCATTCCAAGAGAATCTCCTACAAGAATAGCATTGATTCCAGCCTTCTCCATAAGACACGCTGTTGTATAGTCATAGCATGTCAGCATGGAAATCTTCTTTCCCTCTTCCTTCTGTTTCTGTAAAGTAGTTACTGTATTTTTCATTTTCTTCTCCTTATATTTAGATAGAATCCAGTTCTTTCTCTAAAGCAATATTTAACTTTGTAAAATTCTTCGTAACATGTTTTTCTTCTGCAACCTCCAATGCCTGTTTCGACAGTAACCGATAGATTTCCCCCACATCATGGTCCAACTTCATAAGTTCTTCCAACTCTGTTCGTACTGTTTCCACATCATTTCTCTCCACAGGACCGGTCAACGCCTCTCTACATCCTGCATCTGCAATACGATCAGCATTCAGACGTAGCAATGGCGATAGTGCATCATGTGCGTTGCCATCACTAAATCCCACAGATTTTAAGACCTGTTCTGCACTATGGAAAAGACCCACCATGAGATTGCTGGCCATAACAGCCGCACTGTGATAACGAAGTTTCTGACTAGAGTCCAGTTGCTGCACAGTAATACCTGTACACTCCAACAACTCTTTCAGTTCTTCACCTGTGCCCGGCACATTGGATTCAATTGTAAATAAAGCTTTTGAGATTTCCCGGTAAGACTCGTATCGACTTGATACGGCCAGGAGTGGATGGACAGAAAAGCCATAGGAACTGGTCTCTTCTATTCCTGAAAAGATTTGTGAGGTCAAAGCCCCACTACAGTGACAGATCAGCTTCGGAACATCGGTTAAATACTTCTTTACCTGCTGCCAGACATTTTGTATTTCACCATCCGAAACCGTGAGGAACAAGACATCACTCGCCGTGATTATTTCCTCTAAATTCTTATAAACTTTTGTTTTCGTAAAATTTGCTGATTCTCTTGCGGACTGTTCTGTCCGACTATAATATCCCATTACCGGGATACCGTGTTCGGTAAAATGCTTACCTAGGCTTGTGCCGACTTTACCGGCACCAATAAAACCAACCCTGAGATTCATAGCAGTTTTCGTACGCATGCCACCACCTTCTTTCTGGCGGTGAATGGTCCTATTCTCACGATATAGGCCGATGCTGCATCTGTACTATCCGTGCGTTATTACGTTTTACGGTATAGTTTCTTCTCGAATACCATCCGTTTTTCAATATAGCACTTTGTTAAGATTTTGACAATAGCAATCGGCCATTACCTTTGATTATTTTGCCCTATTATATAACATAGAACCAGGTTTCATCCTGCTCTACTTCTCCGGTGATTTTATCACCATTTTCATTTTTATATGAAAGTTCCTGATTCTTAATTGTAACTGTTGTCCCAGCAGGAATAGAACGAGTTATGAAACAGTTACCACCAATCACAGTATTTTCACCAATCACAGTTTCGCCACCTAAAATAGACGCACCTGAATAAATCGTCACATTGTCTTCAATGGTAGGATGTCTCTTCACACCACGAAGACTCTGGCCTCCACTGGTAGATAACGCTCCCAGAGTAACTCCCTGATAAACCTTTACATGTTCACCGATTACTGTTGTTGAACCAATAACAATCCCCGTTCCATGATCGATAAAGAAATATTTACCGATGGTCGCTCCCGGATGAATATCAATTCCGGTAATACTATGTGCATATTCTGTCATCATACGTGGAATCAACGGAACATTTAACATATAGAGTTCGTGCGCCAATCGGTTAATTGTAATAGCAACCAGTCCCGGATAAGAGAGGATAATTTCATCCTTATTCAACGCAGCCGGATCCCCCTCAAGGGTTGCCTCAAGATCTGTATCCAGATATTCACGAATCTTAGGAATCTGCTGAAAGAAACGAATAGCAATATTTCTTGCTCTTGCTGTTACCGCCTCTTCTGACATATCTACTTCACATTTCTCACCTGCACTGCAGCGACGATCATTTAAAAACTTCACATGGAGCGTCTCTGTATCCCCATCATTTGCACAGCTTTCATCTGCACTTACACCATCTGCCTTGGTTCCTACATGTCCTGCACGTACACCTGCACGATCCGGTGTATAAGATTTATTTTCACGTTCGTTTTCATTCTGATATTGAAGTACAAATCCTATCTGCTTTGTAAGATTATAAATAATATCCTCAATCAGTACATTTAAATTACTATCCAGATTATAACTCTTATATACTTTATCTCTATAATACCCAGGGTATAATACACGAAGTAATTTTTGCGTAATCTGACGAACTGCTTCTTGATCCGGCTGACTAAACACTTCTGTCTTGTCAATATCACGCCCACGTTTATAATCATCCAATATTAAATCAACTACTTCGCGAACTCTATTATTGTCATTCATAAAGTACACTCCCTTAACGTAATCTTCCTCTTTTTACCTGTTACTGCTCCGTTGTCTGCGTTTCTGAAGTATCCTCAGAGCCAACAGTTCCACCCAAATCTTTAATCTGCTTCTTACAATTACTTGCATGATCTCCATTCGGGAATAACTCTAAATATTTATTATAGTATGTAATCGCATTCTCACTGTCATTCAGGAAACGATAACTCTGAGCAATATAATATACCGGATTACCATCGTGATATGATTCATTTACATCTGTAATCGTCTTAAATGTATCAATTGCTGTCTGATAATCTCCTGACTGATATGCAGAATAAGCTGTATTATATGCGCTACTTAAGGATTCTTCATTAACTGCAGCATTGATTGTATCGTATAATGCCTGTCCATTTGTATCCAGCAAATCGCGATTAATTGTAGACAGAGATTGCTTGGCTGCTTCTAAATCCTTTTCTGTATAGGAATTATTAGCTGCAATCAAATTCTCATAACTTGTCTTTGCGTCATCCTGTCCAGTATATTTCTCCAACTGTGACTGCAAATCTTCCACCTGACTCTGCAGTGTCGCAATAGAATTAGATGAATTTGCCACTTCATTGTTAGCATCTACAAGGGAATTTGCAGCATTATTATTGGCATTCTGTCGGATTGTAGGAATAATTAAAAAGAAACAGATTAACAATCCAATTACCAGTCCAACCAAAATATTTACAACACTCGCGCGACTGTTATCAAGGAAATCACGGAATGAAGTATTTGGCATCATAACAGAATCATTGCCATCCTGGAATTTAATCACATTTTCCTTACGCTTTTTCTTCTTATTCGCGTTCTGCGCACGAAGAGCTTCCTTTACCTCCGCCATATAACGAAGCGTCACTGTATTTTTAACATCGATTTTGTTCGCAGCACTCAGTTCCTTCCGAGCCTCTTCGTATTCACCATCCTGAATGCAAATTAAAGCCAATAGCTGATGCCCCTCTACCAGCTTTGAATTCATACCAAGCACACGTCGAAGCTGAATACGCGCAAGATCTCGACTTCCGGCACGGCAGTACTCCAAAGCCTGATTATACTTACGAATCGTCTTATTCATCTTATCAAGCATACCGCTTGTATTCTGAAGCACATTCAGATATTCATCCGCACGATTATCTTCAAATTGAAGATTCTTGGAAATAACCCATTCTGCCAATGCAGAAACAAGATCTCCAATTTCAAAATAACACAATCCAAGCAGATTACGTGCATCTGTATGGTTTTTATTGTAACGTAAGCACTCCTTTAGAGAACGGATTGCTCCGGAAATATCACGTACCTTTGCACGTTCCAGACCGTCATTATAAAATGCCTCTGCTGTACGCATTATCTTACGATACACTTCTAAATTGGCATTACAATATGGACAAGCATGTGTATGCTCATCAACTTCATTTCCACAATAAAAGCAAATCATGACCCGGCTCCTTATCGTTCGTTCTTCTTGGATGCATTTGTAATTTCACGTAAAATATCTGTCATATCCGTGAGATCACGTTTATGAATCGCGTCCTCTGCTTCTTCTACTTCCATACTTGGTTTATATTTCTTTAATTCTTCTTCAAAATCGATCATAATCCATACCTCTCGAATCTATACATTCAAAACAAAATTTTACCACAAAACCTTATTCTATGCCACTAGCACAGGTCAAAATACCCTCTAAATGCAAAATAGGATTTGTATCTATCGCATAACGATAAATTCCAAATCCTACTTCTATATCTACTAAAGCAACTATCAGTTCATCTTCTCCATACGAATTCCGTTATCATTTCGTACAAATTCGATATTTTCCTGCGGATCTTTTAGAATCAGATGCTTATCACTAATTCCTATCTCCACTCCCGGATAAACATTCTGAAAGACTTTTATTGTTGCTCGTTTTCCACGAGCCATAATTGTCTTAATATTCTCCAATTCCAGTCGATACTCGCCTTGTAACGCTTCATTTTTTATTTTTACTCTCAGAAGTTCTGTTCTCCTAGGATCGCTTCTATAATTCATATTTCCCTGTGCTTTTGCAACTTCATCAAACTTTTTTATGCCTTCTTGAATTCGATCCAAGCCTCTCTGAATCTCATCAATCTGACGCTGTAAAATAGCCATTTCTTTAGAACGCTGCGGACTAACACCAGAAAACAGCTTTGTCACAACGCCAAAGGCATTGCCAACAGTATATGCTTCTATGCCTTCCACTGCGGCCATTGTTCCTCCTAGCACAGATGAATGCTCTCCTGTCATAATAATTTTCATGTCTGAACTTACATCCGAATTAAAAAAAACATCTGCCTGAATATTACCACCTGCGCGAACCTGTGCGAACTCAATGAACTGTGCTTTAACCTCACCATTCGCTTTCAGCACCGTACGTCCATTCCCCTTAACACCACCTTTTAAAAAGAGGTCTCCTTTCGCCTGTATGTTACAGTTTTCTACAATGCCATCAATCGTAACACTACCAGCCGCAATAACAGATGCACCGTTGGAAACATTGCCATGAATAACTACATCACCTCGGAAATCAACATTTCCAATATCGACACCTACATTTCCACTAATTTCGTAAATCGGAGAGATGTTTATTCTCTTACCATCATTTGTCAACTCAATTTTACCGGCCTTGGTTGCACGATAGGTCAATCCATCATCTGATCGTTCAAATCCAGTACCTCTAAGGGGTGGAAGTTCACGAACCAGTTTCGCCTTTACTTCCATTCCAAGGACGTTCCGACCGTTAATACCAGGAACAGCCGGCTTATACTCAGCAATTATCTGTCCTTCCTCGACCGTCTCAACTGTTTTCATTCCCATATAGTCTACAGTACCGTCTTCTCGTACTGGTGGTTCTGCAGATATTTCTGTAGCAAAATGGTATACATATTCTCCAGGTGTTCCCTCAATCATTGCATCACCCTTTGCAACCTGTACCTCTGCTTCATATATTGGATGTTCAACCAAATCTATGATAGCATCCTGATCCACTCCATAAACAACCCCGTTATTGTTCAATGCCTGAATCAAATCACGCGCCTTATATTCATATGGTTTTTGGCCAAAGTCCGGACGTGGAAGCGTGATAGATGCGCGCATCATATCATCACTTACATGTACGTCTAATTCAGCTTCTGCCATTAAAGGTGCATCGCTCATCAATAATTACCCCCGTTATTATCTCTACATCACATTTTCCGGACCGAAACTATACGGTAAAAGTTCTCCTAGTGTTGTCTCAACAAATCCATCCTTCTTACCCAAAATAACCGAAAAATTCAAAGAACAAAATTCTCGCATCACCTGGCGGCATACTCCACATGGAGGATAGAGTCCATCCTCTATTCCATCCTTTCCGCCAACAATCGCAATCTTATCAAATTCTTTTTCGCCCTCACTCACTGCCTTGAAAATCGCCGTTCTCTCAGCGCACATCGTCGGGCCATATGCTGCATTTTCAATATTGCAACCCTCATATACTTTTCCACTTTTCGTAAGTAATGCAGCTCCAACCTTGCATTTACTATATGGACTATAAGACATTTGCATCGCATGACGTGCAAATGCTAGTAATTCTTCATTGCTCATAATTTCAATACCTCAAGTTAATTATACTTGTAACCGTACTATTTGTCACATTATTTATTCAAGTCCCCTTTTTTTATACAAAAAAACGAGACGACCGTGGTCGTCTCGTATAAAGTCTAATAATTTATTTCATTGCATCCAGTCGATCACAGACATCCTTCATCATCTGTTCGTACTTCGCAAGTTTTTCCTTTTCTTCCTGAACCTTTGCTTCTGGAGCCTTGGACAAGAATCTCTCATTGGAAAGCATTCCACGAGAACGCTGAAGTTCCTTCTCAAGTTTTTCCTTTTCCTTTGTGAGACGCTCCTTCTCTTTCTCCATATCAACCAAATCAGCAAGTGGAAGATAAACTACCGCATCCGCAATCACTACAGAAACCGCATCTTCCGGAACTGCTGCATCACCTGCTGCAAATTCTACTTCACTTGCATTTGCAAGTCCCATGTATGCATCTACTGTCTTCTCAAAGTTTTTAAGAACTGTTTCATTATCTGATGTAATGATTACTTTTGCCTTCTTACTATTTGGAACATCCATATCCTTACGTACATTTCGAATACCCTTTACCAGTTCCTTTGCACGCTCAATCATTTCCTCTTCTTCCGCGAAATCATACTTCGCATCGAATTCCGGCCAGCTGGAAATCATAATAGATTCTTCTTCTGGATGAAGTGTACAATAGATTTCTTCTGTAATAAATGGCATATATGGATGTAACATCTTGAGGGCATCTGAAAGTACCTTCTTTAATGTCCAAAGTGCGGCATTTGCTGAAGCAGGATCATTTTCCTTATTGTACATACGAGGTTTAACAATTTCGATGTACCAGTCACAGAACTCATCCCAGATAAAGTCGTAAACCTTCTGTACTGCAATTCCAAGTTCATACTTGTCCATGTTTTCCGTTGCATCTTTCGCAAGACGATTTACTTTGGAAAGAATCCACTTATCAGCTTCCTTAAGCTCTGATGCCTCCGGTGTATGAAGTTCTACACCTTCTAAGTTCATCATAATGAAACGAGATGCATTCCAAACCTTATTTGCAAAGTTTCTTGAATTTTCTACTCGTTCCCAATAGAAACGCATATCATTTCCAGGTGCATTTCCTGTAATCAGTGTAAGACGAAGTGCATCTGCACCATACTTATCGATAACTTCAAGCGGATCGATACCATTTCCAAGAGACTTAGACATCTTACGACCCTGATCATCACGAACCAGTCCGTGGAATAATACCGTATGGAATGGTGCTTCTCCCATCTGCTCAAATCCTGAGAAAATCATACGAATTACCCAGAAGAAGATGATATCGTAACCTGTTACAAGCACATCATTTGGATAGAAATACTTCAAATCCTCTGTATTATTTGGCCAACCAAGTGTTGAGAATGGCCAAAGTGCTGATGAGAACCATGTATCCAAGGTATCTTCATCCTGCTTGAAATGTGTATGTCCGCACTTAGGGCAAACATCCGGCATTTCTTTAGCAACAATCATCTCACCACATTCTTCACAGTAGTATGCAGGAATTCTATGTCCCCACCATAACTGACGTGAGATACACCAATCACGGATATTATCTGTCCAGTTGAAATATGTCTTCTCCATACGCTTTGGAAGAAGCTGAATTTCACCCTTCTTAACAGCCTCTACAGCAGGCTTGATTAATTCATCCATCTTTACAAACCACTGCTGCTTGATCATTGGTTCAACAGTTGTACCGCAACGGTCATGTGTACCTACTGCATGTGTATGAGGTTCTACTTTCACCAAAAGTCCCTGTGCCTTTAAGTCTTCCACAAGAGCCTTTCTACATTCATAACGGTCCATACCGGCAAACTTGCCAGCCTTTTCATTCATTGTCGCATCGTCATTGATTACAACAATTTCGGCGAGGTTATGACGCTTACCAACTTCGAAATCGTTAGGGTCATGAGCTGGAGTAATCTTAACGCAACCTGTACCGAATTCCTTATCTACATAAGAATCTGCAATAACCGGAATTTCACGATCTGTACATGGAAGTTTCAGCATCTTACCGATAATATCCTGATAACGCTCATCCTCTGGATTAACCGCTACCGCAGTATCACCAAAGAGCGTTTCCGGACGAGTTGTTGCGATTTCAACGAATCTGCCTTCCTCACCAACTACCGGATAGTTGATATGCCAGAAGAATCCATCCTGATCCTCATGTTCAACTTCCGCATCAGAAATAGATGTCTGACAAACCGGACACCAGTTTACAATACGGCTTCCCTTATAAATTAACTTCTTATCATATAATCTTGTAAACACTTCAAGAACGGCATCGGAACAGCCTTCATCCATTGTGAAACGTTCTCTGGCCCAATCCGCAGAAGATCCCATCTTCTTTAACTGATTGATAATACGTCCGCCGTATTCTTTACGCCAATCCCAGCATTTCTCAAGGAATCCTTCACGACCGAGATCGTCCTTGTCAATTCCCTGTTCCTTTAATGCTTTGATAACCTTTACTTCTGTTGCGATTGCAGCATGGTCTGTACCCGGCTGCCACAGAGCATTGTAACCCTGCATTCTCTTCCAACGAATAAGAATGTCCTGCATGGTATTATCCAGTGCATGGCCCATGTGTAACTGTCCTGTAATATTTGGAGGTGGCATCACAATCGTAAATGGTTTCTTACTGCGATCTACTTCAGCATGGAAATATCCATTTTCCTCCCACTTTGTATAAAGTCTTTCCTCGATCCCCTTTGGATCATAGGTCTTTGCTAATTCTTTTGCCATGGTCTTTCCTTTCTTCTTAGCATTATTGGAAATAATAACGCTTCGCATCAACACTATGTTTCAAACTTATGCATAAGGCAAATAAAAAAGCCCTATGCATCAAACTGCATAGGGCGCTATATGCGCGGTACCACCTAACATTTTACTTATCTTATCCGTAACGTGGACGACTCGGGATAACCTACTATCAGTTCAGCAATCCAGCTCCGAAGCTACCTTCCTGATACCGTTTTACAAGACTTCTTACAGCCGACGAAAGTCTCTCTCTTTGAAGCGTATATCAGTACTCCTCTTCATCATAGCTTTTCAAATATTCTTGCACTATTTTATACTGATATCACTTTTTTTTCAAGAGATATCTCGTTTTATATTGTTACAACATCCTCTATCCTAAAAATGCAATCACGCTTTGCATCAGGTGTAACACTCGCACCTTTCGAAACGCAACCACAAATCCATATAAATATCAGATGCATTTCTCTTTTGTTATTATTTATATCGACAAGATTTTTCATTACTTAACGGTTAAAACCATATCCTGTCTTCGTTTTAATTTTAAATACCAAATTTGGTAATAAAATTTTAAGATTCTTAAATGCGAGTCGCAATTTCTGCATTTTACCTGCCTGACGAAACAGATTCTTAAAATACAACATTTCATAGAGTCTATCTAAATCCTTTGCCGGCATAATATCCTCATGCCCTCTTAACATTTCAATAAACTCATAGCAAGACTCATCTGTAACACTCGTATCTGCAGATAGATTTTTCTCTGTATACGCATGCACATACAGTGGTTTATCCAAATAACTAAAACCAATCCCCTGTTCTAATAATAGTAACCACAGGAAATAATCATCTGCCCCATTCTTTGTAATTATATGCTCCAACCAGAAATCCGGAATCAGACACTTCGGAATCAGACATTGACCCGGAGAAATAATCTGTGTTCCAACACTAAGGTAGGTCTCCAGATTACTGACAACAGATTTATGATAATTCGTACGATACCAGAGGCTTTTCCAATCCTTTTGTTCCAACAATGCATTGGCAACAATCACCTTATAACAAAGCTGGTTTTTGCCTGGATCTTTTGCAATTAACCTCTTTGCTTCCTCAATAAAACAACAAACTGCGTCATCTTTCAATCTGTCATCCTGATCCAAAAAAATAACATAATCCCCCGTTGCCTGCATAAGTCCGTGAATTCTACTCAGATGAATACCGGAATTTTCTCTGTTTTTAACAACTTTAAATGCAGGATTTGCAACAACCGACCCACGAAGAGCAACCGCCTCCCATGGGCTATCGTTGACAATAATCACTTCCATCTCATCATCTTCGGAAAGATGCTCGATATTTGAAAGCATATTATCCTGGTATGCCTCTATATAATTATTCCCTTTATAAAAAGGTGTGATTATACTAACCTTCATTTCCCTTTTTCCTTAAAATGATTTTTCGTACTTCTTGCCACCGAATTTTGCCTGTAAAAAAGCTCTCCCCTTAATCCACCAATTAATAGGTTCCGTTGAAAGTAATGGAACTTCCTTAATCTTAACTTCGTCCTCTTCCTGCTTCTTCAAAAGCCATACATTAAATAAAATCTCACTGACACGCCCGATATATCTCGCCTCAAAAGATGATAAGTCATCTGTGGAAATCAAAGATTCCAACCTCGACAAAATATCAAAAATCCATGTACAGTACTCTTCTACGAGATCATTTCTCATAATAAACATATTAAACATATATCCCCAAGTTCGTTCATAGACTCTTTCCAGATATGGCAGATATTCTTTGTAATCCTCTTTTATAATCTCCTTGGCAATATCAAGATGCTCTGCCTCTAATGTATGGGCATAATGGGAATACAAAGACTCAATAACATACCTCCGCTTAGTCGGTACAATGATCTCTACACCACTGTTAAAAATCTTCTCTGCTTTTTTTTGAGACAGACATAATTTTAATACATGTGCCAAATGTGGATTAGAATTACATTCCATCTCACTACCATGAATATTTATTCTTGGCACAAGCGCTCGAAGAATAAATGGTGCATTAGAGAAATGTCTTCTGTAATGAGCAAGCCCCAAATAATCATATTCCATATTTTTCCATGCATAATATAATCCGGTAAGCTCACAGTAAGAAGAATTCTTATCTGAAATATTTATCCCTTCATCATCTCTTTTGAAATAACTACGAATCACTTTCTTGCCCTGTGCTCCTACATGTACCGGCACATACATCTCATCCCGGGGCATCATATAGAACTTATGAGATGCAACAATCACTTTTATATTCATTTAAAATATCTCCGTATATACAAAAATCCCATAGAAACTATGGGATAGAACTCTCTAGGAAACTGGGTGATTGCCAAACAGATCATCGCATAACTAATCGGCAACCACAACCATAGAACATAATACCAAAAAAAGGATGGGAAATCCACATAGATTTTCCATCCTTTCTTATTTTTCCACAATATAGAAGGATATCTACATATCCTGTTCGTCATCCACATCATCATCCATATATTCACGGCTGACAACACGTTTTTTCTGACGCTCTTCCTCTACTTTCTCTGAAAGGAGCTCCTTAACTCTGGCAGCATCCTTAACTTTCTGAATTTCAAAATCTCCAAGTGAACGGTCTGATGAATGCACACGAATGGTGCCCACACCAAATATTCTCTGTCCAAGAGGTCTTACAAGTTCCACATCAAGAATACGATACAAACGCACTTCGTCTTGCACCAGATTCAAAAAGCCGGAATCAATAATGAACTTATCCTCTCTTAACGTATACTTCGTAAAACTCAGTGGTAATCCCAGATGTCTCTTACGATCTGACCACAATTCTACTTTCTCAAGTTCTGCCATAGTAATACTCCTCTCCCTATTCTTTATTAGATACTCTTTAATGCCTGATCAAGATCAGCAATAATATCACGCTTATCTTCGATACCGCAAGATAATCTTACCATATCTCCCGGAACACCGCATTCTAGAAGTTCCTGATCTGATAACTGACGATGTGTACTTGACGCAGGATGAAGCACGCATGTATGAGCATCTGCCACATGTGTTGCAATAATTGCAAGAGATAAGGCACTCATAAATTTCTCCGCAGCCTCTCTTCCCCCCTTAACACCAAAGGAAACCACACCGCATGTACCATTTGGCATATACTTCTTTGCACGTTCATAGTCCTTAGAAGACTTCAGGCCAGGATAATTCACCCATGAAACGTTTGGATGCTGTTCCAAAAATTCTGCAACCGCCTGACCATTTTCACAATGACGCGCCATTCGTACCGCCAGAGACTCTAACCCCAGATTGATAAGATAAGCATTCATTGGCGCCTGAATTGCACCGAAATCACGCATCAGCTGTGAAGTTGCCTTAGTAATATATGCTCCCTCCTTGCCGAATTTCTCTGCATAAACAATACCATGATATGACTCATCCGGTGTACAAAGTCCCGGGAATTTATCTGCATTGGCCATCCAGTCGAACTTACCGGAATCAACAATGCAACCACCAACTGTTGCATCATGACCATCCATATATTTTGTTGTAGAATGTGTTACAATATCCGCTCCCCACTGAAATGGTCGACAATTAATTGGCGTAGCAAATGTATTATCCACAATCAATGGTACTCCATGTGCATGCGCAGCATTTGCAAATCTTTCAAAATCAAATACTGTTAATGCCGGATTAGCGATGGTCTCGCCAAACACAGCCTTGGTATTCTCCTGAAAGGCTGCATCCAACTCTTCATCAGTACAATCCGGCTCCACAAAAGTAAACTCAATACCCATCTTTGCCATAGTTACCTTAAACAGGTTATATGTTCCGCCATAAATTGATGCTGAAGCCACTACGTGGTCACCTGCTGTCGCAATATTAAAAATCGCAAAGAAATTCGCTGCCTGTCCGGAACTGGTCAGCATTGCTGCCGTACCCCCTTCAAGTTCAGCAATCTTTGCTGCCACATAATCATTTGTAGGATTCTGAAGTCTGGAATAAAAATACCCACTTGCCTCCAGATCAAACAATTTCCCCATATCCGCACTTGTATCATACTTAAATGTTGTACTCTGTACGATTGGAATCATGCGGGATTCTCCATTTTTTGGAGTATATCCGCCTTCGATACATTTTGTATCCTGATACATATTAAGTAACCTCCATTTTCTATTTCCTTTTCCAATCTATCTTACTATTCCCCAAAACTTTTGACAATCAATAGAAATGATTCATTTCCTCAAATAAAACTATAGCCAGCTATAGCATTTAACTATAACTGGCTAATTTGTACTCTCTATATCAGTTTTCATTTATTACTTATAATCTACTTCCAACGATAATTCTTCCGGAAGGAATCGTGGGCAAACATTCTCCTTGGTAGCAATCACCGATGAAGCAAGACGAGTGCCGATTGCACAGGCATCTGCCAAACTCTTACCATAAGTTAAACCTATTGCAGTTCCTGCGAAAAATGCATCCCCACATCCGGTAGTATCAACAACAGATACTCTCTGTGGCGGACAGAATCCATATGTTCCGTCCTCCTGCGCCCATACAGCGCCCTGATCTCCCATGGTAATAATCATCTTTGGAATATGTGCCAATTCAACCTTACGAGCAAGGATTTCTCCCATTTCTTCCGGAGCAACATCACAGTAATCCTCTGAGAATAATAGACCTGCCTCACCCTGATTGCAGACAATACAACCGGTTTTCTTGAGTAAATCACGTCTCTCCATGGCAATTGTCATGTTGGATACTACGGCGTAAACCTGCTTATTGTATTTCTCTGCCAACTTGAAAATTGTCTTCAAAATTGTAGCATCCATATCAATCTCTACGACGATAGAATCCGCGTTCTTAACGATTTCATCACCATGCTCTTCAAACACTTTACCGATGGCGCTTAAATCCGGTCTCTGGGAAATAGATGCCACCACATCTCCCTCATTATCAAAGATTGCTAGCCATGTACCAAGTCCGCTATCAGTACGTGTCACATAAGACGTATCTACCTTATGACGATTCAATTTATTTATAACATCATCGGATGTTCCGGTATGATCCACTACGCTGATAAAAGTTGGCTTAAGTTCCACATTTGCAATATCTTCTGCAACATTTCGAGCAACTCCACCATGTACCTGCATAACACGTCCGACATTTCTTCCTGCCGGAATATACTGTGCCTGCGGATATCCCTTAATGTCAACAAAAACGGCTCCTACAACTACAATACCCATGATTCTACCTCATATCTGTTTTTTATCATTTCTTCTATATTTATTGATTTAAATCAACAAGTGCGTAACATCTATTGTACTTTGAAACTATAAGAAAAACAAGCAGAAACACTCCTAATTCCGTTCAAAATGCTAATTTCTTCCATTCCAATCCTTCACTCTGTTTTCTAAAATTTTTAGTGCTGATTATATAATGGTAAACAGAAAATATCCAACAAAAAAACCTGAAAACCGAAATGGTTTTCAGGTTAACTAACGTGCGAGAGAGGATTCGAACCCCCGACACCTTGGTCCGTAGCCAAGTGCTCTATCCAGCTGAGCTACTCACACATATATTCTGTTTTGAGTTTCCTCAAAAATGCCGCAGACCGGAATCGAAC
>JAFOVD010000019.1 GCA_017392525.1 Lachnospiraceae bacterium
GCAATCATGGAAAATGTTATGATGGATTACATGTACAGTGTTCCATCAGATGAGTCAATCAAAGAACTTACAATTACAAAAGAGATTGTCGATGACAATATGCTTTTAGAAAATAAGGAAGATGCCAAGGTTCTCAGCATTTCTGACAAGAAGGAAGAAGAGAGCGCATAGGCTGTTTTCCATTGATAAGATGATAGAATACAGATTGTTTGTGGATTGCAAGCAATCTGTATTTTTTTGCCTAAGTTTACTATAATAGTACTGTAAGAAAATGTAAGTAAATCGAAAGGATTTTATATGAAGATAAAGAAAGCAGAATTAGAAACAGTATGTGGGCCAACAAGTAAGTTACCACATAATACCCAGCCGGAGGTGGCATTTACAGGCAAGTCTAATGTAGGTAAGTCCAGTCTGATTAACTCTCTGATGAATCGAAAGTCTCTGGCAAGAACCTCCGCACAGCCGGGCAAGACACAGACTTTGAATTTTTACCATCTTAATGATGAAATCTATCTTGTGGACCTTCCTGGATATGGATACGCAAAGAGTTCCAAGGTTGAGAGAGAAAAATGGGGCGAGATGATTGAGAGATATATTACTTCTTCAGAACAGTTGGAAGTGGTATTTCTCCTGATTGACATCCGTCATGATCCTACCAAGAATGATGTTGAGATGTATGAATGGTTAAAGTACATGGAGATGCAGACAATCGTTATTGCAACAAAGTCGGATAAGTTGAAGAAACATCAGATTCAGCAAAGTGTAAAAAACATTGAGAAATGTTTACATGCAGAGGAGGATGACTTGATTATTGTTCCATATTCATCTGTAACCAAAGAAGGAAGAGAAGAAATCTGGGACTTTATGGATCAGATTCTTGAGCAGTAAATAAAGAGGAGAGGCCATATGAGTGTTGAAGAATTAATGAGGCATTTCCTGATTCAGTATACGGTATTGAATGGATTTTGCGCATATTTGATTCTGGCAATCGCTGTGCGAAATATCCTGGGGAAGGGTAGAGCTTTGGTTTATCAGACATTTGCAAGACTTGCTTCATACCTGGCTCTTGTAATTGTTTTAGATACTGTAATTGTACTTGGAAATGATCGGTTTTATCGTATGCCGGATGTGCTTATGATATTTATGCTTTCTGCGTATTTCCTTACAATCACCCTGGGCAGTCAATGCTTTTTTGTCTATTACCAGATGATTCTGCATCCGGAGATTCGATGGGACAGTAAGCAACATCTGAAATCATCTATTGTTACACTGGTGAATCTGGGACTCCTTATCATCAATCTGTCTACGAAACAGTTTTTCTATATGGAAAACCATGTGTTCCATTATGGCGAGGCAATTTTACTGGAACTTATTATGAGTTACGGGTATTGTGCGGTGATAGCTATTAATCTCAGATTTGAAAGAAGAAAACCGGAAAATGAGTACAGAGAGCATTACATTGATCGTATGATTTTATGTGCTATGATTCCTGCAGTGGCCGGAGGAATTCAGGTATTGGTACATGGATATTACCCGATTCTTTCATTGGGGTATGCAATTGCGGTTATTGCAATGTATATGGATTCGTTGGAAAATTCCATTTCCAAGGATGCGATGACGGGACTTAATAATAAGGGACAGTTATTGCAGGAAATGAATCAGCGGATTTCACATCGAAAAGAGAATACGGTACTGTTTCTGTTTATGATGGATTTGAATCGATTTAAACAGATTAATGATAAATATGGGCATCAGGAGGGGGATATTGCACTGATTCATTTTGCAGAAGCTCTAACAAATGCTGCAAAAGAGATCCCTCACCACACATTTCTTGCGCGTTTTGGCGGAGATGAATTCCTGCTGCTTGTGGATATGCCATCAGAAGGAACAATTGAGATGGATAGGAGAATTGCAAGTGAACTGGTAAATGCAAAGAAGGGCGAGGATTCGGAAATCCAATCCTATAGTGGAATGGATTTTCAGGAGAATCTGGAGCGTGGAATCTGGCAGCCGGGAAGAAAGCAGATAGAGAGAAGGCTAAAAATTTATCATTGGGTAAACCGTTATTCGGGGGAAGTGCATGCGGACAATATGTATGTCTATGCGGCTGAACAGAGAAAACTGCCGGAGGTACAGCAGATTTTATCAACGATAGAACGAGCTGTGGATGATATCAATGAAAAGTATGACAAGCCATATAAGATAGAAACAAGTATCGGTGTTGGTCGATTGTCGAAAAATATACGTACGGTACAGGGGCTTCTGTCTATTGCAGATGAAGATCTTTACAGACAGAAGAAGGTGGCACATGGAGAGGCATGTGACATTAATTAAATAAGTTAAGGGTTGGTTTTTACAATGGAAAAATATATAGAGAC
>JAFOVD010000020.1 GCA_017392525.1 Lachnospiraceae bacterium
CAGCTTTGTCCCGTATTCATTTTCAAGATGATGTATGTGCTGAGAAACAGCGGGCTGAGTAATATTCAGCTCCTTAGCCGCCTTGGTGAAATTGAGGTGCCTGCAAACACATAGAAAGGTATCTATCCTGAAATCCAGCATAATCAGTCCTCCCTAACGATAAGAAATGTTTATGGATATATAATAATATATAATTTTATCTTTTTCAAAAGACAGAATAGAATAAGACCTGCGAAAGAACAGATTAAAAAGAGAGAGAGGTCTTGAGATGGATTTTTTGAAAAAGAATTACATGGGAGTAATAGTATGCTTCACTATTGCAGTTCCTTCATGGCTCCTGGGAAAGCGCTTCCCTGTCGTTGGCGGAGCGGTGATTGCAATCATTCTGGGCATGATAATAGCCCTGTTCTGGAATGACAAGGGGAAGGCGGCTGATGGAATAAAGTTTACATCAAAGATAATTCTGCAGGAGGCTGTTGTCCTCCTTGGATTTGGTATGAATCTTTCGGTCGTTCTTCAGACCGGGAAACAGTCACTTCCTATAATTATCTGCACGATTTCAACATCGCTTATCCTATCATGGATTCTTCATAAGGTTATGAATATCAAAGGAAACACAGCTACTCTTATCGGAGTTGGCTCATCAATATGCGGCGGCTCAGCAATTGCAGCTACGGCTCCTGTCATTGATGCGGATGATGATGAAGTGGCACAGGCAATTTCTGTGATATTTTTCTTTAACGTGCTGGCAGCACTTCTTTTTCCTTCGCTGGGAAAGCTTATAGGTTTTGATATCACAACAGGAGAGGCTTTCGGTATTTTTGCGGGAACTGCAGTTAATGATACTTCTTCCGTCACCGCAGCTGCGTCAACATGGGACAGCATGTGGAACCTGGGTAGTCAGACTTTGGACAAGGCAGTTACAGTGAAGCTTACAAGGACATTAGCAATCATTCCGATTACACTGGTTCTTGCTTATATGAGAGCAAAGGAAGCAAAAAAGGATGGAAGCACCACCAACGGTTTTAGCTTCAGGAGAGCATTCCCGATGTTCATAGTGTTCTTTGTTCTTGCTTCAATCATCACAACACTTTGCTTGGAAATGGGAGTACCTTCGGATATTTTTATACCTCTTAAAGAACTTAGCAAGTTCTTTATCATAATGGCCATGGCTGCTATAGGCCTGAACAGCAACGTGATCAAGCTCATTAAATCCGGTGGAAAGCCGATACTGCTTGGTGGATGTTGCTGGGGCGGAATAACAGTTGTAAGCCTTGTGATGCAACATGTAATGGGGATATGGTAAACGATTCAAAATAGACGTTGACAAAAACCCCCTATTATAATCATCGATGAGTATGATACACCCAAGTTTATTGAACCTGGTACTATTAGTTATAGCATTTTTTCAGATAATGGTGATATACTTTTTATATACGTTATTGCTTTTGCGTGTTTTTTCCGCGGAAGCAAAATCTGAATTTTACGGAGGTGTCTTATGGCAAAGGAAACCCAAAATGCAAAAACCAATATTAAAGTTCC
>JAFOVD010000021.1 GCA_017392525.1 Lachnospiraceae bacterium
TATGATAACAAGATATGTACCGGAGAAGAGTCGGCACAGTGTAGAGGATGCCTAGAGAATCGTATGAAGTCGATAGGCTATGAGTTGGTTATTGACCGTGGGGATCGATTTGGTTGGAATCGATGTGAAGGTTGATATATAGAGAGATGCGTTTGCATTTCAAATTTTAGTATTGAAAGAAGGGTTATAAGTAAATGGCAAAGTATGATGTAAAGTCATTGAAAGCAGAAGAGTTTATCGGTGATGAGGAAATCCGTGAGACTTTAAAATATGCGGATGAGAACAAGGATAACTTGGAACTGATTGATGAGTTATTAGAGAAGGCAAGACCGGTAAAGACAGACAAAGGTTGTGTTTGCCGTGGTCTTACACATAGAGAGGCATCTGTGCTTCTTGCTTGTACAGATGAATCGAGAATTCAGAAGATGTTTGATGTGGCAGAGGAAATCAAGGAGGCATTTTATGGTAATAGAATTGTCCTGTTTGCTCCGTTGTATCTGTCAAACTATTGCGTAAATGGATGCGTATATTGCCCATATCATCTTAAGAACAAGCATATTGCACGTAAGAAGTTGACACAGGAAGAAGTTAGAAATGAAGTAATTGCACTTCAGGATATGGGACACAAGAGATTGGCAATTGAAGCTGGTGAGGATCCGGTAAACAATCCAATTGAATATATTTTAGATTGTATCCATACGATTTATGGAGTTCATCATAAGAATGGTGATATCCGTCGAGTAAATGTTAATATTGCAGCTACTACGGTAGAAAATTACAGAAAGCTGAAAGAGGCTGGAATCGGAACTTATATTTTGTTCCAGGAGACATATAACAAAGAGGGATATGAAGCATTGCATCCAACCGGACCAAAGCATGATTATGCATATCATACGGAAGCTATGGATCGTGCGATGGAAGGTGGAATTGATGATGTAGGACTTGGAGTTTTATTTGGACTTCAGAGTTATCGTTATGAATTTGCCGGACTTCTTATGCATGCAGAGCATCTGGAGGCCGTTCATGGTGTGGGGCCACATACTATTTCCGTACCTAGAGTAAAGCATGCAGATGATATTGATCCGGATGCATTTGATAATTCTATACCGGATGATATGTTTGTAAAGATTGCAGCATGTATCCGTATTGCAGTTCCTTACACCGGAATGATTATTTCCACAAGAGAATGTGAGGAAGTCCGCCGTAAGATGCTCCGTGTTGGTATCAGCCAGGTTTCCGGTGGTTCCAGAACCAGCGTAGGTGGTTATACAGAAGAGGAGCGCCCTCATGATACAGAGCAGTTTGACGTTTCCGACCAGAGAACCCTGGATGAGGTTGTTCATTGGTTAATGGATACCGGTCATATTCCATCTTTCTGTACGGCATGTTATCGTGCAGGAAGAACCGGTGATAGATTTATGGAACTCTGTAAAAATGGTCAGATTTTAAATTGTTGCCATCCAAATGCTTTGATGACGCTAACAGAATATCTTGTGGACTATGCATCTGAAGAGACTAAGGAAGTTGGATTTAAGATGATTGATGAGGAATTGAAGAAGATTACCAAGGAATCTGTTCGTAAGATTGCAGCGGATAATATTGAAGCAATCAAGAATTCAGATCGAAGAGATTTCCGATTCTAGTTGTAGTGTGACAGGAGTATAAGCATGGGATTAATGGATGTACCAAGCGGAGAGAGAATACATATTGGATTTTTCGGACTGAGAAATGCGGGAAAGTCCAGTTTAATTAATGCAATTGCTTCCCAGGATGTATCGGTGGTTTCTGATTATAAGGGAACAACCACGGATGCGGTGAAAAAGTCCATGGAGCTTTTGCCGCTTGGCCCGATTGTATTAATTGATACACCGGGGTTTGATGATGAGGGAGAACTGGGAAATCTTCGTCTGGAAAAGACCAGGGAAGCATTTCGACATACAGATATTGCAGTATTGGTTCTGGATGGAAGAAATGCTGCCCTGGACAACTCGGAAATCGAATTTCTGCAGCTTATGAAGCAGGAGGATAAGGCGCACTGTATAGTGTGCAATCATGTGGATGAAATCGTACCGGATGAGAGCAGGCGGATTATTTCTGAAGTAAAGAAGTACCTTCCGGAGGAGGAAATCCTGCCGGTAAGTGGTAAAACAAATCACGGAATTTATGAATTGAAGGAGAAACTTGCGCATCTTAAGCCAAAAGAAAAAGAAAAATATCTAATTGTAGATAAATTACAGCACAAAGATACGGTGATTCTCGTTATTCCCGTAGATGAATCCGCACCGAAGGGGCGTTTAATTTTGCCTCAGCAGCTGGTACTACGGGAGCTTCTGGATTATCATTGCAGCGTAATCTGCTGTCAGCCGGAGGAATTGTCTCAAACGATTGCCAATATGAAGGAAAAACCGGCAGTTGTAATAACTGATTCCCAGGTCTTTTCGGTAGTTGATCCTCTGGTGCCTAAGGATATATATTTGACAAGTTTTAGTATCCTAATGGCAAGATACAAGGGTAGCCTGAACACGATGCTTTCCGGAGTGGCGGCTTTGAAATCATTAAAAAACGGCGACAAAGTGCTCATTTCCGAGGCGTGCAGTCACCATAGGCAGTGTAATGACATCGGTACAGTAAAGATGCCGGGCTGGATTGAGAATTTCACCGGAGTAAGACCTGTGTATGAATTTACTTCCGGTCAAACATTTCCGGAAGACTTAGATGGATATAAACTGGTGGTACATTGCGGAGCGTGTATGATAAATGCTGCGGAGATGCAGGGGCGAATGAAAATATGCAAGCGCTCAAATACACCAATTGTAAATTATGGGATGGCAATTGCTGCTATGCATGGTATACTAGATAGAAGTTTGGAAATATTAGGGGTCACAGCATAAGCTGTGGCCTTTTGTGAGGTTTAATATGTTAGTTTATCCGGATTATTATGAGAAGTTTAAATGTATAGCGGGAGCTTGCGAGGATAGTTGTTGCGCAGGTTGGATTATAGATGTGGATGATGAGTCTTACTATTCTTATCAGGTGGAGCCGGGCGCATTTGGAGACAGATTGAGAAATAGTCTGGTGGTTGATGGAGATCAGAAATTCTTCCAGGTAACACCAGACAATCGCTGTCCGTTTTTAAATGAGCAGAATCTATGTGATATTATTACGGAAATCGGAGAGGATAGGATCTGTCAGACTTGTACAGAGCATCCAAGATATTTTGTTGTTACAGGGGATTATGAGCAGCATGATATTTCGCTTTCCTGCTGTGAACTGGGTAGAATCTTTTTCTATGATGATGACCCGGTGAAATATATCAGAGAAGAGACAGAGGAAGAAGAGACAGAGGAGTTTGATGTTGATCCGTTTGGAGATGACGAAGATGCGGAAATGGGATATTTGGATGATGATACGGAGGAGTTTCTGTATGATCCGATTCTTCTGGAACGAGTTTTAAAACTTCGAGATGAGCATATTAGTAAGATTCAGGATAGAACAAAATCTCTGGAAGAGAGATTACAGACTGTGCTGGGTTTATCTCTTTCGAATATTGATTTCGATGATCTCTATCATGTGCTTGGAAATCTTGATATGAACGGAGATAAGTGTTCTATTGAGTACCGATGGGAAAAGGAATTCGATAAGCTTTTGGAGTATCGTGCCAAGATAGAGGATGCAGCTGTTCGGGCAGAATTTCAACAGGCTTGTTCTAATAAGTTTGAAATCTGGTTTGAGAAGATAGCAACGTATTTTATTTTCCGATATGAGATAGATGTATATTTCCGATTGTCAGAACTGGAGAAGAAATCCGAAGATGACGATTTCGCAGAAAATGTTGCCATTGATTTTGAGGAAGAGAGAAGACTGATTAACAGATCTGTTGCGGGAATCTATATTATGGCGATTCAGAAATATTTAGAAGAGAATAAGGGCATTTATACAGTGGATGATATGGTGGATTCTGCGCATCTTTATTCCAAAGAGGTTGAGCATTCAGATGAAAATATCGAGGTCCTGAAGGAAACGTTTGATAAATAGTTAGTTTCCGATAAATCGGAAGTTTCCACATTTCATATGGTAAATAATGACAAAATGAGAGAGGTATGTTTGGCATATATGCTGGATAGAATCTCTCTTTTTTTAATGCTAAAATTAAGGAAACTGAAATGTTAAATACGGTTTCCGGTTTCCGACAAAACCGGCTGAAAGGGAGATATATGAATCGAAATAATTTAGCAATCAAAACCAAAATTATTGAAGCGGCATTCAAGGTATCTGAGACAAAGGGGCCTAAGTTTACGATGAATGACTTGGCCAAGGAATTGGGGATGAGCAAGAAGACTATTTATACTGTCTATGAGGATAAGGAGAGCTTGTTCTTTGCCATGGTAGATTACTTCTTTGATTCAGTGAAAGCAGGAGAAGATTTGCTTCTCAAAAAGGAAGCAGATTTACCGATTGATGTACGTTTTAAACATATTTTAGGCGTACTTCCTGAGACATCGGTTGATGTGAATTTTACAGAACTCTATACGGTAAGGGATAAATACCCAAAAGTATACGAACGTATTCAGAGCCGTTTGGAGAGTGGTTGGGAATTGACATTATCTTTGCTGGATGAAGGAATTGAACAAGGGGTCTTTCGTCCGGTGGATAAGATTGTTTTTCAGCTTACATTTGAAGCGGCAATCGAACGTTTCCTGACAGGGGATGAACTTGCACAGAATCAGCTGAATTACAGTGATGTTTTACAAGGTCTGGTTGACATTTTGGTAGATGGAATCAAGGTCGTATCCTAGGCTGATTTCAGGGGAGTATTCTTAAGGGGTTATATTCGGGAGGATAATTCATGGGTAAAAAAATCTTTTTGAACCGTGACTGGAAGTTTTGGGAGAAATTTCAAGACGACATGATTCGTAAAAAGATGGAAGGTGGAGCATGTGTTTCAATTCCGCATACATGCAGAGAGACACCATTTCATTATTTTGATGAGTCAACCTATCAGATGATTTCAGCATATCAGAGGGTTTTTATTCCGGAGGATAGCTGGAGTAATCACGTGGTACTTCTTACATTTGAGGGAGTGGCACATGAGGCAGATGTTTATCTGAATGGGGAACATGTTGGAGCATCTCATACGGGATACACTGCTTTTACAATAGATATCAGCAGATATCTCAAGTACGGTGAAGAAAATCTATTGACTGTAAAGGTCAATTCAAATGAGGATATTAACCAGCCGCCATTTGGATTTGTGGTTGATTATATGACATATGGTGGAATCTACAGAGATGTGTATTTCACAATTGAGAATTCGGTTTATATAGAAGATATCTTCTATCAGCCGAGTATGGAATCGGTTCGAACAGCAGGACTGACAAGAGAACAGATTGCGGACATCCGCGTCATGGGTACGGTGAAGTCAGAAATCACTCTATCGGAAGAGGGAGATAATCTACTGGAGAGCGGAAGACTGACAGTGAATCAGTTCTTGAATGACAGACAGATTCTTGGTAATGCGCCCCTTCGAAAGAAGGAGATTATTGCACCGGTCAGTTCGGCTTCTATCTGGGATGTGGAATCTCCGGTTGTCTATGAAATGGTCACAGAACTTATGTTGGATGGAGAACTTGTGGACAGTTATTCTGCAACCATAGGATTTAGGGAAGCAGTTTTCAAGACAGACGGATTCTATCTCAATGGTAGAAAATTTTTAATTCGTGGACTGAATAGACATCAGAGTTTCCCGTATGTGGGATATGCGATGCCGGAGAGTATGCAGCGTTATGATGCACGAATCCTAAAAGAAGAACTTGGGGTGAATGCGGTGCGTACATCTCATTATCCACAGTCACATTATTTTATTGACGAATGTGACAGACGAGGTTTGTTAGTGTTTACAGAGATTCCGGGATGGCAGCATATAGGCGATGAAGATTGGCGGGATCTCGCCGTGGATAATGTGGCACGGATGGTAAAACAATATAGAAATCATCCTTCTATTATGATCTGGGGTGTTCGTATTAATGAATCTGAGGACAATGACGCATTTTACGAGCGAACCAATAAGTTGGCACATGAAATGGACCCTACAAGGCAGACAGGAGGGGTTCGGGCCAGAACAGCGGATAAGAATACCAATATCCAGGAGGATGTTATGACATACAATGATTTCGTTCACAGTGGACGAAATCAGGGCTGTCTTCCAAAGAAAAAGGTAACAAATGATATGGAGAAACCGTATCTGGTTACAGAATACAACGGTCATATGTATCCGACCAAGTCCTTTGACTGGGAGGAACATCGTATGGAGCAGTTGATTCGACATGCCAATGTTTTAGATGCAATTGCCGGAACAGATGGGGTGTCCGGTTCCTTTGGATGGTGCATGTTTGATTACAATACACACAAGGATTTTGGTTCCGGAGATCGAATCTGCTATCACGGTGTATGCGATATGTTTAGAAATGAAAAGCTCGCAGCATCTGTTTATCAGGCGCAGTCAGAGGACAGGGTTGTATTGGAAGTTTCTTCCTCCATGGATATTGGAGAACATCCTGCTAGTAACCGTGGAGATACATTTATCATTTCCAATGCAGACTCGGTTCGTATGTACAAAAACGGAAAGCTCTTAAAGGAGTATTTCCCAAAGGATAGTAAGTACAGAAATTTGGCTCATGGTCCGATTCTGATAGATGATTATGTAGGCAATGGAATCGCTTCAGAGGAGGGATTCAGCAAGAGAAAGGCAAAACTTACCAAATATGTATTGAATTCTTTCTCCATGAATGGAGGCAAGATGACAGCTGGGATTGCCTGGGCAGCCCTTCGTCTGATTCTGTTTTATGGTATGAATCCCAAGGAAGCAGTTCCACTGTATCAGAAGTATATCGGAGACTGGGGCGGATCATCCAAGGAGTATAGATTCGATGCAATTAAGGATGGTAAGGTCGTAAAATCCATTGTGAAGAGTCCGATGACCAAGCGGCAGATGTTAACTGAGGTGAGTTCGACCAACCTGGTGGAGAATCATACATATGATGTTGCTGAGATAAGGGTTTTGGCAGCAGATGAAAATGAGAATATTTTGAATTATTTTAACGATCCACTTCGAATTGAGGTTGAGGGACCTCTTCAGGTGATTGGTCCGGTTGTGACTTCTTTTAGAGGTGGTATGGCCGGTACCTACGTTAAAACAATCGGCGAAGAGGGGACTGCAAAGGTTCGACTTTATGCAGACAATATGAAAGTAAAGGAAATTACATTTCAAATTAATAAAGAATAAGGGGTAGGAAATGAAAGACAAGTCAAAAGTCATCTTTGGCAATGTTATGCCGGAGAAAGTGTACAACAAGGCGTTAAAGTCCAAAAAGAAGTATATGAAGAAATTTGGAGATGACTCCAATGTAAGTTATCCAACTATCGTTCGTAAGAATCCGGTGATTGGAGATATGCTGGGTGTTTCTGATATTCGCCTGGAGGAAGGACAGAGTCCGGAAGAATTTGATACAGAAAAGGGAATTATCGTCAGCAATATTCGAATGGGATTCGGTCATTATCGTATCTCAATGGCTATGGCAAGTGCGGCAAAAGCATTGGGATATAAGCCTTACTGGCTGGATTTAAATTCCTTCCCACAGACAACATGTACCAAGGTGATTAGTGCTCAGAATGATTTGTATTCTCTTGGATCAAGATGGTCCAAGAATCCGATTTTCAACAAACTGGTTTGGGAACCATTGAATTATGAAGGATTCAGAGCCCTTTCTTACAATGCTTCCGACCAGAAGAATGCGGAACTTATGGCGCCGGTTTATCGTAATATTCCTAAGGATATTCCGGTTATCGGTACTCATGTATGGCCTGCACAGTCAGCGATTCATGCGGGAATGAAGCATGTGGTTAATGCGATTCCGGATAACTGGCCTATGGCGCTGCATCTGTCAGAGGGATCGGTTCATACCATTCAGTGCAAGAATGCATATATGGGTTATCGTATCCTAAACGGAATGAATAAAAAGCAGGTTTGTAACCCTATGCCACAGGATTCTCTGATTTATACAGGTCATTATATTGATCATGAATTAGTGGAGAATATTGAAGCTGATTGTCAGAGAAGATTGGACCGAAAGGCTAAGAACAAACCAATGAGATTTTTACTTACCATTGGTGGAGCCGGTGCACAGAAGGAAATCTTCGCTGCAATCATTAGATATCTGCTTCCAATGGTAAAGGAAAACAAGGCTTCGCTTCTGGTAAATGTTGGTGATTATAAAAATGTCTGGGATGATTTAAAGAAAGAGATTCCGGAGATGACAGAAGTCGCTACGGAGCATTTCGAGGATTTTGAAGGAGCATCAAGATTTGCAGAAGAGATTCTGGATGGAGAACTGAATGGGATTCACGGATTCTATCATAGTGATATTTTTGAAGCTGTCTATATTACGAATCTGCTTATGCGTGGAACAGATGTCCTGGTTACAAAGCCAAGTGAGTTGGCATTTTATCCGGTTCCAAAACTGTTTATCAAGCGTGTAGGTAAGCATGAGATGTGGGGTGCAATTCATTCCGCTGAGATGGGTGAAGGAACGCTGGAATGTCGTGATATTCCACATACACTGCAGATGATTGATATGTTTATGCAGACAGATCTTTTGGATGAAATGTGTGATGCAATAAAAGTTAATAAGTCTATCGGTTTATACGATGGCGCATACAACGTAGTAAAGATTGCAATGGGTATGAAAAATCAGTAGTTTTTTTTGAGAGAGTATAAATAATATTTTTTAAGGGAAACGGCGTAGGGGTGCGCCGTCGATATAAAGGAGATAATTATGGAAAACAGAAGATGTTTAACAGGCGTTGAAAAGGCCTCCTATGGTCTTGGAGCCGTTGCAAAGGACATGGTATACATGCTCTCTGCAAGTTTTGTATTGTATTATTTTCAGGATTTGCTGGGTGTGAGCGCAGCGGCTATGGCAGTAATCCTGTTTTGTGCAAGAATTTTCGATGCGATTAACGATCCGATTATGGGTGTGGTAGTTGCAAAGACCAAGACAAAGTGGGGCAAGTTCCGCCCTTGGCTTATGATTGGTACTTTGACCAATGCAGTGATTCTTTTCATGATGTTTGCAGCACCTCCAACACTTAGTGGTTCCGGATTGATTGCATATGCAGCTGTTTTATACATTGTTTGGGGTGTTACCTATACAATGATGGATATTCCATATTGGTCTATGATTCCTGCTTTCACAAAAGGCGGCAAGGAAAGAGAAGGGCTTACAACTTTGGCACGTTCTTGTGCAGCTGTTGGTTCAGCTTTGATTTCGGTAATCACTACTAAAGCTGTTTATGTGGTTGGTCGCATTTTCGCAGAAAGCGGTACGGCAGATCGTCAGATTGAAATTATCGGTTTTAAGTATTTCACTTTAGGTGTGGCAATTATATTTGTTGTTTTTATTGCAATTACATGTATTAACATTAAGGAAAAATCAACTACAGATATGTCAACAGCCAGCGTTGGTCAGATGATTAAGGCACTTGTTCAGAATGATCAGGCCATGGCAGTAGTTGTCTGTATTATTTTGGTAAACTGCAGTATCTATATCACATCAAATCTCGTAATCTATTTCTTCAAATATGATTTTGGAGGAATCGGATGGAGAGATGATTATACCAAGTTTACTTTGTTTGGCGGAGCGATTCAGACACTTGCAATCATGCTATTGTATCCGTTGCTTCGTATATTATTTAATTCTATTAAGATTTACTTTATCAGTCTTGCCATGGCAATTGTTGGATATGCATCACTTCTTATGATGGCTTCCACTTCCATGCAGAATGTGTATATGTTATTTATTCCTGGATTCTGCATCTTCGCAGCAAATGGAATGTTATCTGTTCTTACAACAGTATTTCTTGCAAATACCGTTGACTATGGAGAACTGAAGAATAAGAGAAGAGATGAAACAGTTATCTTCTCCATGCAGACCTTTGTAGTTAAACTTGCATCCGGTGTTTCTGCATTTATTGCAGCTATGGCACTTCAGTTTTTAAATCTCAGCAAGGATACAGATAATGCATCTGATGCAATTGATTATGCAGCTAATGTGGCATTGAATCAGAAAATGGGACTTCGAATGATTATGACATTAATTCCTATGGCAGGTTTATTCTTTGCAATCGTCTGGTTCAGAAGAAAATACATTCTGACAGATGAAAAGGTTGACGAGATTGCAAAGCTTGTACA